>DATAKM010000115.1:0-90626 GCA_036261665.1 Chloroflexia bacterium
CACGCAGTTCTACGGTGGAGCGGGCAACTCGATCAACGGCAAGGTTGTGGCAGGTGCTCAGGACAACGGCACCCAGGTTTACTCCGGTGATCCTCAGAGTTGGAACGCAATGTTCGGTGGTGATGGTGGCTTTGCTGCCGCCGACCCTGGTGATGCCAACTACTTTTACGGTGAATATGTTTACATGCGTATCCACCGCAGCAACACTGGCGGTCAGTCCTCCAGCTATATATACAGCGGTATAACGGAAGCAACCAGTAGCAACGCTAACTTTATTGCTCCGTTTATCCTCGATCCTAACAACCCGAATACTATGTATGGTGGTGCCAATCATCTCTGGAGAAGCACTAACGTCAAGGCCAGTACTCCTTCATGGAACCAGGTTCCCAATTTGCCCATTCCCAGTTCAACCTGCGCCTCAAGTCCTAATTCCTGTATCACCTCGGTAGCGGTAGCCAAAGGCAACCCGGATGTCATCTGGGTGGGACGCAATAACGGCCTGATCTACTACACCACGAATGGCACCGCGCTTTCTCCTTCCTGGACGCAGGTGGATGCCAATCTGCCGGGCGGCTCTCCGAATCGCGCGGTTAACCGAATTACGATTGATCCTCAGAACTCCAGCGTGGTCTATGTCAGCCTGGGTGGCTTTACCAGCGGCAACCTGCTAAAAACCACGAATAATGGCGCGGCGGGTAGCTGGACGGATGTCACCGGGACAGGTAGCAACAAGCTGCCCCAGGTGCCGATCTACAGCATGGCAGTCCATCCCTACGCCTCTGGATGGCTCTACGTGGGTACCACTATCGGCCTCTTCGCCAGTGAAGATGGCGGGCAAAACTGGCAGGTCACGCCGGGAGACGGGCCGACTAACGCCCCGGTCAACGAACTTTCCTGGTTGGGCAACAGCACCACCCTGCTGGCAGTCACTCACGGGCGGGGTATCTTCAAGGCCGATATACCCAGTACCGTACCCATTCTAAACGCTACCGCTTCGTCTGTTACAGAGAGCGGAGGCACCGGCAATGGTATATTAGACCCGGGAGAAACAGCCAAAGTGCAGATCACGCTGAAGAACAGCGGAAGTGTGACCGCCAGCGCGATCAGCAGCACCCTGACGGTGGGCAGCGGTCCGGCTATTATCGTGCAGGGCAGTTCGGCCTATGCCGACATTGCCCCCAACTCGACCGGGGTTAACAGTACCGATTACCTGGTCCAGATCAATTCCAATGCTCAATGCGGCGACCGGGTAACGCTGCACCAGACCGTAAATTACGTTGGTGGGAGAGTAACTACTTACGACATCACCTTTGTAATTGGCTCGGCTTCGCTCGGTGCTAACCAGCACTATGCCTATAGCGGGGGCGGGGTAACAGTACCGGACAATAATCCGACAGGGGCTGATGTGCCGGTGACAGTCAATACCAGCGGCAAAGTTGGTAAGATCAAGGTTACTCTTTCGGCCACTATGACCTTTGATGGTGACCTGACCTTCTCGCTGATATCGCCCACGGGCCAGTCTGTCACTTTGATTGCCCAGCGTGGTGGAGGCGGAGCGAACTTTGTTAATACGGTGCTGGACGACTCGGCTTCTTCATTGATAGGCAATGGCACGGCGCCTTTCACCGGTAGTTATCAGCCTGAGCAAGCACTCTCCAGTCTGATGGACGTCTCGTTGAACGGAACCTGGAAGCTGCACATTGTTGATAGTGGGCCAGGTGATGTTGCAACTATCACCGATTTCCAGCTTGATATTCAGCCGAATGTCTATAGCTGTGGTTGCTCTTTGAACGTAACCAGCACGGGTGACGACACCAGTTGCGGCACTTTGCGGCGGGCCTTGCAGGATGCGGCCCTGGGCTCCGGGCAGCAGACCATTACTTTTGCGCCTTCACTCGGTCCGATTATGATTACCGCTACTTTGCCGGCAGTGCCTGCCGGTGTGACACTCCAGGGTAGTTGTAGCAATAGCGGACCGGCAGTGGTCATAAGCGGTCCGGGAGTGACAGGGCCGGGCTTAACTCTTTCAGGCAATGATACTCTCAATGGCATCAAAGTTGTAGGGTTCAATGGGCCACAAATCAAAGCGGGACCGCCCGGTGGAGGGGCTAACCACTTTAGTTGTGTGGTCGCCAGTAAGGGGAGCTAAGCGACCCGATCAACCGGATTCTGAGCACTTCTGCTGAGAATCAAAAACAAACCGGGCTGCTTCTTAATTGATAAACTAAGAAGCAGCCCGGTTTTTGGTCTACAGATTTTAAAATGGAAGTTTATTTACTCTGGCCGCGCTGGGATAATGACACAAAAGCCACGCCCGATATTACAAAAAACATGGCGATTACTTCCAGCCAGGTAATTTGCTCTGAAGCTAAAAGCGCTCCGAGGCCTACCGCAACCAGCGGGTTTACATAAGCGTAACTGGTAGCAAGGGTGGGCCGGACGGTGCGAATAAGGTAACTGAAGGCGCTAAAGGCGATTAGCGAGCCAAAGATAATCAGGTAAATCAGGGCTCCAACGGATTCAAGGGAAAAGCCGGTTGGCGCGGCAGTGCCGGTCAGGAGACTCACGATTAATAGAATGGCTCCCGCGCAGAGCATTTCGGCAGCGCTGGCCATCAAACCTGGCGGCATGGGCAGGTGCTTGCTCCATACCGAACCAAAAGCCCAGCAGACTGCTCCACCCAGCACTATAATCAGCCCTAACGGGTTCAGTTGTAAACGACTGCTGGTACTGAGCAGAATTACTCCTATCAGGCCCAACCCGGAACCTATCCACTCCTGGCGGCGAGGCCAGCGTCCCCAGAAGCCGGCAAAAAGGGCGGTCCAGAGGGGTACTGTAGCTACCATCACGGCAGCCAGGCCTGAATCGATCCACTGTTCGGCAAAGGCCACCCCGGTATTGCCACAGATCAGCAGCAGTCCACCTACCAGGGCGGCGCTTCCCCACTGCTTTCTGGTGGGGTTAGACATCCCGCGCATGCGTAAGAAGCCATAGAGAAGACTACCGGCTATCAGGAAGCGCACCGCAGCCATAAAGAAAGGCGGGAAGGACTCGATGGCCAGCCGCATTCCCAGGTAAGTAGAACCCCAGATGAAGTAGAGCGTCACCAGGGCCAGACCAATTTTCAGGCTGCTGGCCTTATTAGCGCTTAAAGCTGTCTGCTCTGTTTCCGCCTGCGCAATCGCCTCAACTTGCTCAACCCTTTGCATTACCGGCCATTTCCCTTTCAACTTTTAGTCATACCTCGGCTACAGATGGTAGCCTTCAAATAATGGGTTAATTATAGCTATTGTTATCTCATGGTACATCCGCCTTTTAACGTAACTCTCGCTACCTTCACAAAAAAAGGCCTGCATTAGCGGGTAATGCAGGCGTAAATTGAGCAGGAAAGGGCAAGTATATTTAACCTAGCCAGCGGTCAAAAGCAGCCAGGTTTGCTGCAACCGGCCGGTTTTCAGCCATTTGACCTTCCAGGGCATCCTGTGTTTTCAGGCCGTTCCCGGTTATGTACAATACTACTGATTCGTCTTTACCGATTTTACCTGCTTCCACCAGTTTCTTCAGGCCTGCCAGTGTAACGCCTCCGGCCGGTTCGGTAAAAATACCCTCTGTAGCCGCTAACAATTTGATTGCTGTTATTGTTTCGGCGTCGCTCACCTGTTCCATCATACCGTTTATTCGTCGCGCCTGTTTCAGATCAAAATTCCCATCGGAAGGATTGCCAATCGCCAGCGAATAAGCTAAGGTCCGGGGTTGCGTAACCGGTGTGAATTGAGTTGCGCCACTCAGGTAGGCCTGCGCGACCGGGTTGCAGCCTTCCGGTTGCGCTCCCGAAATACGCGGCATGGTCTGGTCCGCCACCAGACCCAGGTTGATCAGTTCTTCAAACCCTTTGACCGTCATGGCGTAGAGTGACCCGCTGCCAACCGGCAGCAGCACGTGGTCGGGCAGACGCCAGCCCAGTTGCTCGGCTGTTTCAAAGGCCAGGGTTTTGGAGCCCTGTTTATAATAAGGACGCATGGTGATATTGACGAAAGCCCAGCCGTATTTTTCGGCTACCTGAGCTGCCAGGGTATTGGCCTGGTCGAAAGTGCCATTGACCGCCACTATGGTTGCCCCATAAATCTGGGCCATCAAAATTTTGCCCGGTTCAATATCCGCCGGAACAAAGACATACGTTTTAAGACCGGCGCGTGCGCCCGCTGCTGCCACTGATCCGGCCAGATTACCCGTGGAAACGCAGGCAAGTGTATCTGCTCCCAGTTCAAGGGCTTTGGCTACCGCTACCGCTACCGGGCGATCTTTGAAAGAGTGCGTCGGATTCAAGGCATCATTTTTAATATAGAGCTTGTTAAGACCTAGCCGTTTCCCCAGGTTGAAGGCTCTGTGCATGGGCGTCATCCCGACTTCATTAAGGGTATACGCCTGCGGTCGCGCCGGTAACAGGGCCGCATAACGCCACATTGATTGCGGTCCGGCTTCAATCTCCCTTATAAGGCTTTTACTATCAAGCAAACTAAAGTCATAAATTACTTCCAGTGCGCCGTTACAAACCTTGCACAGGCGCTGTTTCTCCAGAGGATACTCGGTTCCACAGTCCCTGCATTTAAGGGCAATGGCATTATTCCCAGATGTTGCTTTACTGACACTGTGCGCAGGTTTGGTTCTATCTAAAGGCACTGTCATTTTTTAGCACTCCTTTTGTTAATGGGCTAACCTGAATGGTCGGGCCATGCCTTCTATAGATAACTAGAGATAACTAGAAAATGGCGAGAAGTTGAGCATAACTTTTCGTTTTATCATAAAAAGGCCTCTTTCAAAATCCAGCAGCTTGCCAGTTACCGGCCATGGTCTTTTGCAAGAAGTTAAGTTTATGTTCAGTAGTGGATTGAGTTGTACCGCAGCGGACCGGAGGTTGTAGACTCAGTAGTATTTTTGGAAAGTTAGTAGATATAGCCAACTAATTTTAAGTTTTTTTAATCTCCCGCTAATTATATAAAGACCGTTAAAATAAATAGGTTATTCTTTGTAAAATCTACAATAAATCTTTGAAATTTATTCTTTACACCGGACGGCCTTCGTGAAAATCTCGGCTTTAATACCTTCTTAAAGCAAAAACCTGAGAAACCTACATCAATAAACAGGCCAGCCGGGTAACAGTAGAAAAATGTGTAGTGGTAGGCTGCTATGGTAAAATATGAAAGACAATAATAGTCAATCGCAATAATATAAAACTGACTTCTGAAAAGACGCAATGAAATGACAGTTAGAAGAAATGCTCTTAACAATCGGACGGCTGAACCTAAAACAATAAATACTACTCCTAAACCGGAGGCACAGGAAGCCTCACTTACAGATCAATACGAAAACCTGGAAATCAGTACTCGTTTTTTGCGCGAACGCGAGAAACAACTTGACCCTCAGACTTTACGCCTGGCACAGGCGCTGGTCAAAGCCGGGTTTAAGGTAACCGAACCGCGCCTGGCCATCATCGAAGAGATCGTACAGTATGACCACGAATTTGAAATAAATGAACTGGTAGAGCGCCTGGAGCGGTATTCCGGGAATAAACCAGGGGTAGCAAGTGTCTTTCGTACGGTTAAATTGCTGGCCGAGATAGGCCTTTTACAGCGGGTACATACCGGAGACGGTTGTCACCGCTATGGGTTGGTACGCGGTCACAATCACCAGATTGTTTGCCGCTGTTGTGACCGGACTATAGATTTCGGCGGTTGCGATTTTAGCGCTCTGACTGAATTTTTAGAAAAACAATCTGGTTACAAACTGGAAGGCCACTGGATCGAATTTTTCGGACTTTGCCCGGATTGTAGAGAGGCTACAATAGATAGTAAGAATTCTCCTGATTTGCCGCTGAAACCGCTCGCTCCACATTCGCACACTTTTCAGGATGAGCAAGCACGGCCTGCCCCGCTTAATGTGAAGCCTATTCTCTAGCTATGGCCCTAACTTAACGGGTTGTTTAGCGCAAACCAGCAGCTTATAAGGGTAGCGAGCAGTCAGGGTTGAGTTTGCTCTTTAAGCCTGTTTTTGTAGCTGTTTCTCGTTGAGTTTGCCAAAATTAACACATTTGACGATTCAAGTTAACTTTCCTGACATATTACAACCTGCTATAATCGCCATTAGAACTTACCAGGAACCTGGAAGATGCTTGTACGCCTATGTTTAGGGGGTCAATCTACTCTAAATCATCTTCACTGATTCTCCCGGCCCCGTTCCGTTTTATCAGGCGTACTTGTTAGTCGTTGTATATCTAAATCTAGCTATTGCGAAACGAATAGGGACCTTTAATGCGAATAACCCGGCTAAAACGTTGGAGTCTCTTCTGGGCCGTCCTGCTTGGCTCCGTAAGCTGCTTAATGCTAATCTCTCCTGTAGAGAGCATGGCGGCAGATAACTCCAATCCCGTTGTTGACTGGTCTGCTTATGCCGATAACCTTCCCACCGGGGCCTCACACTTTACTTTTGGAATTGCCACCCATCCCTGGTGGTTGGATATGCACCTTGATACTTTTATATACAATTTTAAGCAGCTAAAGACCGGGTTGATAAGATTGCCCGTAGAATGGAAAACTATCGAGCCAGAACCGGGTAAGTATGATTGGAGCTTGAATGATCGCTTGCTGGATCGCCTGAATGACGAAGGCTTTGAGGTAGTAGCCGAATTTGTGACCATTCCGCCCTGGGCCAGCGCTAACCCGGCAGAGTGCGCTAAAAGCGATATAGCCTGCGCCTTCAACCCGGACAATCTGAACCACTTCCGGCAAACCGTAGCCGAAATCGCTAAACGCTACCCTTTTATCCGGTACTGGGAATTCTGGAATGAACCTGAACAGTGGCCGAACGCCGGGCGGGATGTTTGCCAGTATGGGCGCTGGTTGAGAGCTTTCTACCAGAGTATCAAGCAAGTCGATCCGACAATGCTGGTAGCCGCAACTACCCTGGCCGGACCGGACTATTTGAAAACCCTGTACTATTGTATAGACCTTGAAGATGGGCCGGATAAAAGAGCTTATCCCTGGGATGCCGTCGGCTACCATCCTTATAATCTCGATAGGGAGTTAAGCCCATCCACAGGGCAGGTTGCGCCGATTGATCGCAGCAGGATCGAAAACATGCACCAGATTATGATCCAGTACGGCGAAGGCAATAAGCCCATCTGGATTACAGAGATAGGCTTCCAGTCCGATCCGGTTAACCAGGCGGGAATGTTACGCGAAGCTTTCGACTGGTTTAAGTCCAAAAGCTACATCAGTATGGTTATCTTGCACATGTTACATGACTGGTCTGAGGAGTTTTACGGTTTGATGAGCACTACTCCCGAGACTTACCAGTATAAGGGTGATATTACGCCGCAGACCAGGTTTACGCCCAAGCAGCCTTTCTACGACGCTTACAAAAATTATCCAAAACGGGATTTACCACCCGCCCCCGCTTCGACCTCGAATATGCTGGTTTTTCCCCAGAGCGGCCATACTGTGCGCGGTATTTTCAAAAAAGCATGGGAAACCAGGGGCGGTCTGGAATTGTTCGGCTACCCCAAGACCGGCCAGTTCTATGAAAGGAATGCCGCTGACGGCCATTATTACCTGGTACAGTATTTTGAGCGGGTACGCATGGAGTATCACCCGGAGAAACGTGGTACACCTTATGAAGTAGAATTTGGACTACTGGGGAACGAACTTTTAGTCGAGAAGGGGATCTTTAACCCCGCAGGGCTTCCCCTGACTCAGGCGGCACAACCTGAAAAGACCCTCAGGAACAGCCTGACTAACAGGTACTTCTCGGAAACGGGGCATAATGTAAGCGGGCTCTTCCTGGAGACCTGGCAAAAACAAGGCGGTCTTTCTATAGTCGGTTACCCGCGTACAGCGGTTTTTGATGAGCCGGGCGAAGATGGAGTCATTCGCAAAGTACAGTATTTCGAGCGAGCGCGGATGGAGTTACATATCGCGCCGGACGGACGGCAGTTTGTCCTTTTTGGACTCTTGTCGGATCAACGCCTGTTCACGCAGGGCAGGCTGGATCAGAATAATCAGCCTGTGCAGACCGATTATTACAATCCGGCAAACTTTGAATTTCAAATGTAGTAGGATTAATGGGTTTATTCGGAAGTAAAGATAGCCAGAAAGTGGCAAAACCCCCGGGCATACATAAAACAGGTTTGTTTCAGCGGGCGCCGCGTGAGGAGCCCCGTATTTTAAGACTGGGTTGGCTTGGCCTGAAAACGGTCGATTTGATGGGCGAAACGCTTTTTCTGGAGCGTATCCTGGGCCTGGAGCCGGTAGATGAAGGAAATTCTAATACCGGCCACCATGTTCGTTACAACTGTGGCGCTCTGGAACTGGAATTACTGTCAGGGGGTACCGCCTGGGCCACTCGTCCCAAACCGCGCCGGGGTTATCCCGATGTACCGCTAATTCCCAGCTTTAACGTCAATGATATTGATAAACTGGTCAACCATTTGCGTGATAATGAAGTACTGACCACGCAAGTCTTTGAGCAGGGTTGGGCCGCAAGCTTCTACTTTCTTGATGCCGAGCGTAATCTCTGGCAGGCAAATGAAACCAGGATAGAACAGGCGGTGGAGGCGGAAGCCCCCCCGGCGATTGCCACCATCTGGTTAGCGGTGGAGGATTACGAGGCCTCGCTTCAATTTTACCGTGATGTTCTGGGTTTACCCCTGGTGGACGAAGCGGTCAGGCCTCGCCCTATTACCCTGGATGCCGAATTGTACCAGCGAGAAAATCCGCCTGAGGACCTGTCTGAATTTGGTTTTGAGGTGGCGGAGAACTCTGCCAGCCAGGAACCCATTTCAGAATATGGTGCGTGGGAAAGCCCCCAACCGGGTAACGGCGTAACCGAAACAACCAGGCAAGGTGCGATCAAATCACAGGGGGCGGTATTTTTTGAGAGCGGGGCGCGCCTGGCACTCTCGCCCGGGGGAAAGCGCCTGGCAGATAACGCTCCGCGCGTCTGGGGTAAAGATAGCGCTTTCCTTCCGGGGCTGGAAACCAACAATTTAGAGGGTTTTGCGGCCCGGCTACATTCGGCAGGCATCAAAACCAGCGGCCCTTACACCAATTTTCACGGCCACCAGGGACATGATAGAAGACATCTCTCTTCCCATGCGGCTATTCACTTTTATGACCCGGAAGGCCATTGCTGGCAGGTCTACGATTGATACTAACTACGTATGTATAAACTGGTTGCGTTAGATATAGATGGCACTTTGCTAGATCCGCAGGGCCATATCAGTCCCCGGGTGCGCCGTACCGTAAGCCTGGCGGTAGAAAAGGGCTGTATAGTAACGCTGGCTACGGGCAGGCGGCATCGCTCCGCCCGGCAGGTAGCGGCTGATCTCGGTGTCAATACCCCTCTCATCCTTTATAGCGGCTCAGTTGTTTACGATCCGCAGGCAGAGCAGGCTCTTTTGCACCGCCCGCTTCCGGCCTCCTTTGTGGCTTCTGCGGTAGAGCTGATGCTGGAAGCGGGCGTGAATCCGGGAATTTTCCAGAGCCCCTTGCGAGGCGAGCGTATCTATTTTGGCCCACCTGAGTTTGATGATGAGTATCTAAAGGCTTTTGCCACCCACCCCAGTCGCGCAGACCTTGTGACGCGGCTTGCTTACCGGGAAATGCCGCTGGTAGAAGATCCCCTGGTGGTAACGGCAACGGGCCCAGGAGAGCGTGCCGAGCAGGTACTGGAAATGCTGCGTAAAAGGCCTGAGTTCAACTGTAATTTCTACAGTTACCGTTTACAGCATAGCACGGTTAAAGATTTACACTGCTTCGACCTGCTGCCTGCCGGTTATTCCAAAGCCTACGCCCTGGAATGGCTGGCTCGCCATCACGGGCTCTCTCTAGCCGATACCCTGGTGGTAGGCGATGGGCCGAATGACCTTGAGATGCTGCGAGTTGCCGGGTTGGGCGTGGCGATGGGTAATGCCACTATCGAGGTTAAAGCCGCCGCCCGGGTGGTGGTTGCTCCTAATTCGGCAGATGGAGTAGCGGAAGCGCTGGAACGCTTTGTTTTGGCCTGATAAAGGCAAAAAGCGGCAATCACTGAGAAAGTAATTGCCGCTTTTTTCAGATTTAGAGCCGATAGCTCAGGAGGGTAATTTGAAGGCTGTGAAACCGCCGTCAATAATCAGAGCGCTGCCGGTAGCGAAACTGGCCTGCGGAGAGGCCAGGTAAAGAACAGCCTCGGCGATCTCCTCCGGTGTGCCAAGCCGGCCAACCGGTTGACGCGCTACCATCTTGCGGCGGGCATCTTCCGGGTCGTCGTAACTACTGACCATTCTGCTCACCCAGGGTGTATCAATCGTGCCCGGGCAGACGCAATTCACCCGGATATTGTCCTTTACGTGGTCCGCCGCCATAGCTTTGGTCAGGGATAATACCGCTCCTTTTGAAGCGCCGTAAGCTGCCCGGTCTACCACTGCCACAATCGCCGCTATACTCGAGAGATTGACAATACAGCCTGCTCCCGTCTCTTTCATTTTGGGTATGGCATAGCGTGAGCAAAGAAATGCCCCTTTGACATTTACCGCGAAGATACGGTCCCAGTCTTCCTCGCTGGTATTCAGGACTGTACCTGGCACGCCTACCCCGGCGTTGTTTACCAGGATATCCAGTTTGCCGAACTTTTCTACCGCGAAATTCACCAGCGCCTCGGCTTCAGCGGCCAGTGTTACGTTAACTTTGCAAGCGGCGGCGCGATTGCCGGGAGCTAAAGCTTCACCTTCTATCACCAGTTTGTCTATAAGCTCGACCGTCTCCTGGGCCGCTTCCAGGTTGTAGTCACCGACTACTACCTGCGCGCCCTCGGAAGCGAATAGCAGAGCAGTAGCGCGGCCAATTCCACTGCCGCTACCGGTTACGATAGCAACCTGTCCATCCAGTTTTTTCATAGTTAGCGCTCCACTACCGGATTGACCAACAGACCCACATTCTCAATTTCGATTTCCACCGTATCGCCCGGCTTCAGCCAGATTTTGGGATTACGGGCCATACCGACTCCCGGAGGTGTCCCGGTGAGGACAATATCTCCCGGTTCGAGCGTCATGGTGCGGCTTAAAAAGCTGATCAGCGCCGGAATTTTAAAGATTAGCTGACCGGTATTCGAGTCCTGTAAGGTGGTACCGTTTACCCGGCATTGAATGCGCAGATTATGCGGGTCAGGCACTTCGTCTTTGGTCACCAGCCAGGGCCCCAGCGGGCAGAAAGTATCGGGCGACTTACCCACAATCCACTGGGTTTGGGAAAATTGCAAATCCCTGGCGGAAACATCGTTCGCCGTGATGTAGCCAGCGACATAATCCAGGGCCTCTTCTTCGCTTACATGGTAGGCCTGCTTACCGATCACAAAAGCCAGTTCCGCTTCGTAATCCACTTCCTGGCTGCTGCCGTCCAGTTTAATTTCCCCTTTGTGGCCGGTCAGAGCGTTATTGAACTTGGCAAAGAGAATAGGCTGCGTGGGAATCGCCGCGCCGGTTTCCAGGCAGTGATCCATATAATTCAGGCCAATACACATAATTTTATTAGTGTCAGGCACCGGCGCATGTAACACGACTTCATCCAGGCTGTAGCTTTCTCCGGCAGTCTTTGCCTTTTCAAGCGCCTGAGCCAGTTCCGCAAGATCATTATCGCCCAGGTCTCGAAAAGAACCGGGTACTTCAACAATCCTGCTATCGTCTACTACTATACCCCGGCGAGGCCGTGAGTCGCCGGTCCGGCTAAATGCAACGAGTTTCATGATTTAACGGTACGCGCAAGGAAAAACCGGTCTTCCGGTTAAAGCGCGTTTCTCCTTTCAGTGGGTAGACTAAATTAACTGAAATTCAGATTTCCGGTTGCTTCCTGGGCCTGCCACCAGCGAGCCAGTTCTGAGTTAGACAGGTCTTCTTCCGGACCGTTCAAATAGAGTTTGGTGGCGTGCTGTAGTACATCGCTGGAGGCACCCAGAAAGACAATGTTGAAACTGCTACTTAGAGTTTGGACAAAATACGGGAAAAATTCTTTTTCACCAAGCATAAGCATAGCCGCCCGGCTGAAAAAAGCCGCTTTACGGCTGGCGGCCCAGGCATTCCAGCGTTTCTCCCACTCGTTTGCAGGCAGATTCAAGGTATCTTCTGCCGGTTTGCCCCGGGCAAGCACCGCATCTGCGCCGGTCTGGATATCACGCAAGGTTCTGAGCAGAGCACTACGGGCCGCAGGATCAGCTTTGATTTGTGCCAGAGCCACGTGTTGCTTTTTACTTTCCAGTAGCCCGCATTCTAACAGACAGTTATCGAAGAAACGCTCCGCGCTAGGATAGTTCAACATACAACAAACCCCTCGCATTTCTAGCCACTACCTGATCAGTGGATTGTACGAACAGTTGCCGAAGAGCGGCGAGCCGCAACAATCAATCCTGCTAATTATATGCTTTCTAAGAAGTGGCGCAAACCAGAGCGGTTTAGTGTAGCACTGTTTAGTAAAGGAAGTTATATTTCAAACCACTCATGGCCTGGTCATTTCCAGTAACTTAGTAACGGTATTCCAGTTACGGCCGGTTCCATATACCTTCAGCTTTTTCTCGATCAGAGTATTAGAAAGTTTTGAGCGCCCTATGCCATTCGGATAGTAAATGTACAACTCCTGCCCCGCTATAAATAGTTCTTCCGGGCCTTTGTAGCTTTCGAAAAGGGCTTGCTGTGCCGCACTTTCAGGGCAGGCGGTAAGAAACATTACCACAATCCACTTAGTCTCTTTGTCCGGCTGGTCGGGAAACGGATTTTTATCCGAGAGGGTCTGCATTTCGGCGGAGGAACGAACCATAACCTGGGTGCTAAAACCAAAACTCTTCTCAAACTCAGCGCCTATCTGCCCGGCAAGCTGTTCCGGGTCGCAAGCCTTGCTGCACTCAAAAACTACATTGCCGGTTTGCAGATAAGTTACCACGTTGCTCAACCCGATTGCTTCGTGCATCGCTTTAAGGGTATCCATTTTTACCTGGCTATTTCCCCCAACGTTGATTGCTCGGAACAAAGAGACAAATTTTGTCATAGACTTATCCATTCCATCCATCCGGTATAACTTTGCATTCCGGGTTGTAGTGGCAGTTTCACCGGATAACCTCTCTTGGCTAGCTTTCCCTGACCCTGTTGAAGCGCGCGCTCCATTAGTTCAGTCTAACCGCCTGAGCCTCCGCTTTTAGCGCCAGTTCTGAAGCCAGGAAACAGTGAGCCTGGGTCATGGCTGTTTCAGTCCGGTTTATAATATCATTTATCAGATCCCGGCCATAGGGCAAAAAGACCTCGGCACAGTTGATGTATTCGATGCCTTTCTGATCCACCACAAAAAGGTGATCGGTAGCGGGCTTTCCGGCAATATCAATATACTTGCGAGCTTCGATGTAACCTTCGGTACCCAGGATGAAAAGCCGCCCATCGCCCCAGGTGGTTAAACCGTCAGGGGTATACCAGTCCACGCGCACAAAGCCTTCCCCGCCGTTGCCGCGCAACAGCATTTCACCAAAATCTTCCAGCTCCGGATATTGCGGATACTTGTAATTTGCTACGGCGGAAGATACAACCTCGGCAGCCGTAGAACCGGTAAAGAAGAGAAACTGTTCGCACTGGTGCGAAGCTATATCGGTCAGGATACCGCCGTACTTTTCGCGTTCAAAAAACCAGCCAGGGCGGGAGGGCAGGTTAATGCGGTGCGGTCCCATACCCACGGTTTGCACCACCTTGCCGATGCGGCCCTGCGCTACCAGTTCACCGGCTTTGACCGTGGAGGCGTTTTCGAAGTGTTCACTGTAGCAGATTGAGTAAATGCGGCCTGTTGCAGCCTGGACTTTGCGGGCTTCGGCCAGTTGGCCCAGGGTGGTAAAACCGGGTTTGTCGGTCATGTAATCCTTGCCGTGCTGCATAGCCTGGATGCCAATTCCGGCGCGGTCCACCGGGATAGCGGCACTCACTACCAGTTGGATAGACTCATCTTCCAGGATTTCCCGGGGACTGGATACTACTCGGGCCTGAGGATACCGGCTTGAAAACTCGGCCATCAGTTCCGGTTCTTTCGCGTAGACCGAAACAAACTCGGCGCCGGCTCTTAACAGCAAATTTACCTGTCCATAAATATGGCCGTGGTTAATACCAATTACTGAGAAGCGCACCAGGGGTTGTTGAGCAGTCATAGGAATTCAAATCCTTTCGTCCTTGCGGTTTGCACGAATACGTTTTCTCTTGCATCAAGCCTTGTGTAAAAACTGAAACGGGTTAGGCCTTGTATGCAGGAAGCTATCGCCATACAAAGGGCCTAACCCGGTCCAGCCTTTCAGTTTACTTCAAGAAACCGGCGCTCTTGAGAGTCTGCTTGCCATTGTTTTCATAATCTGCGAAACCCAACCCGTTAAAACCATCAACGAAGGTTTTCCAGGTTCCATCGTTAATAGGTTTCTGACCGAGGGCAAACTGAACCAGGTTTTCTCCTATGTAACGGGAAATATCGGCGCTGTTAGCAGCAGGCTGAATTAGCTGTCCGGCGGTCGCATCCACATAAGGCGAATTAAAACTGGCCTTATAGTATTCTAGCGGGTCTATATTACGGCCATCGGAAGTCTGGAAGGCCGCGTAGCGGGCGTGTAATTCCTGGTCCGCGCCGTTGTAAGCCAGCCACTTCATCTGCAAAATAGGCTGCTGTTCTTTGGAGTTGTAAGCCATCTTGGGATCAATGCCGGTTGTAACAATATTGTTATTGCTGTCGAGCTTGTAGTTAATGTCTTTTTGACCGAAGCCCAGCAGATAATAACCCTCTCCACTGTTGGCCCATTCCAGGAATTTGGCAATAGCAGGGCCTTTTCCGGCATCCATGGCCTTCTTGGAGACAATCCAGTTATTACCGGCTGCCGTAAAGGTACCGACCGCGCTCTTACCGTCCGGGCCTTTCGGCGGGGCAATCAGGGTTAGCTTGCCTTTCGGATTGTTGGTATCAAAGGCTTTGTAGTTAGCCTGGCAGGAAAGGGCGCAGAAGTCTTCGACGAACATACCATACTTGCCCTGTTTCCAGCGCGCCCGGAAATCGTCTACCTTAAGGGTTGGCCAGTCCGGGTCAATCACTTTATTCTGGTTCAACTGAGCAATAAACTGCATGGCTTTTTCATAAGCAGGTTGTTTGTAAGTGGCGTCAAAGTTGGAGGGATCTCCGTAAGTCCAGTCACCCGGTACACCGAAAGCGCCAAAGATAAAGTCAAAGTAGGTTCCCATACCCGGGGCGTTATCCACGAAGCCGCCGAAACCGTAAGTATCATTTTTACCATTGCCGTCGGGGTCCTGGGTAGTAAAAGCCTGGGCCACTTTCATAAACTCATCCAGGGTGGTCGGGGCTTTAAGGCCGAGTTTATCGAGCCAATCCTGGCGGATATAAAGCCCGGTGCGTTTGTAGAGTGAGCCACTGGCCGGTTCCTGCAAACCGTAAACAGTTCCATTGTAGCTGTCAAGCTTCTTCAGGTTCTCATCGCTGTAGCGAGCCTTGGTGCGCTCCGGCATCATTGGCAGTAAACTGTCTGTCGGCGCAAGCAGACCTTGTTGGGCAAACTTGAACAACAAGGAGCGGTTAGAGTTGGACAACTGGAAAAGGTCCGGCAGGTCGTTAGAAGCCGCCAGGGTGCTTAACTTGGTATCACCATCAGCGCCCTGCGGAATCATGGTGAATTTCAAGTTGATGTTCAACTTATCTTTGATCATTTTGAAGCCGACCCAGTCGGCGGGCGGCGGGCCTCCCTCCGGGGCGCTGGCGTACAACCAGACATTCAGGTCAACCGGCGCGCCGGAGTTGCCGGAAGCAGCCTGGCCTGCCGCACTCTGTCCTGCTGCCGGGGCGGCAGTTGGGCTACTGCCACAGGCTGCCAGCATCAGACTTAGCATGAGACCAACCAGTATCAGGCCAGCCCAGCTTTTCCTTGCTCTGTTCATCTGTTAAATCCTCCTTGTGCTGCCTCTTAGCAGCATATCTTGACACTCAGCGTACTTGACAAATTGAGAGAGTTTTCATTAACTCCACCCGGTAAACCAGCTCTGGTAAAATGGCATTGCAGCCAGGGCCAGGAATAGATAAACAGCACCGGTAACATCGTGAGTGTTACCAATGCTATTTTTATAGATTTTTGCGAAACAGTGCTTACCGTTTCTGTCCATACAAAATTCTCTGGAACTGGTCCCCACATTTATTGAATTACAGGTATAACTAATAAGCTTATCGCCTGCGGACGATAAATAGACAGACACTTTGATTGTGCAAAGCCGGAAAAACGAATAAGCTTACCGGCTTTACTTGCATACGGTAAAAAAAGGCCGCTGTGTTAATTTAACTAAGAGCCAGGTCAGGCCCGGTTAGAAACAGGATTTAATAGAGCAGATCCACACGACTCACGAATTTTTAGAGTACAGCTAAGCGTAACGTTTTGAGCACAATCCGGTTTACCATTCTTAATCCAATTTATCAATAGCCGGGTGGCAACCCTTCCGGCTTCGAAAATTGGAATAGACATGGTAGTCAGAGAAGGATGCAGATAAGCCAGGTGTGGCAAATCGCCCACTCCTACTATAGCCATGTCCTGTGGCAGACGCAACCCCATCTCTTGCAAGGCTTTCATGGCACCTACCGCCATTGAGTCGTTAGCCGCAAAGATAGCGCTGGGCCGCGTTGCCTTATCCGGGTTTTGTTCTATAAGTTGCCGGGCGGCATTATAACCCGCCTCGTAGGTATAGCGGCAGGGAATAATCCAATCCTCTCGTACCGGCAAGCCTTTTTCCTGCATTGCCTGCCGCCACCCCCGGTGACGTTCATGGGCACTTCTCCAGACAGGTTGGTCGCGCAAGGGTCCGGCAATGGTGGCTATTCTGGTATGCCCCAGACTGATCAGGTGGCGAGTGCTGATAAGACCCGCCCCGAAATCGTCCAGCAATACCTGGTTTATTTCGCTATCCTGCATATCCCGGTTTATTACTACAAAAGGTATATTATCCGCTTTGAGGGACGCAAAGTTATGAGTAGGGTAGTAGCGCGAACGGGACATGAAGATAAAACCATCCACCTGTTTTGAGCGAAACGTTTCGATAGCTTCAGCCTCGCTACTCGCGTTCATGGCGTTAGCCAGGAGCAAGTGATAGCCTTCTGCCGCCAGCACTTCTTCGACCCCGGCATCAACCTCGTTAAAGAGCGGGTTCTGTACATCCGTAATAACCAGTCCGATTGAAGTAGTAGTCCGCTTTACCATACTGCGAGCAATCGCGTTAGGGCGATAATTCAGGTCTCTTGCTACCTGCAGTATCCTATCACGAGTGGCGGAACCCACATGTTTTTCGTTACCGTTTATTACGCTGGAGACAGTGCTGATCGCCACTCCGGCCTTTTTAGCAACATCTTTGATTGTTACTGGCTCACGCGCCATACTATCTCTTTCGATCAGGCTAGAATTAGCGAAACGTTTCGCTAATTCTAGCAAGGAATAAAAAGTCTGTCAACCCCCTTTTTCAGGATTATTTTTCTCCAGCGATACCTGGGTGCAAGCGCTAAGCATCAACAGGTCAGGTCTGCGCTTGACAGTAGCAGGGAATTAAGTGAAAATCAGATTTGCATCATTTGCAGCCAGGCCTTGTAGAGTTTGCGCTGATAGCTGGTTACTAAAGGATTGTTAGTGAAATTTAGCTTTTTTAAGAGGGACGACTCGGCTTTAAGCGAACAACTTCGCGATACTGCTAATCGCGAGGAGTTCGAAAACCTGGCGGAAGAGGTTCGGAGCGTCTTTTCCAGGGCTGTTTCCCAGCCGCTTGACGCCCTGGAGTCTATCAGGACGCTTGTCAAAAAAGTGCGCCGGGCCAGAACTCTCGATAGGAAACAGCGCTCTATTATCAACGGCTATATCTTCGATGCCACCGGTTACGCTTATCTTGAGTTAAACAAACCGGGGGAAGCCCTTGCCTACCTCAAAAAAGCGGCCCGAGTCTACACTAGTCTACCGGACAGGCTGCCGCTGGTTAACAATCTTTTGAGCCAGGCTCGCGCCGTGATGTTGCGCAATAACCTCCCCGAAGCTATGGCCCTGATGGAAAAAAGTCTCGATACTGCCAGGGAAGGTCGTTTATCACAGCTAGAAGCAGATGTACTCTACCGGATAGGCGTATTGTATTCCCTTACCGGTGAGGAAGATAAAGCCCTGGAAATCTTCGGACGCGGGCTGTTGTTAGCTCAGCAAACTGGCAATACCCAGGCTTCCGCTAATTTTCTTTCCCGCTTCGGGCAGCACTATTTGCAACAGGGGGAAATGGAAAAGGCCGGAGATTACCTGGAACGCAGCCGGGCGATTTTTGAAGAGAGCGCCGACCTGGATAACATGATGGTCATTTACGGGCAGCTTGACCAGTACTACCGCCAGACTAAAGAACTTGAAAAAGCGCTGGAGTATGCCAACCAGGGATTGGAACTGGCCCGCGGGCAGAATAACACTTCTGAAGAAAGTATTTTTTTACAGGACCTTGCCCGGATTTACCTGGAAAAAGTGGACTACGCACCGGCCCTTGAGCATGCCCGCCAGAGTTTTGAACTGGCTGAAAGCCTTGGCGATAGGGACCACCAGTTGCGCGCGCTTGAGTTGCTCGCTCAAATCACCACCCAGCAAGCCGACTATTCTGCCGCCCAGGGCTGGCTGGAAAAAGCCTATAGTCTAACTAAAAACAGTAAGAACCGGCGTGAACTGGCGCTTATCCTGAACGATTACGCCGACTTGCGCCTGGCCCAGGGCGATGCCCGGGCAGCCCTCGGCTACTTTGAAGAACTGGCCGCCGTTTTCAAGGAACTGAAAGACCTGCCGACCCTCACCACCCTCTATGTACGCATGGGCGATGTCTACTTGGAAAATTTGAAAGATCCTGACCTCGCCGCCAAAATGGCTTTCCAGGCTTTTGAGTTAGTTTTTTCGCAGGATAGTGAAGCCGGTCTTTTCGCTTTCACTTCGGCTATGCGCCTGATACAATTAATGGCCGAACGCAACTATTACAGCCAGGGACTGGCCGTGGCGGGCGAGTGCCTGGAGCAGGCAAATGCTACGCTTAATCGTAAAGACCGCCAAAAACGAGGACCGGCCCAGCAGAGCCGCTTCCTCCTGTTCGTGCAGGTCTTGATTGTACTGGTAGCCACTCTGCAAGACCTTAAAACTGGCACCCGCACTTACCAGGGAAAGGTCAAAGAAATTTTAGGCCAGCTAACCGAACGCTTTGGCGATACTTTTACCCTCGATAGCTGGACCGGACAGATGTATGAAAGGTTAGATTAATTTTGACGGGTGATTCGTCCGCGCATTCCAATTTGAAAGAAACCGCTGAAAGCAGTGCTATCGCGCCAGGCGATCAACAGGTGGCCCTTGAAGAAAAACCGGGAGCAGAGATCAAACCGGCCCGAGGCGCTCTTTTAAAGTTTCGCCCGGCGTGGCTACCCCATCTGCTGGTACTGGCGCTCTACACCGGGCTGACTTTTTTCTACCTCGCTCCTATGCTTCCCCGCTTTTTTCAGGAGGTGCCTTTCGGCGGAGATAGCTGGATTTTCTACTGGGACTTATGGTGGGTCAAAAAGGCCCTGGTGGAATTGCATACTAACCCTTTCTACACTACTTTTATCAATTATCCCGGTGGGGCCAGTCTTAATTTTCATACCCTGGCTTTTCTCGATGGCCTGATTGCCACTCCCCTGCAGGTGCTGGGCGTAAGCCTGGCGGGCAGCTTCAACCTGCTGGTTTTCTTCGGCTTTATTTTTAGCGCCTATGGAGCCTTTCTGCTGGCCGATTACCTGGTTCACAATAAACCGGCCGCTTTCGTAGCCGGGCTGGTTTTTGGTTTTAGCCCTTTTCACACGGCCCATCTGAACGGCCAGCTTAATTTCGTTACGATTCAGTGGATTCCGTTTTATGTGCTTTTTATGCTAAAAGCCGTAGAAGGGCTGGATACTGCAAGCTGGCGCATCGGCAAAAAGGAGTGGAAAAACCTGGGCCTGGCGGCTCTTTTCCTGGCGCTTAACGCCCTGACTGAATGGACCCTGGCGGCCTTCCTGTTTATTCTAACCGGGCTTTACCTGCTTTACCGCCTCTGGCTTGGCCGTAAACAACTCAAGACCACCCTGCTTGGTCCGGTCTGGCGGCTCGGTGTGGTGTTTTTACTCTTTGCGGCCATTACCTCTCCAGTGCTCATTCCCATGGTCAATGAAGCTCGCACCAACAAGAATGTAAAATTTACACCGGAAGAATCTATCGTCTACTCGGCGGACCTGCTCAGTTTTATCACCCCTTACGAATTGCATCCCATCATGGGTAGCTGGGCCGCGCCTCTGGCTGAAAAGTATAGCGGTATGAGCAATCCGGCCGAACGCACCGTTTATCTCGGTATTACTGTTTTAGTGCTGGCTATTTTGGGGTGGCTGCTCTGCCGCAAATATGCCTCGCGAGCCCTGGCCACGGCCGGTTTCTGGCTTATTTCAGGAGTTTTCTTCGTGCTGCTGGCCATGGGGCCTTTGTTACATGTCAGTGCCCGCCCTCAGTTCACGGTCTTTAAGGTTAACATAATGTTACCTTACGCGGTAATGTACTACCTGCCGTTCTTCTCCATTATGCGCACGCCGGCCCGTTTTGTCCTGATGGCGATGCTGGCCCTGGCGATGCTGTCTGCTTTCGGTATAAAAGGTATCTCGGATAAAGCCGGTCTTTTTAGTAAAAATAACAACAAAAGGTTATCCGGGGGCGTCTCTTTTGGCCTGGCGATAGTAGCCAGTGCCCTGATTATTTTTGAATTCGCCCCCTATGTGACAACCGCCTTTCCTTTCGTGCCGCCTATCTACGATGTGATTAGAAATGACCCGAATCCTGGCCATGTTGTGCTGGAACTACCGCTTAAGCCGACGGCGCACTATTATATCGCCCAGCCCTCCTACGATAAGCCAATGATCGGGGGTTACCTGGCAAGGCAGATCGATAATCCTTTGGTGAACGAAATTCCGGCCTTGAAGACACTGGCTTTAGATTCAGGGGTTCTGGCAGGTAGCGAAGCGCAGCTAAAATCTGCCGGAATCAAATACGTGATGGTTAACTGGTGGATGCTTAACGATCAGGAAAAGGCTCAAATGAACGCGGCGCTCCAGCAAATCTTCAACCGCCAACCAGACGCGGTCAGTATGGAACCGGATGGCAAAGGTATTCGCCTGACCCTCTTTATTTTGAAATAAACTTTCGTAGCCGGGCTTATCCCTGGATAAGAACCCGGCTATCCCCTTATTTTCCACTGCACTTGCCTTTTTAGCTAGTTATAGTATAATCGGATTCTATGAAGAAATTCAACGAGTGGAGACAGGATTATACTTGATGACCACCTTTGTGAGTGATAGAGACTTTTTGTGGTACGAAGAGCTAGGTGAGGGGTTGGTATTAAGAACCGCCACCAGAGCAGATTACGAAAAGCTAATTGCCTTTAATACCGAGTTTCACGATAGCAGCGCCGGAATGATGGTGAAAGACCTGCTGAACGGGTTGCACCCGGGCTTTAAGGTCAGCGATTTCCTGGTAGTCGTAGATGCGCAAGATCGGATTATTTCATCGTTATGTTTGATTGAAGTTTTGTGGAGACTTGGCCGGACCGAACTACGCATCGGTATGCCGGAGTTTGTGGCAACTCTTCAGGAGTACCGGGGACGTGGGTTGGTCCGCAAACAGATGGCGGTACTGGATCGCTGGATGACCGAGCGAGGACATATTTTTGGATATATCGGGGGAATTCCCTACTACTACAGGCTCTTTGGCTACGAATATGCCGCTGATATTCCACGCGCCGGTTATTTGACGGCGGAGCGGCATGCCGCTCTGTTAGAAATGCCTGCCGGTGTGGACGTGCGCCCGATTACCGGGGAGGATGTTCCAGCCCTGATGCACCTGGCCGAGGAGAAGAATACCGGGTTTGATCTTACAACGGATGTTTCGGAAAGTGCCTGGCGCTGGTTTGTAGCTAACAGCGACCTGGATGGAAGCTACCAGATGCTAGGGCTGATAGCCCTTAAAAATGGCCAGCCGGTTGGCTCAGCGCGAGTTGTTGGCAAGAAAGACAACCTCTTAATTCACTCGATTACCGGAAACCTTGAAGCTGGAAAAGCCCTGGTTGCAGCCGCCATGAATATTCAAGATGCCTCAAAATTAAGGCTGGGCGTGGAAAAAGAGAGTACGCTGGGTAACTGGCTTACTACTCTAAACCCTTACTACCTTACCAACTATGGCTGGTATCTGCGCGTAAATGACCCCGTAGCGGCTTTTCAACTACTCAAGCACGAATTGGAGGCACGGGTTGCCTCTTCCGTCTTTGCAGGTCTGAGCAGTGAACTGGAACTGGGTTTTTACCGCTACGGTATAAAGCTGGTTTTTGAGGGAGGCAAGCTTGTAGAGGTAGAGAGGTTGCCGGGTAAGCAGAACCCAAAAGTAGGTATTCCGCCGGAATTACTACCTAAATTGTTATTCGGCTATCGAGAGCTTGAACAACTGGAAGCGCTAAATCCTGATTTATTCTGTGGTGATGACCGGGAGTTAGTTAAAATCCTTTTCCCGCGTCTGCGAGCCGATATCCGCTACTTCCTGTAAGCAGGCTTTCAAATCAAAACCGGAGGACTTGTTACCTCCGGTTTCTCACTGCTGTTCCCCGTAACTCAGGTATTCTCGTTTCGATCTTGAAAACGGTGATGGAGCGGAAATCTGGTAATTGATACCATAATCTCCATCCATCTGCACCTCCCCATCTGGCGCCTGTAGCTCTCCATCAGCCAAAAAATTATTTACCACCTTATCTACGGTAGTAATATCAAAAGGTTTGACAATAAAGGCGTCAGGTGCAGTTTCATGATCTGGCCCGGTCAAATGACTAACCGCGCTCATCAAAACAAACTTGGTTTCAGACAGCTTCGGATCAGATCTAACAATTTTTAATAAATCCCGGCCATTCAGGTAAGGCATCATAACATCGCTAATAATCAGTTCAAAGATTCCATACCTGGCTAACTCTAAGCCCTGTTTCCCATTATATGCAATTGTAACTTCGTGACCATACCCCTCAATTACCTCAGCCACGAGTGTTGCGATAGACGGTTCATCGTCTATAACAAGCACTTTTGCCATTTCTTATACCCCGCTACTTGGCCATCGGCTGTAAATTCATCATCCCCACTATAGTCAGCCGAACACACCCTTTGTGAGTGTATTTCCTTTCCTGAAAGGAACTGTTATACAATACTCACCCGTTTCTCAAATTTACTAAAATCCTGATGTACTGGTAAATATAAAAATCCGTTTCTGCTGGCTACGCTGTTGTGGATTTGTATATTATCATTATCATTTTTTATGCCACTGTAAGCAAAAGACAGGGAAATCACGAAAAAATAACCATAATAATTGCGAATTGGCCCTCTCTTTTGTCTACACCTTTATTATTAGCACAGGTTGTGCCACAACAAATAATATTCCTTCTGAGCAAGGATATATTTTTAATATACAAACCTTTTTTGATCTAATATCTCTCAATCGCTTGAAAGCTAAACAGGCTTATAAGAAGTGGCTCATGGAAAATAAAGAGAAGCTATCAACACCCGGGCTTAACCAAAATGGCGAAAACCTGTTTCGTTCATGGTTAGCGGCGCTCCTTCATTAAGGCTGCCCGCTTCCACTACTTCGGTCACAAAGACTGTAGAATCTCCCGCCGGGACTTCAGCAGTAACCCGGCACTCCAGCCAGCCCAGGGTATCTTGAAGAATGGGGCAGCCCTGCGGACCCGGCTGCACATTAATCCCTTCCATTTTATTGGGAGTACGAGCAAAAGCGCGTCCCAGTTGTCCGGCCAGTTCTCGCTGTCCGGTGGCAAATACATTCACCAGAAAGACTTTCGTATTACGGATAATAGAGATGGAATGACTGCTATTTTCGACTGATAACATAAGCACCGGCGGATCGAAGGAGGCCTGAGATAACCAGTTAGCGGTGAACCCACTTCCATCCGCAATTGTAACGGCGTACAGGCCATAAGTGAAATCACGTAATAATTTTTTCTTCGCAGCCTGGTCCATGATCAGTTTCCTCTTTCTCTGTTAGTAAAACCTTTTGTAAGTTTGAAAAAAGGTACTTTGAAATTAACTATAGCGGTTAGATTCTGTCAATTATCTTGCTGTTAACTAAATATCCCACTGGCTCTTCTAACTTAACTTGATATTCAGGAAACCCAGTCGCAGTTTCCGATTATCGGTTGATTTAGAGTCAACCTGTGAGGGAATGTATACACCATCAGCAGGGTCAGGCCGGAAGGCTATAGTATTGTCTCCCGGTTGTAGTTTTAGATTATCCAGCTTGATCTGCTGCACTCCTTGAACCCGTACATCTCCCACTGTTGTACCATTTAAGAGGACTTGCAGGCGGCGCGGTTTATCGCCGGGAGAAACAACTTCAAGCTCAAGAGAGTAGCCTGGTTTTAGCGCCACTTTTGGACCCACCGCTACCTCCACATGGGCCTCGGTTGCCTCCTGGCTAATCCAGCGCTGCACCCGCTTGCCGCCGATATTTTCCGGGTTTTCCCAGCCCTGTCCCAGCACTAATTCCGGTTTAGTTAATTCTGCTGGTGGTACCTGCCAGACTGAGGCAGTATTGTCCTTAAAGGAGGGTTGCGCGGTTTTCGCGCCGGGCTGTGCAAAAGTGTAATCAATCAATTTCTGGGCGCGGTTCAAGCCTTGCTCGCCCCCTGAACCGGTAAAGTCAGCCGGATAAAGCACCACATAACCCATGTTGGCGTAATTAAGTAAACCAAGTTGCTCCTGGGGTGTAAGGGCGGGCACGATGTCGTTCCTGGCAGGGTCGCGCAGTTCTATCCAATCATAGAGGACGTAGTCATGCACTATCCGGTGGGGGTCTACCAATTTTCGGCTGATATAACCACCCGTAATAGGCCGATCGTGGTAAATCTGGTAAAGCATACGCGGACTGTCCGGGTTGGCGTGAGTGGTAACGGGCAGTTCAAAAATGGCCTTATCCGGCGGAACAGGGGAGTTTGGATTGTTTGCGGCAATCGCGGCGGTAAAAGGAGGTTGAGTTATGGGATCCGGTGGCGGCAAAACACCCGGCCAGCTTTCCACAAAAAAAGCCGCCAGTACTAGCGCTGCCAGGGCGGTACGCACTTTTACCCCCGTTCTGGCTCGACCCAGCTTTAAGATATTGCGCTCTACCGGTATTTTTGCCAGAAGATAACCCAAGCCGCAGGCAGCCAGGATACCCACCGAGAGTTGGGCCATTAACATGTAACGCTCCGGGAAGCGGCCAATCCCCACAAAGGGTAATTTCACCAGCAAACGGTAGGGCATGGGAAAGCCGGTGCTAACTCCGTTTATCCTCAGACTGGGCCCAAAGGAAATCAGGAACCAGAAAGCGGCATTGAAAACCCAGAACCAGAGACCGCGCAGCTTAAACAGGGCGTAAATAGCCAGGATTATTCCGACATAGCCTGTAACCGCTCCCCAGTTATTCAAATATTCTCCGGTAGGAGCGGCATGCAGCCCCAGGTTTTTCCAGATACCCAGGTTATCACCCCACCAGGGCTGATGTGAAGGAGGAAGAAATACGGTCATCAGGTCAGCGCTGTGTACCTGGTCGTTAGAAAGATTATCGAGGCTCTCGTACTTGTTACTGCCAATCTCGCGCAGCGTCCCCAGTAAAACGGGACTGTAAGGCAACATCCCTACGATAAAGGCGGCAGCCAGTCTGGCCGTTAGCTGGCCTGTCGAGCGCCTTACCATAGACCAGCTTTCACGGCTACGCAGCGCCAGCCATGCCAGGGTTCCAGACCGCCACAGCCAGTAAAGCCCGGCGAACATCACCAGGTATATAGCGTAGTAATAATCCACCATGATGGCCAGGAAGAAGAAAAAGGCGGCTGCCAGGCCCTCCTGAATGATTGCCCGGCGAGTCCGGGCTTTTTCCAGGCGAAACATGAAAAGAATAAAGAAAGGTAGCCACTGCAACGAGAGCAGGTTCATCTGGTCCTGGCGTAGTTCGACGAAGTGATACGGCCCGAAACTCCAGACCAGCCCGGCAAGCAACGCACCGGGGTAGCTACGAGTCAGATGGAGCGCCAGGAAGTAAGCCCCGATAGCGCCCAGGGGAAAAGTCAGCAATTCGATGAAACTGTAGGCAGGTACAAGACCGAAGATTAGTTGCAGCGGTAGCCCGGTAATCAGGTTGTAAGGGCTGAAAGTATGAAGGTAAAGGGTAGCCCCATAAGGATAGAAAAGAAAGCCGGTCTGGTAGGGGTTATGCAGGTTAAAAAGAGAGCGTTTGAACCACCAGAAATTCCAGAGATTCTGGTTACGGTCTACCGGGAAGTGACCGGGCGTACCGGTGCCAAGCTGCGCTATTACGGGCCACGCGAACAGTACGGTTAGGGCGGTATAAAAAGCGAAGGCCAGCAAATGCGGCTGCCACCGTTTCCACCTGCTGACAGGTTCTATCCCGGCCTCTTCAGGCCGGTTCAGGTTAGTTGAATTGTCGGTTGAGGAGGTTTGCACGCGCCCGGTAAATTCCAATCTAGCTTTAAAGAGTCCTGCTACCCGGCAGGCATTTTACCCCATGCCGGGCAGGCTGGCAATTCGCACTTGAAGCATTTACCTCACTGCTCTTTTGCAGCAAGATCTTCCTTAGAAGGAAAGCAGTTAATTCATTTACAATTCTCCCGGTTTGAGCCATTGACAGAATTGGATAATTGGATACAATATCCAATATGGAAATAAATGATTTAGTTACCGCTGAAATAAGGCAATATAAAACCACTCCTAACCTGATAGCCGATGCCCTGCGCAAAGGGATCGTGCGGGGAGTAATAAAAGGCGGGCAGACTCTACGCCAGGAGGAACTGGCAGCGACTTTTGGGGTTAGCCGGATTCCGATCCGGGAGGCTTTTCGCCAGCTTGAGGCAGAAGGGCTCATTACGATTTACCCTCACCGGGGAGCGGTGGTGACAGAGCTATCTCCTCAAGAAGCCCAGGAATTGTATGAAATCAGGCTGGTGCTGGAGACTACTGCCCTGGAAAAAGCGATCCCCCGGCTAAAGCAAGAAGATTTTAAGAAGGCCCAGGCCATTATTGCGGCTACCGAAGGCCAGACCGATATCAGTCACCTGGGCGAACTTAACTGGGAATTTCACTCGACCCTTTACGCCGCCGCAGGTCGCCCTCGCTTGCTAAGTATGCTCACTAACTTACACCTTACCGTTGACCGCTATATGCGCTTTGAACTGGCGGCCCTCGATTACCTGCCAAAGTCCCAGCAAGAACATAGCGCCCTGCTGGAAGCGTGCAGGCAGCAGGAGGTTGAAAAAGCCGTCGGTCTTTTGAGAGAACATATCGAATCTGCCGGTAAATTACTGGTGGATTATCTGGTAAACAGTCAACAGAATCAGACTAATAAGTAACTTCTATTAGCTCAAATAAGGAGGTAGGCCCATGAGTGTTCAGCGCCTCGCCGGCATACCCGGCTTTTCAATTGACCGGGTCGCTGCCGCTGCTGGTAATGACCCGCAGGTTCTGCGTATGGAAAACCTGGATACCGACCTCCTGCCGCCTGCCGGAGTGGTAGACCTGACGCGTGAAGCTACCGTGCTGGACGATGCAAACAGCTATCTCCCCTTTACCGGGAAGCTCGATTTGCGCCAGGCGGTTGCTACTCACCTTGCCCGGCAGAGCGGGCAGAGCTATGACCCGGAGAGCGAAGTGGTTATTACATGCGGCGGAACGGAAGGCCTCTTTGATGCTTTGCTGGCCACCACTGACCCGGGCGACGAGGTTATTATGACCGACCCGACCTACGCCGGGATGATTAACCGGGTGCGCCTGGCCGGGGCAGTGCCAAAATTAATACCCTTCCTGCTCCAGGAAGGCGAATGGCGGCTTGATCTGGAGGCTTTGCATGCCGCTGTCAGCCCAAAAACGCGGGCGCTGTTTATTATGAATCCCTCGATGCCTTCCGGCGCTACCCTGAATATGGCCGAGTGGGAAGTAATTGCTGGCATCTGCCGCCAAAAAAAGCTCTGGCTGATTTATAACGCCGCAATGGAGCGCATTTTGTACGATAACCGGCCTTACATTCACCCGGCCAGTCTGCCTGGCATGCGCGAGCACACTATTACGGTTGGCTCGGTTTCCAAAGAGTACCGCATGATAGGCTGGCGTATCGGCTGGGTGGTAGCGCCTGCTTCTATTTTGAGTGATATATCACGCGTCCATATTTACAACGTAGTGACGCCTACCGGATTAAGCCAGTCGGCGGCTGTAGCCGCTCTTCAATCACCGGTGGAAGATTTACAGGCCTGCGTGAGCGAATGGGAGAAGCGCCGTAATACTATTGTTTCCCGGTTAGCGGGTTTGCCTTTAATCCCGGCGGCGGGTGGCTGGTCAATGTTGCTGGATACCGGTTCGCTCGGTTTCGACTCGTTTACCGCTTCGCGCTTGCTGCTTGAAAAAGGGCGCATCGCGGCTACTCCGATGCGTGACTGGGGAGAACGGAATAGCGACCAGTTCGTGCGGCTGGTATTTAGCAATGAACCGGTAGAGCGTCTGCACGATATGGGAGAGCGGGTTAGAAAAGCTTTGTTGTAAGTCAGAGTAAATTATTGCTGAGAGAGATAACTTTACATAATTGAGGTGGAAGGGAGCATAAAATAAATGCTGGTAGAACAATCTGTTACCGAAGTACATGATTCTGAAATATTGGGCGCAGCCAGTAATATCCTGGATAGTTGCTCTTCAGCCCGTGAAATGGGTGAAGCAGTGCTGGCAGCAGTCCGCCGGAACGAACAGTGGCGTGGTCGAGAGTGTATTAACCTCCTGGCCCCCGAAGCCCCTACCAGTCCGACCGTACGCGCACTGCTTTCATCCGAAGTGGGGACAAGAGCGGCGGAAGGGCATATCGGCGCAGTCAATCGCTGGTTTGCCGGAACTAAATACATTGACGAAATCGAGAGCCTCTGCGTCGAACTGCTCAAGAAGCTTTTTAAAGCTCGCTATGCCGACCACCGCCTGTGCGCCAGTATGATCGGCAACATGGCGGTTTATACCGCCCTAACCGAACCGGGCGATGTAATTATGAGCTTGCCTCAACCCGTGGGAGGCCATTCTTCTAACAGACCGGATGGCCCGGCAGGTGTGAGAGGCCTCAAGATAGTGGATATTCCGGTTGACCCTAACGAACTGGAAGTGGACCTGGATTTGTTTCGCAAAATGGCTCCCCTGGTGCGGCCCAAAGTGGTAGCGCTGGGCGCTTCTATGACCCTTTTTCCTTTTCCCTTGCGCGAGATGAGCGAGATTATTGCTCCCTGGGGTGGCAAACTCTTCTTTGACGGAGCGCACCAGTTAGGCTTAGTGGCAGGTGGCCAATTCCAGGACCCTCTAAGAGAAGGCGCGGCGGTAATGACCGGTTCGGCGGGAAAAACTTTCAGCGGTCCGCAAAGTGGCGTGCTGGTCTGGGATGATCCGGCCCTGACGGAACCTTTAACCACCGCCGTCTTCCCGGTGCTGGCCGCTACCCACCAGGTTAACCGGGTAGCAGCGCTGGCAGTTTCGGCGGCGGAACTAATCGAATATGGCAAGCTTTACATGGCCCAGATTGTAGCGAACGCCAGGGCCTTAGGGGCTGCCCTGGAAAAGCGTGGTATCCCCGTGCTGGCTTCTCACAAGGGTTACACTACCACCCACCAGGTGATCGCAAACGTTCGCCAGTTCGGTGGAGGGCTGGAAGTGGCACACCGCCTGGCGAAAGCCAATCTTATCACTAACAAGAACCTGATACCAGGCGACCAACCGGAAGACTGGGATAGACCGGGTGGCCTGCGCATGGGCACTATCGAAGTTACCCGCCTCGGCATGGGAGCGGCGCAAATGGAGACTATCGCCGGGTTTATGGCCCGTGTACTGGTGGAAGGTGAAGCGCCGGAGCAGGTGGGCCGCGAGGTTATTGAATTCCGCCAGGCCTACCAGACCCTCTATTACTGCTTCGACAACGGTCTGCCACCCGCTTAACCGGGTTTGCTGGCTAGCACTTTGGCTTTATTGTGCGCATGTACTTGAAAAATTTTAAAGAACAAAACCGGCCTTATCGCCGGTTTTGTATTTTGCAGGTGCAAATCTCCAGATTGAGAAGAAGATTGTTATCAGGAGGGGCTGTTGTTCCAAATATCAGTCTGCATTTTCCAGGTATCGCCTTCCTGTTTCCAGATTACCACGTACTTGGCTTTAGCGGTGACGGTCTCTGAGCTGCCGGGAGGTTGTACAGTCATAGTCACCGTGCCTATTTCTTTTGCTACGTTCCCCCAGGTTTCGACTTCCAGGGTATGCAGGCTGGCACCTTTAATGCCGGAACTCATCACCATCTGCCACATACCCATAATATTCTCGCGGCCCCTGATTATCTCAGCATCAGGCGGCAAAATCACCGCATCCTCAGTATACATACCGGCAATACCGGTAGCATCACCCCTGGCAAAAATTTCGGCAAACTTCTCGTTATTAGCTTCGATCTGGCTGCGTACATCGGACAGCATTGTCATAGTTCTGACCTCCTTTTAAAAACATCAAAGGGTCTAGAATTTACTCGCTCAGACATGTAATGGCTGGATTTTTAGTGGGAACAAAAATATTATAACGCGGATTTCTTTAAACTCAAGAAAAAGTTCACAGGTAGCAGTAACTTTTCGTGCAAAATAGCATTTAGAAGATAGATGCAAATATCGGACAAAAGTTTAACCGGTAAGAAAGGAGTCGGTAAATTGACTCGCCTTTATTCATATAGAGCCTATAAATCAGTTCTGGCCGTTTTTCTCTTATTAAGTGTTCTGCTAAGCGCCTGTGGTGATGCTACCTCGACCCCGGCAGTCCCCGCCGGAGGGACTAGCGGTGCTGGTCCTTCAAGCCCTTTACCGGCTACAGCCACGCCAACTTCTAAGCCTGTTTCAGCTTCAGTTGCCACGCCTACCCGTTCCAGTTTGCCCACTGTCACCAGCCTGGCGGCTACTCCCTCGCCAAAACCGGTCGCTACCGGACCGGGTAAACTGGTTTACGAGTCGGCAGAACCGCTTCACGTTATTTACGCCGTTAACCCGGACGGCACAGCCAAAACTAAAATTGCCGATGGTATGAGTCCGGTTTTATCGCCGGACGGCAAAAGAGTAGCCTACGTCAAAATAACTGCCGGGCAGTTCGGAATCCGCCCATTTGACTCGGTAGTGGAAGTCGCCAATCTTGATGGCTCGGGTAAACAGGAACTTTGCAAGCTCAAACAGAATTATGTTGTCAGCCTGCTGCGCTGGTCCCCACGTGACCGTTTTATCGCTTACCGGGAAGCCCCTTCTAATACCGATGGTATTCCCCAGATAGGCCTATGCAATACGGCTGATAAGCAAACCGGCGAAGTTATCCGCAATCAAGCCAAGACCGTCATGCTTTATGATTGGTCGCCTGACGGTGAGAACGCTATCTGGCTGGTCGGGCCAGATTTTGACCGGCTTAAGTTGTATTATGGCGACCCGGACAAAGGCGGTCAAGGCGCGGTTGAAATAGCGGCGGGTTTGCACCGCATACCGGACGGGCCTTTTTCTACCGGCTATAATACGGCGCGTTTCTCGCCGGACGGCAAAACTATCGCCGTTTCCGGCTCAAAGCTTTTCTTTGTAAGCGTTCCCGGCCAGAAAAGTCCGCTTGACGGTCGCACGATTGATTTAGGATCGAGCGCCAGCGTAGTGAATATAGCTTTCTCGCCCGACGGCAAGACCCTGGCGGTAGTTCTTTTCAGTACTGCCGGATATCCCTATATGAAACTGGTGGACCTGGGCGATAAACAGTTTGGCAAAATTAGCGAAATACCGGATGGACCTTATAGAGCTATCTCGCTGGATTGGTCGCGGCAGTAAATTGCGGCTTGACGCTATCTTTATAATGTACTGGGTTTTGCAACGACCTGAGCTATTTTGCGTAATAATAAAAGAAGAGGATGGCGAGGGCGAGACAAGGCTTGCACCTCTAAAATCCATTAGACCCCGCAAAGGACAAGTAAATGCCAGACTTAAACTTGAGCAGGCCCCGGACCGTATCGCGCACTATGCTTAAAGGCAAAATTCACCGCGCGACCGTTACTGCGGCTGACCTGAATTATGTTGGTAGTATCACGATTGACCGCGACTTGATGGATGCCAGCGATTTACTGGAATATGAAATGGTGCAGGTGGTTGACATAAATAATGGAGCCCGTTTCGAGACCTATGTAATTTCGGGAGAGCGCGGTAGCGGCACTATCCAGTTAAACGGGGCTGCCGCCAGGTTGGTGGCGGTAGGCGATAAAGTTATTATTATGAGCTATGCCCAGGTGGCTGAACCTCTGCCGGAAGACTATGAACCCCTGGTGGTCCACGTGGACGAGGCCAACCGGCCTGTCGGAGTAGCCGAAGCCCTTCCTTTCTAAATGATCTAAATCAGGAGCGGAGCAAGCTATTCTTCTCTTGCATTCTTTTATCACGCAGAAATTGTATTAAGAGCGCCCGGAACTTTGCTTGAAGCAGTCCGGGCGCTCTGGTCATTCCCCTGCAAGTCTCCTCTTTTAGTCATGTCCGTCCTTTGTTTGTAAGAGGCCGGGTGTTGTCACTCCAGTAACGAAAAGAACCGGCGCTGCGCTTTGAGCGCTCCCTCTCAGCCGAAGAAATTAATGATGTGCCTCTGAACCGAAATGCACCAGCATTACCGGCAAGTTGCTGTGCCGGACTACTTCTTCCGCCACGCTCCCCAGTAAAATTTGCCCCACTCGATTGCGAGCGTGTGTCCCCATGACTATTAGCATAGCCTCAACTTGATGGGCATAATTAACAATCTCTTCCACCGAGTGGCCGACTCTAATTGCTTTACGGCAATCTACATTCTTTTCCAGCAGTTGATGTTGAAAGTCTGCCAGATACAAACCGGCCTCTTTTTTAATAATTTCCGTCTCCCTGTCTATGTCGACTTGCTCGGACAGGTAAACCGGGCCCATATCTGGTAACGGCGCCGGTACAAACGCGCTCACCACTCTTAAGAGGTGAAGAGGTGCTCCTAACTGTTCGGCCAGTTCCGTGGCGGGTTCGATAGCTTCCGCCGCTCTGGCTGTGCCGTCCAGAGTAACCAGCAGAGGTTGGCCTTTTTCAGCCCGGAAAGCTTCTATAGATGTTGCTCTGACAGCAGTTTTAGTTTCAGCTTGTTCATTATGCTCGGCAGGACGAACCAGAATAACCGGTATCGAAGTGTGCTGGACCAGTTCTGAAGCCACACTACCCATCAGCAGTAGAGATAGGCCACTGCGACCGTGAGTCGACATGACTATAAGGTCAGCCATTTCCGTCTTTGCCACAACCGCCAGCCTGGTAGCCGGTTCTTCTACCACCAGGGTATCAACTCTATCAGGTTGGAGCGGTACGGCTGCTTCCGGGTGGGTCAAACTAGCCCAGATTTTAGTTAAATAGGCATTCGCTTCCTCTTCTTGAAGAGGAGTAACATCGGCTTCCTGGATCTGGGTCGCGATATTCTTGATCTCTTTCATGCGATATTCGCTTACATCGTCCCTGGTTTTCTCGACGTACCAGTAAGGGGTAAAGAACTGGGGCTCCTGCTCGTCAGGAGTGGTGTAGTAAAGGTGAGGTTGCGGGTGCTCTTTAACCGCTCTTACTAGGAGTAGCCTGGCATCCAGCATACTTGCTAATTTTACGGCCACAGGCAAAGCATTTTCGGCCAGTGCTGAACCATCCAGCGGAACGAAAATCTTTCTGAACATATACTTTGCCTCCTCACTTATTCCTGGGGAGAAATCAAATGCGATTTTCTCCCCGGTATTTTACTGTTCCAGAGTGAGATTTTTGAGCTTAAAAAGAGTATCTCAATCTGAAACAGGCTCTCTAGCAATCATATATCTCCATTATTAATTCTATTACCGGAAAGTGAATATTGACGTCAATTTCAGTCAAAAGAGCACAAAATCGTGCGTGCGATTCTAAAACCGGCCTACTTTATTGCCAGGGCATTGGGTGGTGAAGCCACTCCGCCCAGTTTGTTAAGAGGCGCGGCAGTGAAAAAGAATTCGTGAACGCCGTCCCGGGCGCAATCCTCGGCCAGGTTTTCCAGGTAGAACATTTCGCCAAGTGGCATCCCCCAGAGCGCCAGCAGGGTTTCGTGCATAAAGCCTTTCTCCGGATGCGCCGGAAAAGCTTCGACCGCCAGCATATCGCCCGCCACCGCCGCAAAATGATTATCCCAGAGAAAGCGTAGAGTTTCTTCGCCCTGAGCCAGCCCTGTCGCCTGATGGGGGAGATTGCGGGCGAGTTCCTCGCGTTCTTGCCTGCTAAGACTCAGATACCATTCAATCCAACCTGAGCGTACTATCAAAATATCCCCGGTTTGGAAGTGGACACCCTGGTCGCGAGCCGCCGCTGTCAGGTTTTCTACCGTAATTTCGTAGCGTTCGCCCGGGGAGTACTGAAGGCCATTCTGAGTGGCCCAGCGCCGGAAATCTACCAGTACCCCACGCCCGGCGATGCCACGCCGCGCCCACACATGAATACCGTTACGGGTTCCCGCTTGCCCGGTGATCTGTTCGGTCTGGACCCCGTTATAAAAGCTGTGATGCTGAAAGTTGCCATAATGGGTCAGGCCGTCCCACTGGCTGGAAGATTGGGTATTGAAATCGTTGTAGACATCGTCATTGACCAGAGAGCGGCGGCGTTTGATGGTATGCTTGAGCGGTTCGCGGCCAAAAAGCGGCGGGTCAGGTAGTTCCAGTTCCCAGTTCAAGGCAAAAACTTTGCCGCTTCGTACCAGGCTCGCGGCAGCGGCCACTCTTTCAGGCGTCAACAGGTTGAGAGTCCCCAGTTCATCGCTTTCGCCCCACAGACCCCAGGCTGAACGAGGGGGATTACCCGGTTTAATGGGAAGTTCATCAAAAGCGGGCAGTTGGGGCGATACAGCGGCGGAAACCTTTTCCATCTTCCTGTCCTCCTACATTTTTAGCTATACTTCTATTTTTGCTTCGCTTATAGAGTGAGTAATGCTAATATAGCATATTCGGCGGCTTGACCATGCGCCAATTCGTTGTTATACTACAAACAGCTAACCATATAGATAAAATAATAAAGGAGAAATTACATGCAGGTAAGGCCCCTACGGCAAGAAGAGATGGAGCGCTATGCTAGCATAATCAAAGATGCTTTTGTACTACCGGGTGACTTTAAAGAAACGTGGTTGTCTACCACCAAACCGGAAGATACGCGAGGTCTTTTTGACGAGCAGGGCCACTTGATAGCCGGGATGCGCTTATTATGGAATGAATTGTGGTTGGGACAGCGCCCGGTAAAACCTGCCGGGGTTACCAGTGTAGCTACTCCTCCTGAATTTCGCCGAAAAGGCCATTTAAAACAACTGCTGACCACCGTAATGACCGAACTGCGCGAGAGTGGCATCAATATCACCACCCTCTACCCGTTTGAATTTGCCTTCTACCGCAAGTTCGGCTACGAACTGGCCAGTGCCACTGCTGAGATTAATGTAAAAATACCTGCTATGGCCCATTTTAAGAGTAAGGCCCATGGCGAATGGGAACAGGTAGGCCCCAATGACTGGCCCGAGCTTAACAGTCTTTACCAGCAATACAGTGTGGGACGGTTCGGCAGGCTCGAACGCCCTACTGAATTCTGGTGGATGCGCCAGTTGCTAACGCCGCGCATAGATGGAAATAAAAAGGAGATGACGATCTACCGCTGGCGGGATGAAAAGGGCCGGGTGCGAGCTTATGTTATCTACTACATGAAAATATTGCAGAATCAGTGGGATCGAGAAATGTCTATCCGCGAGATGGTCTGGCTTGACGAGGATGCCCGCTACGAAATTTACAGCTTTATCGCCAATCACGACTCACAGGCCAGTGCGGCGACCTGGGAAACTGAACCAGGCGATGAATTTTTCGCCCTGATGCAAGACCCTCGCTCGGCCAAAATCAGCACCCATCCCGGCTATATGTTGCGCTTGCTGGATGTAGAAAGAGCGCTGGGCGAACGAGCCTGGCCTGCCCTCGAACAGGGTCAGGGAGGTTCTTTCAGCCTTGCGGTACGCGACAATGTGCTGCACTGGAACCACGACCGCACTTACCGCATGGAAGTCAGGCCGGGTAGCGAAACCGAAAGCCAGGTGGAAATCACCGCGATAGCCGGGAGCGCTCACGCCGGGCTTAGCTGTGATGTGCGCACCCTGGCTCAAATGTATGCCGGATATCTCAGCCCGAAACAGGCCGCCCGGCTACGCTTGCTGGAAGTTCATAATTCTCATGAACTGGACCTGGCCCAGCGGATATTCAGCCCGCCGGGCCAGCCTGGCGCCTTTATGAACGACTTCTGGTAGTAGCTAAAGCTTCGGGTAGAGCGATTTTACCCGGGCATAGAGCTCGCCGTAGATCGGGTAGTAGTGCGAGTAAACGGCTGACGCTTCGGCATCCGGTTGGGTGCGGGTAGTAACCTTGATGGTAGCTTCACAGGCGGCTTCCACCGAGGGCCAGAAACCCGCGCCCACTCCGGCCAGCAGGGCCGCGCCGTAGGCCGGGCCTTCCGTGGCGTTGACGGTTACGACTTCCCGGTTAAAAGTATCGGACTGGATTTGCCGCCAGAGCGGGCTTTTACCGCCGCCGCCGCTGGCCCGGATTTCGTTCACCGGTACGCCCATTTCCAGCAGAATTTCCAGGCAATCCCGCAGGCTGTATGCCACTCCTTCCAGCACCGAACGTGTCAGATGCGAGCGGTGATGCGCTGCGGTCAGGCCGAACCAGACGCCCCGGGCATCGGGATTCAGAATGGGGGTGCGCTCGCCCATCAGATAGGGCAGGAAGAGCAATCCGTCGCTGCCTGCAGGAGCATTTGCCGCGCTTTCGGTCATGACTTCATAGATATCCCGCCCGGCCTCCTGGGCCGCGGCTATTTCCAGGGCCCCCGCTATCTCATCGCGTAACCAGCGCAACGAAAGGCCTGCTCCCTGGGTTACTCCCATTACGTGCCAGGCTCCCGGCACAGCATGGCAGAAGGTATGCACGCGTCCTTCCGGGTCGCGGGCCGGTTTCTCGGCATGGGCAAAAACCACGCCACTCGAACCGATAGTGCTGCTAACCAGGCCGGAACGCACTATTCCGTTGCCGACCGCCCCCGCCGCCTGGTCTCCGCCGCCGCCCACTACCGGCGTTCCGGCATCCAGGCCCAGTTCTTCCGCCGCTTTCTGGTGTACTTGCCCGCTGACCTCCTGCGACTCATAAACTTCTGGCAGAAGGGCAGGATCTAGATCAAGCTGGCGCAACATCTCATCCGACCAGCGCCGGTTGGCTACATCAAAGAGCAGAGTACCGCTGGCATCCGAAACCTCACTGGCGTATTCTCCGGTCAGGCGATAGCGAATAAAATCTTTAGGTAAGAGGAATTTGCGGGTACGCTGCCACTGCTCCGGGCGATACTGCCGTACCCATAATAATTTAGGAGCGCTGAAACCAACCAGAGCCGGGTTAGCCGTTAATTCGATCAATCTTTCCGGTCCAACTGTCTGGGTGATATAGTCGCATTGGGCCTGCGAACGCCCATCACACCAGATAAGTGAAGGACCGACTACTTCTCCGGCCTCATCCAGTAACACTACTCCATGCATTTGTCCCGATAAGCCGACCGCCGCAACCTTTAAGGAAGGTCCGGCCACTTCGCGCGCTTTCTGCAAAGCCCCTCGCACGGCTACTACTGTGCCCTGCCACCAATCTTCCGGGTTTTGCTCGGCCCACAGCGGACGCGGGGCATCCAGGGGATATTCGCTGGTTGCTCCTGCTACTACTTTACCATCGTTGCCATCCACGATAATCGCGCGCGCCCCGGTTGTTCCGAGGTCAATACCTAAAAAGTAGCTCATTCTGACACCCCGCTCATTTAATTTTAGTTTTCAGGATTTCTAATAAAGCTCTCGTAGTACTTCAGTGATTATACTACAGTTGAAGCCTCCTGATCTTTGCCATAAAGCCTGACTCTGAAGAAAAAAAGCCTTCTGGCACAGCCTTTGCTTTATAATAATCGTACTAATGTTCTAGATTACTAGCTAGATAAAGGAGAAGATAAATGAGCCAGACTGAGAAAAGAAACAAAGTAAATCAGCAAACCACTTCTGCAAATAGTGACGAGCGTAGCACCGATATGCGGCAATCTCCGATGATGGCCCATTTGCTGGATGCTCTCGAAAAAGGCACAGACATCGGCCATTATGGTCGCCTGACCTTTGCCATGATCGCCCGTCATTTCATGAGTGATGATGACCTGATCAAATTATTATCAAAACAGCCTGACTTTGATGAAACCCAGGCGCGAGCTTTGCTCAAGCAGGTCGAAGCTCGCGATTATAATCCACCCAAGCGCGAACGCATTTTGCAGTGGCAATCCCAGCAAGATTTTGCGATCTGCCCGACGCCTGACGACCCGGAAGGCTGCAATGTTTACCAGGAATTGCGTTTCCCGGATGGAATCTATGACAATATTAACGAGTACTGGGAAGAACAGGTAGGCGGAGAAGACCATTCCCACGCCTGATGCTGCTAAAGTTGAGGGCTAAAATAAGAGGGTTTCCATTTTACTGTGGAAACCCTCTTTTTTTTCACAAATCGTAGATAATCAAACTGGACGGCTTATTGCCAGTCTTTTATTGAATAATGCCGCTGGGTCGTCCTTTAGGCCAGCACCCGATGCCTGCCTCTACGTGGTTGAGGTGGTAGATCGGCCCTTCGATCCTGAAGCCGCCCTCAAAGGGGTCTTCGGCCAGTAAGAGTGGCGTATCGAGGTCCACGTAATCGAAGCCACCCTGCCCTGCCGCAAAATGAGCGGAACAGCTCATGGCGAGTTTCGACTCGATCATGCCCCCGATCATGAGGCGGATATGCGCTGCCCGGCAAACCGCCGCAATGTCAAGCCCTTCTACCAGCCCGCTTTTCATCAGTTTAATATTTACCACGTTCGCTGCGCCGATAGTGGCCAGTTCCAGCACATCATTGGCGCAAAAGACTGACTCGTCGGCAGCTACGGGGACTCTGCCCTGTTCGGTTACGAACTTCAACCCCATCTTATCGTGCTTCGACACGGGTTGCTCAAACAGACGTACTCTTACTCCCTGTGCTTTTAATTCTCGCAGCAGTTCAACCGCTTCGGGGGCGCTGTAACCCTGGTTGGCATCCAGTTGGATTTCAGCTTCAGGCGCTCCTTCCCGGACTGCCAGGGTACGCGCTACGTCCGCCTCTATTCCGCTACCTACTTTGATTTTGATGAAGCGTACCCCTCTTTCGGCTATTCCGGCAGCCAGTTCTCGCGCCCTGGCCGGTTCGACAATCGGAATACTGATATCCGTCTCTACCCGGTCGCTGATACCGCCAAAGAACTGGTAGAGCGGTACGCGCATACTTTTGGTGGCGGCATCCAGCAACGCCATTTCCAGTCCGGCTCTTGCCGCAGACTGCGCTGAGAAAATATTGGCTACCTCTCGCGAAAGCAATCGCCACTGCATAACGTCTCGCCCGGTCAGGAACTGGGCGCAACTTTGCAAGGTAGCCAGTACGGTTGCCTGGTTTTCACCATTTATCGGTTCAAGCGGGGCGGCTTCTCCATAACCGATCACACCGTTTTCCAGTGTAACCGTAATGAGTACATTACGTACCTCATCCAACCGGCCTATTGCAATTACAAACGGTTCAATCAAGGGAATGTTCAACGGCTCAATTTCAATTGAGCGAATACGAGTGGCGGCACTATTCATTTTTATTTTCCTTCTGGGAACTGGAAAAATCGTTTGTTTAACGCGTCGCAAGCTAATCGCGATTCAATCGTAGTATGCCCGCTTATCTTTGTCAATGTGCATTCTACGTCAGCGCTGGGATAAAAAGCTTTGATACTTTTGCTGCTCGCTATTCTCTTTCAATAGTAGGTTCAGGTTCAAAACTGGCTAAAAATTACTGCTTACAAAAAGTTCATGCTATATATATAATATAATTGCTAGAAAATATCCTTTTTCTCTATAAATAGTTTATTTCGAGGGGCCCAGTTAAGAACTATAGAAATAGGCCCTAAGTCCTATTTTATTCTTATAATCTCATATGATAAGATTTGGCCAGATTGTTAGTGTCCTTGATACACAAATAATATATTCAATTGATGGCTATCTGATCAATAAAATATTCTAGCCAGCGTCTTCCTACTCTCTCGCCTTTATAGCCTCTCTAATGCTCGCTTTACCCTATTAGCAACCGGTACAAATTTGTCTCATTTAATACCGGTTTAACAACCCTTTGCACCGTTCTGCTTGCAACAGGTTTTTAAGCTACTTTAAAAACTCTAATAGCTAACAAAGGCTAGCCTGTAAATCTTGGTCAGGTTTGATGGAGATTTATTAGTCGTACCCCAAAATAGCAGAAAAGGGCTATAAGAAGTTGGTTGTAAAAAACATAGCAGGTTGTTGTGTGGCTGTTCTGTTCACATTATAGACTACGGAGGTAGACTGTGAGAATTTTCCGTAACAGATTCAAGGCAAGCGCGTTCTTACTTGCATTAACCTTACTCTTCTGCCAGAACATTTTTGTGGTAGCCAGTTCTGCTCTGGCTAAAGATACCGAGACGGTTCCGGCTAATTTCAAGCTGGTCAAGCATCAGACCAGAAATGGCCAGGTAGATAATTCGGCTGCGCACAGCCAGGTATCAGGCAAGGCCACTCGCACTAACGGTATCAGTTATCACGGCGGTCCGGTTATCCTGAATACCACCAACGCCTATTACATCTGGTATGGCAACTGGAATGGCGGCTCCAGCGACCCCAGCAGTAATTCTACTGCTCAGGGCATCCTGACTAACCTGGCTTCCAGTATCGGTGGCTCATCTTACTTCAACATCAACACCACCTATTACAACGGCAGTAACACTCACGTCTCGAACGCGGTGCACTATGCCGGTTCGACCACGGATAGCTATAGCCAGGGAACCAGTCTCTCGGATGCCTCTATTCAGACAATTGTTTCCAGCGCTATCAGCGGCGGCAAATTACCGAAGGACACCAACGCAGTTTACTTCGTGCTTACCTCCGGCGATGTAAACGAGACCAGCGGCTTTGGTACCCAGTATTGCGGCTGGCACACCAACGGCTCTATCAGCGGCAGCGACATCAAGTATTCTTTTGTCGGCAACCCTGCTCGCTACATGTCGGCCTGTGCTGCTCAGACTACTTCGCCCAACGGTAACGCCCAGGCGGATGCTATGGCCAGCGTACTGGCTCACGAACTGGAAGAGGCTGTGACCGACCCGGACCTGAACGCCTGGTATGACACTCGCGGCAATGAGAACGCTGACAAGTGCGCCTGGACCTTCGGCACCGAATCCACCGCTACCAACGGCTCCAAGTACAATGTAACGCTCGGCGGCAAGCAATACCTGATTCAGCGCAACTGGGTCAACGCCAGCGGCGGTTACTGCTCGATGACTTACTAATTAAAGTAGCGGTCTTCTATGTAAAGAGAAGACCGCTACCGTTCAAGGATACTGATAATTACCTGCGGCGCTCAAATAGCCCCGCAGGTCTTTTTATGATATGCGCGCCAGCCGTTGTTTCTGTTCTACGTAGTCGCTATAACCCCCTTCGTATTCGCGGATTTCGCCCTGCTCAAGTTCGTAAATGCGCTGGCAGGTGCGGTCTAGAAAATAGCGGTCGTGCGAGATCACCAGCACCGTACCGTCAAAATCGTTCAGGGCCGCTTCCAGGACTTCGGTCGAGGTAATATCAAGGTGATTGGTTGGCTCGTCAAGCAGCAGGCAGTTCGCTCCACTCATCATCAGGGCGGCCAGTTGCAGGCGGCTTTTTTCTCCACCACTAAGCTGGCTGATCGGCTCTTTCGACTGGCCGTAGCTGAAGAGAAAGCGCCCCAGAAAGCCGACTGCCTCCTCCTCGCGCAAAGGCCGCAGGTTACGCACGAACTCGACCGGGGTTTGTTTGGGATTGAGCGTTTCGTGTTGTTGCGAATAATAACCCAGGCGTATTGAAGGCCCTGCCCAGACTTCCCCCTCGCTCGGTTCCTGTAAGCCAAGCAAAAGCGAAAACAGCACCGATTTGCCGCAACCGTTCGGGCCAATCACGCCCACGCGCTCGCCCCTTCTCAGCGTGAAATTGATATCGAGAAGCACGAGGTTATCATCAAAGATTTTGGCCAGGTGTCGCGCCTCCAGCACCTTCTGGCCGCCTCGCGCTGCCGGGTGAAATTGCAAATCCAGCTTGCGCCTTTCCAGCACAGGCCGTTCGATCTTATCCATCCGGTCAATCTGGCGTTGTTTGTTACGGGCCTGCTTGATGTGGCGTTCGTTCACTACAATACTGGCCCACAACTTAAAGCGTGCAATCGCTTCTTCCAGCCGTTTGATTTCCTTTTGTTGCGCAACAAAATCTTGCTGCTGCTTTAGCAGGGCCAGTTCGCGCTGTACCGTGAAACTGGAGTAGTTACCCTGGTAAAGTTGCAAACGACCGGCATCCAGTTCCGCTATTTGCGAAACTGTATCATCCAGTAAATAACGGTCGTGTGAGATCAGCACTACCGCCCCACCAAAAGTGTTAATAACCTCTTCCAGGCGTTCTTTTCCGGCCAGGTCCAGGTGATTGTCGGGTTCATCCAGCAGCAAAAGATCCGGTTGCGCCACCAGGCAGCGTGCCAGGCCAACCATCTTGCGCTGGCCTCCGCTTAACAGTGCCACCGGATAGTCATGTAACGCGCCAGGTAAACCCAGTTTTTCCAGGAAGCCCCGCGCTTCATTATGCAGACGTGGACCGCCCGCCTCGTTGTAACTTTCCAGCAAGGTTGCCTGTCGTTCGAGCACCTGCCCGAAGCGTTCCATACTGGCGGAAGTTTCCGGCGCTGCCAGTTCGTTCTCAACCGCCTGGAGAGCCTGTTCCATTGCCAGCAAATCAGGCCTTCCGCCCAGCACTTCAGCCAGGGCGCTATAAGAACCATTATCCTCACCATTGTATTCCTGGGGCAGATAAGCCACCCTGGCACCTCTCCTGAGAATACGCTCTCCGGTAGTCGGGCGCTCGACCCCGGCCAGCACTTTTAGCAGGCTGGATTTCCCCGCTCCGTTTGGACCCACCAGGCCTATCTTTTCGCCATCGTTCAGGCTAAAGCTTAAATTTTCAAAAATCCGGCGGGTGGCGTAACTAAAACTGATTTGTTCCAACCTTGCGATTAACACAATTGACCTCCTTGAATTTATATCATCAGGCCACGCCTGAGAGTTAAAGAGGGCCAACCGAAAGCCGGGCATAAGCTGATAAGCCGAAAAGAGGCAAAACAAAAACGCCGCAGGCCTTCGACTGGCCCACGACGTTTCGAAATTTCGCTAAAGGGTGATATCTACGGCAGGTTTACCTTTTTCCAACCCCGTCCGTATCACCGCTACTGAAAGCTTCCGAAAAATGGGCACAGTACGGCAAGGACAGGGCGAAAATAAACGATTTAGTGGAAAGGCCATCCCGGCTATAGAGTTTTATCAGCTCCTGGCACATTTTCTTTAGCATCCTGAGTAACATTTCAAAAGGTTAAAATTTCCTGTATTATAGTAACATCCTTTTTTGCCGCTGGCAATAGGTCTTTGGAACGACTCGAAATTTCCTTTTCTGATAGCCCTTTTGACAAGTAGGGTTTAGAATGTTATAAAATGCAAGGCTAAGTTTCTCTATATCCTCCGCGAGAGCGGTTATGGCCTTTACTATCAACAATACACAGGAGTCTTAGATTGCAACGCGAATACCATAAATGGTACAGTCCTTCCCTGGGTCGCGACATGGAACTACTTATTTTTGGCCATGCCGGAGCGCCCGTGTTGATGTTTCCTACTTCCATGGGCCGCTTTTACGAGTGCGAGGATATGGGGATGATAAATGCCCTGGCCGATAAAATTGAAGCCGGTTTTATTCAGGTCTACTGTGTAGACAGTGTAGACATTGAAAGCTGGTACAACTGGTACGCCTCTCCAGGGTGGCGTATTGGCCGCCACGTAGCCTATGACCGTTATCTTCACGATGAGGTGCTGCCGCTGATAGGCAACCTGAACAGCAACGGCTACTTGATTACAGCCGGTTGCAGTTTTGGAGCCTTTCAGGCCGCTAACTTTGCCTTCCGGCATCCCTGGCGAGTGCATAAAGTAGTAGCCATGAGTGGCCGTTACAACATGCGCGGCTACCTGGGCGATTATTATGATGATAACGTCTATTTTAACTCGCCGCTCGATTACATCAGCGGGATGCAGGATGGCGACTACAAAAACCGGTTACAGTCAATGCACCTGAATTTTGTAGCAGGCGGCTGGGATTTACCGATGTGTATTAATGAAACCCGGCAACTGCATGAGCTGCTGAATTCAAAAGGTGTCGGCAATAACTTTGAAGTCTGGGACGATTGCGGCCATGATTGGCACTTCTGGTTCAGGCAGATTCGAAAATTTATCTAAGGCTATTCTACCGGGCATGTAAAGCTTGCCCGGGTGTTGATGTAAAATTAGTATCTGTAAATGCTTTTAGTTCCGGCTAAAGGCGTTGGAGCATTAAGGAGATTATTTCAGGATGACGCAGGAGTTGGTTGAGAAGGTCAAATCCGTAGCTAAGAAGACCGCCAGCAAAGCTATAAATGGAAACGACAAGCAACCGGTTAAGGTAGGCTTAATTGTAGGTCGAGAAGGCACTTTTCCCCAGGCCTTTTTAGACCGCGTAAACAGCCGTAACGCCGGGGTTGTAGCCGAAATGGTCAAGCTGGGCGGCTCCAAAATGGATGAACCTTGCGAATATAAGGTGATCATTGACCGCATTTCTCACGAAATTCCCTACTATCGCAGCTACCTTAAAAACGCCGTTTTGCAGGGCGCTATCGTAATTAACAATCCCTTCTGGTGGACTGCTGACGATAAGTATATCGAGGCTACTATCGCTCATCGCCTGGGTGTCGCCCATCCCCGGACGGTAGTGCTGCCCAACAAGGAGTATGTCGAGGGTGTGGTTGACGATTCCCTCAAAAATCTCAAGTTCCCACTGCCCTGGGAAGAACTGGTCGAATATACCGGTCTGCCCGCTTTCATGAAACCGGCTATCGGTGGGGGCTGGAAAAACGTCTACAAGGTCAACAACCTGGATGAGTTGTGGAAAGCTTACAATGAAACCGGCCAGTTGACCATGGTGTTGCAAGAGGCCATTGAGTTTGAAAAGTATGTACGCTGTTTCTGCCTGGGCCGCAAGCATGTCATGATTATGCGCTACGATCCCGGTGAACGCCGCTACCACGAAGACCCGACCTACCTATCCGAAGAACTTGGCAAGCGTATCCACGACGATTGTATCCGGCTTTGCGAAGCACTTGGTTATGATATGAACACTCTGGAGTTTGCCATCCGAGACGGTATACCCTACGCGATTGACTTCCTCAATCCCGCCCCGGATTTCGACTACTGGAGCCTGGGCGAATATCACTTCAACTGGGTGCTCGATACCATGGCCGACCTAGTGATCGAGTACGCTACCGGCAAGACCAAACCCCAGGCCGTTCAGTATCGCTGGGACGCGCTGCTCAAGGGCCAGACCCCTGCTCGCAAGTAGATTATAAAACCGGCTTATAAACTCACTCTCCACGCGTTGCGTGGAGAGTTTTTTTGTGTTGAAAATCATCGGCCCGGTTACGTAAAGAAAACTCTATTACTAATCCAGAATACTTTGCTTCTATCGAACTTACTTTAGGACTGGATTACTGAAAAAGCTACTGGAAATCAACTGGTATCACGTTATTTATCACGCTCTTGTCACGGGGTCTGATTAAACTAAGATCGTAACATTTTAACAACTATCCACTATTATCCCTCCCTTTCACCGGGTTACAGCACACCACTTTCGAAGCCTATCTTTCATTCAGCGAATTTGCCTATGCCCTTAAATATCCTTGAATAAAGCCGTTCTTTTCCGACGAGGCCAATCCATAACAGCTTTGCTGGCTACTTCACCAATCCAACTGCGGATGTTAACGGTAGCCAACAAGGAATATCTGGACTGGTATTGCACAGGTTAATTTCGTTGTGGCTACTCACAGGTTGAATTTACAAAGTTTATGATCCTTTAAAGGAGGTACTTATGGCAGACCACCTGGATGCCCCGGGTCTGAAATCTCCTGGTATGAATGCCAAGGTAGATATCACTGATATTTACGCGTTTCAAAAGCCAGGAGACTCTAACAAATCCATCCTGATCCTGAACGTTAATCCCCTCGCGCCCACCCTGGCTAATCGCTTTGACTCTAAAGCTCTTTACGAGATTAAGGTTGATACCAATGGAGACGCGGTTGAGGAAATAACTTTCCGCTTCAAGTTTTCGGACTATGTACACGGTAAGCAGCGTGTAACCGTTCGCAAGGCTACGGGAGCAGACGCCACAGCCAGGAAGAACGTAGGGAGTGTTCTTTTCAATGCTGCTCCGGTCTCCTTCGGTTCAACCGCCAATGTTGCTACCCATAACGATTATAAGTTTTTCGCCGGAATGCGTAGCGATCCCTTCTTCTTCGACCTGATGGGCTTTTTGAACAACTTCCAGTTCACCGGAGCCGACTTCTTTAAGGACAAAAACGTTTTCAGCATTGTGCTGGAAGTACCCAATAAGGAACTGGGTAGCAACCCCAAGATTGGAATCTGGGCCAGAGTTCTCGTTCCCCAGGGCCACACCGGTAATGAGGACGACAGGCATGCCAGTATCCAGGGTTCTGCTGATGAAGGAACTCTCCTCAATCCTGACTATAATGGAGATCACACTGATTATTCCAACCTCGTGCAAATAGATCGAATGGGCCGCCCGGCGATCAATACGGTCTTTAACCACAAAAAGGCCAAGAATCTCTTCAACTCTCTGGAACCCTCTGAAGATTTAGAGACTTTCGAGGACAGCTTTGTAGGTACCCTGGTGAAATTTGGACATCCTCTGTCCGAAGCGGAAGCCATTACCAAAATCCTGTTACCGGACATTCTTACCTACGATTATTCCAGCTCAAGCGGCTTTTTGAACGGGCGTAAGCTGACCGATGATGTTATTGACATCGAATTGAGTCTGGTGACTAACGGTAAAGTGACCACCGACAAAGTAGGTCCGCATACTGATCTATTGTCCACTTTCCCTTACATGGGTAACCCACATTAATCAGGAGGTAATTTAAATGAGCGGATTGAAACGACGCAAATTTTTGAAGCTGGCCGGGGCGGGTTCAGTTGCGGCTACCATTGGCGGAGTTGCGACAGCTACCGGTAGTCTTAATTTAGCTCGCAAGCTGGGTAGTGAGGACCAGAACAGCAACACCATCACTTTCCGGGCAATCACCGGAATGCCGCAGGAACCGCTTCCCAGCTATGCTTCTTACGTAATTGAAGGGCATGTGAACCTGGATACCCAATCTGGCACGATAAGCAAGTCGGTGATGGCCGGTAATCCTGAAGACATGAGCAATATTGCTCTGCCTGGCTTCTCTCAGCTTGTGCGAGTTACCAAAGCTCAACAGGTAGATGGCATTATTCAGGTTGAAGGTATGGTAGATGACCGCTCTCAGTTACAGGCAGGTGAAGCGCCCGAATTTGTAATGCATATTGACCCAACCAGCCGGATTGTTAGAGCGAGCTTCTTCGGCAGCCAGATCAAGCTGAGTCTGGAATAGGGCACTTTGAACAATGCGGTTGAAGTGAAGTAAAACTAATCTGACTAACGCTTTCCCAACCGGTCAATCTCATTAAGTGGGTAGAAACTTTTCGGCGACTAACAAATAAATAGCAGGACGGGTGAGGTTTAAGCACAAATTTACACCCGTCCTCTTATTTGGGCTGCCGTACAAACGCTGGCTGAAAGGGTGGATGTGGTGCTTGCACCGGGTCCAGGGAAGCGCATGTCAGGAGAGTAACCTTATAAGAAATACCTATTTGAACTGTTGCTAAGCCGGGTGTTGCCGGTAGCACAGTTACTTTGGAAGAAAGAGTGTAAGCATGGAAAACAGCCAAAAAGGGCCTCTCATTAACTCCACAGTGAAAGCGCTTATTCGCTCGCGCCTCTTCTATCTGAGATCACCCCTGGCTTTTGCCCTGGTGGCAATGCTCCTGTCGTGTATGGTGTTATCTCTGGTCTCTAGCCCGCTTGCCCTGGCCGGAAATGATAATGAGCATGGAGACTATAACCACGGAGACGGGCAGGGGCACGTTTATATTTTGAATAACAATCTGGGTGGTGAGAATTCTATCACTGTCTTTAACCGCAAGGATGATGGTTCGCTCTCCTTGCGAGGTGTTACCTCCATTGGTGGTACGGGCAGTCTGGCAGCCTTTGCTGACGGCACCCAGGGTTCGCTCATTCTCACTCGCGATCATGACAATGAGCGGCTTTTTGCTGCTGATGCCGGAAGCAACCAGATTTCAGTGATCGGTGTGGATGATGGGCGCCTTCATCTGCTGGGCGTCTTTCCGTCAGGCGGAGATGGCCCTGTCAGCCTGACCTACCAGGATGGTCTGCTTTATGTCCTTAACGCAGCCAATGCCAGCCAGAACGCCGCTAATGTTACTGGTTTTCGTGTCAGATCGAATGGTAAGCTTGAGCCGATCTCCGGTTCAACCAGACCTCTGAGCGCTGCCCATCCTAATCCGGCCCAGGTACAAATTGATCCTTCCGGGCGGTTTCTGGTTGTCACCGAGAAAGGCACGAATCTGATTGATCTTTATCGCGTCAGCAAAGACGGCAGTTTGAGCGGCCCGACTACCTTTCCTTCCGCCGGAAATTACCCCTTCGGGATGGCCTTTAACCCTGCCCACCCGCGTCAGTTCATCGTTGCCGATGGTGGTAAGAAAAATAACGATGGAGCCGCTACCACTTACCGTCTAACGCAAGGCAGCCTGCATTTGATCAGTGGACCCGTACTCGACTATCAGGGCGCCCCTTGCTGGATGGTGGTGACGCGCGATGGTCGCTATGCCTATACCTCCAACGCGGTCAGTTACTCGATCTCAGGTTACCGTATCCGCGCGGATGGCACGCTCAGTCTGCTGAACGCCAATGGCCTGACAGCTACCACACCTAAGGATACCTTCCCGATTGAGGAAGGGCTGAGCCGCAATAGCCGCTTCCTGTATGTGCTGGAGTCTCGTCTACTGTTACCCACTCCTGGATCTGCTACAATCGGTGGCTTTCTGATTCACGGCAATGGAAGCCTGACTTCTGTAGTGGACCCGGCCAAAATTACTCTGCCTTTTACCGCTATTGGCCTGGCATCAGAGTAACTAAGTATTGCCCCCGGTTTAATCGAAACGCTGTCCGGCTTAATGGACAGCGTTTTTGAATGTTTTTGGCACATGTTTTAGAAAATCTTTCCGCAAAGGACAGAACAACCAACCTTTTGAGTTTGAAACAGCGAAAAGTAAATCGCCAAAGGTAGCATCTGCCAAAATGGCTAGTATATAATCCCTCCAGAAGGGAGGACGCCTCATGCCTTTTACAGTAAGCTTTGGTACTCAAGAAGCTTTATGGCTGCTCCTGCTGCTACCCCTGATTATACTGATTGCCTTCCTGGGCGATTCAGGCAAGGGCCTTCGTAGAGGTGTGCGCCTTTTTCCCCTTACCCTTCGCCTGCTAATTACGCTCTCACTCATTTTAGCTCTGGCCAATACCTGCCTGAATATACCCACCGCCGACCAATCTGCGGTCTTTTTGCTGGACGCATCGGCCAGCGTTGGTAAACATGGCTTCAACCAGGGCCTCGATTTTACCTCGCAGGCTTTGAATGCCATGCGCGATAATCAGCAAGCCGGGGTAGTCGTCTTTGGGCAGGACGCTCTGCTCGCCAAGCCGCTCAACAGCGATAAACAGCTTGACAGCGTATCCAGCCTTAAACCGGACGGCTCCTATACCAATATAGCCGAAGCGGTCCGCCTGGGGAGCGCTCTATTGCCGCACGACCACCGGGGCAGGTTGGTACTGGTGAGTGACGGAAATCAGAACGCAGGTGAAGTGCGTGAAGCGGCTCAAGTTGCCGCCGCTAACGGTATTCCTATAGATGTCGTACCTCTCAAAACCGAAGCTGACCCCGAAGTATCCGTCAGTAATGTCCAGTTGCCTGCTACCCTGCGCGACAAAGAAGAATTTGAGCTTAAAGTAGCGGTCATCAGCAATTATGCCGGTAAAGGGCGGTTGCAGATACTTGAAAATGATAAAGTGGTCAGAGATGAGCCGGTGGACCTGCAAGTGGGTACAAACTTTTTTAGCGAAGAACTGGTAGCGGATGGCCAGAATGTGGTGAACTACAGCGCCCGGATAATAGCTGGCCGCGATACGGTAGCCGAAAATAACCAGTTTTCTGCGGCAACCTTTATTAAAGCTGAGCCAAAAGTATTGATTGTGGAAGGCCATCCTGAACAAAATGAAGCAGCTAACCTGCAAGCCGCCCTGGAGAAGTCGGGTATAGTCACCACTGTTATCGCTCCTGAAAACTTCCCTGAGGCTTCCGAACTAAACCAGTATGATTCCCTCATGCTGGTTAACGTTCCTGCTACCAGCTTAAAAGCCAGCGATATGACCACTATCCAGAGTTACGTTAAAGAAGCCGGCAAAGGTATGGTGATGGTGGGCGGCGAGGAAAGCTACGGGTTGGGTGGTTACTTCCGCACCCCTGTTGAAGACATGCTCCCCCTGCAACTACGGTTGCCATCAAAGCTGGAATATCCGAGCGTGGCTATGGTGCTGGTAATAGACCGCAGCGGTTCAATGGAAGAAGCTTACCGCGAAGCTGACGGCAGTTATACCACTCGCTCAAAGCTCGAAATGGCTAAAGATGCAGCCTATCTAGCTGTTACCCAGCTTAGCAGTACCGACCAGGTGGGAGTCGTAACTTTTGACACGGAACCCGACTGGCAGGTAATCTTAGGCCCGGTGGGAGATCCCACCAAACTTAAGTATCCTATTAGCCGCATTCGAAGTGGTGGAGGGACTTCTATTTATAGCGGCCTTGCTCCCGCCATAGCCGCTTTGAAGCGAGCGAACGCCAGGAGTAAACATATTATCATTCTAACCGATGGCCAGGACACCGACCGCTACGATTACCAGAGCCTGGTGGATGAGGCGAACCAATCTCAAATCACGATCAGCACCGTCGGTTTGGGGAGTGAGGTTAATACCGCTTTTCTCTCTTACCTGGCGGCCAGCGGAGGCGGGCGCTACAGCTACGTCAGTAATTCGGACGATCTGCCAAAAATCTTTACCAAAGAAGCTCGCCTGGCTAACCGTTCTTACATTGTAGAAGAACCGTTTACTCCTGCTATCGCCGATCCCAGCCCGATCTTAAAACATATTGAAGCAACTCCTCCCCTGCTAGGTTATGTTGCCACTCTTCCCCGGCCAAATGCTACCCTGGCTCTGGTTACAGGCCGCAAAGAGCCCTTGCTGGCCTACTGGCAATATGGCCTGGGACGAGTAGCCGCCTGGACCAGCGACGCTAAAGGCCGCTGGGCTACTAACTGGCTGAGCTGGTCCGATTTTCCGCGCTTCTGGAGTCAGTTGGTGCGCTGGACCATTCCTGAAAACAATACCGATGGCTTGCAAATTCAGACCAGAGTTGGAGAGGATGGAATTTATCTAACAGCGGATGCCTTGAGCCAGGATGGCCACTATCTGAATGGCTTAATTGTTAACGCCCAAATAAGCGGAGGTGCAGCCAAACAGGGTGCGCCTGACGTTAAGCTCAATCAGACCGCGCCGGGTCACTATGAAGGCTTTTATTCTACCCGCAACCCCGGCGCATACACTGTAGATGTCTTTGCCCGGGGGAATACAGGTTCTGCTGCTACCGGAGATGTCGCCGCTAATACAAATCTGAAACAAACGGTTGGAGCGGTGGTTTCCTACTCCCCTGAATACAAACAACTGGGTGTCAACGAGTTGTTGCTAAAAGATATCGCCAGTATGACGGGCGGGAGAGTTTTAAGTTCTCCTCTACAGGTATTTAGCGACTATCAGAAGCAGGGACAGGTCACTATCACCTTATGGCCCTGGCTTTTGCTGCTGGCGGTACTCCTGCTGCCGCTGGATATTGCGGCCCGCTTGTGGCGGATGTCGCCGCTGGCTCATCTGAAGAAACGCCGGCGGAGAAAAGGTTATCCACCTGGGCCGCCGAAAAAAGCGCCGCGCCTCTCACGCTCGCGCACCGGATGAGCTTTGCCCTGGCATCAGTCTGCGGTGATTTCAGACTCAAGGATAGACTTAATAAATTCGCGGGAAGCGGTCGAGAGTGGGCCAATCCGGCGGTAAACCAGGGCGAAGATAAAATCTTCACTCAAATCGTTGACGCCTACCACCACTAATTCCGGGCCAACCTGCTCCGACCGGACAATCACCGGCAACAGCAGGCTGATGCCCACGTTATACTTAACCAGTTGTTTAAGCCCTTCCAGCGACTCGATTTCAATTTTAGTCCGGCATTCGTAGCCGCGCTGGCTGAAGATTCTATCAATGGTTCGGCGTAACCTGGAACGCTCGCTCAAGACTATCAATGGTTCCCTGGCTACCTCACTGAGGCTTACCCCCGTTTTAACTCTGCTGGCAAAGCTGTGGTCCGGTGAAACCACCAGTTCCAGGCTCTGGCGTACCAGTTCTTTAACTATTAACAGTTCCGAACGAGTATCAGGATTGAAGACCAGGGCCATGTCGAGCAGGCCCTGTTCGACCAGTTCGACCAGTTCATCGGTCCGGCCTATTTTGATGCGGAACTGCACCGCCGGATATTTGCGGTTAAACCGGGCCAGGATCTCTGGCAGAAAAGCGCTCGAAAGCGGCTCGACACAACCTATTACCACTAAACTGCTCTCTCCGGCACTTAGCCGGGCCAGTAATTGCTGGCCTTCCTGTAATTGTTCCAGGGCGTTACGGGCAAAGGCCGCAAACTGTCTGCCTTCTGAGGTCAAAATTACCCTTTTCTTTACCCGGGTAAACAGGGCTGTTTTTAATTCCTGTTCCAGCGCATTTATCTGGCGACTAAGATTGGATTCGGCTACCATGCAGATATCGGCGGCGCGGCTGAAGTTCTGGGTTTGCGCTGCCGCCAGGAAATAACTTAACTGGCGTAATTCCATGTATTACTCACTTAATGCGTTAACCGCACTAAAACTATCTGAAATAAGTGTTAGACAGTCCTGATTTTCCAGATTATACTCTACCTTGCAAGCATTTTTATCATAGGCATAGCAATAATGATAACAAAACAAGGTCAGGAGACAGGTAATGACAGAAGAGGTTTATCAGCGAGTGCAGGCCAGCTTTGGCCCTAAAGCCCACCAGTATACTATCAGCAAAGGCCACGCTGACACAGAAGAGTTACAAAGACTGGTTGAGCGTGTCAAACCGGCAAAAACCGACACCATGATGGACCTCGGCACAGGGGCAGGCCACACCGCCCTGGCCTTTGCCCCTTTTGTAGCGCGGGTAGTAGCTATTGATGTCACGCCTCAAATGTTAGAGGAGGTCAGGCGTAACGCTGCCGCCAGGGGCATCCAGAATATAGTTACCAAACAGGGTGCGGCAGAAGCCTTACCCTGTCCCGATAATTCTTTTGAACTGGTAAGTTGCCGGTTGACTACCCATCACTTTGCCGATTTACCCCTGGCCCTGCGCGAAATGGCACGCGTATTGAGGCCCGGCGGCCGCCTGTTAATTGTTGACTCAATTGCCCCGGAAGACCCTGAACTCGACAGGCAGGTAAATCAGATTGAAGTCTTGCGCGACCCTTCCCACGTTCGAAATTACCGTACCTCTGAATGGCTGCAACTGGTAGAAGAGGCCGGGCTAAAGGTGGTGGATTACTACCCCGGCGTGTATGACGAAGGCGATAAAATGGATTTTGACCGCTGGACGGCCCGCATAGGAACTTCGCCGGAGAATGTGGAAGCGCTGCGTCAAATCTTTAACACTGCCAGCGCCGGGCTGAGAGAAGTGTTTAATGTTGAAGTAAATGGACCGGTTATTCGCTTTACTATACCCATCCTGACTATGATTGCGCAGAAATAACCAGAAAGACCCGGCCTGGCCGGGTTTTCTTATATCTGGCTTATTTAATGATCAGCGCACGAAAGTTAGCGGGGAACGCTGCCGAATAATTCCGGCCAGAAATTCTGGTACCACATCACACCATAAAAGTTTAAGGCCACGGAAATAAGCACCAACCCGATAGCCCAGAGCGCCCCTCGCCGCGAACGAGGCCAGCCAAGCGCTACCATCAGGAGCAGGAAAGGCAGGCAGTCCTGGAGAAAGCGGTAGCCAAATTGCACCTGGCCGGTGTTATAGTACAGCATCAACGGGAGCAGAGTCGCGCTTACAGTTAGAAGGCCCGCCAGCGTGAACACGGCGGACCAGTTCTGCCAGAGACTTTCTTTAATTACGCTGAGGTTAATTGCTTTAAAATGCCGGAGAGAAAGGGCTGCTAGCAGGAAAGCGGGAGTAATAAAGAGCAGACTATTGCCGTCTGTATTGAAAAGCAGGAAAGGGGGGTGAGTTTGGAACTGGGGCAGGCTCAGGAAGGCTATTTTGAAATTATGGGAGAAAAAGTGCGGATTGAATTGCCCGTACTGCTTCAAAATATCCTTGATATTCTGAGCCACCAGCATATTCTGGTATCCGAAATCGGTGAAAGAATGGAAACGTAAGCGGTTGTAAGCGAAGGTAAAGCCTAACGCCAGGGCCGGACCTGCTACCAGTTTTAGCGGGCCGTAACTACTGCTTGTCCAGTACTTAAATAGCGCACGGAACCAGTTCTGGGGCTTTTCTTCCGCCAGATAGCGTTTAAGCAGAATTGCCAGCCAGAAGAGCAGGCCTAAAAAGGCGGTAGGACGGGCCAATCCCGCCAGGGCTACTAAGACACCCGTCAAGAAGGGTCGCCGCCCATCCAGATCCAGCCAGAGCGCTAGCAGCAGACATAGCATTACACAGCCGTGCGCGAAGTACCAGACCGAACCCTGGATGGCGCTTTGCCAGGCTACAGTGCCAAATCCGAAAAGCAGTGTCAGCCAGCACCGCGCACCTCGCTTGAAGTGCGCGAAGTAACCTAGCCGGTCCACCAGCAGGCGCATTAGAACTACATTTAAAGCGCCTAGCGCCACGGAAACCATGACCTGGTTGGCATCTGCTCCCCAGATTAATGCGAAGGGCAGCATTATAAGGGCTGGCATGGGAGGAAAGGCACTGTACCAGTGGCCATTGTAGAAGGTCAGGTCCAACTTGGGATCGGTGACAGTAGGCAGCCAGAGATGCCCGTGAAGCCAGGCGTAGGCTTGCCAGGCGTAATAGTTGTTATTCGTACCTGCCCAGAGGTTCTTACCCGCTGTCAGGCTGTAAATCAGCAGCGCTACAGCAAACCAGATAGCAGGGTGGTCCAGGCGCCACCAACCGGCGTAAACCGGAGAGCCTTGAACCGGAGCCTGTTCTTTTTCTTCTGGCACGATAACAGATGCTGCCGTATTTTTGGCACTAACCCGACCTGTCAGACCTTCCTCCAATTCCAATCTTTCTAACTAAAGCCTCTCATAACACAGCCCAATACTTATCAGGATTCCTGTAAAATCGAGGACTGGTCTACCCAGACTTTTTCGCCGCCAAACTTTTCAGCCAGCGGATTCCAGGGGAAGTAGATAACTACCTGGAATTTTACCGGCTTGCCGGTTGGCTCAACTCCGGCCCATTTGCCTTTATGGGTGCCGGTGACATCGGCCACTTCCATTACACCCTGCGGGCCGATTACAATATCGGTCATTTTGAAGTCAATATCCGGGAAAGCTCCCAGAAATTCAGTGTAAAAAGAGCGCGCTCCATCGTGACCTTCCCAGCGCTGCCCGGTAGTCAAAACCTCGTAGATACAATCTTCAGCCAGGGTGTCAATTAAGCCTTGCAAATCGCGCCGGTCTTCGGCAATCGAGTGCTTTATCCAGAGGCGGCGGATTTTGTCGTATAGCTCAGGTGTAATATCCAGTTTCAGGCGCTCCTGAATGGTTGTATTTGGCATAGTGAGGTCCATAAGTTATTCTCCTTTGAATAAATCTAATTGTGGCCGAGTTTTCGCTGAACCCAAAATTTTAAAAAGCTAAAAGCCCCAGCGGTTATCTTTGTGCAGAAGAGCGAAGAAACGCTGCTGTACCTCGGTAGGTACTTTCGGCCCCAACCGCACCATGAACATATTAGCCGAATCCATTACCACATTCGGCTCGTCGGTATCCATGCGCTCGAATCCGGCTGAACCGATAACTTTTTTGAGCATGTTGCGATAGGCAAATTTACTCATACCCACTTCTTCGTAATCCCAGTGCCAGGCAAACTCCACCGAGACGGTAATTTTATCTTCAAACCAATCATCAGTTTCGAAGGCGGCGCGCATCAGGCGGGTGCTAAGGCCCATACCTCGCCACTGGCGGCTGACCTCGATTGCTCCAAATTCATAAACGTAAAGCTTACCCTCGGAATTGACATGCGAAACCTGGTTCAGAGTATCCCAGCGCTCCGAAGAGTCTACCGGGTGGGTAGAGACATAGCCTGTAATAAGGCCTCCAGGGGTGTGGGCCAGCACTACATTACCGTAGGGCATTCGGGCGATATTGAGCAATATTTGCTTTTGGCGCTCTTTATCATAGCGGAAGAAAATGCCCAGGCCATCGGCCAGTTCCATCTGTTCAATCTGTTCCGCCGGAACGCGCCGCCGGAAGAAGACCTTATCGCGTGGTCCTTCCACGGTCAGATTTTCAATTAAGACCCCTTCCGGCTCAACAGCCAGGGGTTTAGCCTCTGACTCAACTGTCATTGCCTGCGCTCCCCGTAAGAGTTTGGGCCACTTCGCGCCATGTGGGGACCTGCCGGGCTGTTTCGTAACCTGCCGTACCCAGGCGGGCAGCCAGTTCACGGTTTTTATCCCGGTAAAGCCGGTCCATGGCAGCGGCGAAAGCAGCCGGGTCCGGGCAAATATAGCCGTTTACTCCATCATCCACAAATTCCAGCACTCCGCCGCTATCCGGCGCGGTTAGCACCGGTTTGCGCGAACGCATCGCCTCAACCGTAACATAACCATAGTCTTCGTCTACCGGGGCGTAAAAAACAGCCAGCGCTCCGGCGTAGAGTTTGATAGCTTCTTCATCACTCACGCGCCCGGTAAATTCAACTCGTCCTTTAAGACCCAGTTCAGCCGCGCGGGCCTGCAACTTTTCCGCATCCGGCCCATTCCCGGCAATAATCGCCCTCACACCGCTGGTGCTTTTTTTAAGAGCCGCCAGTAATAAGTCTATTCGCTTGGCGCTATCGAGGCGGCTGATCGAGAAAATATAATCCCCATACTCTTCGTGATAATACCGGTCGTGCTGTGTTGGTGGGTAAAGGGCCTGTCCACCCAGACCGGTGTAGCGCGCCAGCCTGTTCGCTACATTCCTGGAAATTGTATAGATACCCCTGGCTTCACCTATTCCGGTGCTATCAGTCTCGAGCACTACTCGCCGGGCCCGTTGATCTTCTTCAGATAGGCCGAAATCGCTCAAAGGAGTGCCGTACCAGTCATAAGCCTGGCGGTGCTGGTGAACCAGCCAGATTACCTTGCGAGAATGCTGTACGGCCCAGGTTGGAAACTTGGTACAGATGACCATATCAACCGTGCGCCCGCCTAACGTATTCAGGTCGAGCATGCGCCAGGCCAGGGCCTGTTGCTCCAGTTGCGCTCTAGGATACCACTTAAAAGGCAACGAAACTAATGCTACGTGATGCCCTTCCTCCCGGAGAGCCGCAATCAGCCCGTCCAGCAGGACTTCCGCCCCTCCGCGCACATAAGGCACCTGAGAATGGCAAATTACGATGTTCATTCAGAAAAATCTGCTGTATTCAGGCGTTTTTCCAGAGCTGCTACACGCTGTTCCAGGGCATAATCCTCGCGGGTTAATTGCTCCAGGTAAGCATTTGTTTGCAACAGGGCGCGGGTGACGGCGGCGTTGTAGTTATTTTGCTGCTCGACTATCGGGTTAATATACCAGCGCAAGAGCAGGCGAGTAACTCGCTTGACATAAGAAAGAGCACGACCCAGCAATGGAGGGCCGCCCCAGGTGATAGGTAAGTGGGCGCTGACGTTCCAGCGCTCGTTTACCTGGCGGATCAGGCTCCTTAACTCGCTCAGTTCGCTTCCGTGTAACTTCTCGCGCCGCGCTTTAACCTCGTTGCGGATTTGTTCCAGTTCCCGGGCTACATCTATATCAGTGTTTGTCATTTAGTCTCTTCTACAAAAATTCTTTTTACGACTTTATTGCTCATCAATGATTTTACCAAGTTCCACTCGCTGCATCAAACCGGCATGTTACAGTTAAGCTTACCACAAAGTTTTACCGCTTTCAGTTTTTCTCTCTACTTTTTTCTAAATCCGGCCAGACTAAACGCAACATCAGGAAACAGGTAACAAAAACTCCACCTGCTGATATCAACAGGTGGAGTTTTTATAGGCTTACTTTGTTGTAGCTCTAAAGATCGTGGGCCGCTTCTTCTCCGGCCTGGAGTTCGGCACCGGCGGCTTTTTCCGGCACAAGGTTGGTTTGCGGTTTGGCGCTGATAAACAGACCGTAGCCGATACTGGCAGCCGTAATTACCAATCCTACCGGGAAAATCCAGCGCGGTAACTTGATTCCGAAGGCTCTGTCCAGCGAATATTTGCCTGGTCCGGCCAGCGCTATGGCTGTTGCGACTGCCATATTGGTAACAGGCAGTTCTGCTCCTCCGCTTGTTACCCAGATCGGTTTGCCCCAGTGAAACTTGGTGGAAGCCATACCCATTGCGCCTAAAGCTGCCAGCGAACCCACCGGGTTTAAGAAACCCAGCACCAGGAGCAGACCGCCCGTGAACTCGGAGCCACCCCCTAATAGGGCCCAGGTTTTGCCCGGTTTGAGGCCGGTGCTTTCCAGCCAACCGGCCGTACCTTTAAGCCCGTGGCCGCCAAAGGAACCAAAAAGTTTTTGCGCGCCATGCCCGGCCAGGAAGGCACCTGTTACTAAGCGCAAAAGCAGTAAAGCCAGACTTTTCATTAAAAAACTCCCTTAATCCATACCTGATAATCATTCTGGCCCCTGTGAGCCGGATATAGCAAAATCGAGCAATTAGTATGCCACTTCCTTTTGGTAAGTATATTTAGATAACAATAAAGGAGTTGAAAATAGCGGTGAGCATCCCAACTTTCTAACAGCACTCATATACAAAAAGAACTTTATTCTCTTTCCATTAAATTCACGAGGTGGTAGAATCTTTAAAGAAAAGCTGATTGGTTCAGCAGGTTATAATCATTCTTAATTAAATAGAGAGTAAGTGTTAAAATACTTCGGAGATGGGGATTTTTATTGATAAATGATGACAGGATTTTTGATAGTGTGTGTTTTTACCCCGCTGTAAAAACACACACCGGTTTTTCCATGTACTTCATTGTACCGGCAAGAGACAATTAGAAAAAGAAACCAGTTGTTACAGGGTGATTGGAATTAGAGTTTAGATAGATAAGGTTGTTGTCGCGTTAACAACATGGATTATAGCACAGATTCAGCAAATTACAATAAAAATAAGATAAGTAAATCGTTTGCGTAAGAAAATTAGTTATATAAATAGTTGATAAATTATGTTTAAGTTTTTGATAAGTTCTGTAAATATTATGCGAATGAATGTAGAGGATGTATTAGCTAGATGAGGGTGTGATGTTACAAATTAAAGAACCTTCCTTTGTTACTATACGCGGGCGTAAAATTGCCTACAGTGAAGTTTGTCCTCCCAATCCTAAAGGCACGATCCTTCTGCTTACCGGTCTGGCTTCCAAGCGTATAGGCTGGTACAGTCAGTTGGAAGAATTCGGCCGTTATTACCGCACTATTGCCCTGGATAACCGCGATGCCGGAGACAGTGAGACTTCGAACACGCCTTACTCCATCGCGGAACTGGCCGATGATGTGGCCGCCGCGCTAACGGCGCTGGGAGTCGAGCGCACAAATGTAGTTGGCATTTCGATGGGCGGTTTTATTTCACTGGAATTAGTCCTGCGCCACCCACAGTTGGTCGAGAAACTGGTACTGGTTTCCACCTCAGCAGGTGGTCTAACCAATATCCCGGCCAGTCCTCGTTTGTGGCCTACAATGCTGCGGCGCCAGAATTTAGAAGTAGGCGCTATGGCTCGCAAGATTTATACTGAGATTATGGGGCCCGGTTATGCCGCCGCGCATCCTCAGGTTATGGAGGATATTGTTAAGATTGCCCGCTACCGCCCCATGAGCAAGGAAGCCTATTCTCGCCAGCTAAGAGCCTGTTTAACCCATAATGCCTCTAACCGTTTGAGCCAGGTCAGAGTACCTACCCTGGTCATTCACGGTAACAGAGATCCCCTCGTGCCTTTTGGGAATGGGCTACGGCTAGCTCGAAGAATCCCCGGTGCCAGATTGCTGGTATACGAGGGAGTAGGTCACATTCCGATTATCGAACAGGCCGAACGCTTTAACCGGGATGTCCTGAATTTTCTGGGGAATTAGCTGAAGTTTTTGATAGAGGCTTTCTGTTGAAGCACTCGGTGTAGAATTCTGCTCAAGCTTAAACAAAACAAGCGCAAGGCCAGCATTTAGCTACCTTGCGCTTGTTGATATCCTGGCTAAAATCTTTAAAGCTCTCTAAACCGCCACGGGCTCTTTAGTGAGGCTATAGTTTACTCTGGTCAGCTCTTCGGAGACCTGCCATAGCTTGCGGGCTGTCTCTTCATCATAGGCCTGGATGGTGGCAGGATTAATCGCAGGATACCCATGAGTGAAAAAGCGAGGCCCGTATAGTTCCCCTCCTTTTACCCCCGGCGCTGTGGCGGCGTACAACTGGGGTAATGCGCCCATTTCCGCATTCTGAGCCACTACCTCGTTAGTAAACTTGAAAAGTATATCTTCCAGGAAAGTGCCGAAGGTGCTGGCGCTTTTCTGGGTCATGTTAGTATTGGAATAGCCGGGATGGGCCGCCACGCTGAGAGTAGTTGCGCCTGCCGCTTTCAAACGCCGGTCCAGTTCAAGCGCAAAAAGCATATTAGCCAGTTTGCTTTGCCCGTAGGCAAAGAACCGGGTGTAAGTGCGTTTTAGTTGTAAATCTTCAAAATTGATCCAGCCGATAGTCTGTAAAACGCTGGTAGTCGTAATTATCCGGCTGCCGGGCGTAGCCAGAAGTTTATCCAGCAGCAGTCCGGTAAGAGCGAAATGGCCAAGATGATTGACCCCTAAGTGCATCTCAAAGCCATCTTCGGTTTCCTGGCGGCTAACGGTGGCTATCCCGGCGTTATTAAACAGAAGATCGAGGCGGTTATATTTAGCTTTGAAGTTACCGGCAAAAGCATGTACCGAAGCCTGGCTGGCAAGATCAAGCTGCATGAATCCAACTTTGGCCCCTGGTATTTGCTGCCTGATGCGGTCGAGCGCGTTCTGGGCTTTGGCCTGGTTGCGAGAAGCCACGATCACTTCAGCGCCCTTCCGAGCCAGGGCTAAAGCGCTCTCATAACCGAGGCCGCTATTTCCTCCGGTCACAATTACTACACGCCCGGTTTGGTCCGGGATCTTTCGGGCAGTCCATTCCGGCATATCAATCCTCCTTAAAAGGCCTCGCTGAGACAGTTCAGTTTGTCTCGCTCTTCTTTACTTCCCCGGTTGCGCTAACAACTGTAGTAACTAAATGTACCTCTTCCGCCTGGTTGCCGGGTTTGGCTCCGTTCTTTGAGGCCTTAGCTTTAGCTTTTGGTTTAGCCGGTTTATCTTCGAGTTCCGGCATCTCGGCCCCTGCTCCGGCTTCAACGACCTGGCTTTCAGCTTTAACCGCCGGGGTTTGCTGAACCGGTACAGCCTCAGTTTTTTGCGGTTTTGCCGTTAGCCCGGCGGCTGTTCTGATTTCAGCAAAGGCAGAGTCCAGGAATCCCTTTAATTTGTCCGCATCAGGGGCGGACTCAGCGTCGGCTGTTATACCCATATACAGCATGCCGTTGTAACTGAAGATTGAAACTGAAATTCCGACCGCAAAGCCAATTGGTACGTATGGGAAGCTTTCGGTCATCTTGCGGCCCATCAAGTAGAGCGGAACCTGCGGACCCGGTACATTGGTGCAAACAATATTAAAGATGGCAACCGGCGTATCTACTATAGAACCAACCGCAGCCTGTAGAGCGGGCGGCACCACTCCGAGCAAATTTGAGAAGAGATTGATCGCATCCGCTATTCGAGTATTTTTTAGGGCCTGGGTCTTCTCGATTACATATGTATGGCGCTCCATCGGATCAGCCATATCGAGCGGAATTTCGACCGGCAACAATGATACCTGGTTGCCCAGCGCTCCCCGCTGCTCATCCGGTCGCATACTGACCGGGACCATTATTCTTAACACCCGCTCTCTGGTTGGGAAGTCCCGCTCCTCCAGGTAATCAGCGAAAGCTTTTGCCAGGGCTGTCAGGACTACGTCATTGACGGTTCCTCCGATGGCCGCTCGAATAGCTTTTATTTCTGCGAAGGAATAGTTACTCCAGATCAGTTTAATTTTGCCGGATAAAGGGCGATTGAATGGCAACATCGAAATCGGACTGACAATATTACCGAGGGCTCCCAGGTTCTGAGGAGAGAGCAATCTATCGGGCTGTTTAAGCCACTTTTCTGCCGTCCATAAAAGTTGAGTTTGCACGCTGGTCCAGGTTTTGACGTTATCCTCGAAGTAATCCAGCAGGCTATCAAACATAGTATGGGGATGTTTAGAAAATGCCTCCTTCGGTTCGGGAGGTTTGGTCCCTTTGTGAGTAGGATTTGGCGAAAAATCGAGGGTTACATTGAGCAAGTCAACACCTGAAATGCCATCTACCATAGCATGGTGGATTTTGGATATCATGACGGTGCGGTGGCCCTCATAACCCTGTACCAGGTACAATTCCCATAAAGGCTTGTTGCGGTCAAGCATGCCGCAATGAACCTGGCCGGCCAGGGCGCGGAGTTGGTCAATAGTGCCGGGAGCTTCCAGCTTAACATCAAAAATATGCCTGTGTATATCAAAATTGGTATCTGGCTCCCAGGTGGGCTGGGTAGTGTTTAAGGGAGAGAGTCTGACAATTTGCCGGTAGCGTGGCAACAGGGGTAACTTTGAGCTAACATGCTCTATAAACTCCTCGTAAGGAATCTCCGATTCAAAAATGTGGATACCCCCAATGTTCAAAGGAGCTTCTTTTCGTTCGTAATACAGGAAGCTGGCATCCAGCGAACTTAAACGTTGATTTGATTTGGGTTCCGCCATTTTACTCCACCCGATCTTTCTTATTTTATTTTCCGATATTTATGACATTAAGTGTTGAGCAGTAAGTTATTTCCGGACACGACCAATCGACCTGAGATCTTTAGAATGATCCGGTGATCTGGCATTTCTGCCCGGTTCCTTATCTGAAATTCCCACATTCATAGCAAGACCTGGTGCCCTTGCTTACACTGCATGAGTTGTTGTCGGGTAGCTCTAAAATCTTGCCCGTTTACGCTCGATTGAAAGAAATCTAATACCAGCATAAACCCGGTTTATGAGCGCGTCAATACCTGCAATAGGCATACAGTTAAACATAACTATTATCTATTTATTCCTGAAATTCATCATTATCTATCAATCGCACAGGTTTAATTCCTGTCATGGCTCTCTTTTGTGGCGTAGAATATCATGATTGTGAAAAATGTAACTCTGTCATTAGTGTATGCGTATTTATATAAGAGTGCTTTGAATTTATTCGTATGCAGCCCAAACCAGTGCCTGCTTACGAACCCAGGAGGGGATAACTAAAGTCATGGAATCTATTTTAGAACAGACCACCCGGCGGACTTTGCAGGAAACAGGTGAGACTCTTTTGCCGCACAAGGATAATACCTTGCAGAATGGAGTGTTATATCCCGCTCAACTTCTAACTCAACTTGGTGATGTAAGCCGGTCTAACCTCTTTTTATGGACAGAAGCAAGTTTGCGATTAGGTGAGCGCCTGAACCGGTTAGCCCCGGTGGGCTTGCCGGTTTCGCGTTCCCTGGTGCTGGCCACCGTCGCCGCCGATCTGCTAAGCGGCTATTTAACCCTTCAGCAAAGGTCTCGCTGGCTACCCTGGCTGGTAAGCTCCCGAGACTGGGAATTGCAGCATGAAAGAGGCGCTAACCGGTTACTCGATACGGCGGCATCTCTGGGCGGTGCTTTGATTAAAGCCGGACAGTTCGCTTCTACCCGGCCCGATTTGCTACCGGCTATTTACATCCAGCGTCTTTCCAGGCTTCAGGACAATATGACACCGCTGGACTGGCCTACAATCCAGCAGGCCATGCTTCGTGAGCTTGGTCGCCCGCTTGAGGAAGTTTTTTCGCGGGTAGAACATTCGCCAGTAGCGGCAGCCTCGCTTGCTCAGGTACACCGGGCCTGGTTGAAAGACGGGCGAGCGGTCGCGGTTAAAATTCTCTATCCCCAGGTAAAGCAACTGGTTGAGGCTGACCTTAAAATGTTGAGCCGGGCGGCTGATACAATTTCCCGGATCTCTCCTAATATGCAATTGCAGTCGATTGTCGAATTTTTGAAAGAAACCTTACCCCTCGAACTAAACCTGCGGCGAGAAGCGGTTATGATGGAGGAATTGCGTGAAGCTCTTGCGCACCGCGAGGATGTGATTGTTCCGGCTAGCTTCCCGGAATTTAGCACCGAACGGATGCTGGTTATGGAGTTTATCGAAGGAATCAAGGTAACAGAGCGCTCTGCCCTGGAAGCCGCTGGAATCAATCCCTCTGAAGTAGTTCGCTTGCTGAATGAGTTATATGCCGAACAGGTTTTTCAAAACCATCTGCTGCACGCTGACCCGCATCCCGGTAACCTGCTGGTCCAACCCGGACCTCGTATTGTTATCCTCGATCACGGCCTGACCGTCCGGTTGACACCCGCTATGGCAAAGGCGATGGGCGATATGGTCAAGGCGCTCGTTGAAGGCGATTTTGATGCTCTTGGTCAGGCTTTAAGCTCTGCCGGGCTTAAACTGGTGGAAGGGGTAGATGTAATCACGCTATTGCAGGTGGTAGGTGTAATTTTTGGGGCGGGTGAAAACAAGGATGTCGTAGAGGTTGGGACAAAACTGGGCACCAGTGTCGGGCAGATACCGGTGGATCTATTACTGGTTGGGCGAGCGCTGGGGATGCTCAACGGCATTGGGTTACAGTTAGATCCTGAACAGGATACCCTCGAAACGGTAGTTAAGTATGTTTAGATGCGGTCTGAGGCAAGTATAATTTACTTATTATTTACCACCATTTACGCTGAGGTTTACTTTGACCGCTTAAACTAAAATTGTATATTTAACTATAGCCAGAAAGGGGATGTATATATGCCTGAAAGCACAACCACTTCTCGCAAGACAGTTACTCACGAAGAGGTTAGACGGGCCTGTGATGCCATACGCAGACAGCGCTATTCACCCCTGGGCTGGATTTTTCCAGTAGTTAACCAGTGCGCGAGTTGTACCCTGGTAACAGGTGGTCGCCCTGACCTGATGGCCTGCTCTTGCCCGCAGGTTATAGCCTACCTTAACCGGCAAATGGAGAAAAACCCCGATTAAACGCAGGCCTAATCAAAAATATGCCTGCACCGTAGAATGACCGCAAGCCGGTCATTCTATTGTCTACAAGAACCTGATATCCTGAACAATCAGCTTTAACCCGTGCATTACTCTGTCTTTATTAGTTGACCACAGGCTTTTGTGCAGCAAAGAAGTGTAAGATTATTTGGTAGGGGCCATAAGGTTAAATCGTTGCAAGTTCGGTGAAATCCTGCTAAGATGATTTTAATCAATGGCTTCAATCGTAATTAGTAACTAATCGAAAAGGAAGACCAAAGATGAGTGAGATGAATCAAAGCACCCACCATAATCCAATGGACGGTGGGCAGTATACCGATTGGGCCCGCCAGTTAGTGGAAGGCCTGGTAGAAGCCGAACGCAAATGGATGGAACTGGCTGCTCAGCAGAATGAACTGGTTTTCAATGCTATCCGCGAGGGAATTGAAGCTTATCGCAGCGCTCCCAACCCTGCTTTAGGTGATTGGGCGCGACAGGGCCTGGAAAATTTCCTGGAAGCCCAGCGCAAATGGACTGAAAATTTCACTCAGCAGCGCACGCAGTTCTTTAACATGGAGACACAGCCTGCCGATATCGATAATATACCCGAGGTCGGCGCTACTGCCACTCCTTCAGCCTCTCAGTTTGCCGGATTCACCAGCCAACCGCTTGAAATGATGGCTGACGCTCGCCGGCGCTGGCTGGATTTTGCCGCTCGCCAGAATGCCCAGGTGGTGGCAGGAGTAAAGAAGGCCTTGAACATTGAAGAAGGTACTTCGGCAGCCAGTTATGTTGATTGGACCCAGCAGGCCGTCAATAATTACGTTGAAGTGCAGAAACGCTGGCTTGATCTTTTTACTCAACTCCCTTTCCAGGGACAACGGCGAGGTTAAAATAATCCCCGGACGGCAGACTCAGACTTGATGTTAAAGCTGGTACTACCGCTTCTTTCAGATTAAAAACCAACGCTAACGGAGCTTTTTTCCACAGGCTGCTTTTGATTGTCAGAAGCAGCCTGTGAAAATCAAATGTGCTTAATTCATTTGCGATTAATCGGCTTGGTTAACAGTTAAGGTGTTCTAATCTATTAAGGTGTGGTGGTCTTAACATCTGGATTAGCTGTTACTGTCGGGAATCCGTTTGCTTGCTCCATTATGAGCGATTTAGTGAACCCCGAAATAGCTATTTGTAGTAGAATGCCGGTTAAAGCCGGTCATTTTACCCGGTGTGTACCCCCCTGTATTACCTTTTCAACATAAATTTAAAAAACTGAACGATTTTCAGAATTGTGTCCGGGGTTTATTCTGATACCTGATTAACCGGATGCTTTCTGTAAAGCTTAATCTACAAACCCTGGCAATTTACGGCTCACACAGGCTGCTCTGAGTCGAATTGTAATGGCATAGTTAGTGATATTGGTAGAGTGGTTACTTTAATAAAGTCAAACACAAAATTATTCATGTGTAAGGCGTTCCAGTAACGTTCAGGTTGTATTGTGGACGAGAAGGACCTGTAGACTTCTAAATTTAGAACTCTCGGACACAGCGTTTAACAATTGCCAATGGAGGCAAAGAGAGGATTCAGGTATTTAGAGTATGGAATTACAACAAGATAATTTTCAATTAGAGCTTGTTCCGGTTAATTTACCCATCTGGCGCGAACTTTTAACCGGTATAGATTGGCTGGCTTTGCGTTATGCGCCTGTTTACTATGGCCTGGGAGTGCCCAGGGGTGATCGTTCGGCGGTTATCCTGGTGCCGGGGTTCCTGGCTACCGATACTTACCTTATGGAAATGTCGTTCTGGCTGTGCAGAATGGGTTACAAACCTTACCTTTCCAAAATAGGTCGCAACGCCGACTGTCTTAATGCCCTGGTGGAAAAGCTCTATGTGACTGTGGAGAAGGCTTACCGGGAGACCGGGAATCGAAAAGTTCACCTGATTGGCCATAGCCTGGGTGGGGTTCTATCGCGAGCAGTAGCTACCCGCTACCCGCACATGGTAGAGTCGGTTATTACCCTCGCTTCGCCTTTCCGGGGAATCAGTTCTCACCCGATTGTGCTTCAGGCTTCTAAGGTGGTAAAACAGCGCATTGAGGTGGTAAGAGACAGTAAAGAAGACTTTCCGCACTGTTTTACCGGGGCCTGTAGCTGCCCAACCGCCGAGTCACTCCGTAACAATTTGCCGGGTGGGGTAATGCAAACGGCAATCTACACCAAAACAGATGGCATCGTGGATTGGAAGGTCTGCGTTACCAGCGATCCAACCGCCAACTTTGAAGTAACCGGCACCCACGTAGGCCTTGCCTTTAATCCATTTGTCTACCGCCTACTGGCCCAGAGGTTACACCAGGCAACTCAAAAAGCGGAAGCTAACAGGACAATGCTAAGATCGGCTTAGAGTAAAAGCGGAAAACCCTCTCGACTGGAGAGGGTTTTCGTTTTAAACCATATTAAGGAATAAGCCAGGTTTATTTACGATTGCGACCTAACCGTTCGTGACTATCGACCCACTCTTCCGAAACGACGGCTGTACCCAGCGATAACTCGCCGCAAAGCACGGTCGCCGCTACAATTTCAGCAAACTTCATTACTCCGCCTTTGCCGTAGCAACCCATCATCTCCAGGCACTCTCGCTGGGTCGCCAATCCAGTGCCGCCGCCGTAAGTTGCTACAATCAGTGAAGGAATAGTAATCGAGAAATAGTAGTTATTGTTTGGCCGTGCCTCGGCATAAACTACCGCGGCGGATGATTCTGCCACGTTGGCTACATCCTGGCCGGTTGCAATAAACAGGGCGGTTATGCCATTCGCGGAATGGGCTGCGTTATTGTTTGTGCCGGCAATGAAGCTACCCAGATTTATAATCTGACGGGCCTGAGCCAGTTCTCGCGGATTAGTATGGGTGAGCATTTCTACCAGGGCTCCTGGAATAACAGCTTCCGCTGTCACACGTTTGCCCCTGGTGTGCATCATATTAATGTGAGAACTCTTTTTATCAGTAGCAAAGTTGGATTCTAGAAAATAATGTTCGATTCCAGGGTATACGCTACAAATCCAGTCGCAGGCGACCTTGGTAGCCTTGCTAACCATATTTTGCCCGGCGGCATCCCCGGTAGTATAGTTGAAGCGCAGGAAGCGGAAGCGGCTGGCAGAGTACTGCTCGATATCGCGCAACCGCCCGGTCCTGGTAGTGGATTCCGCCCTCTCTTTTATTCCCTCAAAATTCTCTGACACCCATTTGCCAAATTCGCGGGCTTCACGGGCGCTGGGAAAAATAAAGACCGGGGCGCGTTGCATAGCATCGTCTGAGATGGTAGTAGTTACACCACCTGCCGCCCTTAATAACTTCATGCCCCGGTTATAGCTGGCAATCAGCGTCCCTTCGGTGGTGGCGAGAGGCACGTAGAATTCACCGTTGGCGTATTCTCCGTGTACCAGGAGCGGTCCGGCAAGACCAATCGGTACCTGGGCTACTCCCATAAATTGCTCGTTGTTACCCTTTACAATTTCAGGGTCAAACGAATATTGTCCGACATGGTGGAGTTCTTTACCGGTCTGCTCCTTGACGAAATTCCTACGGGCTTCGGCCATTTCTCGGGTGTAATCGTTCTCTTTTGAACGTGGAATACTCATTGACATAAGACCTCTTTATGTTCTGCTTGAGTTGCTCAGGGCTAAATTCTACGGTGGCTAATATGTAGCCCTGAGCTTACCTTAAACGCCTTGACCCGCTACTTAAGATTTACTCTCTTATCCCGGGCCGGCTACCAAATATCAACTTACGCTTTGCGTTACCAGTTTGCGTAACTCGGTCTTGAGGATTTTCCCGGTCGAATTCTTCGGTAGCTCTTCCATGATTTCGACTTCTCTGGGATACTTATAGTTAGCGACCCGCTCCCTGGTAAATTCGATTAACTCCTCAGGAGTAGCGGTAGTTCCTACCTTGAGCGAAACGTAGGCTTTGATATCTTCGCCCATCCTGGGGTCCGGTATTCCCACTATGGCTACCTCTCGCACGGCAGGGTGCTGGTACATTACCTCTTCTATTTCTCGCGGATAAACATTGTAGCCGCCCCGGATAATCATATCCTTGACCCGGTCCACAATATAGATGTAGCCATCCTCGTCCATATAACCGATGTCTCCGGTATGGAGCCAGTCACTACGCAACGATTCGGTAGTCTCTTCCGGGCGTTTGTAGTAACCCTTCATGACGTTGTAACCACGAATGATAACTTCGCCTTTTTCTCCTCGTGATACTTCCCGGTCGTGAGCATCTACCACTTTGACGCTAATACCCGCGTTCGCGCGCCCAATTGAGCCGGCTTTACGGGGATGTTCCACATCGTTGAAGGTAGCGGTAGCACATGTTTCGGATAGTCCGTACCCTTCCAGAACAGGTACATTAAATTCCTTCTCAAAAGCGTGCAGCACCTCAACCGGAATAGCCGCTCCGCCCGAAATGCCATACTTCAGGCTGCTGGTGTTGTAATTTTTGTGTTCCGGGTGGTACAGCACAGCGAAGTACATGGTGGGTACGCCCTCAAAAAGGGTTACTTTATCGCGCTCTATTACTTCCAGAACCTTCCCCGCTTCAAAACGGGGGACCAGGGTGATTGTTCCGGCCCGTTCCAGCATACAGTTCATCACGCTGCTCTGGCCGAAGATGTGGAATAACGGCAAGATGGCAATGGCGACATCGTTGGGGGAAGGAGGTACCAGTTTCCTGGAGGATACCGCGGTATAGAACATGTTGAAATGGGTCAATTGAGCCCCTTTTGGCCTGCCGGTCGTGCCGCTGGTATAAATAATTACTGCTGTATCATCCGGCGAAGTCGGGGTAAGATCGAAGACAGGGGAAGACTCTTTGTATACTTCCTCAAACTTTACCACTCCATGATCCGGCAGAGGAATATCCAATCCCATTGTCTGGACCATAATTAAATGGCGGCATAGAGCAGCGTGCTGGTAGCCTTTAAAGGCTTCGGTCATAAAGGCATCCATCGTAATAAGCGCAACTGCGTCAGAGTCATTTAAGATGTAGTCAACCTCACTGGCCTTGAATTGTACATTCATTGGCACTACCACAGCGCCTAACTTTAGAATACCGTAGTAAGCGATCAGGAACTGCGGGATGTTAGGTAACATCAAACCGACATTTTCGCCTCGTTTGATACCCATCTTATCCAAACCGTTAGCAAACTGGTTTGATGCGGCATCAAGCTGGGCGTAAGTCATCTTGAAAGATTCGTAAATAACAGCGACATCTTCAGGATGATTCTTGGCTGACTCTGTCAGCAGCATTGCTAAATTAAGACTCATAGCTCTTCCTCTTGGATTAACTCTTACCAATTATCTTCATTGACTCGTTTTGGCGTAAGCTACGTTGATGATCTTTAGTTGTTTCCTGGCTAATTCTGAGCAGCGTTGTAACGAGTTTGGTACGGCAAAAAAACCTCAAACATACATGGCAATTGTTGCGAGTGCGCTCTGTGTGGGATCGAGTTGCAGGGTAATACCGTTGAGGATACCAAGCGCACGACCCAGCAGTAGCAAATCAACCGGAATCTTACCTATTTTGGAACCTAACTGAGTTGTAACTTTTACGACGTCACTTCCGGTACCTCCAAAAATTACGCTCACGGTCTGTAAGAGGGTCATGATATCGACCCCTTTTGCTGTCTTAAGGCCCGCCGAACTTAACGCTTCGCCGAGAGCTTGAAAATCGTTAACTACCAGCGCTCTAACCACCTCGCGCATGGCATCGGCCAGAGAGGGGCTTACCTCGACAGTCAGGCCATGATCAAGCATGACCAGGCGCGGTCCAGGCTGAACGAGCAGATTGCCCGGATGAGGGTCGGCGTGCAGCAAATGATGGCGGAAAACTTGCTCGGAGTAGACATCCACAAGCAGACGTGTAACATCCGAAGGATTGATTCCGGCGGCTTCCATGCCACTCCGGTCGGTTATTTTGATTCCTTCTGCGAAATCCATGACCAGTAACCGCTCTGTAGTGAGTTCGGGTACTACTTGTGGAATAAATACATCGTTGCGGTTCGCTAAAGCGGTTTGCAGCTTTTGCATCATTACCGCCTCGTGCCGCAGGTCGAGTTCGAGAGGTAAAGTTTCCTTTAGATAATCTACGATTGATTGCAGCAGTCTTTCAGATGAAACCAGGGAAATGGCCTGCGCTACTCTACCCATCAGAGCGATATCAGCCATCACAAGTTCTCGAACCTGCGGATACTGCACTTTCAGCGCAACCGCTCGTCCATCTTTGAGCCACGCCCGGTGTACCTGAGACAGGGAAGCGGAGGCGACAGGCTTTTGTTCCACTCTCGCAAAAACTTCTTCAGGTGGGCGCCCAAGCTCACCCGTAATAGCGGCTCGGATTTTTGGCCACTCCAGGGGCGGCATACGATCCTGCAACTGCGAAAGGCGTTCGATATAGACCGGCGGTAGCAGGTCAGGGCGAGTAGAGGCAAACTGCCCGGCCTTAATTAGAGCGCCGCCCAGCGAAGAGGCGGTATCCAGCAGGCGGTTAGCGCCTCTTTCATTTTGCAAATCCCAGTCGTTCGGCCCCACCAACCAGGGAAACCAGCGCGCTCTCTGCTGGAGAGTCAGGTAGCCAGCAATTAGATCAGACGCCACTGCCGCCATTACGGCTGTCCTGGATACCGCCAGCCCGGTAGGAATTACCCGGTTCAGGCGTTCTCCCATTCTCAGCCCGGCTTCCGTCCAAAGAAAGGCGTTTGAGCGAGTCGTATCGCTCAAAAGAGAAATCCACAAACCTGGCTTATAATTACTGATTATAGTTGCCGGCATCAGCGCCGCCGTGGTTTCTTCCACCACTCGCCGGGCGGTTTTTTCTATCGTCGATTCTGCCATCTATATTCTCTTTCAATGTTTGCCATTCCCAGAAGGTACAGGGCCTGCTTCTTCCAAAACCTGGCCTGCCTGCTTTTTGACTGCTTCTGCCAGCCGGAGGCCCACTAACTGGTAGACCATAGGATTAAAGGTCATACCGCTGTGAGTGCTGATAACCTCGAAATTAGTGGACGGATCATCGTTGATGCAGTTTTTCCAGTCTACGATGCCGTCACTTTTGCTGTATATGGCAGTCTGCATGACCTGGCTGTAAACCAGGCTCTGATTCAAAGCGGTAGCCGCCAGGCAATTACATGCGCCGGTTAGACAGCCGGGCTGGTCCGGTCTTTTGCCTTCTGTTTTTAAGCGGTTTCTAAGAGCCTCGTTAGCTTGCAACACCAGGCGGTGAGAACTCAGCCCTCGAAATGGCGAACCAAGTGTGATGACTGAGGCAACCCGGTCGGGAATCAACTCTGCCACCGCTCGCGAGAGCATTCCGCCCAGGCTATGACCGATCAGATGTACTTTGCGGTCGCCGGTTTCGCCGTATGCTTTCTCAACTGTCGTGCGCAGTTTGCTCACTTGCAGGTCGAAGCAGTCAGCGTTGCGGCCTATTCCCGACATATAGGGATGGTAGCCATTTCGTTTTAACCAGAGATTCAGTTCCCAGAGATAGTCATCGGTTGCTAAAAAACCCGGCACCAGCACCACCGCTGAGCCATCTCCATGCGGAACCCCAAAGTTGTAATATACCGGCGAACAGTGGAGGGACCACCAGTCAACTCCTACCAACAATTCGCGCCAGATTGGCACATTGACCGGTATTGATTCAGTCTGGAACAGGACCGGTCCGTTTGACATGGCAAAATGTCCTCTCTTCCTCTATCAATGCTGCCCGGCCTGTACGGCCTTCCGATAAGCCTCTTCCGGTTGCTATATCCGGTGGCCGGGCAGTTTTGCTCTGTTCGAAGTGAGAGCGGTATTAAAGAGCAGTGCTAGGATGTTGTTTTAGTGTGATTATTTTTGACCGGGTGAGCGGCCTTAGGCTGAACGTTACTCTTTGGCATCCTGGCTTTCTTATCCAGCGTCGGTTTGATTTCAGCTAATTCAGGCGGCTGGCTATCCTCTTTTGTGTCAGGATTTTTAGCTACCGCTGGTTCAGCATCAACCAGTAAAGCTAGAGACTCCGTCACAGGAGGCTGTACTTTCACCGGTATCAAAGGCATCTCAACCGCAGGTGTGCTTACCTCAGGCGCTGCCGGTGACGTTTCAGCGGCAGCCTCTCGTATTTCAAGTGCCTCCGCTGGAACTTCAACCACCGGCGGTGTCGCTTCGACTACTGCCTCAATTGCCGGTGGGGTAGCCTCAGGTGTTACGCCGGGAGTTTCCGCCAGGGGCTCGGTCACTTCGGGCCTGACAGTAGTTTCAGGCGCCGCTGCTATAACTTCCGCAGCAGGTAAAACCGTATCCGCTACCGGCGATTCGCTTTTGTCTCTCATCGGGTAAGCTTCGACCACCGGTTCTATCACTTCGGTTTCGACTGCCCTGGCTGCTACTGGCCTTGCGGTTACTTCAGGTTTGGTGGTTGGAATGACCTCTTTCGGCACTACGGTTGCCGGAGATTCTGGTAGTTCTTCTGACTTGATAAGACTGATTTCCGGCTTTTCAGTCATAACCTGTAATTCCGCAAATGCCTGATCCATGTATTGTATAAATTCCTTGCCTATTCCCGGCATCTTCCTGGCATCGCTGGAGAGGCTGATGAAGAGTTTGTGGTCGTAACTGAAGATTGTGCAGGTCAAACCAACTGCATAGGCAAAAGGCACATACGGGTAAGAGTCAATTAATTTTTTACCCAGGATGTAGAGTGGTTGATGCGGACCCGGCACATTGGTACAAACCATATTCACCAGGGGAACTTCTGTGAAAATTAGCGATCCGGCAGTGGCCTGCACCAGGCCTGGAAGCACTCCTATCAAGTTGACCACCAGGTTGAATTGATCGGCTACCTTGCCTTCTTTCATTTCCCTGGTTGCCTGGACTACATAGTGATAGCGTTCCAGTGGATCTTTAATGTTAAGCGGAACCTGGACCGGATATACCGAAATCATGTTTCCCCATGTTCCGTGATGATCCTCATGCCGCATATTAACCGGAACCATGTAGCGAACGTACTTTCCTTCAGTTTCGTACCCGTGCGCTTCCATGTAATAGGTGACCGCAGCCGATACTGCCGTAAGCATCACATCGTTGACTGTTCCACCCAGCACATCTCGTATCGCGTGGGCATCGTTAAATGAGAACTGGTCCCAGGCAATATCAAGCTGCCCGGAATTATTCTGGTTAAAAGGCAGCATTGTAACCGGCGTGGTCAGCGTGATTATAGGGTTAAGGGATGGCTTGGTAATAGGGCTGGCAGGATTTTTAAGCAGCGCCTGTCCCAGGTTTAGTAGACCCAGTTGCATTTCAGTCCAGTTTTTCAGGCTCTCTTCGGCTCTGCCAAGTAAACTATCCACCATAAGACCGGCCAGGTTGTTAGGAGACCGTTTGTTCATGGCGCGCGGTTTGGGGGGTGGCGGCGGGTTGGGCGATTGATCAAGCATAACATTCAGCAAATCTACGCTTGCAATGCCGTCTACCATACAGTGATGCACTTTGGAAATGATAGCTGTGCGATTACCTTCCAGTCCGTTTACTACATAGACTTCCCAGAGCGGTTTGTCGCGCTCCAGCATGGTACTTTCAATTTGCGAGAAAAGCACCCGGAGTTGTTCCATACTGCCCGGCGGGTCCATCTGGATGGCGAAAACATGGCGCCGGACATCAAAGTTCGGGTCAAACTCCCAGCAGGGCTGCCCGATATTGAAAGGTGCCGGTACCACTTTTTGGGTGTAGCGAGGCAACAGGGGTAACTTCGAAATCAAGGCTGAAGTGAATTCTTCATAAGTAATCACACCATCAAAAATCATGGTGCTACCAACGTGAAAGGGTGCCTCCTTCCTTTCGTAAAAATAGAAGGTGGCATCAATAGTATTTAAATGTCTTTTCAATTTTGGTTGATTCATTCTTCCCCCCTTCAGAAGTTTTACCCTATCAAGGTTGGCTCTCTGAGACTCTGGTTAATTAGAAAAACTTCTATTTCTTCAAATATTTCAAACCGAAAACTTTGTCGAAGTTTTACAGATTTCGCCCTGTTATAGAGCGTGAGACTTTGCTCGCCTCTTTACCAGCAAATTATGCACTTACTGCTTGATACGCTATTCAGAAGTGTCATAACTTGCTGGCAAACTTGTTACCAAAGATGAGGCACTCTCTGAAGAGATCACCAGACTAAGATTTCAGCTAATTGCAGCCAATGCTGATTTCTTAATTTTGTGCCTCTTCCTGAGATGTAACCTTACTTTTTGACTGCCTCCTCATGTCCATCGGACTTGGCAGTCGGTTGGGTAGCCAGGTCGAGCCAGTGTTTCTGGACCTCGATGTAGTTATCCAGGGTTTCCTGAGCCAGTCGAGTTCGATTGGCGGCTGTTGGCGAATCATTTACGCCTATCACTTCCTGGATCGTATTGAGGAACAGGGTATTCTGCTTGGCTACAAAATCTAACCAGCGCTTGCGCGCTTCAACCAGCGTTTCTACCTGCTGCCGGGCAAAATCCGTCATAGCCTGTCCGGTTGGAATGTTAGGAGTTTCTACTGTTTTCTCGGTTTCCTGGGTTCTTTGCACCAGCAAATCGCGCTGGCGGGTAGCCGTATCCAGCCATCTTCGCTGCGAGTCCATGAATCTATCAATACCTCGTCTGATCCACTCGGTCAGGGGCGGAGTAGGGGCTGCGCGCAGGAACTCAGCCTCTTGCTTCAGGGCTTTTAAGGTCAGCGCGTTTTGCTCTGTGGCCAACTCCAGCCATCTCTGCTCCGACTCAAGCATGGTCTCTACCACCCGTTTGACCCAGTCGTTGTAAGTGGCATCACTTGTCACAACTGGAACTTCCTCAACCGGGGTAACAGGCGTGGCTTTTTTAGCATGGGTCTCTGGTTCAACAGGGGTTGTTGATTTGGTTGCCATAATTTTTCTCCTTCGTCGGTACAAGCCTTTCTCAAGGCGCTTTAGTACAAGAGGTACCGGCCTTATGTACTACTATCTTAAAAGGTAAGACTACTTTTCATGCTCTTGTTCCAGTTTTTGCGTCAAACGAGCAATCACCCTTGGGCAGTAGGCTGCCATTATTTCGGGATGCCCCCCGGTTAAGATAGTGCAACTGATACAGGCATTTGACACAGGAAAAAGCCAGCTCATGGGATTAATTGTTTCGCTGCGAATCATTTTGCAGACATCCTCAGCCTCCTCCTGAACATCAATGTTCGGTTCTTGAGGATCGGTAGGTTTATCAGACATGGCTCTACCTCCGTTGGCAGGCTGCTCGTTTACGGCACTTCTTCTTATATTCTATTGAATGCAGGTAAAATTAAAGGTATAAAATGGTGAAAAAAGGCACAATTTTTAAGGGAATAATCTATTTTTGAGGTTGGGAAATATAGGTTCTTACTATAAAGAAATACCCGTAGTATTAACCCGTATTTGACAAGACTGGGAATATAGCGCCTACACCTGGGATCAATCCGGTGCGGATTAACTACAAAAGTAAGTGGGGCTTCAATATACCAGGCTGGCGTAACCTCCTGCCGGTATAACAATTCCCCACTTACCTTTAGCCATTCTCTCTACCAGAATCCTGAAAACTTTCAGATTTTAAGCTCGGATGTTACCGGAAGCCGGTAGATTGAGTCGGCGGACTGGCCGGGAAGCTCATCTTCAGGAAATTCCTGATACGCGAAGTAGTCAAAGTCGGCTACTATCTGGCGTCCGCTTAAATCCTGAACGCACATCCCGATAAATGCTCCCGTAAACGAACCATTCGCAGTAGCGCAATACTCATCCGATAAGCGCGTAGCGGGAAACACCGGGCCAATTTTATGCCATTCCTGGCTATCGGAACTGAAGTAAAACTGCAAATCATGGTAATCCAGAATTACCTTCAAATAGATCCTGTCTACCCCAACCAGGCTAATGGGCCGGGCGAGTGGTTCAGAATACTTACCCCTGTCGCAGTCCAGGATACGCAGCGACTTACCCGCTTCCTCGTCATTGCTGACGCACAGATAGAAGTAGTTGCGGGTATCGTAAAGACAGATTAACCCGGCCATCTGCTGAAAGGATTGCGGGTCGAACTCCAGGCAAGTCTCGGCTTCGCAGCGGAAAGCTTGCTGGCGACGGGCCAGCAGACTCTGGCGTTGCCAGGAACTCAAAGATTCTCTGCCCCGCAGGCGCAAATAACCGGGCCGTTCGGTCAGGCTGGCCCAGCTTTCGTCCACCGGTACGCGCAGAGAGTTAAAGTGAATGCTTAATTCAGGGCTGTCAAAGTCATAACGTTCCGGTTCGGGCTCGAAGGGGTAAGCCGGCAGGTCGGGGCCTTGCACCTCTACCTCCGGTTCATTGCCGCCGTTGCTAAGTCTCAGCCAGCCATCCTCCGACCAGTAGCATTTTTGCAGAGCGGTTTCGCGGCCCAGGTTGCAGGTCCACTGCGGTTTCAAAGGCCTCCCGACCAGGTGAGCCATATACCATTCACCGTTCTGAGTTTCCACCAGCGAAGCATGTCCCGCTTTCTGTAAGGCCAGTTCCCGGTTGGCTGCGGAAGTCAGTACCGGATTCTGAGGATGAATCTCATAAGGTCCAAGAATATTTTTAGAGCGGGCCATCGTTACGGCATGTTCGTAGACCGTACCGCCTTCAGCCGTCAAGAGATGGTAGTAACCGTCCCGTTTGTAAAGGTGCGGTCCTTCCGTCAAGCCCCGCGAGGTGCCCTTAAAGATATTATGGATCGGGCCGACCAGCTTTTGTTCAGCCGGAGAGTATTCCTGAATTAAAATCCCGGCAAAAGTGTTGCGCTCAGGCCGGAAATCCCACTGCATATTGAGCAGCCATTTACGGCCATCATCGTCATGAAACAGCGAGGGGTCAAAGCCGCTGCTATTGAGATAAATCGGTTCGGACCAGGGCCCCATGATATCGGGAGCCGTAACCAGGTAGTTATGGGTGTCATTGTAAATCCAGTCCAGGCTCCTGACGTTGGTATAAATCAGGTAGAACAAACCATCATGGTAGCTTAAATCAGGAGCCCACACTCCGGCAGAATTGGGATTGCCGCTCAGGTCAAGTTGCGAGACACGCGTTAACGGGTGCGTCAATAAGTGCCAGTTAACTAAATCTCTGGAGTGATGTATCTGGACGCCGGGGAACCATTCAAAGGTGGAGGCAGCGATGTAATAATCATCACCCACGCGCAAGATAGAAGGGTCCGGGTTAAAACCTCGCAGGATTGGATTTTTGATTGTATTCACTTTATTTCTCATTCTTTTTGTCATGGAATATCAAAATGGAATGTCATAATAAAATGTCATAGGGTTGCTTAGCCTTTGACTGCTCCCGCGGTTAATCCTGCCACCAACTGTCTCTCCGCCAGGAAGTAGAAAACTATGGCCGGAATCATTGACAACGTTACAAAAGCCATAATGGCTGCCCAGTTTGCGCCGTACTGTCCCTGGTACTGCATTACGCCCAGCGGCAAAGTCCATAATTCCGATTTATTAAGGACCAGCAGGGGGAGCAGGAAGTTGTTCCAGCTTCCTACCAGGTTTAGCACGCCGATAGTTGCCAGGGCCGGTCGTGAAAGGGGCAGCAATATGCGCCAGAAAAAGCCAAAAGTATTGCAGCCATCAATGTAGGCCGCGTCTTCCAGTTCGACCGGTATCGTGCGGAAAAAACCGCGCAAAATGAAAATAGCAACCGGCAGGCTAAAGGCTACCTGCGGCAAAATCACTCCCAGCAGGTTATCTAGCAGGCTGCTCTGACGCAGAGTAATATAAAGCGGCAGGACGGCTACCGTCAGCGGGAAAAGCATGCCCAGGGTGAAGAAGTTGAAAAGCAACTCGCGGCCTGGAAAAGCCATCCGGGCGAAAATGAATGCTGCCAGGCTCGATACCAGCAAGATTATGGCAACAGTGGCTACCATGACAATGGTGCTATTAAGAATCTGTCCCCAGAAAGTTGTACCGTTTAAGACGGCATTATAGTTGTCCAGACGAAACTCTTGCGGCAAGCTAAAAGGTGCATTTTGTAATTCGCCATTCGTCTTAAAGCCACCCAGTACAGTCGTGACCAGCGGAATCAGCACTACCAGCGATATTATTACCCCTATGACATAGCGAGGAAGATAGCCGAGGATTTTTTGGTTTCCCAATGAGCGAGATTTTAACATTGCTTTTTTCTAACCTCCCTTCTTTCTAAGCTTCCTTTATAAAGCCGTACCACTACCGGCCAGGTCGCGGCGCATCACCATGCGCTGGTAGGCCAGAGAAAAGATAAAGCACAGCAGAAACAGGATTACCCCCACCGCACTACCATAACCTAACTGGAAGCGCTGGAAGCCATTTTTAATCATGTAAGTAGCCATCGTTTCGGAAGCATTGACCGGTCCACCGAGAGTCATTACCCAGATTAAGTCGAAATATTGCAGCGATCCCAGGATAGAAAGGAAAACGCTAACCCGAATAGTGCTAGCCAGCAGCGGTACGGTAATATGCCGCAAGACCTGGAAAGTGCTGGCTCCATCAATGCGGGCTGCTTCTTCAAGGTCTGCCGGAATTTGCTGCAACCCGGCCACATACAGGATCAGGTGAAACCCGAAATATTTCCAGCACATCACCACGAAAACCGCAAATAAGGCCAGGTTAGGATTGCCCAACCAGGCTTGCGGCTCGCCGATTTTCAGGCCACTAATGGCATTATTGATCAGCCCGTTTTCAGGTTTATAGACAAACGACCAGATTACGCCCGTCGTAACATCAGAAAGAACATAGGGTAGAAAGAAAATCATGCGAAATACGGCTCGGCCCGGCAGATGACGCGCGACCAGCAACGCCAATCCTAGCGAGAGCGGTAACTGAATGATTATCGAAAGTACAGCTATCAAGAGGTTATGGCCCAGGGCTGACATAAAAACTTTATCACCCAGAGCTTTAGTGTAGTTATCGAGGCCGATGAAATTCTGAAGAGGACCTAGCCCGTTCCAGCGGTACATGCTGTAGACCGCTGACTGGATGATAGGCAGAATTACGAAATAAACGTAGATAGCAGTAGCGGGCGCCAGGAAAAGCAGGATAGTAAGCAACCGGCCGTACCAGCGGCGGCGCTGATTTGTCTTAACAAGCGGATTTAACTTTGTTCCTAATGACCATTGCATACTTTTTAATCCTTTGCCTGAAACAATGATGGCCGCGTTAAGCCAGGCTTACAGGCCTTAATAGAAGCTTCAGCTTTAGCAGGGAGCCGGTTTTTACCGGTTTTTAAGCCGGTAAAAACCAGTTCTCCTTGCGGGTGGAACCAACCTATCAGGATGATAAGCACCGCTCTCCCGAATTACTTTTTCAATTCGGAAGAAGCCGAGTCTTCAACTGCTTTGGCAACGGCATCCGCCGAGGATGTACCGGCATAGAGGCCCTGGATCGAGTCTACAATCACGCTGGCCAGCGCCGGTGGTAAGTACTGGTCGTAGTAAAGCTGGTAATACTTGGCCTTATTGACGTTAGCCAGAACCTGCTGAAGGAGCGGGTCGGTAACGGCAGTCTCAGAGCCTTTTACTACCGGCAGAGCTACCCCGATTGAAGCCATAACCTTCTGATTATCCACGCTGGTCAGGTACTTGAGGAAGTCAACCGCGACAGGCGAAGCGTTTTTACCTACCGCAATGCCATTGCCGCCGCCCATAACGTCATCTTTATCGCCTGCGCCACCTTCAACCATCGGGAAGGGGAAGAAGCCCAGGTTATCGCCGAGACCCTGCTTGTTAGTGCTCTGGTCTTTTTCCACGCTGGGTGCCCACTGGCCCATCAGTTCCATAGCTGCCTTGCCATCGCCCATCGCGGCAGCCTGGTCGTTATAAGTCAGGCCCAGGTAACCCTGCGGGAAGGGTTTAAGGTCGATCAACTCTTTCAACTTCTGGCCGGCCTGAACATAGGACGGGTCAGCGAATGAGCCAGAGCGATTGTAGGCTTTGTCAAAGGCGGCTTTTCCACCTAACCGGGTAGCGAGGTAAACCCAGTAGAAGTGGCCGGGCCATTTGTCTTTTTCACCCAGGGAAATAGGTGTAATCCCGGCAGCCTGAAGTTTTTTAACATCGGAAAGAAGTTCACTCCAGGTAGCAGGTGGCGCGCTGATGCCAGCCTTCGCAAAAAGGGCTTTGTTGTACCAGAAGCCGACCGCGCCCATGTCCCAGGGAACGCCAAAGTATTTACCATCGGCGCTGTAGACATCGAGAGGAGCTTTGTTAAAACTATCGCCCCAGCCGCCTTTCAAATCGTTGGTGATATCTTTCAAAAGGCCAGCCCTGGCATATTCAGCCATTACACCACCACCCCAGCTCTGGAAAAGGTCAGGCGGGTTGCCGGATTGCATAACGGTAGTCAGTTTGGTCTTGAAAGCATCATTTTCCAGAATGGTTATCTCGATTTGTACTCCGGGATTGGCTTTCATATAGGCGTCAGCCATAGCCTGCCAGGCGGATTTACCTGGCTCACCTGTAGTGATATGCCACCAGCTAATTTTGCCGGTCAACCCGGAAGGTTTAGCCGGAGGTACGACCGCCGCCGTAGTCGGTGCAGCAGTAGTAGTCGCCGCAGCAGCCGTTGTTGCAGCAGCGGTAGTAGCCGCGGCAGTGGTGGGCGCCGCCGTCGTAGCGGCAGCGGTTGTTGCAGCGGCGGTGGTAGCGGCAGCCGTCGTGGCAGCAGCCGTGGTGGCCTGAGCAGCGGCTGTTGTCGCTGCTGCCGTGGTGGCAGCAGGGGCAGTAGTAGCGGTATTATCGCCACAAGCTGTCAGAATCAACCCAAATACAAGCATGAGGAGCACCAGACAGCTCTGTCTTCTCATCGCTGTTCTCCTTTCAAACAGTGCTATTAAATTGAGGTTTTTACGATACCGGGTCAGGTTTTTGGGTAAGTAAAGCCAGGGCCTACCCAATTTGCCCTCTAAGGCTTGGATTATGACTTATTGCTTGAGGATTACGCCGGCCTGTATAGATCTAGCTCTCCAATACAGGCTAAAGTGCCATTAAGAGTTTCCAGAATTTGTGTTTACAGGAAGCTTGTAATTTGCGATAGCTCAATTGGGCAAGCACCATACAGTACCTGACCGGGTTAAAGGCTACTCTTTACTGCAACAGGAGTCCTATCTCTCGTGTAAACGTTTGCAGAACTTTCTAAAGACATTTATAGCACGGGCAAAAATAATTGTCAATACTTTTGATGAATTTCTTATTTTTGATGCTTCTAGACCTTGACCTGCCAAGAACATGGCTGAAATTTAATTGAGCGTGACAGATAAACCGGCTGTAGGTTAAAACCAGGCCGGGGAAAATGAAAAAGCTTGACAGCAAATCATTATTATGATTTCATAAAGGAGAATTTTGCTGTAAACGCTTGCACAATTTTCGCTAAAAGATTTAGATAAGGGCTTGCTATGCGAGTAAATAATCGCGGACAGAATTCCGACAGAATCACAATTATAGACATCGGGAACGAGGCAGGCGTTTCTTACGCGACTGTTTCCAGGGTGATTAATAACAAGGGCAACGTCAAACCCGAGGCGCGTGAGCGCGTCTTGAGAGCCATGACTAAGCTGGGTTACGTCGCCAACATGCAGGCTCGCAGCCTGGCGGGTGGGCGGTCTTACGTGGTAGGCTTGCTGGTTCAGGATTTGGGGACCAGCTATATCGGTGAGGTTATCCGGGGAATTGATGACGAGTTAGCCCAGGTCCAGTACAATCTGATGCTCTATACCACTCACCGTCGCAAAGTTAAAGAATCCCTCTTTGTAACCACTTTAACTCAGGGAACAGCCGATGGTATGCTCTTAATTCTGCCACGCAACGCCGAAGCTTATCTCGAATCGCTCAGGCGGCGTAGATTCCCTTATGTCCTGGTAGACCACCAGGGCATTGATGAGTTCGGCCCTTCGGTTGGTACAACCAACTGGCAGGGAGGCTACGATGCCACCAAATATTTGATTGAACTGGGTCATCGCCGGATAGGCTTTATTACCGGCACGCCCGAGTTGGGCTGTTCCCGCAAACGCCTGGAAGGTTATAAAGACGCTTTAATCGCTCACGGCTTACCGGTTGATCCAGAACTAATTAGGGAAGGTGACTTTTACCAGCCTACCGGTTACAAAAACACGGTTGAGTTGTTACAGCTTGCCAATCCGCCTACCGCTATTTTTGCCTCAAATGACTCGATGGCTTTTGGTGTGATGGAAGCAGTGCGGGAAAGAGGTCTTTCTATCCCGGCTGATGTCTCGATTATCGGCTTTGATGATATACCCCAGGCTTCCAGCGTTCACCCCCGGCTTACCACCGTTCGCCAACCACTGGAACAGATGGGGCGCGTGTCCACTAAAATGTTACTGGATTTGATCGAAAATCCTGACCGTCCGCCGGAGAAAATAGAACTCCCCACCAAACTGATTATCGGGCACACTTGCCGGGCACCTTTAAGTAAGAACCTGTAAGCTTGAAACGCGGCAACACTGCTAAAAATTCTTGCAAAAACTGTAAATGCGCAGTCACAGTTGGATAATGTTGCCGCATAGCTGGCAAGATTAGAACCTTACTCCTGCTTAAAACTGGGTTTTTTACTGTAGTAATCCCTTAAATGCAATGCCTGCCACTGCTTTCATGTAGCGGTGAGATTAAAAAGTGCCGAGTCCTGAACTAGACTCGGCACTTTTTGCGCAATAAACTGAGGCAAAATCATGTTAACGAAAAGGGAATTGGCGCAGGTCAAGTTGACCCTTACACTGTGGGGTTGCAGGCAGCGGCGCCAGGAGCATGGGAATGTATACTTATACAGAAGTTAGTCACTTCTGCTATAAACTCTTAAACACAACAGAGGCTAAATGCACCTCAATAAAGCAGCGTGCTATAATCTCACCCTGAAGGCCTGTGAGACTCCTATAAAGTTAAGAGGTTAACGATGCCCGGTTCGCCCGCTAAACCAAAACCTGATGATACTGCTAGTGAAAAAATTGATCCTTGCTCTCCCTGTAGCGCCGATGCCCTGTTGCAACCTGGGTCCGCTACTGTTCACTCGGAAGATCCTGAAGAACTTGCCAGGAGTCTTGCTTCCCGCTACCCCCTGACTATTGAGGCCTTCCGTAGCATGGAAGGTGGGCTGGTGCATCTTGGCTATATCCTGGCTTTGCAGGAACGCTGGCAGCGGGTCGCCCGGGGCGAAGCGCCGACCGAGAGTGAGGTTTTACGCTATCTGCCCGCCTCTCAACTTCCTGCTACGGATACCGATTTTGATGTGGTTTATTGTGGCGGGGTGCTGGGCCTTTTTAGCGCGGCGGTGCTGGCTCGCCAGGGCTATAAAGTGGCTGTGCTCGATCAGCGCCGGGTGGGAACCAGCCATCGCGAGTGGAATATTTCGGATGAGGAACTGCAACGCTTTGTGGAAGCGGGCCTGTTTAGCGTGGAAGAACTGGAAAGGGCCGTTTCAAATCGTTACAAAAAGGGTTTAGTGCGCTTCTACTCCAGAGATATTCCCGAGCAGCCTGCCGATCTTTACCTTGATCATGTGCTTGATGTGGCCATGGATCTCGGAAAACTGCTGGAAATGGCTCGCGCCAGGTTCGAAGAAGCAGGTGGCGTGACCCTCGATTTCCGTGCTCTTAAAACAGTCAAAATCAGCGAAAGCGGTCCCGTCCGCGCTGTGGTCGAGGCCACTAACCGCGAAGGACAACTGGAACGTTTCGGAGCCCGCCTGGTAGTGAATGCTCTCGGTTCTATCTCTCCTTTGTCGTTAGTTTTGCAGGATGGCAAACCTTTTGATGGCGTATGTCCCACCGTCGGTACTACCGCTCGCGGTTTTGTCAGTGGTACAGGCGAACTGGAAGTTAACCCGGAAATCGGGGATGTTTTGCTCAGTGTCGCTCACGCTCAGAAGGGCCGCCAGTTAATCTGGGAGGGCTTTCCCGGTCATGGCGACGAAATGACGGTGTATGTCTTTTATTACGACCTGGTAAAACCGGAACTGGCCGCCAAACAGAGCCTGCTGGATCTCTTTGAGGACTACTTTGAGCTATTGTCTACATATAAAGCCCCGGGCGAAAACTTTGCCCACCTCAAGCCGGTCTATGGTTTTATACCCGCTCGCCACCACCGTGCGGAGTGGGGCAGCGCCAGCCGGAGGGGTATCATATCCGTGGGGGATGCTACCTCGCCTCAATCTTCCCTGACGTTCTGCGGTTTCGGTTCTCAGGTGCGTAACCTGCCGCGCCTCACTCGCCTGCTGGCTTTTGCGCTCGATCACGATCTGCTGGAGAAAGAGCATCTGCGCCAGATAGGCGCGCACCAGAGTAACATCAGCCTGGTCTGGGTTTTCAGCCGCTTTATGCAGCCCGCCAACGCCCGGCAGCACCCGGATGACGTTAACCGCATGATGAATGTTTTCTGCGCGGGCCTGAATGAATGCGGGCCGGAACTCACCCGGCGCTTTTTCCAGGACCGGTTTGGCTGGCTCGATTATAATCGCCTGACTCTCATGACCGCTTTTCGCGCTCCACGCGTTTTCCCTTTTACTTTTGAGGTGATGGGTATGCGCGGAGTGGGCCACTGGGCTTTCGACTATTTAAAGTTCAGTCGCGAAGCTCTCTTCCGCACGATTTATAAAATCTTTCCGGGCCGCAAATTTGGGATGCGCTTTGAGCGCTGGCTGGCTAAAAAGCGGCCTGACCTGGCCCTGGCCCTCGCCGCTCGTCGCGAAGAATGGGACGCTTCAGGTCTTTTATAACAAATCTGGCAAAGCCCTTGTGAAGTAGCAAAAAGGGATTGTTGAAGACTCCGCGACCGGTAAAAACCCGGCATTAGTTTCTTTTATTCAGACAAAAGCTTTCAAAAGAGCGCAGTGCGAGTGATTTCCCCGGCAATTTAACTTTTGGGCTTGAAAGTAAGTGACTTTCAAGCTTAAAATAGAGTATGCCCGGAAACTGGACTTTATACCGGGGCAAAGAACAAAGTTAAAATTGGGAGCAAGATGAAATAAGGAGAATACGATTATGGCCCTCAGTCCTCTGGCCGGTAAACCGGCCCCGGCAGACCTGCTCATTGATGTTGCTAAGCTGCAAGACCAGTATTACTCTGTTCATCCCGACCTTTCCGACCCGCAACAGCGCGTACAGTTTGGCACCTCCGGGCATCGCGGCACTTCTTCCAATGGCTCTTTCAATGAAGATCATATCCTGGCAACCACACAGGCGATTGTGGAATATCGCCAGAGCCAGGGTATCAATGGCCCGCTCTATATTGGCATGGACTCGCATGCGCTTTCCGCTCCAGCCCAGCAGTCCGCCCTGGAAGTGCTGGGAGCGCACGGCGTGGAAGTCTTTATGGCTCGGGATAATAATATTACCCCTACGCCTGTCATTTCGCACGCTATTCTGACTTACAATCGCGGGCGTACAACCGGCCTGGCTGACGGTATTGTCGTCACTCCCTCGCATAACCCGCCCAGCGACGGCGGTTTCAAATATAACCCGCCGAACGGCGGCCCGGCTGATGTGGACATTACAAACTGGGTCCAAAACCGGGCAAATGAACTGATCAAAGAGAAGAACCGGGGCGTAAAACGGATTTCCTACGAAGAAGCTCTTCGAGCTTCGACTACCCACCAGTACGACTTTATCACCCCCTATGTAAACGACCTGGGGAGTGTAATTGATATGGAAGCCGTCCGCGCTGCCGGCTTGCGCCTGGGCGTAGATCCGCTGGGTGGTTCTAACCTGCCCTACTGGGAGCCAATTGCGGCCCGTTATGGCCTCAATCTTACAGTTGTAAATAAGACGATTGACCCGACTTTCCGCTTTATGCCACTCGACCACGATGGCAAAATCCGCATGGATTGCTCTTCACCTTACGCTATGGCAAACCTGGTCAAACTTAAAGATCAGTATGATATTGCTTTCGGCAACGATACTGACTCCGACCGGCATGGTATTGTCACTCCCCACGCCGGGCTGATGAATCCTAACCACTATCTGTCGGTTGCCATCTGGTATCTTTTCCAGAACCGCGAAGGCTGGCCTGCCACCAGCGCCATCGGCAAAACGCTGGTCAGCAGCAGCATGATTGACCGGGTAGGCAAAGAAATCGGGCGCAAAGTAAGCGAAGTGCCGGTAGGCTTCAAATGGTTCGTAGATGGCCTGTTGAGCGGGGCTTATGGTTTCGGTGGCGAAGAGAGCGCCGGGGCTTCTTTCCTGCGACTGGACGGTAGCGCCTGGACAACCGACAAAGACGGTATCATTATGGATTTGCTGGCCGCCGAAATTACCGCTCGAACCGGCAAAGATCCGTCCCGGCACTACGATGACCTGACCTCTCGGCTTGGCACTTCCTATTACACCCGCGTAGACGCGCCGGCCACCCCGGACCAGAAAGATCGCCTGAAGAAGCTATCGCCGGAAGACGTTAAAGCCTCCGAAATGGGCGGCGAGCCGATTACGGCCAAACTTACCCGGGCGCCTGGTAATAATGCCTCTATCGGTGGCCTTAAAGTGGTAACCAACAATGGCTGGTTTGCCGCTCGCCCATCCGGGACCGAAAATGTCTACAAAATTTATGCTGAGAGCTTCCGCAGCCAGGAACATTTGCAGCAGATTCTGACCGAGGCTCAGCAAATTGTAAGCGAAGCTCTTTAGCCTCGGTATTATTCGACAAATCTAGTGGCCGGGCAAAGCTGGCTGAAGCGGCGAAAGGAAAAGTTTTTCCACCGTCCACTAGATTCATTTATTCTGTGAATTGGAAAGGTTGAGCAGATGTCTTTTTATGATACCGGGGATGACCTGGTAATTAAGGGCCAGGTACAACGGGGTTACACCTTTTCTACCAGCCCGGATGTTTGTTTCGAATATCTCAGCGATATTCGAAATCTGCTCGGCCAGGTTCCCTATGTCAGTAAAATTCAAGTAGGTAAAAACAGCGGTCGAGCGCGGGCCTTCTTCAGCTTCAATATTCTAAATACTCCCCTGAAGGCAGTCCTTGATCTGGAACCTATCAAGGACAAAGAGCAGAACTTTATACGACTTCAACCCGCCCGCGAACCGCTGGGCCCTTTACCCTCCGGCTACTATACCGCGACTTTCCAGGCCAATATCAGGATACAACCAGTCGACCAAAACCGCGCTCATGTTAACAGTCATATCATGCTGGCTTTTGACGGCCTTAAGCTGGTAGAGCGCGGGCTCTTTCCACGGTTTCTGCTGGAAACGACCGGCCCGGCCCTTTTTCAAGAGTATTGTGAACGGCTCTGTGATGAGTATGCCCTCAACCTGTTAGAACACTTTAAACAGTGGCAGACCGAGCGTTCATTGAGCGACAGATAATTCAATTACCCCTTTCTCCACGCTGGTTTCTAATTACTGGTAAATTAATCCTTAAACAGGAGGTTGTGTTGGCAGCTAATACTACTTACGATGCAATTGTAATCGGTGCCGGGCAATCGGGTGGCCCGCTTTCAACTGCCCTGGCGAAGTCTGGCCGAAAAGTGGCGATTATTGAACGTGAACATGTGGGCGGAACCTGTATAAACGAAGGCTGTACTCCTACTAAGACAATGGTTGCCAGCGCCAGGGTGGCTTACCTGGTGAAGCGCGCCGCCGATTATGGCGTCAATTACGGCGGGCCGGTTTCAATTGATATGACCGTAGTGCGAAAACGCAAACGAGATATTGTAGATAGCTTCCGCAACGGCAGCCAGCGCCGAATTGAGGGCTCGGAAGGGGTAGATTTGCTGATGGGCGAAGCCTCATTTACCGGCCCAAAAGAACTGGAAGTGCGCCTGAATAGTGGTGAGACCCGCCGGATAAGCGCAGATACTATTCTGATTAATACCGGCGAGCGTCCTGCGGTACCGTCTATCCCCGGCATTAATGAAGTTCCTTTTCTTAATTCTACCAGTATTATGGAACTGGACCGGGTTCCGCAGCACTTACTGGTGCTGGGAGGAGGTTATATCGGCCTGGAGTTCGGGCAAATGTTCCGCCGTTTTGGTAGTGATGTGAGCATTATCCACCGTGGAAAACAGCTTCTCTCTCGCGAAGATCCTGACGTAGCCGAAGCGGTCGAGAAGATTTTGCGGGAAGATGGAATTGAACTCTTCCTTGAAACCTCGCCTGTTCAGGTCAGCCGCTCGCCGGAAGGCACTATCGAATTGCTGGTAAAAGGCCCGTCCGGTGAAATAACTCTGACCGGCACCCATTTGCTGGTAGCAACCGGACGCACCCCCAATACTGACCGGCTGAATCTGGCTGCCGCCGGGGTCGAGACTAATGAACGCGGCTATATCAAGGTGAGTGAGCGGCTTGAAACTAACGTGCCTGGCATCTACGCTATGGGTGATGTAAAAGGCGGCCCGGCTTTCACCCACATTTCCTACGATGACTTTAGGATTTTGCGGACCAATCTGACCGAGAACGGCGGTGCTACGATTACCGGGCGGCTTGTGCCCTATACCGTTTTCATCGACCCCCAGTTAGGACGGGTTGGCTTGAGTGAACAGCAGGCTCACCAGGAGAGCCGCAAGATTAAAGTAGCCAAAATGCCCATGGATTATGTTGCCCGGGCGCTGGAAGTGGATGAAAGCCGCGGCCTGATGAAAGTGGTTGTGGACGCTGAGAGTAAAGAGATTCTGGGCTGCGCTATCCTGGGTCTCGAAGGCGGCGAAATCATGTCCATGCTCGAAATTGCCATGATGGGAAAATTGCCCTATACCGCGCTTCAGGAGGCCATTTTCGCCCATCCCACCCTGGCCGAATCGCTTAACAATCTTTTTGGTTTCCTGGA
>DATAKM010000118.1:0-76209 GCA_036261665.1 Chloroflexia bacterium
GGTTCATTTCGAACAAGTTATTGCAGTGGTCAGTTAAAGCCCTAAAAAGGCAGCTATTAATAGATATTCGATCAAAAGAAAGAGAGGCAACCCTCCTTAAAAAAGCTTACCAGACTGTCTTGACTTTCTGGGTCATCATAAAAAGCCCTTCAGAGCCATACCACAGACGGCGAACCCAAAGACCGGGCCACCCACCTTAAAGACTACCGTAGGGCAGTTAGAGCTAACCGCCAACTATCTCTAGTTTTGGAAGCGCAGGGCCTTAGTGAAGAAGCCGCTCGTTTTGCCTATCGCGCACAAAGGTTGCAACGGCAGGTACTTGCCTGGCAAGGGCGTTACGGTCAATATTTCTTCTCGGTCTTTTTGGATTTATTGGCTGGCTACGGTTACAAGCCTAGCCGCAGCTTTATAGCCTATTTATTAGTAAATTTTACCTTTGCCACAGCCTACTACTTATTGGGGCCATCTCAAGGCTTAAAACTTACTCCGCTTGAAGCGTTTGTCTTCAGCCTCACTAGCTTTCACGGTAGAGGATTTTCTGGTAGTACTAACATCGGCCTTGCCAGTCCGATGACAATACTAGCAGCATTTGAAGCATTTATGGGTTTGTTGGTCGAAATAACCTTAATCGCCACCTTTACTCAACGCCTTTTTCACAAGTAAGTGGATTTTAGCTCTTAAATAGGTTCTATCAGAACTAAAGCCACGCGGACGCCGGAAGTGATTTATGGTAAGCTAGAAGTAGCAAACCCTTAAAAATTACTAACTCCAGGAATGAGAACTGATGAAGTTTCCTCATCGTAAAGCTGCTAAAACTAACTCTCTAGCCAGAAAAACTATGCAGGGCTCTTTCTGGCTACTTTCTTCATCCGATTAAAACATATAAGTTTCGGATAATGGAATTAACCGCTATAGCCCTCAAAGCTGTGAGCTATTGTTGTTATGCCTGCTGGTTTTTTATCAGATAGTCCACCTCTTCCTCAGTAAGCCCGCTTTCTTCCACCGGCACGGGCTTTCTGTATCCCGGTGCGGCCAGGTAATACTTACTCCCTTTTCGAGCACCAGCCCTCCTGCTTCCAGAAAGCGGTCCAGTTGTACCCGGCTGGCTCGGCTTTACGCACCTATTCGTAAAATTCTTCCAACTACTCCCATTCTTTCTACTAAGTCCTCATGTTAACAAAATTGTGGGTAAGAGTCAGGCTTTAGCCGTGGGGAGCAATTACTTAGTGCTAGCAAAAAGAAGCTAGTGATCTAAAAGCTCCAAACGTTAATGCTGCCAACAAAACACCAACCAATGGCAAAGTGGCTATTTAAATCCCATCTTTTGGCTATAACCTGGCCCATCTAAATGAGAGTGAAATATAACCATTGGAAGCTACCTTTAAAAGCAATACTCGGGTAGACTCCTCTAAACCGGTTGGTCTTTATTTGACCAGTATTTTCTATCACGCCACGGAGGGCATTATGCCAGTATTAACTATAGATAAGAAACCCTATTCTCAAGACCTCAATACACCGGACAGGCTGGAAATTGAGAAGTGGGAAAAAGAACTAACTGCTCTGGAAGAGACTCTCCTTTCAATTGCCGGGCATGAGTTGCGTACACCCCTGACGGTGGTAAAAGCTCTGGGCGAGTTACTTCAGCAAAACCTGAGCAAACAACTTCAGGCTGGTTCCAACCCGCTTGAGCTGGAAGCCTTGACCACCAGGAATTTAAGCTACCTCGCCAGGCTGCTTTACCAGCTCGACAGGATTGAGGTTTTAATTAATCAATGGCTTGACGGGGACAGCTTAAAGCAAACCAGGTTTACACCTGCTAAAAGCTATTCATTTAACCTTGTAGATTTAGTTAAAAGGGTAGTAGAGCAGCATAAGCTAATCGCTTTCCAGCATTCTTTACGGTCAAGGAACCCTCGGAAGTGGTCACTGTCAGGGGGACAGAAGAATTGGTTGAGCAAATCCTTAATAACCTTATTCAAAATGCGCTTAAACATAGTCCGCCAGGGAGCGCTATAGAGATAGGGTTAACCCGCAAAGCTATCTATGGCCGCGAAACTGAAGAGGCGGACCATCACGTAGTCGTCTGGGTAAAAGACGAGGGCCCAGGTATTCCTGAAGAAACTCAGAGTTATCTTTTTGAAGCCTTTTACCGCGCTGCTAAAGCCCCTTCTGCCAGCAACCGGGGTCTGGGTCTATATATTTGCCGACACCTTATTCAGCGTCTCGGGGGTCAAATCTGGCTGGAAAGTCAACCGGGTGAGGGAAGCACTTTTTACTTCTCGCTACCCCAAAGCCGCCCTGAAGCACATTAAAGGCTTCTTCAGACCGCTTCGCCTGGAAGAAAATGCTATTGGAGTACCAGAAAAGGAGATAAACCGTGAAGAAAGAAGAACTGGACCTGTTTCGATTACGCCTTTTGTCCGAAAAGAGCCGGGTGCTAGACCAGCTGGAGTTAGTTGACCAAAATCTACTGGTTGAGAGTGACTATTTCGAGCAGGTAGGGTTACGAGAGCGCCAGCGCTACTTGCAGGGCAATTTGCAAGAGATTGTCGATGCGCTAGGTAGGATTGAGAGCGGCACATATGGATTATCCGAAGTTTCGGGTAAACCAATTCCCCTGGCACGTCTGGAAGTAATACCCTGGGCTAACCGGCTTGTGGAAGAGGCGGAGGAACGCCGGGAGCCGGGCTGGGTTTATCAGTAAAGCCGGTAATCCGGCTCCTGCAAACAGGGCCAAAATCAATCGAAGGAAGCAAAGGAAGGTAGGTAGCAATGGTTACTAAGATAAAAGATAACAACAATATCCGGCTGATAATTCCGGCGCAAGTAGGCGCCCGTACCTCTCTAGAGGGGAAGAATGTTCCAGGCCAGGAGAGTACCCTTTGGCGAACTATTGCGGCCTCCCATACCATTCCGGTACAAGCTGAACAGGAAGCGGCCAGAGCACGGCCCAAACCTGACCATATACTTGAAATTGAGGTAGCCCAGGCTCTGGCGCAGCGAGCCGGAATCAAAAATCCTCCGGTTGTGCGTTCTTTTAATGGTGTAATCACATTACGTGGTAAGATCGAAAATGAAGTCGCGTTAGACGCGGCAGAATAGGTTACTTTGGCCCTTCCTGGGGTAAAAGGAGTAATCAACGGCCTTGCGGTAAAAGCCTGGAATAGCGCTTCTGAGCGGGAAAACCTGGCTAAAAACTTCCGGGCTGGACGCCAGTCCTTCCGGTTTTCCGGTTGGAACTTGCCTCAGGGCCACATAGATATTCAGGAAGACGCAGAGGTTTTTGCCTCTAATGGCAAGTTAGGACGGGTGCGTGGTCTGGTCTTTGCCCGCTCTGATATGAAGGTGCAGTATTTAATTGTGGACACAGGCAAGTTTCTGTTTAACGCCTGGCACTGGCTACCTTTCAATTATTTAGAGGGCAGCTACTTTCCACATAACCCGGCTATATTTCTAAAAATAAACCGGGCCGAATTTAAAGAAGTTTCGCAAAGCTCAGAGCGACAGGATATGAACGGCTGCACCGGTCTAGTTAGCATCTGCATTTTTGGGAAAAAGATGCCTATCAAATACGGATCTAAAAAGGTGGGCTGGCTGGGTGGAGCTTTATTAGGCCCGACCGGCCCAGATAGCTTCAATCTGAGCTACTATCTCTTGAAAACAGACCACTCTACTCGGCCACTACTTCTGCCAGGGGAAGCGCTGGAAGCTGGTACGAATGATAGCGCCCTGTATCTAAAGCCGGACCAGCAACAGGTCTTGCTGCATCCATACCGGTTTAACGGGTTTAACCCGCCCGCAAGCGTGGTAAAAAGGCTACTGGAAAAACTGGCCTGGAGCAGTGTAATGCAACTCCGAGGTGGTCGTCTGCGAGTAGAGTACATGGAGGGTGAGATTTTTCTGAAAGGTGTCTTGCCTGCTAAGGTTTCACCGGAACCATTGCTAAGTATCGTCGGGAGTGTGCCGGGTGTCTGGAGAGTACACAATCTGATTGTAACTAAGCCAACTCCAGTTCAGATTGAGCAGAAAAACCTGTAAAACCGGGAGGCAGCTAATGCCTCCCTTTCACCAGTTTTCCTTGCGATTTTTCTTTTGAAAGTAATGCCGCGCTCCACAATACCGGCCATCAGTTCGGGAGAAGTTTCTTCCAGGGCTTGCCTGGCTGCTTCGATAATCCGGTTCAATGGTCCCTAAGGCTTGCCGCAATTCTATACTGTTCACTTCCACCATTTCAGGTAATCGCGTCAAGAAATCTAGGCTCGTTATGGGAAAGTGTAATTCTTGTTCCAATTCGTGGGTGGTTACTGGCGAGGTTGTAGCAAAGCCGGTTCAGCACCTTCACTTGCTACGCTTTCAAATTGATTATTGAGGATTTTTTGTTCTTTTCGGTGTAGTTGTGCCAGATTACGAGAAAACTATCAGAGTTCTTCTGTCCGGTGTGCCAGATGACAGAATTTAAGGTAGTGGTTGCTCTCCCCTGAGCGTTTCCCGCACGAGCGCGGGAAGAAGGACTCGAACCTTTTACCACGGTTTAACATACCCTAAATTCTGCCACCTGGAACACCGGGCAAGAGAAGCAGGCTGATAGAAGGCTACTTCCTGAAAGCATTCTTTTTCAACAGCTCAAGTTTAACCGGTAGCTTATGAACAAGATAGTCTATTTCAGCCACTTTTAGGGTCCTACTATTGGCAGGTCAGGCTAGCCGGAAGAGAGTATGGCAATAGCCGGTTGGGAGGTAGTAATAGTCTACCAACCGGCTATCGAATTTCTGGACAAAAGGACCTTAAAATTGGGCAGAACTGCCTTTACACTAGCAGGGTAAGCTGGAAAAGGAAAGAGGTGCAGGATTGCAATCAGCCAGGACAGGCTATAAAATAGAATTAGCTACTGCTCAAGTAAATTTGAGTTTGCTACTGGAAAATTTTTTAGCGGGTATTAAAGGCGCAATTATGGCCGAGTTAGGCCGGCTCTTAGCCAGATTATCCAAAAATAAAATACTAAGCGTAATTTCAATCGCGGTTCTTTCGACGGTGATAGCCTACCTGGTGAGCCTCTCTCGACCAGAATTGCTGCTGGATGTCTTTTACGGCATACCTGTGGTATTGGGCTTATTAAGCTTTGGACGTTGGGGTGGGTTAGCTGTAGCTACCACTTCCATAATTTTCTTTTATTTCTCAAACTATTATTTCAAAGGGGTAAGCTTTGCCGAGGCATGGCTCTCCACTTTGTTGACTTATGTGTTGTTTCTACTTTTCAGTTACGGTGCATACAAGTTTCTGCTCAATCAGCGTAAACTCAGCGAAGCTCAGGCCCAACTACAGACTCGCCTGGAAGTGCAAGACCAACTGCACCGGCAGAGCCAGATATTGCATCAGCAAAATCTAAAAATGGCAGTAGTAGATGAGCGCAACCGAATCGCCCGCGAAATCCACGACGTGCTAGCCCAGGGTTTAACCGCGATTATCCTGAAAGTAGAAATAGCCTATCTCAACGAAAATATTCCACCAGCCGTAAAGCAAAGACTGGATGAAATTTATGAGTTAGCCCGCTATCACTTGCACGAGGCTCGACGTTCTGTAGCCGACCTGCGTCCTCTTCCTCTGGATGGTAAGTCCTTGCAAGAAGCCTTACAGGCCAGGATTAAGGCTTTCCAGGCTCAATATCAGATTGAAACCAGATTTGAAAGTAGTGGAGAAATCAAGCCGCTTCCTTCTGAGGTGGAGACAGCGCTTTACCGGATTGCTCAAGAAGCCCTGAACAATGCCGGGCAGCACTCTAATGCTGAGCAGGTTAGCGTAAATCTGGATTATGACGAGGATGAAGTATGCCTGACTGTACAGGATGATGGACGAGGCTTTGAACTCAAACCCGGTGCCGATACCGGTAATAGCCAACCAAAAAATCCAAAAAGCTATGGTTTAAGCACTATGCAGGAACGGGCAGATATGATCGGCGGCTGGATTTCAATCCAAAGCTCCCCCCGAGGTGGTTGCCGGGTGCGGGTAAGCGTACCTTACTCCTCTACGATTGCCTTAAAATCGGAGGTGGAAATCTCACGACCAGGGAATAGTACGGAAAAGGCAGGTACCTACAAATGACCGAAAATAACAAGCAGTGGCAGGGAACCGCAGCAGTAAAACCAGATCAGCCTATCAAAATTGTGCTGGCGGATGACCATACTATTGTACGGGATGGCGTAGCCCATCTTTTAAATGCTGAACCGGATTTTCAGGTAGTGGGTAGCGCCGGTGATGGTCAGGAAGCAATTGAGATGGTTTGCCATCTGAAACCTGATGTGGTTTTAATGGATTTGCAAATGCCAAACCTGGATGGTGTAACGGCTATTAAGCGTATTCGGGCCGAAGATGAACAAATAAAGATTATAATTTTAACTACTTATGACACTGACGAATATATTCTAGAAGGGATTCGAGCCGGGGCGAAGGGTTATCTGCTTAAAGACGTGCCTAAAGAAGAATTATTCCGCTCCATCCGGCTGGTTAACCGGGGGCAGTCTCTGATGCAACCTTCGCTTACCGCACGCGTCTTTAACCTGCTAGCTCAGCGCGAGTCGAAGGAAAGTGATGCCAGTTTGACGGAACGAGAACTTGAGGTAATCCGCCTGATAGCGCAAGGTGACCGCAACAAGGAAATTGCACAAAAAATGGCAGTCAGTGAAGGTACGGTCAAAAGCTACGTTGCCAGCATTCTACAAAAATTTGGAGTCAGTGATCGTACCCAGGCTGCCATGTATGCGGTTCAGAAAGGCTTGATTCAATTATAATCACTATGCAAGGTTCACAAGGCCTGTTCCTGAAAATATTGAGCCGGACTAGAACCAACATGCCGCCGGAAGATGCGGTAAAACTGGGGATAGCTTCCAAAGCCCGCTTGAAAAGCGGCTTGCAGTAGCGAATTGGACTGATTGAACTGATATAATTCTAAAAAGCGTTGAAGACACTGATTGTTCTGAAATTCAATTAACGAAAGGCCTGTTTGCTCTTTGAATAGATGGCTGAGACGAGAAGGACTAAGCCCTACCTGCTGGGCCAGTTTTGGCACTCCTATTGAAGAACCCTCAGTAGTACGACACATTATTATTGTCACTCGTTAGCCTCTGAGGTATAGCCACTTCTACCCCTGACTACCCGCAAGGGGGGCTTACAGCCAAGTAGGGGCTATCTGGCTCAAGTACTCTGAAGGCATTAAAAGCGATTGGTAAGCCTTAAATAGTCGCTTTAGTCGACTTTAGCAGGTAGCTCGGCCTGGCTTTATGCCCCCCTTGCGGGTAGTGCCGAGGAAGCGCGGTGGCTTAGCTTTTGCAAATGATGCCACTATTTATGTGTCAGAGTACTCAGACTGAATTAGCTGGATGGCCTGCTTAACTGCCGGGTGGATGTTTGAGCTTATCAACAGTTCTGTACTGGAAAGGTAAGCGTCCCAGGCCAGCAACAGTAGATAGCCTAATCCGGCATTATAACGCGCCTTATCGTGGTGAGCTTCTTCTAGCTCTTTAAAGAGGGTAATAAGGCGCCGGCTACGCCCGATATCCAGCTTCTTGCAAAAGTTCCCCTTTGGCCCGGTTTCTCTTAAAGGCCGGCTGGTAGGACTGGTGCAAATTCTACTATGATTTCTGGCCTGAAAACAGCAATCCACATCCGGTAAGCGGCCGATTGATCAACCAGAATGTGATTTTGCTCCGGAAAGAGCCAGACCAGGCTGTTTGGCTTCAGTTCATAGCAGCGGTCTTCGAGCAAATAAGCGGCCGTGCCCTGTATTACCAGGTTGACTTCCAGTTCATAATGCCGGTGAATGGTGGAAAACGGCTCTGCGGGCTTGTGATACTCCCACACCCGGCCATCTCTCTCAGCGGCTAATCCTAAATCTTCTTTGATCGCAGCACTAAATGACACCATCTCAAACCTCTAAGGAAAAGACTTCCAAACCTTGACTTCAAAAGTACTTGCAACCGCTGCGCCAATTTCTAAGGATGCGCATACTTCTTTCGGGCAGTTTCGGACAGTATCAGGCCATGGCCGGGACGATCAGGCACCAGGGCATAGCCTTTTTCGAAAGTAACCGGCTCCTCAACCAGGTGATCATAGTCCAGGAAAGAATACTCAAACCCGGCTACTTCCGGCAAAGCGGCGGCCAGGTGTACGCCGATCTCATGAGGTGTGTTACCAACCGAAACCGGGATGCCATATTCAGCAGCCAGCCAGCCGGCCTTCATGCTGTCTCCAATATGGCCGTGAATATTGAGAATATCTACCGCCCGGTGTTCAAGCAGTTTGCGTTTTCCTTTCAAATCGAGGTATTCGCCGCTGTTAACCTGCACCCACGGTACTTCCTGGATAATCAGCCTCAGTCCCTCAAAGTCATCCCGCAAACAGGGGTCCTCAATCCAGTAAAGGTCGATACCGGCCTGGCGATAGGCGTGTAAGCGGCTAATCGCTTCTTTCGGAGACCAGGCCTCGTTGGCATCGGCTATCAAGGTCGCACGCGGGCCGACCACCTCTGACACCAGCTTTAAGCGCGTAATGTCCCATTCAAGGTCAGGATGCCCTACTTTTATCTTGAAGGTATTAAAACCTTGCCTGGCTTTCTCTTCGAAGAAAGCGGCAAACTCCTCATCATTGAGGTGAAAATCCAGGCCGCTGGCGTAAGCTTTCACCCGGTTAGCCTTTCCGCCAAGCAGCCGGTAGAGGGGGAGATTAAGTTCTTTGCCCTGCAAGTCCCACAGGGCCTGCTCTACCGCCTGGCTGAAAGTATTGGAACGAATGTTACCGCCACGCGGGCGCGATATGCGGTTAACCAGGCTAAAAGGGCTTTGCTCCACCAGGTCGGGGAAAATCTCATTTTCAAAAACCCGCTGCAGTTCTGCCAGAGAAGGCAATGGAAAAAATAGCGCTTCAAAGAAACCCAGGCCGACTTTACCGTTATCGCTGATAAGTTCCAGGGTGCCTTTATAATGAAAGTCAGACCTGACCTGCGAGTCCCCGATTATTCTCGAACGGGGAAACTGGAAGCGGGTTATTTCGTAACCTACTATAACGTTTGCCATTGATTGTGCCCTTCTCTAATTTTTAGTATGAAAAGAAAAGCCGGGATCGCTTATTGATGCTTAAACCTTCCTGTCAAGGTAGGGCAAGGTGCTGGCCCTGACCGTTAAGTTAGGAGTAAGAAGTTGTTGAACCGGTTCAAGCTTTTTATCTTCAAGCTGCCGGATTAGCAGTTCCACTCCTATCCGGCCCATCTCGGCGCTCGGCAGGTCAATTGCCGTCAAAGCCGGAGATAGCATCTCTGCATAGCGTGGAGAAACTACGGAGATATGCGAGAGGTCCTCTGGAATTGTAAGCCCACACTCGTTAGCGGCCTGGGTTACTCCCCCGATTACCCAGGGGTTGATGGTTATAACGGCGCTTAGCCGGGGTTCTTCGGTGAGAAGCTGGCGCATCAGGCTATAACCTGCATTCGCGTCCTGCTGGCAGGGGTAACTCAGGCCATGCAAATTAAATTCCTTAATCGCTTTCTGGAAGCCGGCGTTTGCCCGGATGGCCGGACCAAATTCGAGATCAAGCAAGGTCTGGGCTTCATTTAGAAAGCCGATATATTGATGGCCTAATGAAGCCAGGTATTTTACACAGTCATATAGAGCGGCTTCAAAGTCCAGGTCGACAAAAAATAAGCCGGTATTGTCCTCACAATGGCCGATCATACTGAAAGGATACTTACGTTTACGAAGCAATTCTACCCGAGCATCGTGCAATTTCACTCCCATCAGAACCACGCCATCCACAAAGCCCTGTTCAATAAAATGCATTATTTTCTGCTCTTCAATCGGCAAAATTGAAAGGAGCAGGGAGTAATTTTGTTCACTGGCGCTTTCCAGGGCCGAATTTACAAATTCCAGTTGAAGCTGCGATAGGTCTTTTCGAAGGGAAGGGAAAAGCAGGGCGATAATTCGGGTCTGTTTAGTTTTGAGGGCCTGAGCCAGGCCTTTAGGGCGGTAGTCCAGCTCTTCCATAACCTGGAAGATGCGCTCCTTGACTTCCTTCGAGATAGGCCGGTTGCCACTTAAAGCGTGCGAGACGGTGCTTCGAGATACCCTGGCAAGCCTGGCTACATCATCTATCGTCGGCATTTATTTCAGCTTCCTTTCTTTTTATTTTAACTTATATTCAAAATAGTACTTGACAGGGTCTATGGCTGCAATTATAATTCCATCAAACCGATTTGTCAAACCGATTTGATAGCTTCTCACAACCAAATCTTAATAATCTTTACGAAAATCATATAAAGGCATCACAGGGCATTCAAACAGACCTTTCAGCTTCAAACTTAGCAAGAAACAGGAAAGCTTGGTTACCGTCAGTAGCTTTTGCCGGGATAGTTTTTTGAGAATGGAGGATGATGACATGAGGAAGCTAGTTTCGACTCTGGTAGTATCCCTGATACTGGGGCTGCTGCTGGTGGCCTGCGGTGAGAACACGGCTACGCCTGCGCCTGCCGCTACTACCGCCGCCGCCACTACGGCGGCAAGTTCTACAGCCACTACGGCTGCCAGCACCACCGCCGCCGGTGCTAGTACCGCGGCCAGTGCTGCGACCACCGCCGCGACCAAACAGAATATAACTATAACCCTGATCGCCAGCCAGGGTTGGATAAAAGATCCCGAACAGGCTCTGGCTAAAAAGTTCGAGCAGCAGACCGGGATTCACGTGGACTACCAGATAATCCCGGCGGATCAGTATTTCAACGTGCTCAAGACCAAACTGAACTCCAGTCAGGGCCCTGATATTTTTGGTGGGCAAACCGGGGCTGGCCAGTTGGTCACCGATTACAACGTCGAGAAAAACGCGGTTGATCTCTCCGGGGAAGACTGGGTCAAGCGTGAAGATCCTATCTCTGTTAATGAAACTACACTCAACGGGAAAGTCTACGGTCAGACGGTCTGGGATGTAAAAGGCGGAACTTTCGTTGTTAATTACAGCAAGAAAATCTTCCAGCAACTCGGTCTGAGTGTGCCCAAAACTTATGCCGAATTCAAGGAGATTTGCCAGAAAATTCTGGCTGCCGGCATTACGCCCATCTATGAACCGGTTGCGGACGGCTGGCACCATGTACTCTGGTTTCCGCAACAGGGGCCGCGCTGGGAAGAACTAACCCCGGGTCTGAAAGATAGCCTTAATGCCAACAAGACTAAATTTGCTGACAGTAAGGACATGCTGACCACTTTGCAGCAGCTTCAGGAGATGTATACTGCGGGTTTCTTCGGTTCAAATACGCTATCGGACAAAGTCGACCAGACTGAGAGTGTGCTGGCAGGCGGCAAATTTGCCATGAACCTCAGTACCCTTAACGAGCCTAAAAATGTTGAGAAAGCTTTCCCGGACGTAAAAGCTGATACCTTTGGCTTTTTCGTGATGCCTCTTGACGACAATCAGATTGTAGCGGTCAACCCGGGTGGACCGAGCAAATTCATCTATTCCGGTTCCAAGAACGTGGCTGCCGCCAAACAATACCTGGCCTTCCTGGCTCAGCCGGACAACCTGCAATATTTGCTTGACAATGAACCGACCTTCTCTTCCCTGAACTTTTCAGGTCTGAAAGATAAGTTTACCCAGGAGCAAAAGAATTTCTTCGCCACCTACCCGAAAACCGGCTCGGTTTATCAATCCTCAATTACTTATCTCAACGCTCAGTGGTTTGATATGGGTAAGGATCTGGTAGCGATGTTTAGCGGTTCAATCCAGCCTGTAGATGTCTTGAAAAAGATTGACCAGCGCCGGGCTACCCTGGCTAAAACCGCCAAAGATCCTGCCTGGCCTAACTAACCGGCTGCTAATCCTGCCCTTCCTTCGGCCAAACTCTGAAGGAAGGCCTGACAGCTTCGACCGTTAAAAAAGTTGAAGCTGTCAGCCCAGGCGGATAAGGAGCGGCGACTGGAGAAAAAGAGGGTAGCTAAAGTATGCAAAGAAGCAGAGTGATAGGAAAAGAAGCTAAGGCGCAGGTTAGAATAAAAAATAAAGTCAATGCGAGAGGGAACCCTTATCCTTTTTATTTTGTTTTTGGAGCGTTAATCCTCTACCTGGTATTCTCTATAATTCCAGCGTTTATTGGCTTTTTATATTCTTTCACCGACTGGAACAGTTTTTCAACCGATATTAAATTCGTGGGTCTTGATAACTTTGCCACGGTCTTCTCTTCGGATGAAAACTATGTCGGATTTATTAAAAACACCCTTGTTTTTACGATTGTTACAATTGTCTTAAAGACCGTTTTAGGTTTGCTTTTTGCCCTGCTCCTGACTGAAGGAGTCAAAAGGCTGGCCAATTTCCACCGGCTTATTATTTATTTGCCGGTAGTACTGCCTACCCTGGTAGTCGGCCTGGTTTTTAAATCTATCTTGAACCCCCAGACAGGTGTGTTGAATCAGTTTCTGCGCGGAGTCGGTCTTAATGGTCTGGCGCAGAAATGGCTGGTCGATGCCCATATTGCGCTTTTTTCGATTATCGGGGTAGATACCTGGAAGGGCGTAGGTTACATTATGGTCATCCTGCTGGCAGGCCTCCAGGCCATCCCCAGGGAATATTACGAAGCGGCTGCTATTGATGGTGCTACTTTCTGGCAAAGATTGCGGCATGTCACTATTCCCTTGCTGATGCCGGTTATAACCGTTACTACCGTCTTGAATTTACTTTACGGGCTAAAGGTCTTTGATATTGTCTACGCTTTGACTAATGGCGGGCCGGGTTATGCTACGGACGTGGTCTATACTGCCGTCTTTAAGGATTTTGGACAGGGACGTTATGGAGTAGCTTCCGCCCTCTCGACTGTTTTATTTATCATTATGATCGTCTTTGGCTATTTCGTAATCAAATTCATGACCCGAAAGGAGCAAGCTGAATAATGAGAATCAGGCCTTTTAAAGCTTTCGGCTTTAATTTGATTGCGATTGTCCTCAGTCTGGTAGCTTTTATCCCGGTCTATATCGTGGTGGTAAATGCCTTAAAAGATAAGACCGGTGCCAGCGCCATGGGGATGGATTTACCCACCTCCTTGCATTTTGAAAATTTTGCAACGGTCTTTGAAAAGGGCAAACTTGGACAGAGTTTTTTTAACAGTATGCTCTATTCGGTCTGCTCAACTGCGATTGGCACTACCCTGGCAGCGATGGCGGCCTATGTGCTGGCCCGCCGCAGAACCCGCTTTAACCGCTTCATGTACTTCTTTCTTATCATGGGGATTGCTTTGCCGACCAATTACGTTACTCTGACCCAGGTAATGCAAGTCACCCACCTTATCAACAGCCAGCTTGGCATTATCATTCTGTACGCGGCAGGCCAGATTCCTTTTGGCGTTTTTCTGATTTACGGCTTTGTGCAAACCATTCCTAGAGAACTGGACGAAGCGGCCATCATAGACGGTTGTAAGCCTCTGCAACTTTTCTTTGTAGTGATCGTGCCTTTGCTACTACCTTCCATGGTAACCCTCTCGGTGCTAAGCTTTTTAGGAGCATGGAGTGAGTTTATAGCGCCCCTTTATTTTCTGGATAATAGCGCTTACTGGCCGATGACCCTGGCAGTCTATAACTTCTTCGGGCAATTCCAGTCAGACTGGAGCCTGGTGTCCGCCGATATTTTGCTAACCATTCTGCCGGTTCTGGCAGTTTATCTGCTCGCCCAGCGCTTTATTCTTTCAGGCCTGACTACCGGCGCGATCAAGGGTTAAGCGGCATAGAACGAGCTAGAAAAGGAAGTACTATGTTAAGTAGCCGGGTTTCTGAAAATGTAACACAAAGAGTCCAGGCAACTCTGTATGTGGCGCCGTCCGGCAACGATAGCAATCCCGGAACCCTGGAAGCGCCCTTCAAGAGCATCGGTAAAGCTCAGGAGGTAGTCCGCTCCATCAACTCCGGTATGAGCGGCGATATCTGGGTTTTTCTGCGCGAGGGGCTTTACCCGCTAAGCGAGACTCTGCTCTTTACTCCCGAGGACTCTGGTAGCAACGATTATAAGGTTATTTACCAGGCTTACCAGGGCGAAAAAGCGGTCATTAGCGGAGGAACCGGAGTTACAGGATGGAGCGAAGTACCAGGCAGGCCAGGAGTTTATCAGGCGAGTTTGAACCGGAAAACCAAGCTGCGTTCGCTTTTCGTGAATGGTCGGCGGGCAGAACTGCCTTCAAAGCAGGTCCAGGGTCAGGGTGGTTACGGCACTTTTAGTGTGAACGGAACGGAATCCTGGGCGGAAACAGCCGGTACGGCCATTGATGGTATCAAGTTCGAGGCTGCTGAAGTAGGAGTTTATGAAGATCCGGACGATGTGGAACTGGTTCAGGCCACCAGCAATTTTACGCAGATTACTATAACTGCCCGCGCTATCATTTCTGAAGGCCCCTTCAATACGGTTCTGTTGCAGCAGCCTTACGGGGCGATTGCTTATTCAATGGCCTGGAACTGCGGTATTCACCCGGACAAAAACTTTACCATTCAAAATGCCTACGAATTGCTGAACCGGCGCGGCCAGTTTTACTTCAACAAGACCACTCAGACTCTGTACTACTATAGCCGGGGCGAAGATATGGCAACCGCAACCGTAGTTGCTCCCGGGGTGGAAGGTCTTCTCCAGATTACTGGCAACTCCACTTCAGATAGGGTTACAAATCTCGAGTTTGTAGGGCTGACCTTCTCCTATGATGACTGGCTGCTTAAGGAGGTAGCCGGTTCGAGAGGTTTTGTGGGAGTCCAGAGTACCGGGCTATATACCCGCTACCGGGCGGATGGCCGGTGGCATGCCACTCAATACGACATGGTAGATTTGCCCCAGGCAACCATAGAGGTGCGCAACGCCGACTCAATCCTCTTTAAAGCTAATACCTTTACGCACCTGGGAAGTGGAACCGCCATAAGCTTGACCAATGATGTGATAAATTCGAGTGTAACAGGCAATATTTTTCAGGATTTACTCGGTAATGCCATTAACGTGGGCCATCCTCAGCACTACATCATCGGGGATGGGCCGCTTTATCCGGCGGGCGTTGAGGGTATCTGTTATAACGATGAGATAAAGAATAATCTTATCCGGGCAAGCTCGCTTGCTTTCGCTCAGGAAGAGCTAATATCAGGTTACTTCACCGCTAGCCTGATCATAGCGCATAACGACCTGCAAGACGCTCCCTACGGTGGAATCGCTAACGGCTGGTGGTGGGGAGATGCGCAGCTTCCTCCTCCGAGTGTGCAGAAGGATAATAAGATCAGCCATAATAAAGTGGTAAATGCCGGAATGGTGCTACCTGACGACGGGGGTGCTATCTATGTGCTTGGCATTCAACCCGGCTCTGAAATGTCTTATAACTACCTGGTAAATTCGGCTCGCGGACTTTATACAGATGACGGTTCTCAGGGCTGGTATATTCACCATAACGTGGTGGAGAGTCCCAGGAGTCACTGGGTTTTTCTCTGGACGCCTCGTATCCAGAATGAGAGCATTGATAATAATTTTACTTCGGCCGATAATGCTCACAATAATGGTACAAATACCCCTGTAACCAATACTCATCTTGAACTTGATGCACCTCCCTGGAGCGCTGAAGCCCAGGCCATCATCGACAATGCCGGGCTTGAAAAGGAGTGGCAACATTTGCTGGAAAGCCAGTAATCACTCACCCGAGCGAGTGTGGCTTTAACCGGCTTCACCAGCTAAAGCTGAAATAGACTACTTCATCAAACTCTTCAAACATCAAAAATTGCGGCTACCTGTTACCGGGTGGTCGCAATTTTTACTTTCTCCTATATCAACGTTGACTAGGCCTTTCGAACGCGCTTACCGTCCTTCAGGAACGGTTCGGCGCAATAGAGTATCTCGTTGGTTCCCTTTTTGTAAATCGGTTCTGCGGAATACTGGGCAATCCAGGCTCGCCGGAAACGGTTGGTCGTATTGAACCCGCTGCGGTGGAGTAAGGTGCTGGAGAAAACGGCAATACTGCCAGCCGGAACGATTACCGGGATACCCGGGTCGCCCCAAAGTAACCCACCTAATCATTGATTTCATTATCGGTTTCGTGCTGGATTAGCGCTTTAGTTCCAGCCCGCGAATAGGGTAGCACATAAATAGTGCCTTTCTCTTCGTTCATATCGTCGAGAGCGCACCAGCAAGTCAGGTAAGGCCGGTGTTCATAGCCCAGGTAACCGGAATCCTGGTGCCAGCTAAATTTAAGACCTTTCTCGGGAGCTTTCACCACGTACTGGTCCTGGAAGAGGTAAGAAGTATCACCCAGAGTAGCCCGGTTAATCTCAGCCATTACCTCGCTGAAAATAACCGGGGCTAAGAGGTCCGAGCCTTCCAGGAAAGTCGGGATAAAGTAGCGATTATTCTTGTGGTTAATACCGCGTAACACCGTAACACCCAGGCGGTCCATTTCGGCGTTCATTTTGTCGATGAAATACTGGCAGGTATCCTGTAAGAGTTTCAGTTGTTCATCGCTCAAAGCCTTTATTCAGTTGAGTGTCGCAGGTCCAATCGACTTGCGACCCCCAGTAAGCCTTACTACTGTATTTATAATGTTAGCTTTGTTCATTTTGGTGGCTCTTTTAATGCATTAGAGAAAAGTATTAAAGATAAGTTGGTAGTGAAGCTATGTAGAAGGGAGGTAACACCGTGAATAAGCATAAAATACTAGTGGTTGACGACGAAATAGCCATTCAGGACTTTATAAATAATCTTTTAGTACAGGAGAATTATGTTGTAGAAACCTGTGACGGTAATGGTGCGCTAAAAATTGCTCAAAGTTTTCAGCCGGATTTGGTTCTTTTGGATGTAATGATGCCAGCTATAAACGGGATCGAAATCAGTAATAAACTTAAATCAAATCCTGTTACCAAAAATATCCCGGTAATTCTCATGTCCGGTAGTAGAGGATTAATTGAAGCACCTGAAAGAAGCAACCAGGTAGAAGGTACTCTGGAGAAACCTTTTACGATTGAGTCTTTACTGGAATGTATTAACCGGTTCTTTGATACCAGGCAGAAGAAAAAAACAGCTTGAACTTATTCAAAAAGTTTGATGGGTTAATTACTACCTGCATAAGAGTTGATCTTGCTATAATAAAGAGAGATAAGTCAAAATTAGCCCATCAAACTTTCAATCCTCTAATCCTCGGTGTATCCTCGGTTAATTTTTTAGTTTCTTCTTGAGCTTCAGGCCGGTAGATATTCGAAATTATACAATTGTTTGATTCTTATTGATATTGTACTTGACCCTTTGGCCTGTCTGGCATACAATCTTCATATAAATAAAATATCAAGAGCGAATTGTTAGTAAAGTTTTATTTGAAATCCTGGTTAAAGAGTGGAGTAGCATTATTTACCTCCTCTCTCGCTAATACCGGTGTCTCCTGCTGAATTGATAGCACGTCCTTTGATAAACGCGGCTAACGGATTTCATCTTCTAATGTTTTTCTTTAGTTGAGAACCTTACTAGAAAAGGTCTCCAGAACTTAATATGGCTAAAACCGGTCTTATTTCTTCAGCACCTTTTGAGCGTATCGCCAGGTTAGGCCAGCGCCTATATAGCGTGCCCGCTTTAATGATTGTGGTCATGCCGCCTGATAGTGAGTTGCAGATTGCCGCCTGTAACGGTTTAAGCGATTCTCAGGCCACCTCTATGCTACCCCTGGCCTCGTTTGTCATAGGTTCGCAGCATGTTATCCTTAAGGAGAATTTGCCTGAGGAGGTTAAGAATAGCTACCGGCTAGAAACCCTCGACGATGAAAATTATACTTTATTGGCGGCCTATCCTGTCGAAACCGGGAAGTGGTGGGGAGTAATTTGTCTTTTTGATAGACCCGTCCGCCACCTCGCCGAACAAGAACTGCTTGACCTGAAAGACCTGGCGGATAGCCTGCGTACCGAACTGCAAGTCCTGGCAAAAGAGCGCGGTGAGGCTGAAGATATGCTGAGCGATAGAGAAGCTCAGAACAGCCTGATTGTTAACTCCATACAGGAAGGCATTATTGTACAGGATCAGCGCGGGCGCGTTATATATGCCAATCCTAGCGCCGAAGTTATTTTTGGATATGCCGCCGAAAAACTTACAAACGAGACTTTTCTCGATCCGGTCTGGGAACCGATTCATGAAGACGGCACTCCTTTTAATGTACGAACCGACCACCCGGCCATCAAAGCTTTGTTCAGCGGTAAACCGCACCTGAACGAGGTAATGGCTTACAAAGAGCTTAATGGCAAATATAAATGGTTGCTGGTTAACTCTCGTCCCTTACTACGACCGGGCGAGGCAAGACCCTATGGTGTGGTTAGCTCCTTCAGTGATATTACCCGGCGTAAAGAAGCCGAAATTGCCCTGCGTGAGAGCAATAAAACTTTTGCCCGAGTTTTTCATGCCGCTCCCATGCCTATTACCCTCGTAAGCCTGACTACCGGACATTTCCTCGATGTGAATGAACGCTTTCTCGAATTGATTGGCTACCCTCGCCCGGCAGTCATAGGCGAGCCTGCGCCGGAAATCCTCAACCTTTCTAACCTTACTCAGCAGGAATGGCTGGCGGAACTAAATCAAAAAGGCTCCGTCCGAGATTTTGAAGCTAAGATCTTGACCGGCGCAGGTGAAGAACGTTATATCCTGATAGCCGCCGAAATCATTAATTTCAATGACGAAAAGTGCATCCTCAGCATTTACTATGACCTGACTGAGCGGAAACGAGTCGAAGAAGAACTCAGCCTGCGGCTAAAACAGGCTGCCGCCCTGGCCCATTTCGGTCAAATAGCGCTGGCTTCGAACGATTTAAATCTCTTGATGAAGGAAGCGGTCAATCTCACCACCGAAAACCTTCGAGTGGAACATGGCCTGGTGCTGGAATTACAGCCAGAACCTGAGTCCGGAGAAAATGGAGAAACTATTGAGGTACTGCGTCCGGTAGCGCTGGCAGGCTGGGAAACTGACCGGGCTGAGAGCATCAGGGTGCGGGCCGTACAGGGCTCGATGTCCAGTTTTACCCTGCACAACAATGAACCCTTGATCGTTAATAATTTCGCAGCGGAAAACCGGTTTGATATTACCACGGCCGTAACTTACGGTTTGCAGAGCGCTTTAAGCGTTATTATCAGAACCAAACAACGCCCATTTGGAGTTTTATTCGCGCTCGATGGGGCAGTTCGCCGCTTTAATAATGACGACGTTAACTTCATGCAGTCCCTGGCTAATATCCTGGCAAATTCGATAGAACGCCGGCAAGATGAGGAATTATTGCTGGAACGCCAGCGCGTTATCAGCAGTATTGCCGATTCCAGTCCGGATATTATTTACGTCTACGATCTGGAGTTAGCGCGCATTGTCTACCTCAGTGGTAGTATTCGGGCTATCCTGGGCTACTCGCAGGAAGAAATACAGGCGATAGGTAGCGATTTCTTTTCAAACCTGGTGCATCCTGAGGATAGATTAACATTAGCCGAAAGTACCCAGCACCTGCTCGCCGTTAAAGATGGTGAAATTGTAGAGGGTGAGTACAGGTTGCGGCATCGCAAAGGTGAGTGGCGCTGGATGTACGGGCGCAGCATTGTTTTTAAGCGCGGCGAACAGGGCCAACCTGTGCAGGTGCTTGGTACGGCCCAGGATATCACCAGCAGAAAGCAGGCCGAGCAGGCCCTGCGAGAAAGTGAGGAACGCTACCGCGATCTTTTTGAAAACGCCAGCGATCTTATTCAGAGTGTCGCGCCGGATGGTTCTTTCCTCTTCGTCAATCGCGCCTGGCAGAATGTGCTGGGCTATGCTGAGCAAGACCTCAAAACCTTAAATCTCTTTGATATTATCCACCCCGATTGTACCAAAGATTGCCTGCAACTTTTCAGCAGGGTGTTAGAGGGAGAACACCTGGATAAAATCGAAGCCACTTTTGTGGCAAAAGATGGGCGAGTTGTGCAGGTCGAAGGCAGCGCAAACTGTAAATTCGTAGATGGAAAAGCGGTCTCGACCCGTAGTATTTTCAGAGATGTTACCCACCGGCGCGAAGTAGACCGCTTGAAATCGGAATTTGTCTCAATCGTGAGCCATGAATTACGCACGCCGCTAACCTCGATCCGGGGTGCGCTCGGTCTCATCATGGGCGGTGTAACCGGGCAGTTACCGCCCGAGACATACTCTATGCTCAAAATCGCCTACAAAAATAGCGAACGCCTGGTACTGCTCATCAACGATATTCTCGATATCGAGAAGATGGAGTCGGGCAAGATGAACTTTAACTTCAAGCCCCAGCCATTATTACCTCTTTTAGAGCAGGCTATTACCAATAACCAGGCTTACGGTTCCCAGTATAATGTCCACTTCCTTCTGGACCGGAGCGCTCTCAAGGCCGGTGATCCCATCATCAATGCAGATAGCGACCGCCTGATGCAGGTAATGACAAATTTACTTTCGAACGCCGCCAAGTTTTCTCCGACAGGCGAAACCGTTACGGTCAGGCCGGTTGAACTTGGCGGAAGAGTTCGGGTAGAAGTTAGCGACCGTGGTCCCGGCATTGACGAGAATTTCCGCTCGCGTATTTTCCAGAAATTTGCCCAGGCCGAGTCCAACGATTCGCGTTCAAAAGGGGGTACCGGCCTCGGGCTGAGTATTGTGAAAGCAATTATCGACCGTCATGGCGGCGAATCGGGTTTTGACACCACGCCGGGCAAGGGCAGCACATTCTATTTTGAACTGCCTGAATGGAGCAAAAAGGCAGTTCCGGCATCCACCCCTACCGCCTCGTCCGAAAACGCGGAAAGAAATACGCCGCATCCAGCCCGCATCCTGGTGTGTGAGGATAATCCGGCTATTTCCGACCTGTTATGCGAAATGCTGAAAGATGCCGGATACGAGGCGGACCGGGCGTTGTCAGGCGAGCAGGCTCTAAAACTGATCGAAAAGGGGCGTTATGCCGCCATGACCCTTGACCTGCTGCTGCCAGACCAGGATGGGCTGACCCTCTTACGTGAAATACGTTCGCGTGAGTCTACCTGCCACCTGCCCGTAGTGGTAGTATCGGCCATGGCAGCCGAAGGTAAAGCCGAACTGAACGGAGCGGCTATCGAGGTGCTGGACTGGATTAATAAACCAATTGACCAGGACCGCTTGCTGGCGGCGGTCGAGAGTGCTACTCGCAGACCGGTACAGCGCCCGCGAGTATTGCATATTGAGGATGACCCCGATATCTGCCGGGTGGTGACAGCCATTTTGAGCACTATCGCCGATGTTGACTACGCGGCGGACCTGCAAACCGCTCGTCAGAAGCTGCGAGAAAATCCTTATGAACTGGTCATTCTGGATATTGGATTACCGGACGGCTCGGGCCTGGAACTGCTGCCATTGTTACGCACCGAGGTGCGCATACCGGTAGTAATCTTTACCGCGCAGGAAGTACAAAGCTGGCTGGCTCGCCAGGTAGAAGCAGTGCTGGTCAAGACGCGTAACAGCAATGAAGACCTGCTTATGAGCATTAATGCTATCTTCAAGCAAACTATCGCCAAATAGCGGCTTTCAGATGGACGGTAAGAGCGGAGGCGAACAAATTTCGAGAGCCTTATGCATCTTTAAAACCCCTTCTTAATTCCAGAAATCGGCCAGGCTGCTTGCTTCTTTTTGTCCCTGTTCCCGGCCTAATAGCGCAGCCACTTCCCTTATTGACGAGTCCAGAGGGTTGGCATCTTTTTCACTTAAAGCAGCCATGACGGGCCCGGCAGGTACGATAACCCTGGTGCGCGAGCCCTTCTTTTCTAACTGCTCTAATTGCACTTGCAGGGCAGTTTCCGGGAAAAGGGAAGTAATAGGTTGCAAAATAATGACACGATCGTACCCTGCCGCCAGGTCGGCATTCTCCATCGAATAAACTCCGCCGTCTATATACCGGCTATTTCCAATAGTTACCGGTGGCCAGATACCGGGGAGAGCACTGCTGGCCGTAACCGCGTCCGCCAGGGAAACTCCCGCATTCCTGTTAAATACAACCCGCTCCCCGCTGGAGGCTTCAACCGCGGTTATCGCTATGTTGGCAGAGGGCCAATCATTTAAGTTGTGTAAATTTAAACGCGCGGTAATTACGGCTCGCCGTTCTTCCTCTGTTACAGTGGGAGTAGCAAGCGCATAGTGGCCAATAAGCTGGAGCGCATGCTTGTAATCCCTGGCACCGGCCTTTAAACGGGAGGTTTCTACCATTATCTCCTGTAAGCCACGCGGATAGGGGATTTCTTTTTCGCGCCGGGCCGGATCAGTTTGTCTTTGAAGGAGTTCCCCAGGAGTTAATCCGGCATTGATTTGCGCTGCCACATTGGCCCCGGCAGAGGTGCCTACAAACAAATCGGCTTTACATAAATCTATGCCAGCTTCGGCCAGACCAACCGCTACACCTGTTTCCCAGCCAATCCCAAAAAGGCCACCGCCCCCAAATACTACCGCTCGGGTTGTCATCTAAAAATCCTTTCTTTATCATTCAGGATTATCCCAGCCAAACTGCCTTCTCTTTCAGATTAGTGGGACAGAACTTCTTACCAACGCTTAAATGATAACCAAAGAATAATGACAACCCTATGTCGCTATTGGAGAAAATGGCGAGAAATAGCCTGAATCTCGTCTTTAAGCAGCTTTTGTAACTCAGGCGGGCCCATCACTTTTGCTTCAAGGCCCAGTCCCAGGATAACCCGGATTAGCCAGGGGTATTCCTGGGGGCGTAAACGCACCTTAAGCCAGCTTTCCTCCGGCCCGGTTATAATCTGGGGGCTTAAATATGAATTGCCTTCCAGCAATGAAACGCCGCGCGAAGTCAGTTGAACTTGCACTTCCGGTAGCGAGGGATCGCCGTTAGAAATGGGAGAAGACTCTGGAAATTCCTGGGGCAGATTGAGCTGGGGAGCGGGCGAAACTGCCTGAAAACGATCAACCCGGTAAATCCTGTTTTCATGGCGTTCAAAAGAATAAGCGTCGCAATACCAGAGACCATTGGAATGACGTAATTTGACCGGCAGAAGCGTTTGGTTCGATAAACCTCTCTCCGAGCGGTAGCTCACCCGCACCCACTGGCGCCTGGCGGCGCTTTCAAGGAGCAGATCAAGAAAAGGGGTAGGATAGTCGCGGGCAGGCTCGTGGAGAGAAATGGCTTCCTGGAGTTGCTCCAGGGAGGGAGTCTGGGCTCTGGGCAGCAGGGTTTCGATTTTATCCAGCAGAGAAGCGCGTTCTTGCTTGAGCAGGGTCTCGCCCAGTTGAGAAATTCCCGAAAGGGCTAGCCTCAGCAAAAGAGCTTCGTGGAGGGTAAGCGCCAGGGGCGGCAAGGCAAAATCAGGCGGCAGGGAATAGCCTCCCTTGCTACCGAAGTCGGCTATAACAGGAATGCCCATTTCCGAAAGAGCCTGGACATCTCTTTGAGCGGTGCGTCTGGAAATTTCAAACCGCCGCGCAATTTGCGAGGCGCTACGTTTACCCCCTTGCAGGTACAGGAGAATGGCCGTCAGGCGATCAATCCGGTTCATTTCGGTTATATGACTTTTCTATTCGCCAGTAGCTTTACAACAGTCCAAATGGCTCTCCCGTCCCGAAGGTGATAAGAGGGCTTTTTCCAGGTTTAGTAAACCGGGTTTAGTAAATCTGAGGCGGTCTTTAGTATACCTGATTTGAGGTTGAGATTACACAATTTGTGGTCAGGTTGCTTTGATGTGACACCGCTTTTAGGGAGTGGCGGAAGACCGGGAATTTTCAAAGTGCACCGGCCCGAGGTAACTCTTTACAGGCTGGGCCTTTCAGGTCAGATTGGCAGGAAATGGGGAGATATTAACAACTTTACTTCACATAACATGTAAAGAGTTTTAATACTTTCAGGGAGGTAAGTGACTCAAGCCTGTCCTGAAAAAACCTCTTCTCAGAAATTTTCGTCAAAGAAAAAAGGCCATACATAGAGATAAACTTTATGTACGGCCTTTTCTTTAGCCGACTAATCGACTGTTATCACGATGGTACCTTGAATCTCGCTTTCTACTCCTTTTGATACCAGCACGTAAGTACCGGGTGCCAGGCCAATGGTTTTGAAATCGAAAGGCAGGCGTCCTTCACGGTCGGCGTAGCCATAATCCAGGCTGGTACTCTTACCCTTATCATCGGTGTACCAGAAAAGGACCTTCTCATCCTGAGCGAAGAAGTCTCCACTCACTTTGACAGTCTCTCCCGATTTCACCCGAGGATTATCAGAGTTCAAGGCCTGCACGTTATCCTTGTGATCGTCCTGGATACTATCCAGTTTCACTCGGACGGCGTTGCTGGTGTGATGCTTGCCCGCCCCGGTTTCATCATCCCAGGTCATGGTGAAGCGTGTAAAGAGAGTTGTACCCCCAACAGCCTTACCAAAACCGGCCGGTTTGAAGCTCAGGTTAGCGGTAATCTCTTTACCGGGTTCCATAGCCGGAAGGGTAAGCTCGATATAGCCCTCCGACTTACCGCCGGCCTCATTCGAGCCTGCCTGGTCCTGGTCTTTGAGGGACGACAGGTACAGGGCGAAGCGGGGAGCCGCACTGCTGTGCTTGTCATCGTCTCCCGGTAGCACAATCGCGCTCACCCAGGCCCGGTCATCGTTGAAGGTAGCCCCGGTCAGCACCAGCATCGAACTGAGCGGGAAGCGCACCTTCGGATAGCTGGCGATACCCGGCCCGGTATTCTTGATTTGCAAGGTGTAAACCAGTTCCGCGTTCGGATCGTTCAGGTTAAAACTGCGGTCCGGCGAAACGCGCAACTTGCCAACCAGGTTAGCCGGTAAACGGTCCTTGTTGGTGCTGAGAGTCAGGCTGGCGCTGTCGTTGGCAGGGTTGTTATCCGGCTCGTTCATAGCGGTGCGCGAAGCCGTGACCGTCAGATAACCTTTGAACTGCACTTTAGCCGTGATGGTCAGAGTTATACTCGCTCCATTTGCCAGATTACCCACATTCCAGAGGCCGCTAGTGGGATCGTAGGAAGTGCCAGCGCCGGCCTGGTGCGAGATATACTTCAACCCTGCCGGCAGCAGGCTGGTTATGACCAACCCGCTCACTGCCTGCGGCCCGTAGTTTTTGACCGTGACGGTCAGGACTACGTTATCACCCCTGTCCAGGGAGAGATGGTTAGCGGTAAGGCTAACGCCGACATCGCCAAAGCCGCAACCCGTAGCGCTACAGTTAGTCAGGCTAAAGCTGGCCGGAGTTGCCACTTTGGGAGCGCTGGCGCTCACGCTGTAGCTGCCCTGGACGCTGTTGGCGCTGGCGTTCACCGCAACCAACCCGGAAGCATCGCTGGTGGCAGTGTTGCCGTTAGGGAAGGTAGCGCTCGCGCCACTGGCAGGTGCGCTGAAAGTTACGGTCACTCCCTGTACAGGGTTGCCAAAACTGTCAGTCACAACCGCCTTGAGAGGCTGGGTAAACGGCGTGCCTGCCGGGGTGGATTGGCCAGAACCGCCGGTCGCCTTTAGCAGCAGATTTCCCCCCGCGTCGGCAGTCACCAGGATACCGGAACTGGTGCCGGTTATAGGCGGCGTGGCAGTCGAGGTAGCGGTAATAGTCTGGGTTCCGGCCGTCTTGAGGATAACACCGGTGAAGGTGAAGACACCTTTATCGCTGGCCAGGAAGGTATAGTTAACCGGCATGACGCCCTGGGCATCGCTACTGGTAAGCTGCACCGTCCCGGTGTAAGCGGTATCGGTATTGCCAAAAGCATCTACGGCGGTCACGGTCACGCTGAAGGCTGCGCCCGCTACGGTAGTAGCCGGAGCAGTTACTACAAAGCTGCCCGCCGCGCCCGGGTTAACCTGCTGATTAAGGGTATTGCTTGAAACGTTGTAGTTGGCATCCCCGCTGTAATCCGCCGTGATAACATGGCTGCCAAGCACCAGGGAACTGATTTGGACAGTGGCTTTGCCGCCCGAAAGGGTGACCGCCCCGGCCCCGATCACATTGCCATCCGCCTTGAAAGTAACGCTACCGGCGGGTGTGCCTCCGCCCGGCGCTACCGCGCTGACAGTAGCGGTGAAGGTCACATTCTGGTTAAAGCTGGACGGGTTAGCCGAGGATGTCAGAGCCAGCGCGGTATCCGATTTGGCGATTACTAGCTGCCCGGTGGTGCTACCGCTGTAATTCGGGTCATTAATGGTCGCTAACACATCGTAAGTCCCGGCGTTTATCGCCGAGGCTACGCCCGTGCCGCCCTGGCTGTAGCTGAATACTACGGTCAGGTTGGCCGGGTTAGTGCTGGCTGAAGGAACTTTGGCAGTGCCGTCATAGACCTGCGCCAGATTACCCAGGGTTATTCCTGCCGTCGCCTTGCTAATGGTCACGGTATTGGAGCCGCTGCTGGCCTGGTAATTGGAATCACCGGCGAAGGTAGCATCCACCGTATAGTTACCGGCGGGCAGCCCTGCCGGGAGTATATAGGCAACAGAGGCATTTCCGGCAGCATCGACGGTGACACTGGTGGTCGTACCGATAACAGTGGCGCCCTGTTTGACCGTAAAGTTCATCGTCACGCCGCCTACTCCCGTACCGCCGCTGCTAAGACTGGCAGCGAGGGTGACGATGGTAGAGCCGTAGGTGGTACCGGCGGGCAGGACTGTCAGGGTAGTGGGAGCAGGGCCTATGGTGAGAGTACCGGACCCGGTGCTTCCCGCGAAGTTGGTGCTGCCGTTGTAAAGCGCGGTAATGGTATAGCTACCTGCCGCCAGGCCTGCCGGAAGAGTATACGAAACGCTGGCTACTCCACTGGCGTTGACCGGGCCGCTGGTGGCAGTCCCGACTGTGGCATTGGAACTATCTTTGACCGTAAAAGTGACGGTCCCGCTATTAACCGTCCCTGCCGGGCTGGTTACGCTGGCTGTCAGTGTCACACTGCTAGCGCCGTAGACGACAGTCTGGTCAGTGACGGTAGTGGTAGTCGAGGCCTGGGTAATATTCAGGGTAGCAGTGCCGTTGCTGGTAGCGAAGTTGGTGCTGCCGGTGTAGGTAGCATCAATAGTATAAGCCCCGGCGGCGGTTCCTGCCGGGAGGGTGTAACTGACACTGGCTACTCCGCTGCCGTTGAGCGCCACTGTGGTGGTAGTCCCGATTACGGTCGCGCCCTGCTTAACCGTAAAATCAACACTGCCGGTTGTGACCGGGTTGCCGCCGCTGGTAACCGTGGCGGTCAGCGTGACGCTGGTCGCGCCGTAAACAGCGCTGGCATTACTCGGCCCGGTGACGGTCGAAGCCTGTCCAATCGTCAGGGTGTTTGAACCATTACTGGCGCTATAATTGGCATCCCCGGCGAAAGTGGCTTCTATGGTATAAGCCCCGGCGGCGGTGCCTGCCGGGAGGGTGTAACTGACACTGGCAACTCCGCTGCCGTTGAGCGGGCCGCTGGTAGTGGTGCCGATAACGGTTGCACCCTGTTTGATGGTGAAATCGACGCTACCCACTGTAACCGGGTTGCCGCCGCTGGTAACGGTAGCGCTAAGCGTGACGCTGCTTGCGCCGAAGGTAGCACTGGCCGGGCTGACCACCACACTGGTGCTGGCGGGATTAATGGTCAGGGTTCCGGTTCCGGTAATAGTGCTGAAGTTGGTGCTGCCGCCATAACTGGCGTTAATGGTGTAAGCCCCGGTAGCCAGGCCTGCCGGAAGGGTATAGGAAACGCTGGCTACCCCGCTGGCGTTGACCGGGCCGCTGGTAGCAGTCCCGACTGTGGCATTGGCACTATCTTTGACCGTAAAAGTGACATTACCGGCAGTAACCGGGTTGCCGCCGCTGGTAACGGTGGCCTGGAGCGTAACGCTGCCCGCGCCGTAAGAAGCGCTGGCCGGGCTGACGTTTATAGCCGCCGCCGCCTGGTTGATAGTAAGATTGCCCGTGCCGTTGCTGGCGGCAAAATCGCCGCCGCCGCTGTAGGCGGCCTCAATGGTGTAGGCTCCGGCGGCGGTCCCGGCCGGTAGAGTATACGTAACCGAGGCGGCCCCATTGCTGACCGGGCCTGTTGTAGCAGTCCCGATCACGGTGGCGCCCTGCTTGATAGTAAAGGTGACCGTGCCGGTATTAACCGTACCTGCCGCGCTGGTGACAGTGGCGCTCAAATTCACCGAGCTGTCGCCATAAGTAGCCGTAGCGTTAGACACCGCTACAGTGGTGCTGGCCGGGTTAATGGTCAGAGTGGCTGAGCCGGAACTGGCCGTAAAGTCCCCGGTCGGCGTGTAGTCGGCGGTAATAGTATAGTTGCCGCTGGCTGTGCCCGCCGGAAGGGGGTAGATAACCGAGGCCGCGCCGTTGGTAACTGTACCCGCGGTAGCAGTCCCGATGACTGTGGCACCCTGCTTGACAGTAAAGTTGACGCTGCCGCCGTTTACAGTGCCTGCCGGGCTGGTAACGTTAGCCGTAAGGATAACGCTTGCAGCGCCGAAGAAAGCACTGGCGTTAGCGGGCGTGGTAGTTGTGCCGGCGGGTGTAATGGTCAGGGTGTTGCTGCCGTTACTGGTGCTAAAATTGGAAGCGGTATCGGTGTAAACGCCGCTAATGGTGTAACTGCCTGCCGGAGTACCCGCCGGTATGCTGTAGTTCACTGTGGCGACACCGTTGCTGATATTACCGCTGGTGGCCGTGCCGATGGTGGTGGCACCCTGGGTAACAGTGAAAAGCACTTTACCGGTGGTAACGACCGGCGTACCGGCAGAGGTAGCTGTAACGGTAGCTTTCAGGCTGACGGTACTGGCGCTACTCGCCTGGTAAGCAACCGTAGCCGGGTCTACCGCAGTCGCAGTAGTAGCCGCCGTTACGGTGAGGTTGGCTGTACCGCTGCTGGCAGCGTAACTTGTACCGCTAATAGTCCCTCCGGCGTAACTGGCAGCAATTGCATTGGGATAGCTACCGGCATTGATCCCGGCCAGGCTAACGTTGTTAAGGGTAGCCACGCCGCTGGCGTTTGTAACTGCGCTGCCAACACTGCTACCGTTTAGAGTAAAGTTAACGGTCTGGCCGTTTAGAGGGGTTGCTCCGGCCATCAGAGTAGCGGTCAGGGTAACACTGCTGCCGTAAGGAGCTGTGACCGGAGCCACACTTAAAGTGGTCGGAGTTAAATTTAACTCAAAAGAGCCGATATCCATCCGGCCACCCTGTACACGGGCCTGTCCGCGCTGGTCGGTGGAGAGTCCGGCGGGGTTAGCAGGATCGCCGCTATTATAGGCTACGCTGCCGGGCAGGAGGGCATGGGTTAAAGTAGGGCCGCCGTTATTCTGAAGGGGACCCAGGTTCAACGGAGTGGCGGCGGCATTGAACTTGTCGCCTGGTTGGGCGATTATGGTTGCGCCAGCAGCGTTCGCCACGATGTTGTAGTTGTTGGAAGTAAAGACGCCCGAAAGATCCCCGCCGGATTGCGCTCCTGCCACAAGCGTATTATGCAGGGTGGTTAAAGCGGTGCTATTTACAATGCCGGCGGAGGTATTGCTGTAAATAGTGTCGCTTTCCAGGGTCAGGCGACCGCTCTCTTTGTAAATACCGTTGCCGCTATTGCCGGAAACCGTACTGTTGGTCAGGCTGAAAGTAGCCGGGTTAGTGCTGGTTTGCCGCAAGTAGAGGCCTGCTCCGTTAGTGGTAGCCGAGTTAGCCGAAAAAGTCGAGGATTTGATGGCAATCGATCCATCGGTGTCGCTAATAAGCCCACCGCCTCGCCCGGTTGGGCCGGTAGTGCCGACGTTCTGATTTTTGGCAACATTGCTACTGAAGGTGGAGTCGGTGATGGAAACATTGATTCCTACGTTTGTACCTGTAAAAACACCACCACCATTCTCGGCGGTATTGGAGTTAAAGGTTGAGCCGTTAATGGTAAGCGTGCTGACGCTGTAGACCCCACCGCCGTCGCCCTGGGCGGTATTGCCGCTAAAGGTATCATTATTGAGGGTTAGTGTGCCGTTGTTGTAGATGCCCGCGCCATTACCGGTAATCACTGTATTATTTTTGATAGTGCTGTTGTTCAGGATCAGAGTTGACTGAGGGGATACGGCGATACCCGCTCCGATATTAAAGAGGGTCGGGTCAACCTGGCCGTTCTGAATGGTCACGCCCGACAAGGTGACAGTTAACGGATTAGTATCGAGCGGATTAATGTCGAAAACACGGTCGGTTAAGTTGCCGTCTATAACAGTGTTGGTCGCGCCGTTACCGGTGATAGTCACCGGTTGGAGAATATCCAGGTCGCCATAGGTAGCATCGTCGTCAGGTGTACCTCCGGGATTAACCCTGGTGAGCTTGAAAGTACCGTTTACCCCAAAAGTAATTACGCTACCGGGGGTATTGTTAGCCGCGCAAATAGCCTCGCGCAGGCTGGTAACGCCATCCGGCCCGGGAAGACTGGCCGGTGTTATGGCTGTACAGGTTGCACTGGCGGCATCGAGCGTATCGTTCACGGTGGAAACTGTAATATTGGCGGCGTGGACCTGAGGCGCGGCATAAAAAGCCAGCGCCAGTCCCGGAATAACCAGGGCCAGCACCACCCACACCCGTAAAATGCCTGAAAGGGAGCTTGAGGCGACTAAACCGGGTATACCGTGCCGGTGGTCAGTCTTTTGTGGTCCTCTTAAGAACGGATTCTTTGTGAGACGCAAGGGTAACTCCTGTAAATTATTTATACTATCTTTAAATCGTCTGTTTTTACTGGTTCTTCCACTGCATACCGATATAAATGCCGTCGCTGGTGTTCTCCTCGAAACCCAGCCTCCGGTACAATTTTGCGGCAGCCCGGTTCTCTACGGTAACGCTCAGGTAAATCGTGCTGGCGCTCCTGCTGGCTTCCTCAATCAGGGTTTTGATGATAGCGCTTCCCAGGCCCTTCCCGCGCCATTCTGTCAGCAAAGCGATATCGACAAGCCGGATTTCACCCGGAGCGCGCGCCACCAGCAGCCGCCCGGCAGGTTCTGCCTTAAGATCAGCCGGGACAGGATAGACCAGGCTATCCTGCGCATCCGGGTAGACCGCCCGGTAGTGCCGGAGCTGAGCCTGAAACTGCATTTTGAGAAACATCTCTTGCTGCGCTTCAGGCCAGCCCCATTGCGCCACCTCACCCGACCGGGTTGAGAGATATAGCCGGTAGAGAAAAGCTTCATCCGCCGGTCTAACCGGTTTTAGCGAGTAGTTCATGCCTAGCTGCGTGACGGATATATACCTTGAAGGGCAATAATGAAATTCAGTACCGTATAAGGCTGGCGATTTTCATGCGGCTGCGAACTGCCCGCCGCCGTAACGCTTGCCGGGTTCATAGCGCCGTTGGCGCCCCCGGCAGTATAAATGTTATCCCTGGAGGTGGAAGCGGCCTGAGTATGGCCTGCCGGGTTGTAGGCGGTACCTCCAGTCGAGGTTGCCCCAACGGTATGATTATGAGCGGGCATCTCATTCTGGATCAGGGTGTGTTGTTCTTCTCCCCCCTGCGTCCCAATAGGAATTGTCGAACTCCAGTGAACCGGAAGCTTGCCGCGCAGGTCAGGCAGGGCGAAGGTGGTGATACCGTTCCCGCCATAGAAGGTTCCTAAAAGTGAAAAAAGAGCCTGATTTTGATTGATTGCAAGGATTTGCCCGTTACAGAAAGCCCAGCCCTTTGGAGCAAAGGTACCGGCAAAAAGGCGAATTTCCCCCAGAAAAGGATCCATTGATATAACCTCTAATCTTCTGTTTTTCTAACTCTTAATCTCGCCTGATTCTCAATTCCGCCGCTTAATTTTTAACCGCGTGGAGGGAAGATGCCATTCAGGCAAATAATAAAACTGACTGCCTGGTAGGGTGGGCGGTTATTGTGGGGCTGGCTGCCGCCCGCTACGCCCAGCGCCTGGGGATTCTCGGTAGTATCCGGCGTTGCGCCATAAATCCTATCGCGAATAGAGGAAGTTGCCGGAATGTTACCTGACGGGCTGCTGCTGTTACCGGGCGAGTTATAACCCTGTAAGACATGGTTGTGGTAAGGCATCTGTGAAGTAAGCAGGGTTACGGTTTCGGAACCGACTACTTCGCCCAAATCACGGGGGGTTAAGCCCGGTCCCGCGCCAAAGCCAATCGGAGACATACCCTGTAGATTGGGAAGGGCAAAGTTGGTAGTGCCGTTCCCGCCGTACATAGTGCCAAGAATCGAGAAAAGGGCCGTATTTTGCGAAATAGGCAAAAGCTGGCCGTTGCAGAAAGCCCAGTCCACCGGAGCGAAGTTACCAGCGAACATGCGAATCTCACCTATATATGGATCCATTTAGAAAAGCTCCTTCAGTCTATAAACTTTGACTTCAATGTACAGTACTAATTCTGGGGAGGATAAATACCCTCTAAAGCGATGATGAAATTAATGGTCAGGCTTGGCCCCATATTGTCGTGAGGCTGGTTGCCGCCCACTGCGCTTACCAGGGTATTAAGCAGGGTAGTATTAGGCCCGCTTGAAGTATAAAGTTTATCGTTTGCGGTGGAGGCCGCCGGAACATTGTTCTGCGGGCTGGTCGAGTCACCGGCGCTGGAAGAAACAGCCTGTGCATGAGTATGTTGCGGTAGCTGGGTAGACAAAAGGGTAACCGTTTCGACTCCGCCCATCTGCCCCAGGGGGTAAGTGGTTCCGGTAGCAAGATTCTGCCCCTGGTGGACGGGAGCGCGTCCCTGCAAGTCCGGCACACCAAAGGTTTGCTGGCCGTCTCCGCCATAAATAGTACCAATCAAAGAAAAGAGCGCATCGTACTGTGCAATCGATAAGAGTTGCCCGTTACATAGGGCCCAGCCTACGGGAGCAAAATTGCCCGCAAACATGCGTATTTCGCCAATGAAAGGTTCAGCCATCTCAGGATGATCTCCTTAATAGTTCTAGATGAAAACAATAGGACTAAAGCACGCCAGTTACACCAAAATGTTGGTAAGTAGCTCCCTGTGGTTTAAGCCAGAGCCAGATTATCAGGGTAATGCACTTGCAGATAGGCCCTAGAGACCAAGATATGGGTGGCTCCAGCCGGTTTTTGGACTGGAAAGCCAGGCGGCAGGTAAAACTTCCTGTCCGGGCGCTTTTCCAGGGGAGGCCAGAACTACATTTGCATACTCTCCGTCGGGGGTTTTCTGAACCTGCCTGAGATAAAGGGAGCCTAAAAGACTATCAGCTTTAAAGGAGTTTGCACTCCCCGCCTCAAGCAAACCATCGCGGAAGAGTGAGGTTCTGGCGGGGTCGCCGCTCGCAGCGTTCAGGCCGCCCGCTATCAGCCGGGCCTTCTCGAAGCCCAGGACAGCAAAAGTATCCGGCAATTTACCATACCGGTCACGGTAAGCGGAAATAAAAGCTTTATTCTGAGCGCTATCAAGCGCGGCGGACCAGGGGTGTACACTGTAGATATTAAGGGCATTATCGCCTTGCTGCGCCAGCCAGGTCTCATCCGTCAGGAAGGGGGAACCCAGCAGCGGTAAATCTTTTCCCAGACCACTCTGGCTGTAAGCTTTGACAAATTCTAGCGCCTCGGAACCGCTATAGGCGGCGTAAACTACGTCAGGGCGGGTTTCTTTGACGGCATCCAGCAGGGCCGCTTCAGTTGAAACAGCCGGATTGGACGGGCTACCGGTAATGACGGTTTTTACTACCTGGCCCCCGGCGCTCTCGAAACCAAGCTGGAAGGCGTAAAGAGCGTCATAGCCGCTCTCGTAAAAAGAGGACATCACCAGCGCCTTTTTGCCAAACTTAGCGGCAGCCCAGTTTCCGATTGTCCAGGCGGACTGCCATGACATCAGGGAGCTATGCACCAGGTTAGCGCTCGTGTCACCATCCCGGCTTACATTTTCACCACTGCTGCCCGCCAGGAAAAGGGCCTTCTGTTGGGCGACTACATCGCTGTAACGTGTGCTTAAATTGGCGGGGTTGGTTATACCGGCAAGCAGCGCTCCGCCCGTTTCTACCAGCAGTTTGCTAACGTTGCTGCGGGATCGGGTGTAACTGCCGCCGTTCTCTTGAGCGACCAGTTGCAGGTTTCTTCCGCCCGGGGCCGGTTCAAATAAATCAAAGTAAAGTTGCATGCCTGCCAGCAGACTGTTACTCATTTCAGGATAAATTATCGACCGGGTGGTCAAAACACCTAATTTAAGCTCAGAGCCGCTATTAATCGCCAGAGGTGCGGATAAGGCCGGGGAATTATTTAGCGTCTTATCGAACAGTATATTAGCTTTACCGGAAATGCCAGGAGAAGCTGATAAACCGGGATAGGCAGCTAAACCAAAAGCCGAGAGGGTAGAGGTCGCCAGAAACTTACGTCTGCTAAGACGTCTTATATTGTTTTTAAGTGGCATAACGCTTTCTACTTCTAAACTAGACTCTAACTAAGACGAATATAAGGTATTAAACGGAAATGTAACTATTTTTTGCTATAAGAGTAGAAGCAAACCTTATTAAAGGTTATACGACACTTTATAACGCTCGCTAATTGTTTTGGGAAAGAGAGTACCACAACTCTTGAAATGAGCTTAACAAAGTTATAAGACAAAGTCAATGCTATTATTAAAATTCGTTTTTTAGGCACAGGACTTTTTGGCTATACTGATCGAAAAAGTTATTCGCTGGGCTTTAGCATTTCAAATTTAAATCCTTCCGCACCTGATAGATTATTTATTAAATATTTTTTCGAATCTTAATGCAAAAGGTGTCTCTTTTCCAGTATACAAACAAAAATTGCTTATACTCAGCATAGCCTTATTTTTTGCTTCTGACAACTGATGGTTAACCTAAAAGTCTGATTTCTTTCCTCGCCCACTATTGGAGGGCAGGGGTACCTGAAGTGGTAACATTTCAAGGCACTCGGCCCTTACCCTACCCAACAAGCCGGGTCGGGGGAAGTTCCCCCGACCCGGCTTACTATCACATCCATAGAAGAAAGTGGTGTGGATTTAGGCTTGCGGAAGGCGGTCGCCGCTCTGCCAGGCTATCATCCAGCCAGGGTATTCGGGTTGCACTGCGCTGACCGCGTTGATCCGTTTTAGCTCGTCCTGGCTGAGTTTCAGGTTGGTCGCCTCGATGTTGTCGTCGAGCTGTTCAGGCTTCTTGGCCCCGATAATCACGCTGGTAACCACCGGCTGGTGTAGCAGCCAGGCCAGCGCGACCCGTGCTACTGAGGCATCATGGGCCTTGCCGATTTCGTCCAGCACATCCACGATGGTGTAGGTCTTTTCGCGGTTGACCGGCGGGAAGTCAAAGTTGGTGCGCCGGGAGTCGGCAGGGCCTTCCTGGTTGCGCCGGTACTTGCCACTGAGAAAGCCGCCGGCCAGGGGACTCCAGACCAGCAGGCCGAGCTTCTGATCTTCGAGGAAAGGCACGACCTCGCGTTCTAGCTCGCGCCCAGCCAGCGAATAGTAAGCCTGGTCGGTCTCGAAACGCACCCAGTCGTGTAACTGGGACAACCCGACCGCCTTCATCATCTGCCAGGCCGACAGGTTAGAGCAACCGATATAGCGCACCTTGCCGGCTTTAACTACATCGTCCAACGCCCGCAGGGTCTCTTCCAGAGGTGTGAGCGCGTCGTAGCCGTGAATCTGGTAGAGATCAATATAGTCGGTTTGCAGCCGTTTGAGGCTGCTGTCCACCTCCTGCATAATGTGGCCGCGAGAAAGGCCCACCGAGTTGGGGCTAGACCCAACCCGCGAGCGTACTTTGCTGGCGATAATTACTTCGTGACGGCGTTCGCGCAGAGCCTGGCCTAGCAGCTTCTCCGACTCGCCCATTGAATAGACGTTGGCGGTATCAAAGAAGTTAATCCCGGCTTCCAGCGCCCGGCCCACCAGCCGGTCTACCTCCGGTTGGCCCAGTTGACCGATGGCATCCCATACTCCGCCTCCGCCAAAGGTCATCGCCCCCAGGCATAGTTCCGAAACCAATAACCCGGTGTTTCCCAAACGATTATAGCGCATCCGAATTCCTTTCCTGAATCATTTCAAAATAACATTGACGTTAACGTTACATTGCAGGCAAAAAAATTAAGCCTGTTTTTGCTGAGCTTCGGCTATCCAGTGTTCCATCCGCTCGATATTTGCCAGGATTTCCTGGCGGAAACGTTGCAGGTCGCCCAGTTTACTTTCGGTTTCGGCCAGGTGGCGGCGTAGGATTTCCAGCACCTTTTGCTTGCCCTGGATACCACTGGCTTCGGCAAAATACAGGTCAATTACACCCGCAATTTCTTCCAGGCTCAGACCCAATTGCTTAAAAGTCTCAATCTTTTTGAGCCGGACGAATTCCTGCTCACTGTAATAACGAAAGCCCTTACCCTCCCGCTCACACGGACCCAGCAGATTAAGACTCTCGTAATAGCGGATAGTGCGCGGCGTGACCCCGGCCCGCTCGGCCAGTTCGCCGATCTGCATTTTTTCTTTAGCCATAGCCCCCTCTACTCTAACGTTCACGTCAAAGTAATTATATTGTCAGCAAGGTTTTTTGTCAAGAGGCCGCGTTTATTTGTCACAATTACGGCTTTCGGGTAAAGCTGGAACCAGAGAGGGCGGTTCATCAATTTTAAGTCCAAGTGAAACTTATAACCAGCTACAATTATACTAGGCTGCCTTAATTCTAGCATTTATTTTAGCCTATCAGAATAAGCCAGAATTGCTAACAGACTAAAATGTTTCAACTTTACCTGAAGGCCAAATTACAAAACCCCAGAAAAAATTTTAGTTTCTAATCGTCAGAACTAACCCTTGAAAGTCGGTTTAGAAGGTGGAATAAGGGTCTAAATCTTTAGACCCTGTGGGGAAAATAAACACGTAGTTTTGATTTAACCGGTAGTATTTTAACACCAATGTTAGCGAGTGGCTAATCTACGCCATAACAAAAGCAGCCTAACCAGTAATCGGTTAAACTGCTTTGAGTGTGATAGCATTATTTCAGTCCATTATATTTTTATCGTCAACAGAGAATTAGTCAGAAAATAGGGTTGTAAAAGTGTCATTTTACAATCCTATTTACAGAAGTCAAAATAGCTGCTATGATAGACAGGATTGGAGAATAATGGCTAAACCCGAGATAAAACTGACAGGTTAAATTTATGGATGACCGCCTGGAAATTGTACCCGCGACTACCCCTCAAATCGATTCGGAACTGGAAGCCACTTTTCACGCCCTGACAGGCCAGCTTGCGCCGCGTTCCCAGAAACAGTATCGCAGCGATGCCAAACATTTTGCCCAATGGCTGGGCGAACACAATCTGCTACTGCAAACGGTCAGCCGGGATGACATGATCGAATACCGGCGGCACCTGGCCGAAACCTATCCTGTAGCCAGTACCGCCAGCCGGATGCTGGTTGTCGCCAAACGGCTGCTGGATGAAGCCACCAGGCGCGGCGTGCTGAGTGTAAATCCGGCAGCCGACATTAAAGGGTTTAAGTCGGGTGACGCTCACAACGAAACCACTCATACCGCGCTTACAAAGGCCCAGACCAGGGCCTTGCTTGAGGCGGTAGATCGCTCCACGGCGCGGGGTAAGCGGGACTACGCGCTCCTGGCGCTGCTGGTTTTTACCGGAATGCGCCGGGCGGAATGCGCCGGGCTGACTATCGGCGATTTGCGCCAGGAACAGGGCCATCATGTGGCGGTAATCCGGCACGGCAAAGGTAATAAACGGCGGATAGCAAAAATTCCGGTGCAGGTGCGGCGCGCCCTGGATGAATACCTGGCGGACCTGGCAAAGGCCGCCCTCTCCCCTTCTACTGCCACCCCCCTCTTTATTCAGTTCCGCAAGGGCGACAACCCGGATAAGAGTATGCGCGGCCTCAGTACCAACGCCATCGAGAACATTGTGAAATTTTACGCAAATGCCGCCGCTCTGGAGGTACACCTCAGCCCGCACGGTTTAAGGGCCAGCTTTGTGACCCTGGCGCTTGAGGGAGGCGCTAAGCTTCAACAGGTCCAGTATGCCGTAGGCCATGCCGACCCCCGCACGACCGAACGCTACCAGCGCCGCAAGCTGAACCTGGACGATCATGCCAGCGATTTTATCAAAATCTAGCCTGTCCAGGCCCAAAGCCCCTTTATCCCTTATTTCAGGCCTTACTTCAGCCTCTTGATTGGCGTGAGCGGAAAAAGAATAGTCTCCAGTTTTAAACTGGAGACTATTCCTGGCTTCTTTTATTCGCTTCTTTTGTTTGCTTCTCTAATCGCTTTTCAAGAAGCTCAAGCAGATTACCTCAACAGAGTTCACCGGCCGTAATTTCTGGCAGGAATTTTATCAGGCATAATCGGTAAAGTGCCGGGTGTGATAAAGGGTGGTATAAGCGGCCAGTACCACAAAGGCGGCACCGCTGATAAGATCGTTCCAGAAAGCATTGGTGGTATCTGTGTAGCTCAGGACAAACGGAGCCATAATTAAACATGCCCCGGCGAGCAGCGCCACGAAGCCTGCTACCTGGCGAGCAAGCGCTGTACCGACTTGCAGAACGGCCAGGGCGCAGAAGCCGAAGAGAATAATCTCGGCTGCGCCAACAATGATGTCGGTGTAGAAAGGTTTGTCAACATCACTGTAGGACAGGACAAACGGCGCCACAATTAGCCAGATACCGCCTGCTACACCAACCCAACCGGGTACACTGGCTGTCAGGAAACTATTTGTGTGTCTGCTTGTAAAGGTAGGAGTTTGCATAGCTCGAACCTCCTTTCGAACTCTACTCCTGAGAAAGACTCACACACCGGGTAAAATCAGTAGTCTGGCTAACCGGGTACCACGGCCCGGCAAGTAGGTTCACCAGATCAAAACCTGAATTGCCCTCAGTAACAACTTATCTTGATTGCTTCTACAGGCGTATTGGGGTGAGTGGGTGGGAAAATTCAACAACTAAACTTTGTTTTCTTTCATTATAAATTGATTAGCTTAATAACAACGTAGAAACAGGTAAAAATCAGGCTAAAATTAGCTTAGAGTAGCTTGCTCCTGGCTGGCAGAACTTTTAGTGCCTCTGCGAAAATCACCTGCGGCCCGACCGGGGCTTTTAACTGGCTGTACACTTATTTCAAGCCTGATTTTAACTGTAGTGCACTATTATGGTAGTGTGAGGAAAAAAGTGGCAGGAGAAAGAGTGCCAGAAGAAAAAAGGCTAAACCGTTAAGTTTACGCTAAAAAGAGAGGGATTGGAGGTAAGGAAATGTTCAAAAAGATTGTAGTACCTCTGGATGGTTCAAGCTACGCTGAACAATCTTTGCCCGCGGCTATTCGGCTGGCCGATAAACTTAACGCTGGCCTGTTACTGCTGCGGTCCGCCGAGGTGAAGACGCCGGGTGGAGAAGTAATGGTCTCGGAAGATGAGCTTATCAAAGAAAATGAAATTTATTTACAGAATATTCTGCGCCAGATTTCTGACCCCGCGCTACCCTGTCACATTAGCGAGGATCGCATCGAAATTTTGAGTGAAGCCGGAGTACCGGAAGATGAAATTGCGGTAGTAGCGCCTTTTGAAGGGGCTGACCTGATTGTCATGGCAACCCACTCGCGGACAGGCCTGCCGTTACTGGTCAAGGGTAGCCTGGCCGGTCGAGTGCTCAAACTTACTACTATACCTGTTTTCGTTATCCACCCACCATTCATCGAATACAATCAACCGCTGTCCCAGACCCTTGCTCAAAGCACCCCGCTGGATACTGTAGATGCACCACTCAAGTTACTGGTCACGCTGGACGGCACGGAGAAAAGCGACCTGGCAATCGAAGCGGCCTCCAAACTGGCGTTACAGCTAAAGGCCAGGGTTTATTTACTGCAAGTGGTGCAGCCGCGCGTTCCGGTGGATTACTTCATTTACGGCGCAGGCCAGAATATCTATTTCGATTACGATGATAAAGTAGAGAATGGCACCAAAAGAGAAATTGAGGCGGCCCGCAAGTATCTGATGAGTTTCGAGGCGCAATTAGAGGCCAGGGGGATTGAGTGTACCTGGGAAGTGCTTGAAGGCTTCCCGGCGGACAAAATCTTACGCTACGCTAAAGATATCAAGGCTTCGGTCCTGGTGATGGCAACTCAGGCTCGCGGAAAAATAGGCCAGCTTATGATGGGCAGCGTGGCTGAAGAAGTAGTCAGGCGCAGTCACTTACCGGTTATGCTGGTGCCTGCCAGTTTACCAACGAGTGAGCACCTGGTACACACCATTGATATGAGCCAGCCTGGCGGAGACCAGCTCAGGGGAGTCTGAAGGCTTCAGGCAGGTTTGGCCCTGGCTGTCAGTAGCCACCCGGAAGTATTATTTCCGGGTGGCCTTTTTATTTAGAACCTGCTGCCTGATTAGCGATAACTGCCTGCTGATTATCTTTCCAGCGCAGCCAGAGCTTTCGCAGTTCATCCAAAAGTAGGATTACAGGCGTCCAGGCGAAAACAAAGAGCCAGTCAGCCTGGTCGAGCGGGGCCGTATTGAAAACGACCTGGGCAAACGGCAAATAAACAATGGTGGCAAGCAAAGCCAGCTCGACTCCAATTCCCAGTAAGACCAGCGGATTGGTAGTAAAGCCCAGCCTGAAGATGGATTGGCGTTCGGAGCGGCAGCCCATGACCGCACCTATCTGCGTGGCAACCACCCCGGCCAGGGTTATGGTTGTCGCGAGCATGTAAACATGAGTCCCGGCAGGCGCGAGGGGTTGTCCCGGCCAGCCATAACGCCAGTTCAGGAAGAAATAAGCCGAGATTGAAGCAACCGACTCAATCAGGCCGTACCACAGTAAGGCGCGCAGCAGCAGACCGGTGGAAAGTAAGGGGGTCTTCTGGGAGCGCGGCGGCTGCTCCATTACTCCTTTTTCGGGCATCTCCGCGCCCAGCCCAATCGCCGGAACCATATCGGTGCCCAGGTCGATAGCCAGCACCTGCATAATAGTCAAAGGTAGCGGTATGGCCCCCTGCGAAAATAGCATCAAGACAAAGGGCACCGCCTCCGCCATATTGCTGTTAAACACATAGACCGCAAACTTACGGATATTGCTGAAAATAGCCCTGCCCTCTTCGATGGCGTTTACGATAGAAGCGAAATTATCGTCGGTCAGGATCATATCCGAAGCTTCTTTAGCTACATCTGTGCCCGCCAGGCCCATAGCCACTCCAATGTCCGCTTTCTTCAAAGCCGGGGCATCGTTCACCCCATCGCCTGTCGCAGCTACGATATGGCCCATCTCCTGAAGAGTTGCCACTACTCTTAGCTTGTGTTCGGGAGTGACACGGGCAAAGATAATCTCGTCTCGTAAAGCCTGCTTCAGTTGTTCGTTATTCAGGGTATCAAGCTGGCTACCCGTAATTACCCGCGATTTAGCGCTCCTGGTGATACCCAGGCGGTAGGCGATACTCTGCGCGGTTAATTCATAATCGCCCGTAATCATTACAATCCTGATACCGGCGATATGGCATTTTGCGACTGCTTCCGCTACCTCTGCCCGGGGCGGGTCCATCATGGCAATCAAACCTAAAAAGGTCAGGTCGCATTCCACTGCTTCGCGGGTATACTCTTTCAGATACTTTGGTAAGTTGCGCCGGGCTACCGCCAGCACTCGTAACCCGGAAGAGGCGTATTCATCATTCGCCGCCATTATCCTGCCGCGCTGAGCTTCATCCAGCGGGTAGGCCTGGCCGTTTAGCTGCACACTCGTACATAAGGCCAGCACTTCTTTGGGTGCCCCTTTGACGTAGGCAAGGGTGTTGCCCTGGTAAGCATGGATGGTACTCATGCGCTTGCGGTGGGAGTCGAAAGGCAACTCGCGCAAGCGGGGTGCCAGGCCGGCCTCTTTTTTGAGATCCAGGCCTCCTTTTAAAGCCGCCACTTCAAGCGCGGCTTCCGTAGGGTCGCCGATTTCGCGCCAGTAGGGCGTTTCGTTATCGGGGGGTAATAAGCGGGCATCGTTACATAGGGCCGCGGCAATTAACAACTGCTCCAGGTTGCGTTTTACCACGGCCTCAAGGGCCTGTCCGTCTTCTTTAATTTCGCCCTGTGGCGAATAACCGTTCCCGGTGACGCTTAAGTTATGACCGGCTGCCCAGATAGCCGTCACGGTCATTTCGTTCTGGGTCAGAGTCCCCGTCTTATCCGTACAGATTACCGTAGTGCTGCCCAGTGTTTCAACCGAAGAGAGCCGCTTTACCAGGGCATTACGGCGGGCCATGCGCTGCACCCCCATCGCCAGGGCCAGGGTGACGGTTGGCAGCATGCCCTCCGGCACAAAGGCTACGATCATACCCATCGCGAAGATAAAACTCTGGGCCAGGTCTACGCGGGCCATAAAAACGGCCAGGATAAAAAAGAGTAAGCCGATGGTCGTAGCAAGGATGCTTACTCTTCTCGTTACGTTCCGCAACTGTTTTTGCAGCGGGCTTTCGGTATCAATTACGCTCTGGGTCAGGTGGGCGATTTTACCGAACTCGGTATGCATGTTTGTAGCAATAACCAGGGCCAGGGCTGTCCCGGTAGCCACATTTGTTCCGGCAAAGACCAGGTTACCTGTTTCAGCCCGGGTGGAAACCGGGTGGGTGATAGGCTCGCAGGTCTTTCGGACCGGGCGCGACTCTCCGGTAAGGGTGGACTGGTCCACCCGCAATTCACTTTCCTCGACCAGCCTGGCATCGGCGGAAATATTATCCCCTTCGGCCAGCAGCAGCAGGTCGCCCGGTACCAGTTCCTCAGAGAGGATGCGTTTTTCGGCGCCGCCGCGCCGAACCGTCGAATAACCCGGCAGTAGACGGCGTAAAGCTTCCACCGCTTTTTCCGCCTTAAATTCCTGCCAGAAACTAAAAGCGCCGTTTATCAGGTTGACGGACCAGATGGCAAAACCCAGTTGGGGCATCTGAGCCAGGAAGCCTACCAGACCGCCGGCCCACAACAGCAGAGCCATAATGTGGGTAAATTGGGCGGCGAACTGCCAGACTAAAGATTTTTTCTTGACCTCTTTAATCGTGTTGGGTCCGAATTGGGTTAATCTCCGGGCCGCTTCCGCATCGGTCAGGCCTTCGGGCTGGCTATCAAGGGCTGCGTAGGCTTCTGCAACGGGTAGTTTGTAGAGGGAGTCCTGTAGCACATAGCCTTCCTGCGGGGTGGTTTCCACTGAACTACGCATAATTTTATAAAGTAATTTTCCTGTAATTACCGATTGCTATTGCTCATACTCTAACAATTCAATAATACTTTTGCCGGGTCAACATACGGGTGTCAGGCGGTAAAATAGTGGTCAAAGAACCTGCTAAAATAGAGGGGAGTCAAAACCTATTGTACCGGGCAAGCTTTATGCTACTCACTGGTGTGTTTTGTTTAGATTCGATACTGTTTTCTAGATCGAAGCACAACAGCTAAAGGCAGGATGAACTAGAATGTTATCAGCAGCAGAAGCCGTAGCGCTTTTAACTGAATGTAAAGCGCTGGCGGATAAAATACTAAACGCCGGTCCAGGCTTAAACCTGGAAAAAGAAGACCTCATAGCTCTTGAGAAATTCAGGCAGGTCAAGGAGGCCGGTTTCGCCAATAATTATGATGTACAACGCCTGGCCACGCTGAATACCCAGCAGGTCCAGGCCTTAAACAGCCTACTGCAAAGCCTGTATGGCGGCAAAGCGTTCAAGTCCAGGAAGAAATAAAAGGGCTTTAAGGGGCCTTAAAACAAAGAAAACCAGCCTGGTCTGGCTGGTTTCCGGCAGTGATAAATTATCACTTTTGTTTATTACATTTTAGCGTACAGGTCGCGCAGTCTATCGCAAACCGCTTCGTACTGGTGAAGCAACTGAATCCAGTAATCTTCCCAGAGCGTGACATCTCTACCCTGCCCGCGAGCCTCTTCGATTTTAGCGGCTCCCACATCAAGGCGTTCAACATACTCGTCGCGTTTCTCAATCAGTTTTGCCATAAGCTGCATCTGCTCCTGGCGGCGGTTTTCTCGCTCCCGTTCTACCCGCGCTTTATTGGGAGGAGCAGCTACTTCATCTACTTCCAGGTCCAACTCGTCAATTTCCGGGGCGATTATTTCCGGCTCCAGTTTACGCGCGGTGGCGGCCCTGCTGGGGGCAGGTACAACCGCTTTAGCCATTTGAGTGCGGCGAGCCGGCTGCTGGCGAGAAGTTGTCTTTGTTTCTTTGTTTGACATCTCCATTACTACTGCTCCTTTTTACAAACGGCTCTGCTATTTCGGTGGCCGCTTTTCTCTACTTTCTTCTTTAGTTTTTTCAGGCCGGTTCAGAAACCATCTCCACCCATGAAATCTCTAAAACATCTGTTCGGAGCCACTTCATAGTGGTAGATTTGCCCGATTATTTAGAAGAAGCGACTCAGTTATAACGAATATTTGTTCTAAATTATAGCGGCATAATAGTCGGATGTCAACACCATTACCAGTCTTGATTGTAGTCCAGCGCGGTCGCACTGGATTGGACAATCCAACTGGCGATTACGCATACCAGAAATTCATCTCGCTCTACCTTTACTCCGCTTATCTCCACTTCACGCGTCAGCCAGGTCTGGACATACCCGACATCTCCGAACTCCGAAAGTTTTGAGGGGTAAAGCGTCAGGGCGGACTGGTTTGCCTGCCGGTCAGATTGGAGCGTGACCGAAAGCTCTACGTTCATGCTCCCGAATACTATATCGGGGTAAGGATTGCGCACTCTTACCACCACAAACCAGTGGGTCCCCCCCGACATCACCCGCTGGATAATCCCGGTGTCAATCAGGGGCTGGCGCTCGCCCGTTACCACAACTTGCGCTTCCCTGTGCCTGACTTGCTGCGCAGCCGGTACAATAATTTCTTCAATTTCTTCGTTTTGGATCATTTTTATCGGGACCGGCTCGACATTATCCAGGGAAAACTCACTCAGACGAACCGGGCGGGTCAGCCGCAGTTTGAATTGTTTGATCTGGCGGCGCAGCAGGAGCAATTCGTGGCTGAAGAGGTTAATATCGGCAAGCAGGGCCTTTAATTCTGCCTGGATTTCAGCATGTTCCTGCGGGCTTAGCCTGGTCCGGTCTAGCTGCTTTAAGCCTTCCAGTTGCAGAGTGGTCTCAGCGGCCAGCCGTTTCAGCTCTTGATATTCGCGGTCATTTTCGCTTATTTCACCGGCCTCTAGCCGCCTGTGCAAAGACTGCATGCGAAGATTCAAATCTTCCAGTTGCTCATAAGAACGCAGTAATTCGGCATGTTTTTCCTGGCGCTCGCGCAGAGTATTACAGAAGAAGGTGTGCGCCCTTTTTCTTTCGGCCAGCTTCTGCTCCCAGTTGTAAAGATTTGCCAGCATAATTTCTAACTGGTACTGCTCGGCCATATCCAGGCCTTGCACCCGTGCATTCTCCGCCTCCTGCTGCTCGACAAAAAGGCTAAAATCCTGTTCTCCTTTTAATTTTTCAATCGCCTGGCGTTCTTGCCCGATACTCAGCAGGGCGTTATCCAGGTCAAGCCGGCGCAGTTCTGCCTCGCGACTTCGTTCGCTGAGCTGCTGCTGCAAACCAACCACCTCGTTTCGGGCGTAACGGCGCTGGGCGCTTTCAGCCAGCAGTGCTTTCAGGTTCTCGCGCTCTTTTTCGTTGATAACCACAATGTTGGTGGTATTAACTTCTTCCTCAAACCGGCCGGCCGGCCCCCTTCTGAGGTAGTAGCGGGATACTCGCCTGCCAAAAAGCGCCAGCAAGAGCAGCAACAAGAGCAAAGCTAATAAAATCAGGGCCAGCAAGAGTAAAAGCCAATCATTGAAATCGAAGCCAAAAACGTAAAGACTGCTTTCCATGCGATTTACTCCCGCCACTATTGTCGGCGTGGTAGAAACGACCGTTAAACCAGGGGTAGGACCGCCTGCCGGGACAGTAGTAATACTGACGCCCGGCGTGGTGAAGGCTGCCGGGACAGTAGTTATGTTAACTCCGGGGGTAGTGCCTCCTACCGGCACTGTAGTTATATTGACGCCGGGGGTGGTAGTGATTACAGGGACAGTAGTCAGGCCGGGGGTGGTGACGACTGCCGGAGGCGTAGTTGTTCCGGTCGTGACAGGCACGGTAGAGGTCAGGGTGATTGGTGGGGTTACAGCAGGGGTGACTGTCTGCGCGGGCGTAACCGGCAGCACAGGCACTTCAATAATCACTTCCTGGGTACTTTGCGGATAGGGCATCATCCCATCGGAATATACTATCACCGCCACGATTTGACCCGGCCCCGGTTTGAAATCCGGGTGCGCGGCGGCGGCGTTCGCCATATCAAGCGCCGTGGTAGTCAGGCCGAAATCGGGGTCGGGACTGCCCAGCAGCAACCACATGGCGGTCTGGACGGCCCGGGCGTCGCCCTGTTTATGGTTTAAAAGGTAGTTAATCTGACCCCAGGGTAAGACCCGCACATCGAGCGGCAGATTGGGATCGTAACTGGAATACAACCGGGCGATAGGTGTCGTGCCGTTTACATGGTCCTGAATACACCAGCCGGGATATGTACCGTCACGCACGTCAAAGCCGGAGCCTACATTGCTGATGGTAATGTTCCTGACCGAATTCATACTGCCCTGTAGCCAGGGATGGTAAACAGTGTTAACAAAATGAACCGGCAAATTCAAAGAAGGTGCGGCGACGGTAGGCGTGGGCGTCGGTGGTGGAACCGTGGTAGGAGTAGGAGTAGCGGTAGGAGTAAGAGTGGGAGAGGCGGTTGGACTGGCGGTGTTTGTGGGAAGCGCGGTAGGCGTGGCAGGCGCAACCGTTGCCCCGGCAGCCGCCGCATTTTGCCCTTGAGTGGGAGTACCGCAGGCCGCCAGCAGGAGCAGGGAGATAAACAGGGAAGGTAGAGCTAACCTGCTGTAAAGTAGCGTTTTAAGCCCGGACCCTTTTATTCCGTGCCCCCACCGGGTATGCCCAAAATATGCTTTTCGCTGGCGAGCAAGTCTAATACTCGCTATCCTTTTACCGTTCAAAACCTGTATATTCCAGAATAGATTAAAAAGCCGGGTTGAAAAGATAGATTGAAAAGCTCGCGGGATTTTGAAAAACCCCGCGAGCAACCCATGGGTCATCCGTTTTGCAGGTTGCGCATTTCGTTCTGAACAGCCTGCTTGAAGCCGCCGCTATCGTAGAGAGCGGTATACTTCACGTGGACGATCACATCCGTAATGGTATTGAAGTCGAACCGGTTCGTATCTGTCGGCATTTCCAGCCGCCAGGAAGAGACAGCCCCGGTCCCTTCAAAGGGGAAGTAGCGGTTATCGAAGAAGAAATCAATCGCGAACATGCCGCTGTCCTCCTGGACGTTCGAGATGGCGACTTGCTGGTTGGCTCGCCAGTTGATTCTCAGCACGTCACCGGCCGGTTGTTCCGCCCCGGCAACCCCCATCAAGTAGCGGACAGCGTTGATGTCCGGCTGCAAAAGGGTTTTGTTGCCAAGCTGAATCAGGCTGGCGTGGACCGAGTCGAAGGGGTCGATATCCGCCGAAGTCTTGACCGAAATGGCGATGGTCTTGAGCATACGGCCATAATGACCGGGGAAGTCCCGGTTAAACATAGCCTCGCTCAACTGGAAATCGGCTATACCACTGCTTTTGAGTTGCTTCAGGACATCAGGCATACTCTTAGCCATAGAGATATTCTTCTGAATTTCCTGGAAGCGGCTGTCCCGGTCAAGGTGAGCCTTTTCCATGCGGCTTAGCTCCAGCAGCAGCGACTCGCCCGCCAGCAAACCTTTTTTCAGGCTATCCCAGTGCCCAAAGCTGATGAAGGTATCGTTGCTCGGCAGCTCAAACTGCACCGCTTTTTCGGCCGATTTGGCATAATCGTAAGCCAGTTTGTAGGCCTGGAAGTATAGCCCGGAGAGGCGCGAGACCATCCAGTTATAGAGTTCCCGGTTGGTGAATTTTTCGCGATAGAAACTGGCGATCTCCTGGTTCTGCTCCAGGGTCTTCTCGTGAATGAGAATTTCCTGGTTGGCTATATCAAGCTGGAGCTGGGCGATGGCAATCTGCTTCTCGTTCTCCTCCAGTTCGTGGCCCGAAATCAGCAACTCATGTTCCCACTCACCCTTACGGCGGTCATATTCGGCTACTTTCGAGGCTATTTCCGCCGATTTATCCAGCACATCCGCGGCAGTGTCGAAACCTTTAGCCAGCGAGGCAGGAATAGCGGAAACCTGCTCGCCACCTATCGAGGAAGTCAGGAAGGGCGTGCCGCCCAGACCGGCAGCCCCGGTAGTAATTACCGGCGTTAGCTCAAGATTCTCGGAGATAACATCGGAAATCCCTGCCGCGATCTTGGAGACAATCGAAGCCGCCCTTAATGTCAGGTCGGCAATTTCGCCGCCATTCAGGCCGTTTTTGATCAGGCTATCGAAGCGGTCGTGGCGAGCCTGGATACTCTGGCGGCTGATGTTCAGGGCCGCCAGGCTTTCCTCAATCGCCTCTTTCTCCTTCTCTTTAATGACGGTGGTCAGTTGCAAAATCTGGCGCTCCTGGATGTTCTGCAAGATCGCCAGGTCTTCGGCGTCTTTCTTTTCCAGGGCATCCAGCAGCTTTCCTCCCAGGTCGCTGACGAAAGAGGCCATTTCTTTGGCTTTATCCAGCATAATCGAACTGCGATAGTGCGGAACCGGAACCGTCAGGTCAGACAGGACGCTCCCCAGGTCGCGCCCGCCCGCCAGCGCACTCACCAGGGCCATCGGGTTGATCGGCGGCTGGAAAAGAGCCAGTTGGCGGAAAACACCCTCAATATTCAGGCTGTGCCTGATTTTAAAGAGGCGATCTTCCACCCGGTCCCAGTAACCCATAAAGAGGTCGTTCTCGGTTACGGCGAAATCGAGCACCAGGTTATTATTGGGCGTAAGCACCGCCACGCCGTCTCCGGCCAGCGCGGCACTCTGCTTATCCAGGCTTACCAGGAAGTCGGGAATAGCGTCTTTATGCGCCTGTACAATATCGTGGTAGGTGCCTACTTGCCTGAAGTCTTTAACCGGTTTGGATTTTGGACGGGCCCCCAGGATATTAAAGGCCAGGAAGTATAGCTGAACAGCCTCATTGATCGACTCCCGGTTATCCTCGCGGAAGAGATTATCGCCCCAGTCCAGCAGGTTGTTAATGTACTTCATAACAATCGCTTTCTGGTAGGCGTTAATGCGCAGCCGGGCAATCGCGTGCGGCTTAAAGGGATCGCGCCGGTATTCCGCCAGGGCTTCCTTGTTCGACAGAATCGCCTGCAAGGTTTCCAGGGTCAGGTTGCGGAAAGGCCGGTACTGCCAGTAACGGTCGTTCGGGTTAGCGCGCGGATCAGTACTCTTTGGAGCGGCCACAGTCGGATTGAAGATGTAGTGATACCACTTCTGCGCTTCCTCGAACTTCAGGTTGGCGTTTAGCTGGTTGGCGATAAAGAAGGGAATGTGGAAGAAGATCTCGCGGTAGTACATACCGTAAGCCCCGTTAAAGTCGATGCCCTCTTTAATCTTCCCGCTGGCCTGGTCGAAGTTCGGCGGAACGACCAGTTCGCCGGGCCGGTACTTCTCCATAAACTTGATTTCGGACAACTCCTGCGATTCGATACTCAACAACTCGTCTATGCCCCCGGCAAAGAGGCGCAGGCTGAGGTCGTGAACCACAAAGGTACTGAGGCGCTCAAACTGGAACTTGAGGGCCGGGTTGTTGTCCACCTCCAGCGCCGGATCGGGCAGATAGCTCATTTCGAGCGGCTGGGGCGTGCCCGGCTGAGTGGCAGGCGCATCAATATCGAATTGAAGGCGGTCGGCTGCCGTCATCAAGGGCTGTTTGGTTTTGATCTCGATCAGGAACTGCTCGTCCCCGGTATCCAGGATGTACCAGCCCGGCTGGTTGTTCACGTCTACAAAGGTAGCCTCTGCGCCCATGATGTTTTGCAACAGGGTGAGCGAACTGGGCGGCAGGGGCAAAGGCTTCTCCGTGGTCAGGTTGCCGATGCCAAAGGCCTGCAAAATCGCTCTTAGCTGGTCCGGGTTATTCGGGTCCTGTCGCACCACCCCGAAAGCTGATAGCATAGCGATAACCGGCAAGAACTGTTTTATCTCAGCATCGGTCAGCTTGTAGTTCCGGTTAAGCACAGTGCTGGCGAAGGCCCTGATCTCTGGACTGAGGCGGCTGAGAGTAGACTGGGTGGTAGTAGCGTAATCGTTGATGCTGAGACCCGGCGTAGAGACGATCATCAACTGGTTGGCCTTGAGGTCCACATCGTAATTGTCGGTCTCATCGGTAACCAGCGTAATGTTGAAGGTCTGGTCAGCTTCCAGGGTGTTTTTGATAGTCTTGCGAATATCGGTACCCCAGATCAGCAGGATGCGTTCGCGCTCGGTCGGCAGCACCGGGGTGACTACCCGGTCAAGCGTCAGCGCGGGTTCGGAAGCGGCCAGGTTGATGGTAGAACCGGACTCCTGCCCATCCAGCGGGATTTCGAAGACGTAGCGGTTCTTGTCATCGAAGCCGGAAGCCCGGCGCTCCAGGCGCATAGCGGCGATTTCGTTAGCGGGCAGAGCCACATTCCACAACTGGAACTCGCTTAATTGAGTGCCATACTGGGTGGGTAGGTTGCCGCTCTGTCCCAGGGTAACGTTATTCCGGCGCTTGAAGCGGTCGGTAGCGACAGTGACGGCCTGCCCGGCAGGAGTGCCGTCTACCAGCAACGCCACCGAGTAGCTTTTGGTATCCGGCAGATAGTTCATGGTAACGGCTACCTGCTGCCACTTAGCGTAATCCAGGGTAGCCTGGCCCACCTGCGTGCTGCCAATCCTGGCGGTCACGCTGACATGGGTGGTCTGCCACTTGGGCGCTACCAGGGCGGCCTGGTAATGCTGCTCGGCGCTATTAAGGGCCTGCTGGTCGTTAATAACGGTCTGCTCGGCCTGGGCCAGTTCCTCTCTTTTTTGCTGCAAAAGGTTCTGGTCCGGGTTGGATTGGTTTTCGAGCGCGATCACCTGCCCGCTCAGGTTGTCGCGATTACCGATGGCGGTAGCCAGGTCGCCGGCAGCGGTGTCGCGTAAAACCTTCAGGTCATTGATAGCTTTAGCGTCCGGCGCGTTAGGAATGGCTTCGATCACATCGGCGGCTTCAATGTAGAAATCGTGATCACCAGCGCCGCCACCCTGCCCGATCAAGCGCATGACCGCGTTACCCGCTTTATCCAGCAGGCTGGCATTGTCGTAGTGTAAGAGCGTAACAGCCTGCCCGGCCGGTTTATCCGTGGCAGTGAAGCTGTCGGGCCGGTTGCTAATGGTGTTGTTGCTAAAATTAACCAGGAAGGCCCAGGTTAACTGGCTCATATCCATGCCGGTAATAGCGGTTTTCAACTCGGTAGATTTATCCGCCGGGGCGTTCGAAGCAAGCTGGAAGACTTTTACATTCTCTTCCTTGCCGGCATCCGTTTTAGCCGGGGTAAAGTTATCCGGGAAGAAACGCTCGAAGCGCTGGAGATAGATGCGCTGCCACTCGGGCCGGATATACTCATCCTTCTCCAGGTTGCGGCCCAGGGTCATGAATTCCTGGGGCTGCACCCACTCCCTGGCAAAGTTCTGGTAGCTATATTTGATGGTCGTCTTGTAAACGTCCACGTTCTCGGTGACGCGCACCCCATGATCGGTCTTGTAACCCTGCGCGTCATGCTCTTCGCCTTTCTGGGCAAGGATAGGCCGGGCTTCGGTGACTTTGGTAAAGTCCACCCAGAAAAGGAATACCCGGTTGAAAGCATATACCGGGGTGACGAAATCACCGCTCAGATTTATGTCAACCTGCTGCCAGGGAGTCCACTGCTCGCCGTTGATATAGCTGCGCAGGTAGTAAACCCTCGGGTCGGTACGGGTCGCGCCTACCAGGTAGAGCGTTTTCTGGCCGGGCTGCCCGTCTTTGGCCGGTGCGACATCGTAGTAGCTGCCGATTACCTTGAGGTTGGCAACCTGCGCGAACTTATCCAGATATTTGGTGTAAGCCTTCTCTACCAGTTCCTGGTTAAGCTCGCCCTGAATGAGATCCTGTTCCAGTTCCTCGAAGAAAGGCGTCTTGTCGTCGCGCAGTTCGGGCTCGATGTAGTTCTCCGGATAGAGGAAGACTTTGCGATTGGCCTCCCAGACCCGGTAGTTTTTCATCCACTCCCACTGGTCGGTGGGCACGCTAGCAGGGTCAATCCCTTTCTCAAGATTCATCAGACAGCGCTGGACATAGAGTTGCAGGCTGGCGATGGCCTGTACCAGGCGGGAAGTATCCACTTCGCTGCCGGTCTGCACGTCGAGCAAGAGGTACTCGGACAGGACATCCGGGCTGCGCCGCCCGGCGAAGCTCGGTGAAATCGCCAGCATGGCGCGAGACAGCAGCGCATCGCGCCCCTGGACGGCCAGCCTGTCGTGAAGCGGCCGCGCTACCGTGGCCCACCCGTCATCATCGTACTGCGAGCGCAGCACTTCCAGGAGCGCGGCGGACTGGCGGCTGTAAAAAGCGTAATCCAGGCCGGTAGTGTCGGACAGTTGGGTGGTGAATTCCACCCCGACCCTCAACAGCCCGGCAAGCTGGAAAATAGCCCGCAGGCGGTCCAGACTCGCCACCCGGTTGTATTCCAGTTCTGTCCCAAAGTAGGCCATCAGCGACTCGACCTGGCGGATTTCCCAGCCGGTCAGGTTGTAAATGGCGCTCAGCAGGCCCTTCGCGTTCTGGGCGTCTGTGGCCAGGACTGCCAGCAGATTGCCCACCACATCGGAGAAAGCGGCCTTCAGCGAATTGAAGAGGTTCAGGTTGGTCAGGTCGCTCAGGTCCGGGCGCAGGATGTTCTTGACGCTGAACCAATCGGGATGGTCAACCAGCACGCCGGTCTCATCCAGGGTAAGGCTAAACTGCCCCGCCAGGTAGAGAATCTTGCTTAACTTATAGAGGAAACCTTCCGGCCTGCCGGTTAAGACTGCCGGAATGGGCTGGTTATCGTCCTGCACCTCGGTAAAGAGCGTCACAAAGAACTGCTTGAGGGTCATGACGGAAGCGAGATGCTGGGCCACCGCCTGGGTGCGGGTGGGAGTTGCCCCGACCAGGGTGGAAAGACCATCCAGGGTCGCTTTTTGTAAGCCGTCCCGCAGGCCTACCAGCCTGTTCGTGATGTCGGTCTGGATCTTCAGGGCGCGTTGAAGCGACTCGCGAATAGTAGAGAGGGTAGTGGCATCCGCACCGCTGAAGAACTGTAGCAGGCGTTTATCGCTAAAGTCTGCTTTAGTGGGGTCAAGCAAGACCTCCCGGCCATGATCATCCAGAATCAGGCCGCTGTCATTAATCAGGCTGTTCTGCTTGAGAGTATCAAGCTGCGTCTGATCCAGGTTACTGAAAGCGGCCTGGCTCATATTCAAGCTCTGTTCGGCGGCGTCCGGCGCGGCCCCGGCGGCTGAAAGGAAAAAGAGCTTATCGAAACTGGCCGGGGGCGTGTAGGCAGGGTCTACCGCTCCCAGTTCGTCTACGATCTTAAGGGAACTCAGCAGAGCGTAAAGCCCGCGCGACTGAAGCTCGCTGATCTCTGCGGAGATAAAGGTCTTTGGCCCGGCCAGCAGTTCGTTGGACTGGCGGCGCAGGCTGTCCGCCAGATCGCGGATAGTGGCATCCGTATAAGGGAAGGTTACGCTGGCGCTCTCCTGGTCATTCGACAGGAAGTTGAGCTTGAAGACATCCAGTCCCACCTGTTGCAACCAGTCCACCCGCTTTGAAACCTGCGAGAAGCGCTCCAGGGTATTCACTTTATCCAGTTGCATCAGTTGCAGCAGTAGTTCAAACTCTTTCACGCTCAGGCGCAGCAGTCCCGGCAGGCGGGCCAACCGGTAAAGATCGGCCAGGTATTGCCCGTCCAGTTCGACGATGGTTTCGCCCGGACCGCTGAGGGTCGCTACCAGGTTGTTCAAGGTATCCTGAGACACCCGTAAAGCCCCCATCAGGCGGCTGCGAATCTGGCGGCTCAGGTTCTGGTTGGTGGCCCCCGTAATGTCCCAGCGTAAGGGCGTATCGAAGTAGTACGGCCAGGCTTCAAAAACGCTGCCTTTAGGATTGAAGACATTGTCAAAGAGGACGCGCTGGCTGAGCCTGCCGGTATGCCGGATTTCGTACCACAGGGCGGTCAACTGCTCGATTGACTGGCTGTATTTTTCTTTAAGCCTTTTAACCTCGCCCAGTTGGGCCAGGGCCATTGAGTCAAGGCCGGTGACGGGCAGGGCATAGGCTGGCAGCGCGCCGATAGCGGCAGTCTTGACCGAAGGCGTCAGCAGCCCGTTATGTCCCTTCCCGGAAAGGTCGGGCGTCTGGCGTTCCCAGACCTTTTCAAATTGCCACCAGCGTTCGAGTTCCGGTTCTTTGCCGGTTAACTGGCGGTAGCGGTAACGCCCTAACTCTTCCTGAGTACGCGCGGTATTCCAGACTCGCAGGTCCAGAATCTGGCCTTGCAGGAAGGCTGCCCCTTCCGCAGCAGGCAGCACGCCCGCCGGGGCGGCAGGCGCTTTTTCGCCGGTTCCCGCCGGGATACTGCCGTTCGTGCCCTGGCCTGCCGGAGTTTTGCCGTTAGTAGCGCCGTGACCCTTTCCGGCATGGCCGTGTCTCTCCGACGCGCCGGTCGAAGGCCACTGCAAGATTAAGCCCGGTTCCTGCCCGCTCAGGTGATTGTGCATATCGGCCTGAATCTGGTCGGGCGTGCGGAGATAGTTCCAGAAGCGCAACTCGTTAAGCAGGCCTTCATATGACTGGTAGGGGTCAAAGCCGCCGCCCAGGTAATCCTGGTCCTGGCCTATTACCAGACTACCGCCCTTCTCCAGCACCTGCCCGGCGGAAGCCTGCCCGCTATAGACAGGCTGGCCGTTCCGGTAGATCGTAAGCTGCCCGTCGGCGGCACGCCAGGTGATGGCAATATGCTGCCACTGGCGCTGCTCCAGGGCGACCACCCCGCTGGCGCTGATAAGGTCATTGTTGACCAGGGCCGTCAGGTTGCGGTGGCGGTAGAGATAGACCACGAAAGCGTTGTCGTTCTGGTCATTCGCGGCGTAAGAAACCACCGTGCCGGGATGGCCGGAAGCGTCGGGCCTGATCCAGCCTTCAAAGGTCAACTCCGCCAGGGGGGCGTTCAGGAACGGCCTGATCTTGATGACCTTCTGGGGAGTGCCGTCAAAAACCAGTCCGGTAGTATTCAGCAATTTCTGGTTATAGCGGAAGGTCTGGGGCGACGGTCCGGCTACTACTTGCCCGCTAACCTCACTTTCAGTCACTTCCAGCACCGCCACGGCTGTTTCGGTCTGTGTGACAGTCGCAGTCTCAATGGTGACTGTTTCTTCGAAAGAGAGTTCAGAGACTTCCAGGAACGAGGAGATGTCAAAGAGCGAGCCGTTGTCCGGTCCCGCCTGGGACATGCCATGCCCATTGTCGCCCTTTGCCGGAAGCGGCCCGTGCCCGTTCTTGCCACTGTGGGCAGGGGTTCCGGTATCAGGAGCGGTTTTAGCGGGCTGCGCAGCAACCGGGGCCGTCTTTTGAGTATGCCAGTAAGCGCTCAGACCGGCTTCTTCACCGCTTCCCCGGTACTGCATATCATGTTTAATCTCTTCGGCCGTCCGTACATGATCCCAGAAGCGCACTTCATTTAGCTGGCCGTGATAGGCCTGGGCAGGATCGAAGCCGCCGCCCAGGAAATCCTGGTCCTGCCCGAAGACCAGGCTGCCGCCGTTGGCTACCGGTTTTCTGGCTCCCATTTTAGCCGAGTAGACCTCGTGGGCGTTGCGGTAGACTTTCAAGCTGCCGGAAGCGGCGTCCCAGGTAACGGCGATATGCTGCCACTGCCCGCGCTTCAAAGCAGTCACGCCCCGCAGACTGACCAGACGGTCGTTGATCAGAATATTGAGATGCTTATGGCCGTTGAGATAGAGTTCAAAGGCATCGTCGTTCTGGTCGCTGGCGGCATACGAAAGCAAAGTGCCGGGATGGTTGACTTTCTCAGGTTTGACCCACAGTTCTACGCTAAACTGAGGCTGAGGGAAGCCCATGAAGGGCTGGACAGCCACATAACTGGCCCGTTTTCCATCAAAAGAGAGGGCGGTCGCGTCTAAAAGCGCGGGCGTCAGTTTAATTTCGCCCGGCGCTGCCGGCGCGGCTGCCGCTTCGGGCGCGGGTACGTTCGCGCTGGTACCATCGTGGAACAGGATTTTGCCGCCGATACCGCCCAGGGCCAGGTTGGCGGCGGAAACGGTTAGCCCTGCTCCATCACCTTCGTCTACAAACTTGCCATCCAGGTAAGCCTGCAAGGAGTCGGGGCGCACTTCGTTCCGGCCATCCAGCACCAGGGCCGCGTGGTGCCACTTGTTGGAGCGCACCCGGTCAGTCTTAAGCCAGGTTCCCTTCCAGTTGCCCCAGTTGCCAGGGTCGGCCAGTTTGTTATAGCCGCCAAAATAGAGCTGCCCATCAAAGAGGTAAATACTGAGGCCGTGATTGTCATCGCCCTCGTGATAAATCACCTGCTTACGGCGAGAGATGTCTTTATCGTCCGCTTTGAACCAGACCTCGATAGTGCGGCGCGGGTCAGACTTAGAAGCCTGCCCGGAGTCAGCCTTCCAGTAGACCAGTCCGTCCAGTCCATTAAAGGTTGCCGCCGGGCGGTCGGAGCGCCAGAAGCCTTGCCCCAGGCTATCCACCAGCAGGTCAGGAGTGAGCCAGGCAGGCGCATTGAGAAGGCCGCTCTCGGCGTTAAAGGGCTGGTATAACACCAGGTTTTTCTCGCTGCCCGATAAGCGCCTGAACATGTAAAGCTTTATTTCGGCAGGCGTGCGACTTACCGACCAGAGCCGCCATTCTTTAAGCAGGCCGCGCAAACTACCCGAACCGTCCGGGCTTTGCCCGATGCGACCGGCGCTGACGGCGAGCGGAGCGCTTGACTGGTAAGTTTTTTCCTCCTGCGGCTGGCCGTTTATATAGAGGTTCAGCTTGCGTTGCTCGCGGCTGTAAAGCAGGGCCAGGTGGACCCACTCGTTAAGATCAAAACCGTAATCGAAGGTCTGCACCTGCGGGTCGCAGCCGTCCGCTTTCAGGCTTAAGCGGTTGCCCTCCCAGGCCAGTTTGACCGCCCCGTTTGATTGCTCCCAGAGGGTAGCCGCGCCATTTAAGGCATCCGGTTTAACCCAGGCCTCAAAGGTAGCTTCATCCAGGCTGGCAGGCTGCAAGGCGGCTGCGTCCACAAAGTTAGCCTGGCCGTCCAGTTTCAGGGCGGTCGGGTCCGCCGGGCCAGGGTCTTCCGCCCGGTTAATCCAGTCCGGCGTGCGCATTACGGCGTTAGCCGCCTGCGGGTCGCCGCCCAGCAACCCGGCATAGCCGTTAGCGGTGCTGTCCTCTACAACGGTCGCAGGAGCTTGATCCAGGGTCCATAAGCAGAGCAGGCCGGGTGTTTCAGGATCGCTCAACTCGGCCGAGGCGCTGATCTCCGCTTCCGACCGGGCTACCTTCCACAGGGCGAAACGGCGTAACTGGCCCTTGAAGTAATGGCCTTCTTCCGCCGCCACTTCCAGGTCTTCAAAGAAAGTGCCGCTAAGGGACGCTCCCAGGTATACGGCGTCAATCTGCTGCGAGAGCGGGAAAACCTCGTTGCCAGAACCTTCACTGAAAGCCACTCCATCCAGGTAGGCCCGCAGCACGGCGGTAGGCGCGGCGGCAGAGGCTTTGCGCCCGCGCTTCGGGGCAGGCCCGGCAGCGCCCTCCACTACCACCGTTACGCGATACCATTTATCCGCTTCAAGACCGCCGGTAGAAGCGCCGCGCCACTGGGCAGGCTCGGCAGTCTGGTTGGCTTTTTCGGCAATAGACCAGCTACCCGCCACTAACCGGCCACCGTCCAGGTAGATAGCCAGGCCGGTGTTGGTCGCCGGGTCTTTCGACTGGCTCTCGGCGTAAAGCACCTGCTTGTGATTGGCCTTTATCTCGGCGGCTTTGAACCACAATTCGATGGTGCGCTGCGTGAGGGGATTCTTCAGGTCGCCCGGCAGCTTCGCCAGGCTGATAAAGTCGTCCTGGCCGTCAAATTCCAGCACGTAGTCGCGGATTTCGGGCATCGAGAATACCACCGAAGGATCGAGCAAGACCGGCCGGCGGGCGCTTTCGCTGCCGCCGAGGCGCAGCGGATTTTGATTCACGGTGGAATGGTCAAGGGCAAGAATAGCCTCCGCCGCTTCGTCGAAAGGCCAGTAACCCGCCAGCGCTGGGCTCATATCAGGCTGCTGGAAGCGACCTGCCTCTATTTGTTCTTTAGCCCGCGCTTCTTTCCAGGCTCTTAAATCTCGAAGCTGACCCGAGAAGTATTTCGCCGGAGCGGCAGGGTTGTTTAGATCGCCTCCCCGGCCCACCTCCAGGTAAGTGCCGCCAATCACGGGCGCTTCCGCGCTAGTTACCGCTTTATCTTCCTGGCCGTTGACGTAGAAAACGAGATTGTTACCACTCGCGCTAAGCGCTACATGGCTGAAACCGGCAGGGCTGAGGCTTGCGCTTCCGCTGAAGCTTTCCAGCGAACCGTCACCCTTCAGATAGGCGAAGGTCAGTTGACCGGCCTCATTGACCCCAAGCTGGAAGGCTGCTTTTCCACCTTCCTGGCTATAGCTCGTGAATATGGGTCCCGCCAGGCTGGGAGCAGGTTTAAGCCAGGCTTCCAGGGTAAATGGATTATTATCAAGGCCTTTGACTTTAGCGGCGGCGTACTCAAGCTTGCCGTCGAAACTGAGGGCGGTCAGGCTAAGCGGTTTAAGCAGCAGCGGGTAGTTAGTAACAGTCTGCCAGACGGGCCGGTCGTCCTGGACATCCAGAGCCTTAAAGAGGGCCGGAAGCTGGACAAAGCTCTCCCGCGCCCCGCTATCCTGCCAGTCCCGGGGGTGCTGGTTCTGCTGGTGGTTGCGGAAGGACTCGGAATAGAGCACCGTATAAAGTTCGCCCGGCTTTGTGCGGATTTTCGCCACCAGCAGGCTATCCACGAAGCGGCGCCCGCTGCCTGCCGCCCATACTCCAATCGTGCCGGAAGTCAGGCGTATATCGCTAGCATCCACGGCGTCAATCTGGAACTGGGCCGGTTCTTCTTTACTATGCTGCCAGACTTTCGCCCGGATACGGGTCTGTGCGTGGCCGCCCTCGACCAGGATGCGGAAACGGTACCAGGTGTGGACCATCGGAACAACCCCCGAAGTAGTCACGCCGCTGAGTGGCTGGAAAGCGGCAGGCTGGGTGGCTAGCGAGAAAGCCGGAGTTTCCTTGCTGCGGCCCAGGCGATAATACTGTTCCTTGCCCTCGGGGTAGCGACTGAAGAAGGTTACGCCGATACCGCCATCGCTCTCGGTAATATACATGCGGCCGCTGAACTCGTAGTTGGTCCAGGAGAGAGCGTCAGGCAGCATCAGGTGGGAATGAATATTATCTAAGGCCTGCGCGGTCCCGTATGCCAGGTTATCTCGGACATAATAAGTCTCGAAGAGGGGCTCTTTACCCTTATCAACCAGGCGGGTGCCGCTCTGCTGCCAGTTGGCCGGAAGCTTGCCGGGCGCGACCTCCTCAAAGTTCTCAACCAGCAGCGACTGCGGCGCTGCTGCTCCCGCCGCCGCTATTGGGCGCACCTGAAGCTCATCGAATAAACGCCTGCTGCCGCCGCTGGTCCACAGGCCGACCGTACCGGATTTCAGCCTGACATCGGAGTCATCATAGGCCTCAAGCTGGTAGTCAGCCGGGACGCTTGCGCTATCAGGCCAGACTTTAGCCTTGATACTGGTTCGGTCGGCAGCCGCTTCAACCTCTATTTCAAAGCGATACCAGGTCTTTTCCAGCGGTGTCACTTTAGATTGAGTGGTGCCTTTCAGCAGATGGATACTATCCGGGTGGGCCGAAAGGTAGAAGGCCGGGTTTTTAGAATCGCGCTTCAGGCAGTAGTAACGGTCCTGGTTTTCAGGATAGCGGCTGAAGAAGGTTACGCCTATCGAAGCGTTTTTATCGTCCAGGTAAAGCCGTCCGCTGTAAACGTAGTTGGTCCACTGGAGCGCTTCGGTAGCGCTGTAGTGAGCGTGGATTTCCTGGAGGTTTTGTAAGGGGTCGTCAACTGCCAGCACCCGGTTGTTCGACTGGTAGATGCCGCTGTACTGTCCGCCTGCCGCCAGGTCAACCAGTTTTGTACCTTTAGTTTCAGCCAGGGGCAGAAAAGCCAGCAGGTTGGGGTCGCGCGCCTCAGGCGCGACAAAGCGCCCGCTGGCAAAGTCCTGCTCCGTTTTGATGGACTGCCACAACTGCAACCCGGCCAGGCTTCCGCCAAAAAAGTGGCGGTTATTCACATTCGGCTGGTCCGGTTCGGTCGAGAAATGCTTGCCCAACGCCTCGGTCCAGACCGCGACTTCCGGGCCAAGCCCGCCCAGGTAGAGCGAGCCTACCGGGCTGAGACGGAAGTTCTCGGCGTCACTTTCGCCAAAGCGAGTGCCGTCCAGGTAAGCCCGGTAGGTGACCGCTTGCAGGTCCACGCTGCCGTCCAGCCTGACCGACTCCTGTTTGCTTACGGCGACGTGATGCCAGCCGCCCGCAGTGATATTGTCGGCTTTAAAGAGGATCTTTCGCAGGGCCGTGCCTTGATAGTTATCGGCCCAGGCAGCCACGTAGAGCGAGGATTTGTAGAGGTAAATTACTAAACCGTCTTCGGCATCGCCCTGGGCCAGAATAATCTGTTCGTGGTCTTCCGCCGCGGGGTCGGTAGCGTTGAACCAGAGCGCCAGGCTAACGCGGTCATAATGACCCAGGCCGTAATTTTCAGCGTTCTGGATAACTGCCCAGGCCCGCTCGCCATCGAACTCCAGGGCGCTCCCCTCTACCGCAACCGGCAGCGACGGCAAGAGCATGTCAGCGCTTACCCGCTCCGGCATGTAATCTTTCAAAATGCCGCCCAGGTAGAGGTTGGTAGCATTGTAGGAAAGGTCAATAGCCTGCCCATCAACGATTTCGTTCAAGCGCCAGTACCCGATCAAACCCGGTTCGCGTGCGCCTGCCGCCCGCACCGAATTAAGGCTCAGTTGCTCGGCGCTGCGAACCCTGTCCCAGACCCGGATTTCTTTAAGCAGGCCCTGGTAGTAATTCCAGTCGGGGTCGGCAAGCAGTTTTCGCCCGACGGAAAGGCTGGTACCGGCTGATTTAAGCTCCGGGGTATTGTTACTCAGTTCAAATTCTTCCGGTGCACCATCAAGATAGAGCCGCAGATAAGCTATCTCGGCCAGGGCAAGAATGCCCGCCGTGAAAGACTCTACCTGCACATCGCCAATCGCTTTGCTTAAAGCCGCCCAGAAATCTTCTTTAGCGGCAAACGACTGGCCCTTCAGGTTTTGAAGCTGCTGGTAGATACCGGCGGTAATCTGCGGATTCAGAAGCTGATCGAGCATATCCTGGTTAAGCTGGACGGCCGGACCGGCTCCGATTTGGGCGTCAATCAGGCCGCCGGGGGTGGGAGTGTTCGCGTCAGCGTCTACGGGGGTTTCGAGCAAGCCCGCGCCTACAGCTTTGCTGATGGCGGTAAGGAAAGCGGCAGACCCGGCGCTAAACACCTGGCCCTGTAACTTCTTTACCTCGGTTAAAATGGCCGTCCGTACGGCATCGGTGCGGCTCTCCTCGTACTGAAGCAGGGCCGGGAAAGCGTACTGCTGGATGGCCGAAAGCAGGCCATCGGTGACCCGGAACTGTGGCCCGTTCAAAGCCTGCTCCGGCAGGGTGATGGCTACCTGAGTCAGCATGGAGGGGGTAAGCGACCGGGCGCTCTGGAAAAGTTTGTTTTGCTCAAGCGTGCTGCTCTGAAACTGGAGATGCCCCTCGCCATCGAGCGCTAGCCGGAACTGGTAGGCCGGCGCTTGATTCGGGCCGGGCGCTTCGCTACCGCAGGCTATAAGTTCGTAACCGCTCGCCTTCGGATTCTTTTCCCATTTCAGCCAGGCTTCCAGGCTTAGGGCCGAAAGATCTGACCAGTTTACTTTGCGGCTGGCAAGGTACTGGTCGGTCCCATTGAAATGATATCCCGCGCGCGCCACCGCTTGCGGGGCACTATCCAGCACCAGGTCGCGCTGCACCCAGGCAGGCTGGGTTACGAACTCCGCGCCGCCGATCAGACCGTCATTGCGGTTGGGCGTAAGGTCAAAGAGCCTGTCCCAGCGGTTTTCGTTCAAAGGCCAGTACCCGGCCAGGCCCGGTTCGCGGCCTGTCAGGCGCCGGTAACGTTCGGCGCTAAGGGCAGCCTGCTCGCGCACGTTTGCCCAGAGGCGTACCTGGGTAATAATCCCGCTGAAGTAGTTATCGTTGAGATTTCGCCCGATATCAAGATCGCTGCCAATCGCTTCAATTCCCTGGTCTTTATCAAGCGCAACGGGGTCGCCATCCTGCTTACCGTCAATATAAAAGCGGAGTTCGCGTTTTTCGTTATCCACGCTGACCGCCACGTGGGTAAAGACCCCTGCCGGGATAACATTAGCCCCGCTATAGAATTTATCGAGTTTATCTTCTTTTTTAGGGTTGTAGTAGAAAGCCAGCCTGCCATCCTGTTCAATCAGGAAGAGGAAATGCAGCGACCAGTCGCTCTCGCGGCCTTTGCTCATGATGCTCTGGCGGCCCTGCCCGGTAGGATAAATCCAGGCCTCGACAGTGAACGAGGTAAGGTCAAGATTGGTCACGTTGCGGCAGGCTACATAGTCGTCTATACCGTCAAATTTAAGGGTCTTTTCCGGTTCAAAAGGAGCCGAAAGAGAGCGGATGGCCCTATCAAGCTCGGTGAAGGTCCAGCCCAGCTTGCGGGCCAGTTTAACAAAGCGATAAAGGCGATCCAGTTTAGCGTAACTCAGGTTCAAGAGGACTTCATCAAAGCCCTGCGGGCCACTCGGTCCGTCCGCCAGCATTAAAGGCCCCAGGCCATCCTCGACATTATTGATAAAGAAAAGCCGGGAGAGGCCGGCATTAATTTCCGAGCCGTCCAGGTCCTGGTAGAGCAGTTCGTTCATTTCCGGGCGAGTAAGCCCGGTCTGTTCCAGGAAAACCGGCAGGCTGGAAAGGCGCGGCAAATCGTAGCGGTTAAAAGCGGCCTTGGTGATCTGCTCAAGGTTCCCCCTGATTTCGGCGGCGAGGGCCGGGTCCTGCTGCTTATCCGCCAGGCTGTTAACCATGCGGGTAAAGCTTTCGCGCTCTACGATGCTTCTCCCAGCTATATCCTGTAATTTCTCAAGGGCCGCCGGGCTGAGAGTAAGGCCCGTCATTGAGTCTTCGGTCAGTTCGTAAGCGGTTCCGTAGAGTTGCTCAAGCGCCTGGGGTTGGGCGATTTCCTGCGCAATAAGGGCATATTCACGGGGCGAGAGGCCCAGAAATTCGCGGTCCGCTTCCCGCGCCACCGTGGCGGCATCCGGTATCTGCATGCGCTTATATGCCTGGTAGATCGCGTAAAGGCTGGTGCCAAGCTGGCCTAAATATTCGCGGATCTCGGCCAGGGGCTTACTGAAGGGCAGGGTGTTGGGAAAATTCAGCCCGTCAAGGCTCTGGTAAGCGTCCGGTTCTTCTTCGGTGCGGACTATCGCTTCCAGCACCTCGTTTACCAGGTCGATGTAAGGTATCAGGTCATCGGTATTCTGGGCGTTAAGGGGAAAGGTATAGAGGTCGGGGCGGCGCTGCTTCTGGCGCACCGGGTTATTGAGCAGAAAAGCCTCATCATTAGCCTGCGGATTGGAGGCCACGAAGCCATCAATGAAGCGCAACAGGTCTACAAAATAGGCGGCGGGCCCAAAGATGGAACGGTTGTGATCGAAATCCACAAAATCGAGGCTACCGAATAAGCGCTGGTAGCCGGGGATGTTTTCAAGATTCTTGATAAATTCCTGGGGAATGTTGTTAAAGAGGGTCGCGCGGTAGTAGGGAGAGGCGACCAGGTCTTTGATGTTAGCCCATAAGAGGGCGTTGCGGGCATTGATATTGACTGCTATCTGGTAAACCCGTCTTGCTTCTCTCACATCATCCTGAAAAAAGCTGGAGGAGGCATAATTCTTTACAAACTCATCTTCAGACATCCGGGCAATTTGAGCGACGGTTCTCAGCTCAGGTTGGCTTTCTTTGAACCGTTCCAGGGCTTCACGGTCAGACATAACGGTTACGATTGACACTGCAAATCTCCCTCTACTGTCGGTATAATTGATATTCGTTTTTAATCCCATCCGCCAGAATTTATAAGCACGGGCCAGAGCGCAATTGCTAACATGACAAAAGAAAGAGCCCTTGCTTTTGCATTAGCCGCACCGAGACTCCGGGTAAAAAATATTTACCCGGAGCATCGCTTATGTTGAGATGGGGTTTTAATCGAGAAGAAAGCTTCTTACCGGTTTGAAGCTCAGGGCAGCGCTACTTCAACCACGTCAATGCCGCAGGCGCTGTGATGTTCCCCAAAGACCGCACCACTCACCTGGATATATTCTCCTTCGCTGATCCTGTCGAAATCGCCGCGCAGGTAGTAGAGCAGTCCGCTGCGTTCATCGTAGAGCGCAGGGTATTCAAGCAGGCGCGCTTTCCAACGGCGCATCAGTTTGCCCCTGACCGTGATTTCGGTCTGGGCTTCCGGCCACTGCACATAGATGCCCCCGATTCCGGCGAAGCGTTCCAGGTCATAGTAAGGCGGATATTCGATCTCAATGTCGATTTCGCCCGTGCCGTTTTCGCTATAGCTCTCACTGACTATCACCTCACTGGATTCGACCTCGCCTGTATAGGTTTGGTCGGTTTCACTCCAGGTGGTCGAGCTTTCGCTATAGCTTTCAACTTCGGTAGTGCTTTCGTAGCTTGCTTCGCTGTAGCCTTCGTAGGAAATAGTAGTGGAAGAAGCCGTACCGTTGCTGATCGAGCGGTAATCATTGTATTCGGTCAGGATATCGAACCCGGCAGAGGAATAATCGGTGGTGGTGCTGATCCCGATGCCCCCGGCGCTGATCCCGGCGAAGCCCAGTTGCACCGACTCTACGTTTTCAAGATCGAGCGGGATAGTATCTACATAGTATTCCAGCATGAAGTAGATGGCAAAGCCCGCCCGGGTCTTAACGCTGATGGAGAAGGTGTGGATCGTGCGGTTGCGGTTCTGCCCGCCCGCCAGGATATCGGTCAGGCGGTCGTGAATATTGAAACCGGGCAACTGGATTTCGGTTACTTCGCGTTTCAACTCGCTATCGTAAACGGTATCCCACTGAAGCACCTGCTGAGTGGCGGTTTCGGAAACGTAGGTATTCACATAGCTAAAAACGGTATCTCTTTCGAAATAGCCGTCCAGGCGGACGATAAACTGCTTGAGACCCAGATCGGCCCGGGTGAAGCGCAGGCGGTTAATTATAGCTTTTTTACTGTAGCGCCAGTAGTAGAGCAGCCCGTTATTCTCCTTGATCTGAGGGCAGCGGATGAAAATAACGCGAGGCTTGAAGATTTCGTGGTTGACCACCTTCCGGTTAACCGACTCGATACGCACGCCGTAAGAGGTTACTACGGTAGCGCTGATGGTCCAGGTATGATGTCCTTCCACGACTGCCTGGCAGCCTTTGCCGCGCCAGTCTGGACTCTGGAGGGGTAAGCGGATGGCCCAGGTTCCGCCGAATTCGCGGTTAGGCCGCCAGTCGGAAAAGCCGAGCCCCTGGCGCATTTCGCGGCGTTCAATATCGCCCGCCAGGATTTCGTAAGTAACGGTCAGCCCTTTGTTGGAGATAGCGGTGATTAGAATCCGGCGGACATGCTCGGTAGCGCCTTTCTGCACAACCGTTCCCGCCACCAGCACCGAATAATCCTCGCGGCGGCCAAACAGTTCATCATCGCTCTCCCAGGGCAGGTAGATCGTATCCAGGGATGGTTCAAGAATGGTGCAGTAAAGCTCGGCCCGTACGCTGGCAATAATCACCTGGTCGCGGTCGTGAATGAGGTGATTCCCGGCATCATCGCTCAGGGAACGGTCAAATTCAAAGCGTACAAACTTGCCCTGCGGCCAGCCGCCTTCAGGCGGACCGATGATTAAAGAGCGGTCGCTTTCCCAGGCATACTGCCCGTAGCCGTTAATCTGGCCGGTTCTGTTTTCGATCCAGTTGACGCTGGACCGGGAGGCGCGCACTTCCTCGGATAATACTTTTCCTTCAGGGTCATTTACATAGCGGATGGAAAGGGTGTTGGCCAGCCCGGTAGGGGTGCGCGTCACGCGCAGGGTATTGCGGTCCACCGCGTCATTGAAAACAAAGCGAACACCATCCAGCGGGCGAATTTCTACCAGCTTTTTAGATAAATCTTTGCGGTAGATATCGACCCCCGAGGATACTCCGTATGGCTGAGTGAGGTCGCCCTGCCTGGAAGGGTCGTGGACGGGAGGCTGATTGGCCGGGCGCGGTCTGGCCTGCGGTTGGCCAGCCTGGGGGAAGGCCCGTTGAGGGGCGGGAGTGCCGGGCGAATAGGCTTTTGCCACAACGGTTTCACTCTCTTCACGATGCTGAGTGTTGGGGTCGATAGCCATGGATTCCTCCTTCATTATGAATGCGCATATCCTGGAAAAACAAAATTAGCACTGGCAAATGCCAGCGACTCTACTACAGGCAAACTAAATAAGCCTTCGCCTTTATAAATTACAGGTGATAGGTTTGAATGAAACTGTGGAAATGGCAATTTTTGAGGTGAAAGTCAGCTTCTCAAGTTGAAGAAACCGTCTAAGATTAGAAAATAGCGGTTAGTAATGAGAGGCCTGGCCCACTGAAAAATTGCGTACCTAAAGAAAAATTTAGTCTCTACTTTCTTAGAAACCTGATTAAATTAAATAATAGTAATAGGAAAACGCTAAAGAAACCTACAGTCAGATACTCAGCGTGTAAACCTGAATAAGTTGTAGATAGATAGTTACCGCATACCAGGCGAAGAATAACGATTATTCTTCAGAAAAATGAACCAGAGTTACCTTTAGAAAAGCGATTAACTAGAAAAGCGAGTAAGAGATAAAACTTTGGTGGAATGTAGAGTGGAAAGTTACAGATGAGTTATAGATTTTGTAATGTTGTAAAAGATTTTATACAAGATGTGGTCTGAGAAAATTATAGCCACAAGACTATAAACTGTCAACAGCTTTTTTTTTACGATAATTCCTTTTGAAAAAGCGGGAATTTTTGCGATAAACAGTAGCGGTGGTCGGATCGCACGCCGTTATTTAACGGGAGCAAGCTCATCCAGGATTTGCAGCTTTACCCGGCTATCTTCGCTGCGAGCGTTCCGGCGGAGTTCTTCGATAAACTCTGCTTCCCGGCGACCCAGCAGGGCCAGCACCATGTAGCGGTAGAGGTTAAAAAAGCGGGTCTGGTTGAGGAAATCGAGCATGAATGAGCGGTAGGTTTTGCCCTCAGGATGGGACAGCAGCAGGTCGAAGAGGCCCACCAGCACAATTTCGCTCTGGCTCTCGCGGTAGCGCTGCACCAAAGCATCAAGCAGCGAAGGTGGCAGCCCGGTCAAATTTCTCAGGCATTCCCCCGAAACCTCCGCGACTGCCTCTTCCTGGCGAATCACATAGCTGTAAAGCAGCAGGCTCTGTCCCTGGGCGGCCAGTATTCTGACAGCCGTAACGGCCGGTTCGCCCGACATTTGCGAGGTATAACGGTCGGTCAGCAGGCGGACGCAGTGGTAAGCCGCCAGTACCTCGTCAACCTCGTTCATGGCTACCAGGGCCGCGCTTCTTAACCCGGCCCCTACTTCGCTGGTTTTGCCCGGCGGTATAAATTCGTAGGTAGCCGCCGCTTTCTCCAGCACAGGCAGATCCTTTACCCTGGCGACCGGTTTTAAGGCCCGCAGCAGGGCCGCTCTGACGTACGCCCCCGCGTCGTGCTTGCCGCCTTCGGCGCTCAACGTGTTGTACTTTTCTACCAGCACTTCGCGCCCCGCAGGGTCGGCTACTTCCTGGATCACGCTCAGGGCCGCCTCAAGCACAGCCTGCCTGGTATCAGTTCTGACCAGTTCCAGGGCATATTCAAATTGTTCGCCTGATAAGGCTGGAAGATTGCGCTGGGTGCTTAACTTCCTGGCGCTATCGTCTGTTTGTTTTGCTCGGGCCACGGGCTATGCTGTTCCTTTATCTTTTCGGGCTTTTTCTAACGCGAGTCATGCTAAAAGGGCAGGGAACCGGTCTGCCCTTTTAATAATCCCTGCAAGCTCAAAGAGGTGCCGGTTGTCCCGGCGCGTAGAGCGCCAAAAGGGTTTCGCCACGCTATTATAGCAAAAGTAACCGGGCCAGGCGGCGCTAAGCCTGTAAATAAGGAGATTTCTTACTTATTTGAAGCCGCTGCTTTGAACGCCAGAGAATTTTAATATAATTTAAAATAAAAAGAGCGCCTCACGACCCGTGAAGGCCTGAGGCGCTCATCGAACAGTTATTGCGCGAGAACGCTTACATCATCGAGGTAGAAATCGGTCGGGTTGGAGCTATCGTTGGTGGCCAGGAAGTAGACCCGGATGGTCTGGCCGATGTAGCTGTTGAGGCTCAAGCTCGACTTGTACCATTTATTCAGGCCGCTGCCGTCACTGAGGGTCTGGAGAGTCGCCAGGACCGTGCCGCTGGTGTTGCGAATCTGCACCTTGAAGAAGTCGTAGGAATGGCTGGTTTCAGTGGTGCTGATGTAGTCGTAGAAGCTCAGGGTGGCGCTGGTGGCGCTGGCCGGAATAGTGATGGTCTGGTAGAGGCTGTCGGTGCAGTTGTTGTACCCGCACAGGTAGGCTTCGTTTACGCCGCTATGCGGATTGGAACTATCTACCAGTTCGTAGCCGCCGCTGCTCGCTTCGGTCCAGCCCGTGCTGCCGCTCTCAAAACCGCCATTGCTGATTAGCTCGGTCGAGCCGCCCGTTGTCGGGGTCGGGGTCGGCGTGGGAGTCGGCCCGGTAGTCGGCGTGGGGGTGGCGGTAGGCGTAGAAACCGGAGTGGAGGTAGCGGTAGGCGTAGGGCCGGAAGTCGGCGTGGGCGTAGGGGTGGTGCCGCTGCCGCCCTGGGCCAGCCACTCGGTGGCGTTCAGGGCAAAAATGGCATCGCTGCCGCTGGCGTCATCCCAGCCGTCGAAAAGGTTATTGCTGGGCTGGCCCGTACCGTCGTCCACCGTGGAACTATCACCCCAGGCGGCTACCCGGCCCGCGCCGAACTTGCTGACAGTAATGAAGGCCCCGGTTGTGCCCCCGGCGGTAGAACTGTTGCGGTAGAGAATGCCCTGGACGTTAGGGTTAACGCTCGGGCTGAGGGTAAAGGTGGTGCCGTTGCGGATGATGCTGCCGGTAGCCGTACCGAAAGGCCCTTTCACCACCGGACTGGTGGCGGCACTGGCAGGGATGTTGGTGGGGTTCTCGCTGGCAATATTCAGCAGGTCCACCTTGAAGCCGAAGGGATTGTTGCTGTTAACCGAGTTGTTGCTCATCAGGTCGTTCCAGATGGCCGGGGAGTCGTAGCCGTCGTTATTGCGGTCGCTCTGGGTGTGGTCGGAAATCATAAAAAGGCCGCCGCCGTTTTTGACAAAGTTCATGATGGCGGTCTTTTCGCTGGCGGTAAAGAGGGTATTCGGCTCGTCCACCACCAGCACATTGAAGTTCGCCAGGTCGAGGGCGTTGCCGGTGTTGCCGTAGGTCAGGGCGCTACCGGAGGGATTAGTTTTAAGGCTGTAGCGCCCGGTCTTTTGCAGGGCTACGCCCCAGGCCGAGAGCGCCCCGGTCCAATCCGTCTCGACCTGGGGATTGGAGTTCTGATTGAGCGGGTTGGGCTGACTGGTGCTGATAATCCAGTCGGCGTTCCCGGCGGTTTCGGCGTGATTGTTGTCAAAAAGCACTTTGTACTGCGCGGCCGCGCTGGCCGGACGCACTTCCACACTGTTAATTCCAAGCAGGCAGAGTAAAACCAGATTTAAAGCTACCAGAAAACCGAGCACCAGACCAAACCTTTTAAGAGGGTGATATGACCGATTACCTCGCATGAACTCTGTCTCTCCTTTTTACAATGGTTACAGCAGAATGCGGGAGTACCGAAAGTAAGGCTCGCACCTGAGCGGGTGTGGCCCTGAAAAGCGTTATCAAGATGTGGTTAATACAAAGGCAAACTGCTATAACCTGGTCAGTGAACCGTTAAGCTTAACCCCGTTATTTCCAGCCTTATTAAACCTACAAGCTCAAGCAAACCGCGACGGGTTACCTGAAAAATTACCACACTACTAATCAACCAGGTACCAGGTTAGCAAATACAAACGCGAGCCAGAATACACAGGATTAAACTAAATATACCACACTTATATTAATCATAGGTTAATGTAGCGACCCGATTTTGTTAATAAAGTTTTAACTGTGCGATTGGGAAAACAAAAGGTTATTAACCTGGCAATTGACGCTCTCTTCTTTCCGCAGAGTGACGGTCCTGGCCATAATATCCTATAAACTTGAATAATAAATACGTAACTTTAGTGCGAGTCAGGCGTATCTTATAAAGATTAAAATTTCTAATCAACAGCCTCTTGCAAAAGGTTGTAGAGCTCGCGAGTTATTGATTAAACCTGGCAAGTTACACTTTCGATTCACTATTCATCAAGGAGAACGTCATGATTATCAGCATTGATCTCAGCAACCTGATTATTTCCCTGGCAGTTGGCCTCGCCGCCGGATACCTGGCCACAAGCATTGCCGGAAAACGCAATACCACCCTTGTTTTCAATCTGGTTTTAGGCCTGGCCGGAGCTTTGATTGGTAGCATCCTGTTGCCCGCCGTTGGTATCCGCGCCTGGGGACTGGTAGGGAACTTTATTACGGCTATCGTGGGCGCTTTCGCCATCCTGTTCGTATTCCGCTTGATGAGCGGTAAGCCCTACAACCGCTTCTAATAATGTCCACCCCATCAGCCGAACAGAGGTAATAAAAGTGTTCGACCTGTTAAAGCTATTCGAGGGGCAGGCTTGCGAGCATACCCAAACTCCTATTCAACGGAGGCAAGCGCCCAATCCGCAGCTTAAAATTGGTATGCCGGGGGTTGGACCTGCGATTACCATTAGCAGCAAGCAGTCAGGACAGGGTTACCAGTATTACTGCCCGACCTGCCAAAAAGTGCTGCCTGCCGCCGAAAATGCGCGCTGGGAGCGTCTCTACGCCTCGCAACAAGGGACCTCTCGGCCTCAACCAAAGCGCGCTCCCACCCGTAAAAGCTCGCCCGCTGGCACTAAGAGTCGTAAAAGCAGTTCGGGTGGCTACCAGCGCGAGCCTATCGGGGCGAAGTTGCGCTATGATATTCTCACTCGTGACCGCTACCGCTGCGTCAAATGTGGCTCTACCAAAGAGCAATCCCGCCTCCACGTCGATCATATTATCCCGGTTTCGCAAGGTGGCACTAACGACCCTAAAAATCTCCAGACTCTCTGTGAGAAATGCAACCTGGGCAAAGGGGCGCGGCGCGGTTAGTTACCGGCCGCGCCCCTTCGCTAGTATGACCGGATTGAAGGCCCGAAGAATCTCTTTGCTTCGCCCGGGCCTTGCCTTGCGGCCGAGATCACCCCTAACTAAAGTAGGGGCTACAAGCTCAAGTGCTCTAAAGGCACTGGAATGCGATTGGTAAAGCTTAAAGTAGCCTCTTCAGCAGGCTTGAGCATTATAGCCCGGCCATTTATTGCCGGGGTGTTCTTGTCCCGCCCGGGCCTTGCCTTGCGGCCGAGATCCTTCGCTCTGCTCAGGATGACATGCGAACGATTGGGGCGAGTTGGGTAAGAGCGCGCCAGCGATGATGGCTCTATCCGGCTATGGAACATCAATGCCTGACAAAGGGTGAAGTTGCCGGATTTTTGCTCTTTTTTACCCCTTTAAACCCTTTTGTTTACCTTCTGATGCTACTTTTTAGAAAGAGCTTTCTCTTTCTGTTACCCTTTAATATCCGAACAAGACTCTGCCGGCAACCCCGCCAGGCCGCTACTTTAGCTCAAGAGTGAAAGCCCCGCCCGATTTACCTGAGATATTAATTTATAAGTGCAAGATTGGGGAGTAGAGGAGGTAGATTATGAAGAAGTTAGCCGGTAACCTTTTAATTACAATTGTGCTGGTGCTGGTCTTTGCCTTTGCCGGCAGTGTCGCTTTTCAGACGGCGGCTGTCTTTCCGATAGTAATCCTGGCGCTGATACCGTTTATGATGCTGGCTATGATTGCCTACAACAGGAGCCAGGAAGAAGCGAGCGGCCTGCACGTGGCCGGGCCGGTAAACCCCTGGCAACCGGTCGCTCCTCCGCACTACCAGCCGGAGCAGCATGTAGAAGCCGAGGAAGTAGATGCCCTTAGAGCCAGGCTCCACTCCCTGCAACTACAGGAGCAGCAGGTTATAGAAGAAATCGATAGCCTGGAACACCCGTCTGCCAGCAAGAGCTAAGCTACCTGATTTAGCGAAGCGGGACGGGGCGAGCCAGCCGCGCACCCAGCGCTTGCAGGCTGTCCAGTTGGGCCGGAGTCAGGCCAGTGGCTCCGGCCAGATTAAGCCTTTCATAAGGGCGGTCGCCGCGCAGAATGGCCCGGCATGCTCCGTCCTGTGGATTCCACAGCCTGATAGTGCCGTCCTCGCTGCTGCTGGCCAGCCACTGGCCGTCCGGGCTGTAGGCCACGGCCCGAATCCACTCGCGATGCCCGCTCAGGGTGTGAGTGCAGGTTCCGCTGGTCAGATCCCACAACTTGATCAAGCTGTCCTCGCTGCCGCTGGCTAACTGGCGATTATCAGGGCGAAAGGCCAGGCTCCAGACGCGCCTGGAATGGCCTTTCAGCAGCCCGGCGCTGCGCCAGCTTCCGGCCTCCCAGAGCATCATACCGTAATCCGGCCCGCCGCTGGTAACCAGGCGCTGACCGTCCGGGCTGAAAGCCGCCGCCAGGACCCAATCCTGCTGGGTAAGGGTGTGGATATTCTGGCCGCTGCCAACCTCCCAGATTTTGACGCTGCGGTCGTTGCTGCTACTGGCCAGGTAACGCCCGTCCGGGCTGAAAGCGACCATCCAGATCCAGACCTGGTGGCCGCTGAGGGTACGCAGGCATTCGCCGCTGGCGAGATCCCACAGTTTAACCACCCGGTCGCCTCCACCGCTGGCCAGGTAACGCCCGTCCGGGCTGAAAGCCACCGCTTGCACCCACTCGCTGTGGCCGTGCAGAGTGCGCACACACTCCCCGCTGCCGGTATCCCACAACTTGATAGTCCGTTCATCGCTGGCGCTTGCCAGCAGCTTTCCGTCGGGGCTGAAGGCCACCGACCAGATCAACTCGTGGTCGCCCGGCAGCACCCTGGCCGTGTTGAGAATGGCCGGTTCCGCCTGCGGCCCGGCCTCCCTGACCTTTGCCAGTTCCCACAGGCGGATGGCTCGTTCGCTGCCGCTGCTGGCAAGCCACTGCCCGTCCGGGCTGAAGGCTACCGTCCTGACCGGGCTGCTGTAGCCCTGCAAAGTCTGGTAGGATTGGCGGTTAGCGACATCCCACAGGCGCAGCGTGCGGTCGCCACCCGCGCTCGCCAGAGTCGAGCCTTCCGAGTTGAAAGCCAGGGCCCGCACGATGCCCCGGTGGCCCTGCCAGCTTTGCAGACATTCCCCGCTCTCAATATCCCACAGCTTGATGGTCTGGTCGCCGCTGCCGCTGGCCAGTAGCGAACCGTCCGGGCTGAAGGCTACCGCCCAGACCCACTCGCGATGCCCGCTCAAGGTCCGGTGCAGGCGGGTATCTACGCCATCCGGCCCGAGCGCCCAGACTTTGAGAGTTTCGTCCTCGCTGGCTGAAACCAGGTAACGCCCATCGGGGCTAAAGACTACCGACTGGACATAGCCGTTATGGCCTTCCAGGGTTTGCAGGCCCTTGCCGAGCCGCGCATCCCAGAGTTTGACCACCCGGTCGCCCCCGCCGCTGGCCAGGTAATGTCCATCCGGGCTGAAAGCCAGGGTGCGCATAGAAGTGGCATGGCCCTGCCAGCTTTGCAGGCACTCCCCGCTCTCCACCTGCCAGATTTTAATCAGGCGGTCGCTGCTGCAAGTGGCGAGCCATTGCCCGTCCGGGCTGAAAGTGACCGCCCAGACCCACTCCTGGTGTCCTTGCAGCACCCGCAGGCAATTCAGTTTGTCCTCGCCGCTGACCTCCCAGATTTTGACAGCGTGGTCGTTGCCACAGGTCGCCAGCAAAGTACCCTGCCGGTTGAAAGCCACGGCCTGCACCGCGCCGCTATGGGCCTGCGCGCTCACCAGCAGGCGGCTATCCTGGGCTCGCCAGAGACGCACCTCGCCGTCCGCGCAGCCCGCCGCCAGCAAACGCCCGTCCGGGCTGTAAGCGAGGGTAATGATGGCGTTAAAAGCCTCAGTGAAAACCGAGCCGGAGAGGTCCGACCCGGCCAGGCTGGCATCCTGCATAGCCACGCCCTGCAAACAGGCCTGCCAGATATTCAGGCCGGAGAGGTCGCAGCCGCGCAAATCGCCCTTGAGGCGGTAGAGCAGGTTCACCAGGTTTCCCCCGGCGTAACCCTGTTCCAGGCGGGGTTGGCCTTGCAGCGTCTTTATCAGTTGCCCGAAATGGACGGCCAACCGCTCTTCGCTCTTGAAGACCGCCAGCAGGCGGTCCAGGATAGGCTGCAAAAGCAGGCGAGCCTGGGCCTCCCGGATGTAATCCTTATCCTGGGCCTTCAGTAGAGCGACCTCGCTAATCAGGCGGGTAGCACCCTCCGCTAACTCGCGGCTGACCTGCTCGACCAGCCTGCCCGTGACGTACTCCATGACCACTGCTTGCAGGCTAAAGGCCGCGCCCCCGGCGTTGCGCTCGATCAGGGAGCGCCCGTGCAGGGCTTTGAGCGCTTCCAGCAAATTTTTTCGAGGGATAGTCGCGCCCATGGCGGCCTGCAAACGAGCCAGCCCGGTAAACTCGCGCCCGGCTGCCAGCCAGTAGAGGAGGCGCTGTTCCAGGGCGGATAGCCGCTCGAACTGCTGGTCGAGCAGCTTGCTCACTCCGCCGAAAATAAAAGGTCCCTCGCTCAAAAAAGCTTCGATCTCGCCCCCAAAGAGTTCGGCGATAGTCCCGGCGATCAACTTGAGGGCCAGCGGGTTCCCGCCGTAACGACGCGCCAGTTCGATAAAGGCTTTTTCCGGGCCGGTCAGCCGGTAATCTTCCAGGATACGGCAGGCCGCGTCGAGGGCCAGGCCCTGTACCGGGAAAGAACGAACGGCCGGGTAGCGGCTTTCCATAAAATCGAGGTCGGCCGGTTTCTCGCGGCTGGTCAGCAGCAGGCAACTGCGGTGGCCGCTTTCACCAATCCGGCTGAAGAGTTCGCCGTAAGCCTCGTAGCCGCTGCGGTAGGCGGCTCCTTCGCCCAATATCGATTCAAGGTTATCGAGGATCAGCAGGCAACGCCTTTTGCGCAAATATTCCAGCAACAATTCAAAGCGCTTTTCAAGGCTATCCGGTATCGCGGCCTCGCCACTGCGGTCGAGCAGTTGCAGCCAGCTTTCCAGGATGGTATCGAGGGGAGGAGCATTGCGCAGCGAACGCCAGATCACAAATTCAAACTCGTCCCTGGCTTCTTCGGCCAGGCGCGTCGCCAGGGTGGTTTTGCCCGCCCCGCCGATGCCCGGCAGGGTCAGGAGGCGCACTCTGTCGGCGGCTACCACCTTTTTGAGCGCGGCTAACTCATCCTCGCGCCCGTAGAAAGGCAGGGCTTCGGTGGCGTCGCCCCAGTCGTAAACCGGTTCAGGCGAGTTAGCCGTCACTCCCGCCGGGCCTTCAGCAGGCGCTGTTTTCTCGCCCTGACGGCCTGAAAGATAACTCTCGGCCAGTTCTTCGAGGGCCTGCCAGTGCTGGAAAGGTTTCTGAAAGGGCTCTTTCTCACGATAATGCCAGCGCAGAGCCTTGTTGATTTCCTGCACCAGGCTTTGCCGGTAGGCTTCCAGCGGCAAACCCTCCATTTGCACCTGCTGGAGCGAGAGACGAGCCAGTTCGGCCAGGTAACCCAGCGGCGGCACAATTTGCCCGCTTTCGTAGCGAGAGACGGTCGGGCGAGCCAGGTTGAAGTGACGGGCGGCTTCCAGCTTGGAAGAGAAACTTTTAGCCCGCAACTCAGCCGCAAACTCGGCCAGGTCGTACTCAAATTTTGGAGCCAGCGCGTGATTTGCCATTATGAACCAGGCCTACAGGATTGGGGTTTTCCAGGTGATCGCTAGAAATTGCTTTGATCTGTTCTGTCTACGAACCTATTTTTGAATCAGCTTTCGAAGCCGGCTTCTTAATCAGGCTTCATTGTAAAGTTCCGGCGCTAAAGATGC
>DATAKM010000123.1:0-11169 GCA_036261665.1 Chloroflexia bacterium
GCGCAGCGCCAGCGAACAGGTAGTCACTACCATGCGGCAACTGGCCGGTGTCATTCAGGAGGGGGCGGCTTCCGCCCGGCAGAGCAGTAGCCTGGCCACCTCCCTGGATCAAGTCGCCGGGGAGTTGCGGCAGATGTCGAACCAATTCCGGGTCAAGAGCGCTATAGACATAACCAGCTTTGCCACTATCAGCCGGAACGGCCATTCGGCTGATGGTGGCAGTCCTGTAAAGGAACTTGTTGAGTTGCCAAAAGTTTATCTCAATTAAAGCAAAGTCTAACTTTGGTGGCAGAGATTGAGGCTGGACACAAAATCCCACCCGGGTAGCGTACGATAGTAACGCCCAGGTCATCCCAGCTCCATAACATGGGCTTTCGCCGCGATGTTATGGAGCTGGAATGAGCGGGACCATAAATCCCGCCGTAAACCGCTCGACCGAGATTCTCGATAAATGACCAGAACAAGCGCGAATCAATTAATCCATTTCTAAATTCGGAGTCTGCTACGCTTCTAGCCGTTTACATCTTTTTTCTTTCTTTCTCGAATAATTATTGTGCCTCAATTTAGAACGATAGTCCATTGCTGGTTAGTGCCACCATTATCGGCCCATTGGTCCACTACCGCCCCGTCAGCAGTCGAAGCGCTGACCACCTCCAATACTTTACTGCTGTTGACATTGACCAGTTTGTATTTATTCGTACCAACACTAACAATAGTCCATTGCTGGTTAGTACCGCCGTTGTCGGTCCACTCGTCTACAGTTCCGCCATTGGTCGTGGAAAAGGCCGCTACTTCTAAAACTTTACTACTGTTTATATTGACAAGCTTATACTTACCACTGCCAACATTAACAATATTCCACTGCTGGTTAGTGCCACCATTGGTCGGCCATTGATCAATGCTACCACCATTAGCGGTCGAGGCACCCACTACATCCAGCACCTTGCCACTATTGACATTAACCAGGGTATAACTGGCCGCCGGATTAAAATCGGAGCTGGCAGTTGGGGCAGTAACTCCGTAGATAATATAAGTCGTTATAGAATTAGCCTTAGCCGTAGCACTGAATTTCTTATTAGTTAGACCAATAGTGCTTAACTGCACCAGATTTTCCGTACTGGAGGTTCGAAATGGAGTGGCACCCCCGGTGATAGTGCTAAACCTGGATAAATCGTAACTAACCATAGTATCGCTGGCACTATTATTGGTCGTGACAATGGTCAATCTTCCTAAATTTGGGTCAAAGGCGGCCAGCGAGTTCGCATCGTTGATGGAGAGCATCTTATAGCCCGGACGAATAAATTTACTGTATTGAGCCATCGCCCAATAATGGGGTGGGTAGCTAAGGTTATGGGAACTATCCTTATCTACCAGTGACCACAAAGCTGAAGGAGTGTCTGTAGTAGAATCGTTGGGAGCAGCCTGCCACATCACCCAGGCGGAAGGGTGCATTTGTTTCTCGTCAAGCAAAATCCGGTTGGATAAATCCAAGGCGGAGGCCATTGGGCTACTGGCACTATCCTTACCCCATTCCGACATCCATACCCGTTTGTTGTACAACTGTCCCAGTTGGTATAGACCCGCCCGGTTACTACCGGAATAGCCATGAGTGTTAACTTGGGCAAGATTGCCTTTAGTAGTACTGTCAAAGCTATTAAAATCGGTAACAGTACCGTCAATGTTGGTGTTGTCATTTGCACTTATGGAAGTGTAGCTGGCGGCTCCATTGGCATTGAGAGCCGAAGCGAGCTGTTTGATAAGGATATTCTGGTTGGAAACACTGACATTCATACCTTCCTGAGTACCGGTAGAATACCAGTAGCCATTGTCTGGCTCGTTGAAGGGGTCTACCGTGCGGAAAGTAATACCCCAGGAGTCGTGAAAGTGTTTGACGACAGTAGCGATGTAATTACTAAAATCGCTATAGTGAGCACTGGAAAGATTGTCAAAAGCGGGCTTGGTCGCCCCGGCAGTGCAACTGTTATCAAGCATCCAGGCTGGGGCCGAGTTAACAAAAGCCTCAAAGTAATTAGCGCCACGTGCTTGAGCCGCCTGGAGCATCCAGCGCTGGTTGGCATCCTTGGTCCAGTCGAAATTAGCAGCGGTGGGTTCGAGCGACGGTATATTCCCGTAGGCTCGCATCTGATTATGGCAGACATTTCCTGGTCCATCAGCCCCCAAATTGTAGCGGACGACATTGAGACCTAGACCTTTATTTGGATCAAAAATAGCATCTGCAATCGCATTGCGATTGGTATCAGGCAAACCACCCCATTCGTTACCCCACCAGGCCAGCGAAACCCCCCAACCCTCAAAGGTCTGATAGGAGATGGTGGGGTCTACCGTAGCGGTGTAGTTGGCGCTGACGATAGCTACAGGCGCGAGGGCCAGATGCGCCGCTAGAAGAACTACCCCTAGTATAGATGCTCGAACAAACAATTTAGTCTGCTTTTTTCGCATAGTGAGTAACCACCTTATTCCTCTCTGAATTTCATGGTTGGTTAATAGCTTAAACTGAAGTCCTAAAAGCTATCCACTGGTTAGCATGGCTATATCAATTGGCCTGATCTTTAGACCTACTTGTTACTTACTCATCAGCCTCGCCTTACTCTAATCAAGGGTGCAAAGCGCTCAAGCGGAAAGTACCGGCTGGAAATCGAGCGCTATGAGTTCACTGGCTTCATCGTGCTCAATGGCTTCGAGCAGCAGCCCCAGGCGATTCTCGACAGTCTGAAACCAGGCGTGCGGCACATAAAAAATTTCCGGGTTCCCCCCCTTAAACTGCGGGCGTGAAGGTCCTGGCAACCACAGCCGACCAACCAAATGACCGTTAAACAGGGCCGTTATTTTCAAATTTCGACCGATGCAGCGCACGAACCAGCCGTGCTTAACTGATGGCGGTAGCTCACCGAAAAGCCATCCCATCTCACCTGCTGCTAACCGGTGAGGTAGAGTAATTGAAGTTGTTTTCGACCACGCCTGCCCGACATTCTTCCACAGTTGAACCTCCTCGCTAATAGCAGCGACCCACCAATCAGTGGCCTGCTGCCCTTCAAGTAAGCTCACTTTACCCACCTCCTGACCATAAAGGGTTTCAACATAAGCCGCCACCAGCACCTCTTCGCCTGGCTGAACATAAGGGGTAATGTCCAGATAGGGGTTAAAGGGATTGACCAGCCCACAATCGTGTTCATTTATAAAAAGCTGAATCCGGGCCTGCGCCCGAGAAAAATGAAGTATCCAGGAGTCGGCCTGTGGTGAAGGCCGAAAACGGCGGCGGTAATAGCCCCGGTTAGGCTGGCGCGTTGATTGATGTCCTGCAAAATGCATTAAGGGCAGATTTGCATCATCGAAGTTTTGCTGGCGCGCAACAATAGCTGTAGCGGGCTGGTCTACCGGGCAGAAGTGCCAGTTCTGACTTATATCCCGATCGTGCATCACGCCAACCACCCCGCCCAGCCCCTTGAGCGAATTGAGCCGCAGCGAGGGCAGGCGCGAGTCATCGAAATTGCAGTGCCCCCAGATTTCGGCACGCAGCCGAAGATTTATCTCCGGGCCGGGATTATGGTGTGGCAGGGGAACATAAACCGAGCCGCCACCGGGGGTGAATGTGCCGAGGTAGGTTTGGGAAACATAAACTGAAACAACGTCGCTGGCCGACTGGAGCAGGATTCCCTGTACCGGAGTCGCCCGGTCAGCCCGTAAGCAGGCTTCATACCAGCCTATCCCTTTGAAAATACCCACTTCTTCCAAATATTTGGGGCGAGTACCCAGGAAAACTGGCTCTGTCACCAGGTTGGTTGCCCGGCCTGCTTTCCACTCAGGTTGAAAGCGGGTGACTACAGGCACCTTATAGTCGACGAACGAGTCATCCATAATCAACTGGCCTTCAGCACTTACCGCTATAACCCGTCCGGCCTGTTCGCGCGCTAATCCAATGATTTGCAGATTTTGACCGTTCGCCAGTCTAATCGTCGCCTGCCCGGGTTGGGCCGCGCTAAAACAGAAAGTTATATTATGATTCTCCCGGTGAACTGTAAGCGTGTTTGTTTCAACCTTTGCTCCATCCGGGAAGGTAAATGAAATTTCCCCGACCGCTTCAGTGTGAAAAAGCATTATACCTCCACTTTCGGCAGAGCAGGCTATACTTAGCTCAGCAGTGGCGTAGCGCAGATAACCTTCGCCCCAGCCCCAACTAGAGAGCGGCACCGCATACAATACAAATGGGCAGCGCCCGGGCTGGAGCTGCAGGGTACTGTATTTCGGGAAGTTTTCCGTGCCAAATTGAAGGGTAATAGTGCCTTCGGATTCGTCCAGATTTGCCAGGGCCAACGCGTAACCTCCGTCGCGCAGGGCCAGGGTGCCAGGGGCATTGTCGGCCAGACGTAAACCTGTCTCCAGGCTAATTCCACTATTTTGAAGGGGAGTAGCTGCGGCCAGGCTCGGCCCCAAGGCCGTGATAAACTGGCCGAGCAACCGCGCCTCGCTATACTCGATTCGCTTCTCTCCGGCGGCAGAAAGCATTCCCTGGAAATCGTAATCGCTGGTCATAAAGGCCATCGGATTCCCCCAGTTGTTGATAGCGGTAGTGAAGCCAAAATTTGTACCGGAGGTCTGCAAATAAGGGCCGAGCAATTTTACGCCACAGGCCAGCAAGCGGCGTAACAGAAAATGGGAGCGGTTAGTTTCCGTGACACATAAGGGCAGGTCAAGTCCCTGCAACCGTGCCTGGTAATCGAGTACTTTTGTTTCGAAGGCTGGGTCCTTGTCGCCGGGATAAAAATTGCAACTGGGAAGCACGCCTGCCACATTGCCGGTAGCACGTGCAATGTCCCCCTGCCCGGTGCAGGCAATCAGGGGCACTGTAACGCCATATTCCCACGCCATATCGCGTAAGACACTGATATAACCCGCCGGGTCATTACAGTCGTAGAAATCAAGTTCATTTTCAAGTTGTAGCGCAATTACTGTCCCGGCCTGACCCCATTGGAAGTGTTGCAGGATTGCCATAATCCGGGCATACCAGGTGCGAACTGCCGCAAGGAAAAGCGGGTCGTTGTCACGCAGGTGCATTTCCCTTTGAAGGAGAAGATAGGCGGGCAACCCGCCACCGTCCCACTCTGAGCAAATATAGGGGCCGGGGCGGGCTATCACCCATAAACCTTCCTCCGCCGCCAGGTGCAAGAACTCGCTTACATCACGTTCATTGGAAAAATCCCATTCGTCCCGGCCCAGTTCATGGTAATTCCAGGGGAAGTAGACATCAATACAGTTGTAACCCGCTGCTTTTACCCTACGTAACCGGCTTTGCCATTCACCTCGTGGAATGCGAAAGTAGAAGAGAGAGCTACATAGAAGGAGCTTTGGCTCATCATCAATCAAAAACTCGTTTACACGCAAGATTATAGTGTGCTGCTTTCCACGCATCTCTTTTCCTTCTATTTTTAGGACTGGCGCTGATCATTCTGAGTAGTTTGTATATTATTACAGACTACTGAGTACTCTCACAGGTAAAAGTTCCGACGGGTTTGGAACAAGGGAAAGGCTGTAAAGCCCAACCTATCGTTACCGGTTGTTGACTGGTAAGGCAAAGTCAAAGGGGCCTCAGTAGCTATGTTCACTACTGAGCGCACCCTGGGAAAATCCTTTGCCGCCGAACTGGTAAGGTCCCGGATTAGCCGGTAATTCCGGAGCGAGCCACGCCCTGGACAATGTAACGCTGTAAGAGCAGGAACACTATCACTAGAGGCAATATTCCGACCACTGCGCCCATAAAGAGGGCCGGAAGGTTGATGGTCTGAGCCGTCAGGAAGGTTGAGAGTACAATCTGGACGGTCCAGGTGGACGAATCGTGGCCAATTACTAAAGGCCACAGGAACGAGTTCCAACTACTGATAAAGGTCAGCGCCCCTAATGAAGCCAGGATAGCCCGGGAGTTAGGTAGAAGGATGCGCCAGTAAATACCCCAGTAAGTTAAACCATCCACCCTGCCGGCCTCTTCCAGTTCTTTGGGGAAATTTAGATAGAACTGGCGGAATAGAAAGGCGGCGAATACATTGAATAAATCAGGTACGATAATCCCCTGAACCGTATTTACCATTCCCAGATAGTAGACTACTACGTATTTTGGGATGAAGGTTACTGCGCCCGGTATCATCAGCGTAACCAGCATGGCATAAAAAACCAGGTTGCGCCAGCGATAGGGAATCCGCGCCAGGCCATAACCAGCCATTGAAGCAAACAACATCTGGCCGATTACCTGGGTTACGGCAATCAAAAGAGAATTTCTCAAACCAGTTGCCATCGGGGCAATCGGGTCGTTGAAGAGTTTGTCCAGATTTTCTAAGTGCAATTCAGAGGGCAACCAGATCCAATCCGGCGCAGTAATCTGGGCCTGGGTCATCAGGCCATTTCTGATAATGACGTAAAACGGTATCAGAAAAATAATGCTTAGAATAAGTAATACGGCGTAAAGAAGCCCCGGCTGAATGTAACGCTGCCAGAGGTTACCTCTCACCCCGCTATACGCCCCGCCTTTTCGGCTAGGTGTCTCAGCTATAGCCATAATAGATATACTCTCTTTTCCTCTAACCTTCTAAGCCTGTTACTGGTGTTCCGCTCTGCCAAACCCTAAAAGCCGACCCTGGATAAGGGTGACAATAATAATCAGACCCACCAGGATAAAACCTCCGGCCGCCCCTGTGCCATAGTTTTGATTGGTGAAAGATATATTATAGAGATAGACCAGCGGGGGCCGGGCCAGTAGAGCGTTACCGCTTTTGGCACCCAAAATATTGTAGAACTCGTCGAAAGCCTGGAAAGCGGCGATCAGGTTCAGGAGAAGCACGGCTACAGTAGTATTGCGGAGCAAGGGGAAGGTAATCCGCCGGAAGGTCGTCCAGCCCGGCGTAGCGCCGTCCACATAGGCCGCCTCATATAGTTCTTTCGGAATATCTTGCAAGCCTGCTAAAAATAGAATCATATAGAACCCGGCTTGCAACCAGAGGCGCACCGTCACCAGCACTACCCAGTACCAGGGGGGGCTAGCCGTCCCAATCCAGATGATAGGGTCTATCCCAAAGAAACTGAGCAGGTTGTTGGCAAAGCCGTAGGGCAGACCGTTAAAAATAGTAATTCGCCAGACCAGCGAAGCCACCACGTAGGAGCAAGCGGTGGGTAAGAAGAATACCGAGCGGAAAAAGGGCCGGGCAAAACGAATACTATTAACCATCACCGCCAGCCACAGCGAAAATAAGAGGGTAATCGGCACAATAAAGAGGGCGAAAATAAGTACCGTTACGATTGAATTGCGAAACTGTTCATCCCCCAGAATACTGATGTAATTATCCAGACCCACAAACTTCTGGGGGGTAATAGTGTTGCGAGCGTCGAAGAGACTGAGAACTAACCCCCAGATAATGGGAACGTAGGCAAACACTATCAGACCAAGGGCCATTGGCCCTACAAAGCCCCAAAAAGTAAGCGTAGTTCGCCAGCGCTGTCTTCTAGAGGTAGTACCCAGACCGGCTTCGGTCGTGGCTAATCCTTTGGAAGCAGGCGTAAAAGAAGGTGACGGCATAACAATCATCCTCACTGTCAGACATTATTAAATGGCCGGCCTGGTCCACTTTCCAGAACGGATAAGCGGGCAAACAGGGGTAAACCATCTAACTACAATCACAAAATCCAGTTTCATGCTCAGGTGCCTAGATTGCCAAAGCCCTGATTGGTCAGGCTTTTAACCTGACATCAGAGCTTTAGCAGGCGAGGAGAGGAGAGAGCCTTATTTCTTCAGGATTTTGTCCAGTTCGGCCTGTACCTTCTTTTCAGCGTTAGCCAGCTCGGTTTTGGGGTCGGCATTATTCTTGACGACATTTGTAAAAGCATCCGATAAAGCCGTACCCATGGCGGAGTTCCAGATAGTCAAATCGCCATAGCCGTACTTACCTACCAGATCTACTACATCGGCCGCCGGGCCGCTTTTGAGCGCCGTAGCCGCGTTGGCCGTGCTGATACGGGGTGGAATGTGGAAGCCGTAGGAGAGGCTCCAATCGGTCTGGGCCTGAACGTTCTGGAGCCAGAGCCACTTGACGTAGGCTTTGGCCTCGGCAATATGCTTGCTCTTGGCGTTGACCATTTCGGCCCAGCCGCCGCTGTAGATTACCGGCTTGCCGCTGGGGCCGGCGGCCGGGAGCGCAAAGACTCCAAAATCATCTCCCAGAGCCTTCTTAATACCCGGCATAGCCCACAGCCCATTCCAGGTCATGGCAGCCAGATTCTGGTTGAAAGCGGAAGGGTCCCACCAGTCGGTCGGTGCACCGATTAACACTGTGTTGGAATTAATCAGATCTTTGCCTTTGAGCCAGGCCTGGGCCACTGCATCGTTGTTAAAAGCCGGTTTGTTATTCTCATCCAGGTACTTGCTACCCGCTGCATAGACCAAGTTTCCGGCCAGAACGCCGATACCACCGTCGTTACCGATAAATAGACCTTTGACCTTGCTGCTGTTGAGTGCTTTACTGGCGGCAATCAACTCATCAAGGGTAGTTGGTGGCTTGATACCGGCTTTGTCGAGCATGCTCTTACGATAGTAGAGCAACTGCGGGTCGTCAATCATCTGAATTGCGTAAAGCTTACCGTCTACGCTATTGCGATTGAGATCAATTTTGGTGAAGTCCTTCTTCAGGTCATCGGTTAGAAGATCATCCAGGGGAGTGACCTGACCGGCCTGTACCATCGAGTTTGTCAGGTGGGACTCGAAAACATCCGGGCCTTCAGGAGTCAGGAGGGCGGCGCTGAGTTTACTATCATAATCACCGGCAATCCATTCCACCTTGACTGTGACATTAGGGTTGGCTTTGGTGTAATCTGCGGCGTACTTAAGGGCGGCTTGCTGAGTACCTTCTTCGCCATATTGGTGATACCAGTGAGTAAGGGTAATCTGACCGCCAGATGAAGCAGCGGCAGCAGCAGTAGTAGGGGCAGCCGCCGTAGTAGCCCCCGCAGCGGTAGTGGAGGCAGCCGCCGTAGTAGCCGGGCTGGTAGTGGCAGTATTATCTCCGCAGGCCGCCAGCATGGCTGCTCCACCTACCAGCATTGCGGTTGAGCGTACAAAGCGACGACGACTAACTCCTTTCCCGGTAAGGTTATTCTCAGGGTTTTGGTCTTCATTATCCCTATGGGCCGCATTGCTCATCTTAATTCCTCCTCTTCTCTAAGGTAATTAGACAACTCAATATCCATATCCTTGGCAACCCTTGCCTGTAAAGTTTTAGAAAGCACTTTCCCCAAGCAAGTGCATTTAAAAGGCAAGTAAACTGCTCAGAAGACAAAAAAATAGCATGAAAAAGCCTGTTCTGCTTCTGTTTTAGCTTATTTTAAGTTGGGAAATAGACAGTAACACTAACTTCTAGGAAAGCGCTTTTATAAATCTGATTGTAAATTAGTAAAAAGAAGTTGTCAATAGGTTAGTGGAAGATTATTTGGAGGAGAATCTGGCTTGACAGTCATGCTAAACTGGAAGTAATCATTAAAAAAGAGCTTTCCTCATTGTCTAAAAGGATTACTAACCCTGGTAAGCAAGCTTAGTTAGCAGCAAATATTAATCACAAAAGGTCTTTATTAAAAGAAAATGGTAGAAGGATCAAAAGTTACAATTTATGAGGTGGCGGCGGAAGCAGGGGTGTCTATTAGTACTGTCTCGAAAGTGCTTTCCAGCAGCCACCGTGTAAATGAAACGACGCGAGAAAAAGTACTTGATGCGGTTAAACGGCTCAATTACATACCAAGTCTTGCAGCGCGAGGTATTGCCAGCGGTCGTACCTCCATTATCGGCCTGGTGATACCCTTTACGCCGATCCAGCTTCTCAACGACCCCCATCTTCAGGCCAACATTTGTGGGATTGAAGAAGCGCTGAATGAACGCGATTATGCTTTGCTTACTGCGACCGCCAGTAAAGAACATGAACCCTCCAGCTCATATGAAAGGCTGCTGCGCTCTCTCTATATAGAAGGTGCCGTAGTTATGGAAACTCAGGAATACAAATCACGTGAGTTGCATCGCCAGCTTTCGCAACAGCGCTATCCCTGGGTAGTGCTGGGTTATCCGGTTGGGATGGTTCCCTGTTATTGTGTGCATGCTGACGACTTACAAGGGGCGCAAAGCATGACTGAGTATTTGATAAATCTGGGTCATCGTCGAATCGGGGTAATTCATGTGGAAAGAGGTGCTTACGGCTTTGAAGAGCGCTTGCGAGGGTATCACCAGATGTTAAACCATTATGGAATACCTTTTGATGAAAATTTAGTGGTTCACTGTAGCGATTGGACCAGCGAAGAAGCCTACAAAATCGCTCCCAAAATATTGGAAAGATCTGACCGGCCTAGCGCTATCTTTGCCTTAAATGACCGGATGGCGTTAGGAATAATCCAATGGGCACGAGAACACGGTCTGCGAGTGCCGGAAGACCTCTCGGTAGTAGGTTTTGACGATATTCCGGCTGCCGCATCTAATCAACTGGCTTTGACAACCATCCGGCAACCTTCCATAACAATGGGCCATGAGGCTATCAAGCTACTGTTCAATTTGCTGGAAGGGAACACGTCTTCCAGCCGGGTGGTGGTGGGTACTGAACTGAAGGTACGTGCCTCAAGCGGTCCACCTGCAATGGAATAATAAAGTGGCTCTGTCGGCGGGGGCTTTCTTAACAAGCGCTACAGAAACCACTGTAAGATCGTGGGTGTGAAGTAGCAGTGAAACAGAAAGTGGTTCACCCGAGCTTTTGATAGCAAGTCCGTAAAAGGGCTTTAGTAACAGGAGGGAATTAAATCTTCTCATTCTTGTAGGTAAAGGATGTGCGCAAGATCTTACCAGCCCCTCGAAAGATAAGCTGGAACCAGAGTATCACGCTTGTATTCCAGTTAGTTCTTCCTTTCCTAATTTGAGGCGCTTAGTGGTCCCAGACAAGAGCATATTATAGAGGTGGCGTCCTGCTTCCGATCGAGCGCGAATAAGTTTGCTCTGGGAGGGTATAATGACCCTGGAAATTTGGACAAAATAAGAGGCGTTTTTAAGGTGTATACTAACGAATATGACAACACCTAGAAAACATTATTCTCCAGCTTTTAAGTCACAGGTTGTGCAAGAAGTTCTGGAAGGCAACAAAACCC
>DATAKM010000153.1:0-28061 GCA_036261665.1 Chloroflexia bacterium
AAAAGGTGTATGTGCAAGGGAAATACAGGGTTTAAAATCGGCTAGCTGCCGGCTTTTTTAGCCATTTTTATAGATTTCTTAATTCTGGAAGCTTGACACCATACGCCTTCTTCCATTATAGTCACCTTTCGTCAGACAAAAAAGCTTCGGCAAAACTTTATTACTGTTTTTTTCGTATAAATTTACTGCAAGCTTAAATAATGCCGGATTAACATCACCAATTTTAGCTAAATTTAGTTCTTGTCGTTAGAAATTATCTGTTACATAATATTACTTTAATAAGCTCCTGTTAATTCTGTGATAGGGGTCTTTACTCAGCCAGGAAAAGCTGAGAGACCTGAGGGAAGTAAACTCTATGGCCGCAAGGTTAGTAATTGTTGAGTCGCCGGCCAAAGCGAAGACAATTGGCAAATACCTGGGAAAAGGATATACGGTACGGGCCAGCTATGGTCACGTACGCGATCTGCCCAAAAGTAAACTGGGTGTGGATACCGAACATGCTTTCACGCCGCAGTATCTTATTCCCCGTGATAAAAAAGAAGTCGTGAAAGACCTCAAGCAAGAAGTCAAATCGGCAGATGAAATCTTGCTCGCTACCGACCCTGACCGCGAGGGCGAGGCCATAGCCTGGCACCTGGTATCGGCGACCGGCATCGAAGGCACCAATAAAAAGGTCAAGCGCATCGTTTTTCACGAAATTACCAAAGATGCCATCAAGGATGCCGTCAAGCACCCGCGCAACATCGATATGAACCTGGTGAACGCGCAGCAGGCCCGCCGTATCCTGGATCGCCTGGTCGGTTACAAGATCAGCCCCATTCTCTGGAAAAAAGTGAAGCGCGGCCTGAGCGCGGGACGAGTACAGAGCGTGGCGCTGCGCCTGATTGTAGACCGCGAACGCGAAGTTGAGCGCTTCGACCCGGTTGAGTACTGGACTATCGAAGCGGAATTCCAACTGCCGGGCGAACACCGCAAATCCAAAAAGCCGCTGGTTTTCCAGGCCAATCTGAATTCGGTTAACGGCAAAAAGGTTGAATTAAAGAACGAGGCGGAAACCCAGGCTGTTCTAAAGGCGCTGGAAGGGGCTAATTATATTGTCAGCGAGGTGCGCCAGACTAAAAGCCAGCGCAAACCTGCCCCGCCCTTTACCACCAGCACGCTTCAGCAGGAAGCCAGCCGCAAGCTGAATTACACCAGTCGCCGCACTATGTCGGTGGCGCAGCAACTTTACGAAGGGGTAGAACTGGGTAAAGAAGGCTCGCAGGGCCTGATTACCTATATGCGTACCGACAGCACGAACGTGGCGGCGGTAGCCCAGGAAGAAGCCCGCCAGTTGATCGGCGCTCGCTATGGGGCGGATTACGTGCCCGAAACACCGCCGGTTTATACTAAAAAATCCAAAAACGCCCAGGAAGCCCACGAAGCGGTCCGGCCTACCAGCGTGCTGCGCGACCCGGAATCTATCAAAGATTACCTGAGCGCCGAGCAGTACAAGCTTTATCGCCTGATCTGGCAGCGCTTTGTCGCCAGCCAGATGGCCCCGGCCCAGCTTGATAATACTTCGGTCGATATCAAAGCCGGGCAACCGGGCGAGGCTCTCGATGATCGCGCCTACCTTTTCCGGGCTACCGGTTCGGTTATTACTTTTCCCGGTTTCCTGGCCGTATACCAGGAAGGGGTAGATGATGACACCGAGGACGAACTGAGCAAGAAGGCCCTGCCGCCTTTGAAGGCCGAGGACTTGCTGGAATTGCTACAGCTCTTGCCGGAGCAACATTTTACCCAGCCGCCGCCGCGCTACACCGAAGCAACCCTGGTTAAAACCCTGGAAGAGTTAGGGATAGGTCGCCCAAGCACCTATGCCCCGACCCTGGGAACAATCCAGGAGCGCTACTATGTAGTCAAGGAAGAGAAGAAGTTCGTGCCAACCGAGCTTGGCGTACTGGTCAACGATCTGGTAGTGGAATTCTTCCCGGAAATCGTGGATACCAGCTTTACTTCCAACATGGAAAACGAACTGGACGATATTGCCGACGGAGAAAGAAACTGGGTGCCGGTCCTGGCCGAGTTTTACGATCCCTTCAAGGGCTCGGTGGAGAAAGCCGAAATCGAGATGCAAAAGGTTTCGCTCGAACCGGAACTGGCCGGGGAAGACTGTGAAAAGTGCGGGCGACCCATGTATATCAAAATGGGCCGCTTCGGGCGCTTTATCGCCTGCTCCGGCTTTCCGGAATGCCGCAACGCCAAGCCCATTCTCAAGAAAATCGGCATGATTTGTCCCAAGTGCAACGAGGGCGAAGTAGTGATGCGCAAGACCAAGCGCCGCAGAGTCTTCTACGGTTGCTCGCGCTATCCTGAGTGCGATTTCTCGGTCTGGGAAAGGCCTATCATCGAGCCTTGCCCGGTTTGCAGCGGCCTGATGACTCTCTCCGGCAAGCGCAACGCCAAGTGTACGGTCTGCGGCCATACCATGCCTTACGAATTGCCTGACAGCGATGAGCAGGAGAGCGGAACCGGCCGTCCAGCGCCGGTCGCCGCTCCTCGTAGCACTCTCTCGCAGGCCGGAAACGATACTATCACCAACGAAGATTTACAAAGTGAGCAGGAAGAGAACGACTCATCCGAAGAAGAGGAGCAAGAAGAGCGGCAGGCTGCGGCGGTCTAGCCCCCGCCTGCCCTCTACCAACTGATTATGACGCAACGAAGAAGATACTTTGGTTCCCTCCTGCTAATGGGTATTCTGTTGTGCCTGTTGCTGGCCGCCTGTGGCACTGATCCAACTGCTATACCCTCCAGCGGTGGCGCTACCAGCGGCCAGACAACCGGGGCAAAATCCGGCCTGCAACCGCTGGTAGGCGCGAATGGTCAGATTACCGTGGTTGCTCCTCCGGCAACCGGCCAGAAGGTACCGGGTATTTTCTTCTGGGTTAAAGAAAACAACATCTGGGAAAGCGGCGACGGAGTGCCCGGTGTTCCGCCGGTTACCTCTAAAGACCTCGGCGGCAAGCAATTGACCCAGGCTACCGCCCTGGCTCTGGCCAAAGCTCCGGCCCTTTCGCCGGACGGGACCAAACTGGCCTATGCCTATAGCCCCGAACCGGAAGGTTCTGCCGGAAACCTGGTGATCGGCCAGGATATCTATCTGATGGACCTGAAAAGTGGTTCCAGTAGCATCCTGATTAAGCGCGATGATCCCCGCACTTTCCTGGATAACCCGGCCTGGTCGAAGGATGGAAAGTATATCTTTTTCGACTCGCGAGTACCCAAACAGGATGCCAGCAATGGCATCATTGGCGAAACCGTCAGTATCAACCGCTACGATATGGCTACCCAGCAGCGCGAAAAGTTGCTGGAGGATGCCCGCGAAGCCGAGCCGATGCCGGACGGTAAACAGGTTGCCTTTATCGCCGTAGGGGCCAGCACCGGAACTTACGATACCAGCCTGAAACTGCTCGACCTCTCTACCAAACAGGTGACCAAACTGGCAACTTCCGACGATGGCTTCGCTACGGTCTACCATCCGGTGCCCTCGCCGGACGGCCAGCTTATAGCCTTCGCCGGGGCAGGTGGTCCCGACCTGAACTTTAATGTCACACCTACTCCCAAAACTAGCTTAAGCTTACCCGGTTCGCCCCTCGGTATGACCGCGCTTTTGTGGTCGCCTTTCAAAGCGCCTGCCGCCCACGGTCTGCCCTTTGACGTGTGGATTATCAAGCCGGACGGCAGCGGCCTCAAGCGCCTGACCACCCTCTTTGAGGACCAGCCGATGGCAGCGTGGTCCAAAGATGGCAAGAAAATGCTCTTCCTGGCCGGGCAGGGGTTCTACATGGTAAACGCTGACGGCTCCAACCTGGTCAAAATATCCGACCAGGGCGCTCACAGCGGTTTTGAGTGGCGCGATTAGCACTTTTCAGGCATTATAAAATAAGACTTATACTCTAACCCTCAGCTTACGATGAGGGTTTTTCTTTAGATCGTTTTTGGCATCCAAAAGCTAATAACAGGAGACAGGTAACGGTGACGGCATCCGACGAGACAATCAAGCTACTGGCGACAGCAGGAAGCTGGTTTGAGGAGCAGCAAGAAGCCATGCTGCAAGAACTTGGCTGGCTGGTAGAACAGGAAACCCCCAGCGGAGCAAAAGCTGAAATCAACCGCGTCCAGGCAGAACTGGCCGAACGGTTTGAGGAGGCGGGAGCCAGTACGGAAATAATAGCGGCGCCCAACGGCAATCACCTGCTGGCGCGATTCGGCAACCAGGACCAAGCACCGGTGCTGGCAGTGGGGCATGTGGATACGGTCTGGCCGCTCGGTACACTGGCCCGCAAGCCTTTCAAGGTTGAAAACGGTCTGGCCTTCGGACCGGGTGTGTATGATATGAAGGCCGGGCTAATCATGCTACTTTTCGCCCTCAAATGCTTTGAAGCCAAACAGATAACGCCCAACCGCCCGCTCACTTTACTGATTACCGCCGATGAAGAGGTAGGCAGCGTTACCTCACGCGCCCTGATCGAGCAGGAAGCGCGTAAAGCGGCCTGTACTCTGATCCTGGAGCCACCTCTCGAAAGCGGCGCCTTGAAAACCGCCCGCAAAGGAGTGGGCCGCTACGTGCTCAAGGTTAAAGGCCGGGCCGCCCATGCCGGGGTCGAACCGGAAAAAGGGGTGAACGCCCTGGTCGAAATGGCTCACCAGGTTCTGGCGATCAATAGCCTTAACGATTACAGTCGCGGCACAACCCTGAATGTGGGCGTATTGCAAGGAGGGACGCGTCCCAACGTGGTCCCGGCGGAAGCCAGCGCCGAGATTGACCTGCGAGTCAGCACCCTGGCCGAAGCCGAACGCATCAGCCAGGCCCTTAACAACCTGCGCCCGGTCTTATCCGAAGCGCAACTGGTGCTGGAGGGAGGGCTTAATCGACCGCCGTTCGAGCGCACTGCTAAAGTGGAAGGGCTTTTCCGGCAAGCGCAGGAAATTGCCCTCACCATTCACACCGGAGAAACTTTACAGGAAGGTGCTACCGGCGGCGGCAGTGATGGCAACTTTACGGCGGCGCTCGGTATCCCCACCCTGGATGGCCTGGGCGGCGTGGGTAAGGGAGCGCACGCCGAACATGAGCAACTGCTGGTCAGCAGCCTGCCAAAGCGAGCCCACCTGCTAAGCGGCCTTCTGGCGCTGCTTTAACTCGGTGGGTAGGGGATATGTCAGTTTCTTTGTCGCCAGAGCAGCTTCTCCGGCTGCGTTTGCGAGCGCAACACCTCACTCCTGAGTGGCGTCGCACGCCTGCTGCTGTCGCCGAAATAGTGCAGGCGGTGGGTGGCTTGCAGGCCCAGGAAATGCCCTCAGCCGCTCTTTCTATCCGGCCACGCAGCGCCAACCTGACGGCAGCCGAAATCGAACAGGCGCGAGTTCAAGAGCGCTCCGTGATACGCACCTGGGGCCAGCGCTACACTTTGCACTTGCTGGCTGCGGCGGACCTACCCTGGTTGCTGCCGCTCTTTGGCCCGGTCTTTATAGCCGGTAGCCGCTCCCGCAGGGCAGAATTGGGACTGGACGAGGCAAAGTGCCGGCGGGGAAGCGAGCTTATCAGGCAGGTCCTTGCGGATAATGGACCGTTGACCAGGGCTGAAATTGTGGAACAACTGGCGCGACAGGACATGGCCCTGGAAGGCCAGGCGGTTCCTCATCTTTTAGGTTACTGCGCCCTGCAAGGCATAATCTGCCACGGGCCGGAGAGCGAGGGCGAACCGACCTACGTTTTGTTAAACGATTGGATTCCTGGCTGGCTTCTGGACGCCCTTCCGCCTGAAGAAGCTTACCAGAAGTTGGCGCTGCGTTTCCTGGCAGCCTACGCCCCGGCCACCCCGGAAGACATGGCAAAGTGGTCCGGGCTATCATTACGCGAAATAAAAGCGGCCTGGAAAGCATTATCCGGCCGGTTGGTCGAGGTGGAAGTGGCCAACCAAACTTACTGGATGCTGCACAATCAGCAAAAGTGGTTGCAAGAGTTAAACAGCGAAGGCCCTCCGGTAGTGCGTTTATTGCCCCGCTACGATACCTATTTGCTGGGCTACCAGAACCGTGAATTAATCCTCGATGCGCGCTTCGCTAAAAAGGTTAATGCCGGGGGAGGCATCCTCCACCCTACTATTCTGGTGAACGGCAGAATTGTGGGAACATGGAAAAGCGCCCGGCGCAAAAACCGGCTGGAAATAAGCCTGGAACCCTTTGAACCTCTAACGCACGAGGCGCAAACCGGGCTGGAAGCAGAGGCGAATGATATAGGCCGCTTTTTGGCGACTGAAAGCAGCCGGTTATAGAACGGAGAGGCAGGCAGCGCTTAAAAATACCCGTAACAGGCAATGAACCGGGCTAGCTCATTGTTGAGTCATGGGTATAGCGAGGCAGTATTACGAACATCCGCAAGAGGTTTAGCATGACATTAAGCGAGAATTTTTACATACGACCAGTGGCGGGTGTAGCCGAGATGCAGGCCTGCCAGCAAATTCATCGCCAGGTCTGGGGTTTTGGCCCAGAGGATACTGTAATCCACCTGCCTCTCATGGCGGCCCTGCAAAAGTACGGCGGCCTGCTGCTGGGAGCCTTTTCAACCTCTGGCAGCGGCGGAGAGGCTCTGGTCGGCTTTAGCCTGAGCTTTGTCGGGCGCGACCCTGCTACAAAGGAATATTTTCACTACTCCCAACTTACCGCTGCTCTGCCGGAGTGGCAAAGCCAGGGTATCGGTTTCGCCCTGAAACTGGCTCAACGGCAGGCCGTGCTGAAAGAGGGCTACCGCCTGATACGCTGGGCCTATGACCCGCTGGAAAGCCGCAACGCTTTCTTTAACCTGGCAAAACTGGGCGGAGTCTGCCGCGACTACGTGGTCAATATGTACGGGCCAGGACGGGGCGAGCTTTTCGGCCAGCTTGATACCGACCGCCTGATTGTCGACTGGGAACTGGATGCGCCCCGCGTGGTGGAAAGGCTCGATAAAGAAGCGTCGCCGCACCCGGCGGCAAGCCCTGCCGAACTTTACCGCGAAGTACCGGGCGTGTTAGAAGTAGCCTGGCAAGCTGAAAATATACCGGAGGCGGTCAGGGTGAACCTTAGCCACACGGAAAGGCGGCTTAAACTGGAAATCCCTTACCGCAACCGGCTTGTTCAGCAGCATGACTACGCCCTGGCCGTAAAATGGCGCGAACAGACCCGAACGGCATTTACACATTATCTAAAAGAGGGTTACTATATAGCCGGGTTTTATACCACCCAGAGCGAAAATAGAACTCACTCGTATTATTTACTGGAAAAAAAGAATTAAAGAGAAAAGAGTTTCAGTAGAGAGGTAAACTACGTGACCCAACCTGATAAAAATGCAAAATTACCCTTCTTTGTCTACGGCACTTTGCGCACCGGGCAATATAACTGGGAAATCTACCTCAAAGACCGCACCTCCCGCGAAATCCCGGCCCGCCTGCCGAATCATATCCTCTACACCACTAATATTCCCTACATCAGCGAACTGGCTGAACCGGATGAGAATAGCTTGGTCGTGGGCAACCTGGCCTTTGTGCCTGACGAAATATATGAGGAGGTTTTGCGCAACCTGGACGACCTGGAAGAGTACGATCCTGAAAGCAACAGCGGGCATTATTTAAGAGTAGCGCGGGAGGTTGAGTACCTGGATGAAGAAGGCGCACCTCAGCGCACCCTGGCCTGGGTTTATCACGGCGGTCCCGAGGCACTCGAACATGCCCTGAATACCATGAAAGAAGCCAGCCGGGTGTGGAGCGGCGACTGGCTCAAACGGTAAGGAGAGTTATGCTCAAGATTGTACAAGTCGAACTCTTGCACGTCCGTATGCCGCTCAAGAATGCCTTTGAGACCAGTTTTGGCCGTAAATCGGAGCTTAACCACGTGATAGTCCGCTTGCAGGACGCCAGCGGGCGGGATGGTTATGGCGAGTCGGCCTGCCCGACCCGGCCCGATTACTGCCCTGAGACTATCCAGACCTGCCTGCATATCCAGCGCGATTATTTAGTGCCGGCCATCCTGGGCAAAAGCTTTGATAACGCGGAAACTTTTAACGGCTTCTATAGCTGGGTGCGCGGCAATAACTTCGCCAAAGCCGGGCTGGAAATGGCCGCCTGGGATTTGCTGGCGCAGGAGGCCGGATTGCCCCTGGCAAAACTGCTGGGCGGCACCCAGACCTATATCGAGAGCGGAGTTAGCCTGGGGATTGAACCGGACCTGGATGGCCTGCTGGCGAAAGTAGACGGCTTCGTAGCCGAGGGCTATAAGCGGGTCAAGCTGAAGGTGAAACCGGGCCGCGATCTTGAGGTGCTGGCAGCGGTGCGGGAGCGCTATCCTGACTTGCCGTTGATGGCCGATGCCAACTCCGCCTATACCTTGCGCGACCTGGAGCACCTGAAAGAGTTTGACCGCTTCAACCTGATGATGATTGAGCAGCCGCTGGCCCATGACGATATTATTGACCATGCCACCCTGCAACGCGAGTTAAAAACGCCCGTCTGCCTGGACGAGAGTATTCACTCCGCCGAGGACGCCCGCCGGGCCCTGGCGCTGGGAAGTTGCCGCACCATAAACATCAAGGCCGGGCGGGTCGGTGGCCTGCTGGAAGCCCGCAAGATTCACGATCTCTGCCGGGCGCAAAATATTCCGGTCTGGTGCGGCGGGATGCATGAGTTCGGCATCGGACGAGCGCATAACGTGGCCCTTAACAGCCTGCCCGGCTTTAGCTTGCCGGGTGACGTTTCGGGCAGCGATAAGTACTATGCCGAAGATATCGTCCTGCCGCCCATCCTGGCTCAGGACGGGCGGATTGCGGTGCAGGAGAACAGGCCGGGCCTGGGCTACGAGCTTAACCGGGAGGTGCTGGCTCGCCAGACGGTAGACCGCTGGCAATTCAGTGCGCAGTAACTCCTCCAGGCGCTTTTCGGGAATATTTCTGAAGGCAGCCGGGTGAATTTCCACCACCCGCGCCGCCTATCGAGAATAACTGTTACTGGAGAGACAGCGGCAGAGTTACCGGTTGTCCTGCTAAACGCGAGGACTCGCGAATGGCCAGCACCAGTTCCTGGTCCAAACGGGCCTGCGCCGCGCCGTAACTGGGCTGGCTGTTCTCGCGGATAGCGCTTACCAAGCTCATCAAACACCCGGCAATCCCGATTTCGTCGTCATGCCATTCCACGCCTGTGCCGCGCAGCAGGGCGTAAAATGGATTTTCCCAGCTCACTATAGGCAGGCTTGGGTCGCCGGTGTAAGCCACCATCGCCAGCAGGTTCCCGCCATCATTGCGCTCCCAGCGCCGTTCCAGGGTGATAAAACGGGGAGCTTCTCCAGAAGGATCGAGCAGGGAAAGCTGTTCCTCCACATCCAGGCCAACCCCTACTGTAATGCCCATGCCTTTTTCAGCCAGGAAACGGCTGCTCCGCCACCAGCGCAGGGCCGAGTCATAGGCGATACTGCTCCAGTGGAAGATTCCCAGGCGCCCGTCTTCAAATTCAATCATCCCATGTTCCTGGGTTTCGGTACGAGCGCCCCGCGTATTACCCAGGCGCGACCAGTGCGGTGCAAGGTCGTAGGATTTAACCGCCCCGGTTACTCTCACCGGCACGGCATCGAAGCCCAGGTAACTGCGCATGACGCTGATGCCGTGGTAGCCGTGCCCGGCAAAATCGTTAAAGGAACTGTAAACCTTCCCGAAGAGGCCCGAGGCCAGTAATTTTAGTTTAATTTGCTCCAGCGGGCGGCGGTGAAACTGCTCGGCTACCTCGATTTTAAGGTTTCGCTGCGCCGCCGCCGCTATAATCGCGTCCGCCTCCTGTAGATTGTGGGCAATCGGCGTTTCCAGCAGCACATTCAAACCGTGCTCGACCGCCATCAGGCCTGCCTGGCCATTGGCCGAGTAAGCCACCGAGACTACCCCGATCTCGGGAGCCGTTTCGCGCACCAGCTTTTCGATATCGGTGTACCAGGGTGTATTTAAAGCTGCGCCCAGTTGCGAAGCCGATTCCTGGCTGCGCGACCAGACCGCCACTAATTCGACCTCGCCCGACAGCGCCAGCGATTTTATTAACGGGCCATACACATTTCTTGATCGTTTTGAAGCCCCGAGCAGCGCCACTCTTACCGGTTTCTTTTGACTGGTTTCAGATGACATTCGTATCTCCTGATTAACAATTCATTCTTTTCTATGCCCTGATTTCTCAAACTGCTGATTTACTGCGGGCCTATGCTATCACGTTGAGCCAAAATAAACATGCTATTTCGCCTTATAAGTAGCCTGGCTTAATTTTGAAGCGAACTCATGTTAAGCCTTTTGGCTGACTTGCTTCTAGCCTCATGGCGCATTGCGAGAAGATCAGTCGCATTTATAATCACATTAACGTTAACGTAAACTTGTGATTCAATTACCGCCTTTTTTGTCTCATAATTGACGTTTACGTTAAGAATAAAAATCAGGAAAGCAAAAAAAGTCTGATAAACCGGTTTAATAAAGCAGTCCAACAAGGAAAGGATGAAGCTAGAAATGCAAGCGATTCAAATCACAAAGCTGGGCGGCCCGGAAACCCTGCTGCTGACCGAACTGGCCAGGCCTGAGCCGAAGGCAGGCGAAGCGCTGGTCAGAATAAAAGTGGCCGGGGTGAACTATGTAGATACTTATCACCGGACCGGCCTTTACCCGGTAGAGCTACCTTTCGTGCCCGGTGTGGAGGCTGCCGGGGTAGTGGAAGCCGTGGGTGAGGGAGTAACGGCCGTTAAGCCGGGGGACCGGGTGGCTTACGCCGGGCAAATCGGAAGTTATGCCGGCTATGCCGTAGTACCGGCCGCCAGACTGGTGGCAATTCCACCAGAACTGGACGATCAACTGGCCGCTGCCGCCATGCTGCAAGCTCTGACCGCCTACCTTTTCAGCCATGTCACCTACCCTGTGCAAGCCGGCGAGAATGTCTTGATCCACGCCGCCGCCGGAGGAGTGGGACAACTGCTGGTACAGTTTGCCAAATTGCGCGGTGCCAGGGTAATCGGCACCGTTTCCAGCGAGAAAAAAGCCGAGCAAGCGCTGGCTGCCGGGGCGGATGATGTCATTATCTACACTCGCCAGAATTTCACCCAGGAAGTACGCCGCCTGACGGATGGCGAGGGCGTGGCCGTAGTCTACGACTCTGTCGGTAAGGATACCTTTGAAGGCAGCCTTGACAGCCTGAAGCAGCGCGGCCACATGGTGATTTATGGCTGGTCCAGCGGGCAGATTACCAATTTTAACCCGGCGGTGCTTAACACGAAGGGCTCGCTCTACCTGACTACTCCCGGTGTCTTTAACTTCCTCAAAGACCCGGCGCTCACCCAGGAGAGCGCCCAGCAGGTTTTCAAAGCGATCAACTCCGGCCAACTGAAATTAAAAATCGAGAGGACCTACCCGTTGAGCGAAGCGGCCCAGGCCCATCGTGACCTGGAATCGCGGGCTACTGCCGGTAAGCTGCTGTTATTGCCGGAATAGGCCTGAAAAAACCAAATCTTTACCGGAACTAAACCGAAATCAAAGGCCACGCAGAGGTTGTGGCCTTTTTTCTGCTACGAAAATTAAATGCGCTACAGGAGAATTTTATTATTCCTGCAACCTGTCTTAAGCAGTGGTAGTAAGTATCTGAAGCTACTAACCGGTTTAAAACCTTTGTCTATAATAGCAACCGGAATAATTTCTGTCAGGAAGAGTTCAAGCGTTCTGGCGTTGCCTTAACTTGCCAGGCTCAACTATACTACGGCAAAGTTCTGCTGAATTCTCGATACAACTGCCGGGAAACGGTGTCTAACATGATCTTAAAGCTAGAAGGAGCATAGATTGGCCTATATCGCGGCAACCTCGATTACATTTCCTTCTTACTATTACCGCCAGGAAGACTTGATCGAAGAGTATTGTAGTGCCCCCACCACCGGGCCGGGCGAAGCCGGTCTGATTCGCATGCTTTTCCCCGGTACGCGCGTGAAAGGGCGTTACTTTTCCATTCCGCTGCAAGCCATCGGCGCAATTTCCGGCTTTGGAGGAGCCAACGATAGCTGGATCGAAAATACGCTTTGCCTGGGAGAAGCCTGCCTGCGCTCTCTCTTTAAACAGTCCGATCTTACTCCTCAGAATATTTCGCAGGTTACGTTTGCCTCCTCAACCGGGCTGGCTATTCCTTCCATCGAGGCCCGCATGATTAACCGGCTGCCCTTCTCGCACAACCTGAAGAGAATGCCTCTTTATGGCCTGGGCTGTGTGGCGGGCGCAACCGGCCTGGCCCGCGTCTTCGATTACCTGGCGGGCCATCCCGATGAAGCGGTTATACTGCTGGCGGCGGAACTTTGCTCTCTGACCTTTCAGATCACCGATTACTCGGTAGCGAACATCATAGCCTGCGGCCTCTTCGGGGATGCCGTGGGTGGGGCAGTAGTCCTGGGCAGCAATCATCCCCTGGCTCAACCTGGCTACCAGCCCCGCATTATAGATACTCGCGCCATCTTTATTCCCGATACGGAACGCGCCCTCGGCTTTGACGTGGTGGATAGCGGACTTAAAATCGTGCTCGACCCGGTAATTCCCGAACTGGCTCTGAAAGGTTTGCGGCCCGAAGTGGAAACCTTTCTGGCACAGCATCACCTGGCCATCGAGGATATTAACATCTGGCTGGTCCACCCTGGCGGCCCCAAAGTGATAAGCGGGGTAGGCCAGGGGCTCGGAGTAGCCGAAGAAGAGTTACAGATTAGCTTCGATACCCTGGAACAGGTCGGTAACATCTCGTCCGTCTCAGTGCTTTATATGCTTGATAAAGTGCTGGCCAGCGGAAAAGCCAACCCGGGCGACTACGCCCTGATGATCGGCATGGGGCCGGGCTTTAGCGCCGAACTGGTCCTGCTGAAGTGGTAAGCTGTGAACTTTAACCCACCCGGAGAGATAGAGGCTATGCTTTCACGCGATAACGCGCCGGAAATCGAACAACTTTCAGAAAACAAACGGCTGGTGCAGCGTTATTTTGAAGAGATTAACCGGGGAAACCTGGAAGTGCTGGATGATCTCTGCGCGCCGGATATTATTCACCACACCACCCACAGTGCCGCGCCCCTGACAGGCCTGAAAGCGGTCAAGAGGCTGGCCAGCGCCTATCAGAAAGCTTTTCCCGACCTGCATTACACTCTCGATACTATCGTGGCGGAAGGTCCGTACGTCACTATCCGCTGGAAAGCCTCCGGGACACACCGGGGCACTTTCCAGGGTATTCCTCCTACCGGCAAAGTTTGCGCTATGTCTGGCATGAGCATTAACCGGTTACAGGACGGCCAGATTGCCGAACGCTGGATAGTAAACGATGACCTGGGCATTTTACAGGAGATGGGCCTGCGGCGCGGGCTGCTGGCAGGAGCGGTTGGCCTGAGCCTGGCCCTGCCTGCCGCGCTCTACCGTTTCAGGCTATGGCGAACCGGGCAGCGGCGCTAAAAGGGCTGAACAACACCGAAACTCCTCAAATAATCTCCGTTCTTAGCTTACTTTTTACTGTCAGGCCTGATTGAGATAACCATTTTCTTGAATCATCAGGCCTCTTTGTAATTTCTTTGTAAAATATTTTTAGATTTAACACTTTAATCTGTTAAAATAAGCCTGATCGCAGAGAGAAAGCGTATTTTTTCTTGTTCAATCACTATTTTTAATGGTATGCGGGCATAGCCAACGTATGGCAAAAAATCCTGATATGTAACAGGCTCCTTTTATTCGCTATTAACTTATTCTCAGTTGAATATATTTATTATCCTGTAGCTAATAAGTCAAAGCCAAACTGGTATCCTTTTGAGGTAGAAAATCAATGGATGAACCCAAAGATCTGGTTCCGACCGGAGAAGAAACTGAAAAGCTAAATTTAGTGAATGGCCACCAGGTTGCCGGTCCGCTCACCGAGCACAACGGTACGGCCAGCGCTGATGTAGCGCACGCTCCCGAAGCCCCGGGCAAGAAAAAAGGCCTGGCTACCAGCGCCGGAGACGGCAGTTCTCCCCTGGCGCGGCCTTTGCCGCGTTCTCGCCAGCCTGTAAAGAAACGCACCCGCCCATGGGGTTGGGTCTTTGTCGTGTTACTGGCTATCGCCGCCGGCGTGGGAACCTTCTACTACGTGAGAAGCACTCAGACCAGCACCGTCTTCCAGGGGCAAACCGTGCAGGCCTCTACCCGGTTGCCGGTCAGCGTTTCAATCAGCACAAACGGCCAGGTCCAGGCCAATGCCGACCTCGGCGTCACTTTTGGTTCCTCCGGTACTCTTACCAAGCTTAACAAAAAACAGGGCGACACCGTAAAAGCGGGGGATAGCCTGGCTGAAATTGATCCTAGCAACCTGCAATTTGATTTGCAGTCTGCCCAGGCAGCTTTAGACCAGCAGCAGGCCAGCTATAATAAAGCCATCGCCGGGGCTACCCAGAAAGACCTTGAAGTGGCCCAGGCCCAGGTTGATGCCGCCAAAGCTAACCTGGATAAAACAATCAACGGCACTGCCACCGCCCAGGATATCGCCAGCGCCAACGCTTCGATTAACAGCGCCGCGGCTAAACTGGCCCAGGACCGCCAGGGTGGTAGTCCGCAGGACATCGCCGCCGCTCAGTCCGGCATCAGTTCAGCCGAAGCCTCTTTAGCCAGCGCCCAGGCAGCCCTGGCCAAAACCCTGGCCGGTAGTGACTCCACTGCTATTACCCAGGCCCAGGCCACTTACGACCAGGCTGTAGCCAACTACAACAAAACTATCAGCCAGTTGAAGCTCAGTATCACCAATGCCCAGGTCAACCGCGACCAGATGCTGAACGCGCTGAAAACCGCCCAGGACAAATACAACAGCATCTACCAGAATAACCACAACGCGGACGGTTCCCTCAAACAGAACCTCAAGCAGTCCGACATCGACAGTGAAACAGCGGCCCTGCGCGCTATGCAGGATGCTCAGGGCAACTACAACAAAGCTGATATGGCCCTGAATGATGCCAATACTCAGTTGAGTGCCCAGACCCAGAGCCTGCAATCCTCGATTGACAGCGCCAAAGCGGCCCTCGACAAGGCCAAACAGGGCCCTACCCAGGCCGATATTGCAGCGGCCCAGGCCCAGGTAGCCTCCGCTCAGGCAGGTCTCGACAAGGCCAAACAGTCGCAGGCCGCTCTTACGCCCACTCAGGCCCAGATTGCAGCCGATGAAGCTTCCCTGGCGGCGGCCCAGGCCAGCCTGGCCAAACTGCGGGGCGGCACACCCGACGATATCGCGTCTTCCAACGCTAGCTTGCGGCAGGCCCAGGCTACCCTGGATGATCTGAAGCGCGGCCCTAATCCGAATGATATCGCGATTGCCAAAGCCCAGCTTGATGTCGCTAAAATCAAGGTAGATACGGCTAAAGCGGCGCTTGATAACGCCGTCCTGAAATCGCCCATCAACGGCACAATTGTCTCCGCTCCGTTAACCCTCGGCCAGCAAGTAACGGCCAGCACGGTAGTCTACCAGGTAGTGGACCTTAGCTCGCTGCACGTAGATGTAAACGTGGGTGAGACCGATATTTCGAAGATCAAGGAAAATATGCCGGTAGCGGTGAACCTGGATGCCATTCCCAATCGCAGCTTTACCGGTAAAGTAACCTTCATTTCGTCCAAGTCTACCGTCACCAACAACGTGGTAAACTACCTGGCTACAGTTACACTCGACCAGAACGGCACGAATAGCCTGCTGGACGCCTACCAGGGTGAGTTCGACAAACTGCAACAGGCCTTAAGAGCCGGTAACACCAATAACGCCACGGGCCAGACCCAGGGCGGCGGGCAGTTTGCGCGTGGCGGTGGCGCCGGGGCTCAGTTCGCGGCGGCTTCCGGCATCTGCGGTTACAACATTGGCAACCTCTTCCGCAACAACGCTAACGCCGCGGCCCAGAGCAGCCAGAACGATCCTAAAGTTGGCATGACCGCCAATGTTACCTTCTGCGAAAGTCTGAAAGCGGGCGTACTGAGCGTGCCAAACCGCGCCATCAAAACCAAGTTTGAAAACGGCCAGCGCGTCACTTATGTAACCGTCCTGCTGGATAGAGAAACCGGCAAGACCGAAGATCGCCCGATTACGACCGGCTTGCAGGGAGATACCTATACCGAAGTCACCGGCGGCAACCTCAAAGATGGCGACCAGATCGTTGTCAGCACCACCCCTACCAACTCGACTACCGGCGGTAACAACCGTGGCGGTGGCGGCTTCAATATACCGGGCGGTGGCGGTGGCGGCGGCTTCGGCGGACCCAGAGGAGGTTAGTCGTGATCAGGGTACAGGACGTTACCAAAATCTACTGGATGGGTGATGTAGAAGTCCAGGCCTTGCGAGGAGTCAGCTTCGAAGTCCTTGATGGCGAGATGGTCGCCATCATGGGCCCTTCGGGGTCGGGTAAATCTACTCTCATGAACATCCTGGGCGTACTCGATCAACCCTCCTCCGGCAGCTACACCATTGACGATGAGGAAGTAGCCAACATGGGCGAGAACCAGATGGCTGAAATCCGCAATCGCAAGATTGGCTTTGTCTTTCAAAGCTTCAATCTACTGCCGAAATTGACCGCGCTCCAGAATGTAGAACTACCGATGCTTTATTCCGGTATTTTCAGCCGCGCCGAGCGAGAGGACCGGGCTGCCGCCGCCCTTGAGGCGGTAGGTCTGGGGTCAAGAATGCATCACAAACCGAAAGAACTTTCCGGCGGCCAGCAACAGCGCGTTGCCATCGCACGCTCCCTGGTGAATGATCCTTCGATTATCCTGGCGGATGAGCCGACCGGAGCCCTCGATAGCCATTCCACCGAAGAAGTGCTGGCGATCTTTCAGCAGCTCAATTATGAGCAGGGCATTACCATAATCTTCGTTACGCACGAACAGGAAGTAGCTGATCACTGCCGCCGCATTGTGCGTATCAGAGACGGCTTGATCGAAAGCGACCATCCGGTGCTGGATCACATCAAAAAGTATAACGGGCTCCTGGAAGAATCTGCCGGGAGGTTACTGGCATGAACCTGCTAGAAAGCTTTAAAATTGCGCTCTCCAGCCTCGCTTCCAATAAACTGCGCGCCCTGCTCACCATGCTCGGTATCATTATCGGCGTGGGAGCGGTTATCGCTTTGCAGAGCATTGGCGCGGGAGTGGTAGATGCCAGCCAGAAACGCCTCACCCAGAATGGTACTAACCTGATTACCATTCAGCCGGCTACTCAGACGGTAGGCGGTGTCGCCCAGCAGACTACCAATTCAAATCTGACCTACGAAGACGCCCTGGCGATGCAGGATCAAACCCGTATCACCAAAGCGCTGGCGGTAGCGCCGGAATATCGCAGCGGCGGCCAACTGGTCTACAATTCCAGAAATACTTTCGGGCAGGCTGTGGGTACGACCGAAGATTACCCGGCAGTCCGCGACCTGACGGTAGCTGATGGCGACTGGTTTACCACCAGCGATGTAGACCAGACTAAACCGGTGGTGGTGCTTGGTGCGACGGTGGCCACGGAACTCTTTGACCAGGATGAACCGGTCGGTAAGAACGTGCGCCTGAACCGGGTGCAATTCACGGTGGTAGGAGTGCTGGCCGCAAAGGGTGGAACTGGCTTTGGTTCGCTGGATAACCAGATCTACGTGCCGATTTCCGCCGCTCAGAAAATGCTGTTCGGTCGCCGCCAGCAGGGTGCTACCTCGACAGGCTCGCCCGTTACCAGTATCGTAGCCAAAGCGGTAGACCAGGATAGCGTTGACCAGCTTATTTCTCAGATTACCGACCTGCTGCGCGAACGCCACAAGATCTCCGGCGGCCAGCAAGATGACTTCCAGGTGGTTAACCAGCAAGACCTGTTGCAGGCGGCCAAAGACCAGGCGGCCACTTACACCATCTTCCTGCTGGTTATCGCTTCTATCTCGCTTTTCGTCGGCGGCATCGGCATTATGAACATTATGCTGGTGACGGTCACGGAACGCACCCGCGAGATCGGTATTCGCAAAGCCATCGGGGCGAAACCCTTCGATATCCTGCTGCAATTCATGATCGAAAGTATCACGATTTGCCTGATGGGCGGCTTGATCGGAGTAGTGCTGGGAGTGGCCGCTGCCTTAATCGTAGGCAATACGGTGCCACAACTACCCACGCTGATCAGCCCCTCGATTGTGGTCATCGCCGTAGCTTTCGCGGTGGCGGTCGGCCTCTTCTTCGGAATTTACCCGGCCCGTCGTGCCAGCAAGCTCAACCCGATTGACGCTCTCAGGTACGAATAATTTATCTGTAAGGTAATAAAAAAAGCTCTGCCAGCAACAGGTGGAGCTTTTTTTATGTGCTATATCTGAAAATGTTAGCCATACTGTCAGGAGTAAAAGAAGCCGCTACAAAAAACACCTGAAATAATCTATAGCATTATTACGGAAAATCTATAAACCTTGAATATATCTAAATTTAATCTTTCTTTCATACGACACCCGTAAGACCTTTTTCTCATTCCTGTGAGTAATTACAAAGTATTAATTTAGCCTTGCTTCCTCTTGACCATATCAATATTTTAATATTTAATAAAATCATACGATTTGCATATTCTTAACTTTTCTATCTTCCTACAATTTAATTAATGTGATAACTGACGGATGTGCTTGCTTTTTGTTGAATGGTGTTATGAGTGAAAGGAAAGCAACATGAAGTATGTGTTGAAGCAACGCTTTTTGTTAACCCTTGCTGTGTCCCTGATGCTAATTATGATGGCGGTAGTAATGGCCGGGCCTATGGTGGCGGATGCGGCCACGCCAGCCCAGCTTTATATCCGAGCGATTTCAACCGAGCCGTACACCAGTGTAGGCCAGCAGCCAAAAGTGGTAGCGACTTACGGGAATACCGGCGGGACAGCCGTGGATGTCTATGACGCCTACTGCTACTACACCACCGCCACTCAGTCAGTCTACTCGACCCGGATAATCTTCACCAAGCAGACCCTGATTCCCGGCCAGAACGCCAACATGGAGTATGACTTCTACGCTTATCGGACAGGCACTACCGGCGTGCGGTGTGTGGTAGACGGGTTTGAGGCCGGTACGGGCCGTTTCCTGGCCATGACCAGCAACGAGGTTACTATTACCGTCAGATAAACTCCCACCCCATTTCTAGCCAATAACTTCTATAACAGGACAGGAGCGCAACATGGTGTTACGCTCCTGTTTCTTTAGCACCTGCTTCTTCTTACCGTTAGAAATCAAAAGAAGCCCCCAGCCAGTGAAGACTGAGGGCTATTGTTATACTATTCCTCTATTTCCCCCTCCTTGAAAAGTAGTAATTTGTGACTACGACTAATGTGGACAGGAAGGGGGATGCCATAATTATACGGAAATCCGCTCGATTGAGCGTGTGGCTTGCTCTTTTCATCATACCCCATTCATTGCCTGTCATCCTGAACGCAGTGAAGGATCTCGGCCGCAAGGCAGGGCACGAGCGGCGGGAAAAAGAGATTCTTCGGGCCTTCATGCCAGCCTACTCACCGTTGATTGCCAATTGTCAGCCCTCAGAATGACATGGATCTGAGAGGGATGTGAAGGGTAAGAGTGAACCACAGCAAAAGCGCCCGGCCTGGCGCTTGCCCGCGCTTGTACAGACGGTACTATCTTAAATAATCAGGTGTTTTTCATAAAACGAGGGGAGAGGTCAAACCGCCCGAATGTTTTATTTCCGGGCGGTCTTTAATGCTCGTTTAGCTGGAAAGCTCCAGCAGTTCGGACGAGGTGGGTAAAGGCTCGATTTCGTCGGGCAGTCTTTCCCGCAGGCGGGCAATATCCTGCAAAATACCCTTGCGGCAAAGCCAGCCGACTCCCAGGAAGACCACACCCCCGGCTACAAAAGCCGCCAGCAACCGTACAATCGCCGGGAGGTCGGCCTGCATCGTAAGATACTGCGCCAGGAAGATCGCGGGCAGAGTAGTAACGGTCAGCAGTAAGGGCACTTTGATGAAGTACCACAACTGCGCCATAGAAGGGCGCAAATAGTACCAGGCCAGCACCCCCCAGACCACTGAAGTAGTTCCGGCGGCGGCCAGCATGGCCCAGGCCAGACCGGCGCTGGTTCCGGCAGCGCCCACTTCCCCGATTACTTCCCCGGAAGGAGTGTACAGGGTAGTGGTAGAGTTGGAGGTCGCCAGGATAATCATGCCGATGGTGATAACAAGACTGACCACGTTCACTATCGCGTACATGCGGCTCTTGCCCAGGGCCAGGATCAGACCGGCGCTGGGGTGGAAGATAATCCAGAGCGCTTGCAATACCAGCAGCGGCAGGAGTGGCTCAATAATATCCAGGTGGCGCTCCCCGAACAGCACATTGACGATCTCCTGGCGGACAAAAATCACGCCCAGGAAAAGCGGCAGAGTAAGAGCCGCCAGCAGGCGAGTGGCGCTGATAAAAACTTCGATCAGACGGTCGCGGTGAGCCTGCAAACGGGCAAAGGTAGAATAACCCACCAGGTCGAAAAAGGCGTTGATCAGGCGGGCCGGGCGTTCTACCGCCTGCCAGGCCAGGTAATAGCCGCCGATCAAATCTTCTCCCATGCGAGCGCCGCCGATAGCGTAGTCCACATTGTAGCGAGCGTAGAGAGTCAGTTCGCCACCGCTGGAAGGCACGCCGAAGCTCAAAAGTTGCTTTACAAGCTGGCGGGAAGGAGTCTTGCGGGTGGGGCGCCAGGGCACAATCCACCAGGCAATCGCGGCGTTGAGAATCGCTCGCACTACCGAATAGGTAATAAGGATATAAACGCCCAGGTGCAGAAAGCCTACCACCAGGGCGAGCACTGCCGCGCCCGCTACTGAAATGGTTTCCGGCAAGAGCTTGCGTTTGAAATCCAGTTCGCGGGAAAGAATGGCGTGCGGCACCACCCCGATAGCCGTAGCGAAAATGCTGGGAGCGAGCGCCAGCATCACCAGCGGCAGGCTATCATTGTTATAAATCCAGATCATGGGCAGACCGGCCAGGGCGCAGACTACAGCGCCGCCGATACCAACCCAGATGGACAGCCAGAAAGTAGCCTGGGCAACCTCGCTGCGGTCGCCCTCTGTACGCACCAGGGCGCGAATCAGGCTCAGTTCGATCATCAGCGTGAGCGCGGATGAAACGACGGTGGCTATAGCATAAAGACCAAGAGCATCGGAGGGGAGCAGATCAAGACGGACTAGCGGAATGATGTAGAGAAAGCCAATGGCATAACTGATAGCAAAAGTAACTATTGACCAACCCCCGGCGCTCAGCGGAGTATGCCGCCCGGAAGAAGCGGAGGGAAAATTCTGGTCCTTACCGTTATTATTTGTTGATAACATCATATTACTGCAAATTAAAGTGGCTACCGGGCGGTTTTTAGCAAGCCGTCCGGTAGCCAGCTTGAAATATTTTAGCTTACTCCAAGTTTGGACATCAGGGTATAAATCGGCTGGTAGGCATTGTCATCAAGCAGCGCTTTCTTGAGCTGCGTGACCGCCTCATCCTTGCGACCCAGACCCACCAGGGCTACGGCGTACTGGTAACGAGCTTCGGCAAAGACTTTGGCATGCTCAATCTCGTTAGGTACCATTTTGATCACCTGGTTGTAATTGCCAAGCTGATTGTAGCAGACCACCGGCCAGAATTGATACCACAGGAAGCGATTGTAGGGGCCATTGTCGCTGGGAGTCAACATTTTGGTAATATGGTTTTCCCAGGTCTGGATAGCGCCTTTGCAATCGCCCGAAGCGGATTGCAGATAGCCCAGGTTGCGCCAACCATCAATATCGCCGGGATTAGCCGCAGCATACTTGGTAGCCGCCGCCAGGGCCCGGCTCATATTAGCGTCCGGATTGGCATCTTCGCCCAGGATGGCGTTAACTGCCGGAGCCTGAGCCGCCGTATAAACCGGCAGGAAGCGGTGGTCGTAAGCCTTCCAAAGTTTCTCCTGGGTCTTTATATCGGCAATCGTATTCGGCTTGCGGTCCATCGAGTCGTTGAAAATAATGACGTTGGTAGCCAGGTCATAGCCACGCGCCACGCGGTAGTGCGCGATGTCGTCATTATCGTGCAGCCACTGCTGGGTAATCACAGGTACGCCCGCCGAGAGCAGAGCCCGCAACTGGTCGAAGGTACCGTTCTCCACGATTTTGGTTTTCAGACCCTTGCCGGTAATGTAATTGACCAGTTCGTAAGGCTCAACGTGCTTATCGCCGACCGGGTCGTTCTTATCGCCACCATTGGGGCGCAGGGCTTTACCACACTCAGCCTGGCTGACATTGATGCCAAAGTAGCTAAGAGCCATCTTGGCGGACATCGGGGCGCAATTATTCCAGGTTTGAGCTTCCCATGACATAGGCTCAAGCAGGACACCCTTCTTAATCTGGCCCGGGTTGGTCTGAGCAGCGGCAGTAGTAGCGCTGGCAGCTTTTGTGGTCGCGGCGCTGGTAGTAGCAGCCTTAGTTGAGGCTGCCGTAGTGTTATCTGCCGTAGTCGCCGCCGCAGAGGTGGCTGCGGTGGTAGACGCAGACGCAGCGGTAGTATCCGAAGTAGTGGCGCTGGCTACGGTAGTGGTGGTTGCGGTAGTTGTTTGAGCGGTTGTAGCGGACGCTGTTGTGGCGGAGCTGGTTGCGGTTGAAACGGAAGCGGCGGTAACTACTTCAAGATTGCTGTTAGCCGGTAGGTTCTTGTTTTCATCCCCACACGCGGCCAGGACGCCTGCCAGCAATAAAGTAACCAGCAGGGAATAAAAATATAGAGCTTTTCGTCGTGCCAAAAATAAATCCTCCTCAGGCCGGAAAACACACTTCCAGACCAGGCTTACTACAAGTTCACCATATAATTCTTTTGGAAAGAAGTTGTCATGGTCGCCCTATTAAACTACAAAACCTCCTTATTGTAAAGCTAATGAGTTTAGCCAATTTTGCCTGATTTTGCCGGCAACTATGCTCGATTCCGTTTTGGCTATCAGGAAATTTTATAGAAGAATGCCCGGAAGGTTGATTTTGAATAAAAAAAGAATATATATAACTTTTGTGGCCCTATTATTGCCGATTTATTAGCCATAGGCTAAATACAGTGTGGCCGCGTCAAAAGATAGACGGTCCTAAAAGCCTGAAATATTAAAAACTTAGAAATTTTAGCAGGTAGGTTAGAAGCAATACAGGAGGGCGCAAATGGACAGCAGTTTGAAAAGGCATTCGGGAGAGCGCAGGAAAAGTTTCCCGCTAAGTGTTTGGATCTTACTCGGTACCTCTGGCTTGCTGGCGCTGATGTTGATCGTGGCTTTGTTCTCGGTTCTGACTTTGCAGGGGCAGGAAGCCGCTAACGAACCAGTGGCAAACGTGATAACTAACCCGAACAGTTATATGGGCCAGGCCGTAACCACTAACGGGCAGGTCGGGCGAGTCGTCTCAAATAACGCCTTTACAGTAGTGCAGCCGGGCGCGAACGGCGGGAATGAACTGCTGGTAGTAACGAAACGCCCGCTGGACGGAATGATCCCCAGCAGTACAAAACTGCAACCCGGCCAGTCGTTCCTGATTGGCGGATCAATCCAGACTTTGAATACCGGCTCTTTTCAAAAGCAGACCGGTGTAACCATCGACGGTAACGCCCTGGCACCCTGGCAGGGGAAAGCGGTGCTGGAGGCCGATACGGTCAACCCCATACAGGGCCAGCCTTAAATAGTAAAGAATAAAAACGCTTCAGGGAGGAAACCGGATTACAAGGGGTTTCCTCTTTTTATTATGAGTGGCAGTGTTATAATATCGTGGCCGCCGGCAGTTGATTTATCCGCCGGGCAGTTTTGGAAGGGATTATCGGATTAAGTAACTATGCCTGTTTCGGTTGTGTTAGAGATTTTCAGGAAAACGAACTTATATGCCAGCCAGTAAAAGTTCTGCCGGATTTAGCCTGCTATGGCCTGAAGGACACCGGCCCGGCGGCCAGCCTAACCGGCCCCTGGCAGCCGAGACGGACCTGGGACTGGAGACTGTCATTCGGGCTCTGGCGCTGGATGGGCGGCACAGTCGTTTTGTGGCGGCTTTACTAGGTGAACTGAACAGTGACCCGGCCGTGATTACCTACCGGCAAGAGGCCCTGGAAGATTTTATCCGGCTGCCGCAAATGGCCGAAGAGATGAACGAAATTCTGCCCCACCTGGCGGAGCTAAGCGCGGCGGGCCGGGAACAGCGCTGGGGCGAAAGCCTGCCGCTCTACCAGATTGGAGCGCGGCTGGGCGAACTGGAAGGATTGATCACCAGCGTAGAGGGGCTGGCCAATGCGCTTGAAAAGGCCGCTGCTGATCCAAAATCAGCGGCCCTAACGGGGCTGAGAGCTTTCCTGGCCGAAATCAGGGCGGAGGATATTTACCAGCAACTGGTCAGGGAGTTGCCGGAACTGCGAGGACGCCTCGATATGGCCGGGAGCGTGACCCTGGGTATCAACCTGGACGCTCAACTGCGGCCCGAATCGGCGACCCTGGTTTCAATCAATCCGGAGCGCTTCAGCGGCAAAAACTCCCTGCTTGAGCGGTTATTCGGCGAGAAAACCGCCGCCGAGTCTTTTCGTGGAAGCACTCCTCTTTACAAAGCGGTTGAGAGCCGCCCCAACATGCCCGAACACGAACTTTTCCGCGAGCTTAATCGCCTGCTGGAAAGGGTCGCGGCTCCCGTGGGGCAGGCGCTGGCTAAATATACCCGCCTGAACGGGGTGCAGCTTGCCGCGCTCGAACCGGAACTGGCTTTTTACATCGGCGCGTCCCGCATGGTACAGCGCGTGCGTGAGGCCGGGTTGAGTCTCTGCCGCCCCGAAATCGCCGCAGCCGAAGCTAAAATTTGCCGGATTGAGGGCATCTACAGTCTCGACCTGGCCTTGCGCTGGTTAGAGATGTCTGCCAGCTACCGCGCTTCCCGGCCTGTAGTGACCAATGAAGTCTCCTTTAAGCCGGAAGCGAATATTATTGTGCTGACCGGGCCGAACAGCGGCGGCAAAACGACCTATACCCGGGCGGTAGGGCAGGCCCAGGCTCTCTTTCAGGCCGGGCTACCTGTGCCCGGTACAAAAGCCTGCCTCAGCCCGGTTGACGCTATTTTTACCCACTTTGCCTCGGCGGAGCGCCTGGAAGTGGCGGGAGGCCGCCTGGCGGAAGAACTGGGTCGCCTCTCGCAGATTTTTCACCAGGCCAGCCCTGCCAGCCTGGTACTTTTGAATGAACCGCTGGCCAGCACCGACCACGCTTCGGCACGAGTCCTCAGTCGCGACCTGCTGGCCGGGTTGCGCCTGCTGGGAGCGCGAGCGATTTTTGTAACCCACATCCACGAACTGGCCGAAGATGCCCTGCCCGGTACAGGCATAGTCAGCCTGGTAGCCGGAATTGCGCCCCACGAGGGCAACGGTAGCTCTCTTTCTCCGACCTATACCATACGCCCCGGCCAACCGCAGGCCCTGGGCTATGCTTCAGAATTAGCCAGGCAGCACGGGCTTAGCCTCTCGCAGATCGAGGCGGCCCTGCGTGAGCGCGGCTTAAACGCTTAAAGTACTAGATGGTTGAGCCTTAAAGGCCCAGATTCATAATCCCCCAAAAGTAAGCTTACAAAAAAAATTAAATTATTATAAGATAAACAAGATAAAGGGTCTCTTTTTAGTGCTGATCTAATATTGTCTTTTTTAAGTTTCGGCTACATTCCAGACCACGAGGGTAAATCATTTTATGGCGTTCACAACCAGGCAGGAATACGTTCAACAGGGTGTTGAGTGGATAAACAAAAACAAAGAGCATTTAATCGAAATGCTGCACCAGGCTTTACTAACACAGCCCGGTACTAATTATAAGGATGAACCGGCTGCGTACCAGTACGAGGTAGCCAGAAACAGCCTCGAAGCTTTGATCAAACGGCTGGAAGGCGAAATTTATGCCGTTGAGAAGATCAAGCAGCAATTTATAGTAGCTTTGCAGCACGGCGCTACGGCTATCGCGCTGACCAGCGCTTCCGATATATTAACCGAGCTTCTCAAAAGCGAGACGCGCAAAGGTCTTAAAAATAACCCTGCCGCTGTCGAGGCCCTGACCGAGCGTATGGATTACACCAATATCCTGACCAAATCGGCAATTGCCTCCGCTCAAATTGAGTTTCTCACTCAAAAAGGTCTAAAGAAGTAAGATCAAGTTCTGGCGAATCAGGTCTGAATTTAATAAACAGTGCCAGGGCTGCCCTGGCAAATATTTTGTACTATTCAATTGTTGAAGCGGTACTTCTCTTTCTCTACCCCCTGAAACCTCTTTTTCCATTTCTTTCTTTCCCTTATTTATTCCTGAAATCTCTTTTACCCATCTGCCGTTCACAATCTTAAAGTACTATTTTTATGAGCCTGCCGGTTCTAAATTCAAAATCCCCCAAAAGTAGGACTTTCACAAATAATCGAATTATTGTAAAATAAAAGAGATTATACGGTATCTTCTATTACTGTGACCAATATTATCTTTTTACGTTGTTGCTACATTTTCTTAACTGAGGTTATATTTTTATGGCTTTCAAAACCAGACAGGAGCAGGTTCAACAGGGTGTTGAATGGTTAAACAAAAACAGGAACCATCTAATCGAAGTTATTCGCCTGGCTTTAGTAAATCACCCCGATATCAGCTTCAAGGATGAACCCTTTGAGTACCAGTATGAAGTAGCCAGGGATAGTCTTGAAAATTTGATCAAGCGCCTGGAAGGAGAGATCTTTGCGGTTGATAAAGTCAAACAGCAATTTATGGAAATCTTGAAGCTGGGAGTGCTGGCGAAGTCGCTGATCAACATTGCCGACATGATAACCGACAGTCTCAAAAGCGAAACGCGCAAAGGCCTCAAAGCTCAACCGAGCGTGGTTGAGGCCCTGGTGGAGCGGATGGATTACACCAATATGCTGACGAAATCAGCGATTGCCTCCGCCCAGATCGAATTTATCACTCAACAGTTGCAGAAGAAGTAGGTACAATCTTTTGTCTGATTAACCACTTGTAATAATTTCACTGGCGTAAAAATTAGCATTTTTACGCTTCTTGACGGCAGTTGCTACCAAGTCTACTCCATTAAGAGCCGGGTAAAATTTATGCGATTCGCACAAGGTTATGCTCCTTTTCGTCTTATCTGGTAAAGTTAACGAAAGGACGGCATAACCTTGTTCATTTTGTAAGGTTTTCTTATTTCAAATTAGCATACCAGTTAGTAATTTGAGTTTTCATAATGACCGAAATTAGTAACCTACCAAAAATACATCCTGAACATCTTCATTATTTGTTCAGAGTACAAAAAGTAAACTTAGAATTCTTTTTTAATTTGCTGGAGAAAATGGCTCCTGACAAAAGGGATGCCATTCTAAAAATCGTTTATGAAGGTTTGTTTGAAATTAAGACTATTTTTCATACTACTCCTATAACTGTAATTCCCGGGAATACTCCCGAGTACACCTATAGAGTTTATAAAAGAAATGCTATCTTTTATCCAAAACTCTGTCCGACTCATTCTTAGTACATTCTGTAGTTTCGTTTACTTTATTAACTTTGTATCAACACGAGACTCAAAGGCAGATGCAAAAGCGGAAGTATAAACAAGACATACAGCAGATAAGCAGGACAATTGAACAAATGGTTGGTAAAGAAAGCAGTCGAACTGATCAACCTGTAGATACAGAGATGGTTAGACTTCTTTCAATATTTGAAAGGCAAAAGCTTGAGGGAATGTTAGACATCATAGAACAAGATTTAAGTGAAGCAGAATTAGAGGAGGATTCTTTAAAAGAAAGTAAAACTCGTATGCTTTATGAGTACTTTTGTAGAGAAATTGTAGCTCCACTTAATCAGATCGAGTCCTAACTTCTTTTAAATAGTTTTCTTATTTCTAATTAACAATATGACCTTGCCCCGGTTTAGTAGAGAGTCAGAAAAGACGAGATACCGTTAGTTTTTCAAAGATCTCTGGAGCCATGTAGCCCAGAGATGAATGTAGCCTTTGCCGGTTGTAAAATACTTCCAAATATTCAAATACTACACT
>DATAKM010000163.1:0-62044 GCA_036261665.1 Chloroflexia bacterium
GGAATAGTTTTTTTAGCGGTAGAAGCCTTTTTACTATAAAAGCTTCTACCGCTCTCCTCTTCTGAGGTCCGTCGAAAGCATTTGTACCCCAGTTAGCCATTACACTTTTCGAGCTACTATCAAATAACCACCACCCGCACCCGAAGCCGAAAGATCAAGCCGGGCCATTTTACCAGCTATCAGGTCCAGGGTAGAGGAAGGCAGGCCTTTCCAGAGCATTCCAAAAGGACGCTTATTAAAAATCCAGACCTGTTGGAGCAGTTCTAAAGCATCCCAGACCGTTACCAGTTTATGGCTAAGGTAAGGTTCCACCAGTTCGACCTCAAATCCGGCCCGGCTTAACTCTTCTCGCCAGCGCTTTTCAGGCCAGAGATTAAGATGAATAAGGCTTCGATTTCGCCAGGTGCTGTAAGCCGGTAGCGGTAAAAGCAGCCAGCGGCTAAAGTTTTCACCGGGTACGGTCATTATAAGTCTCCCACCGGGCTTCAGTAATTTTGCCGTGTCACGCAAAACATTCTCAAGGCCTTCAAGATGTTCCAGTACCGAATTGGCAAGCACTGTAGAAATACTGCTGGGAGGCAAGGGGTTATTCTCTATAGTGGAGCCGACCAGTTCTTTATAAATCCCTCGCCTGGCCGCCGCTTCCAGCGCTTTAGGCCAGGGGTCTACTCCGAATTCTACCTGTCTTAGGACCATGCCGGTCACTTCACCGTCCCCACAACCCAGGTCAAGCACCGGAGGTTCAAAAGCCTGTTTGCGCAATATAGCAATTTCGGCGGCTCGCCAGAGAGCCAGGGAAGGCCCGAAGCGTTCGAGTAGCTTTCGCCAATCCTCGGCTGGAAGATTTAGCCCCCTTACGACTGTAACTGTATTCTGCCGCCGAGTCGAGAAATAGCCGGCCTGTCCATCTATTTCCATCCTGTTAGACCTCCTTACTTTATGACAGCAGAATTAGCAGCAATTAGCGCTCCATTGCTTTACAGCTTTTTAACATGAGGTTATAGCAAGCTTATTGCATGTAGCGGCGGAGTTGCTGATGAATAAAGCATTAAGAGGTACTTTTTAGCTATTCTGTCTCGACCTGAGGTTTTTTATAATTAACTGTAGTAACCTTACAAATTCTTAATACTTTATGGCAGTATTTAAAGCTTTTTATCTTTTTGCAGCCTATAATATGGTATAATGCAGTCTCACACTTGATTCCTTACAAAAAGAAGAGTTTGAGACCTTTTCTGGACTAAAATAGTTAAAATTTTGTAATAATAAAATATTTAACTTACCCGGACCTAAACCTATGACAAGAGGAGTTTTATTTTGGCTGTTAAAGTTGTAGAAGTTGATCTTACCCAGACCTTTCCTTCTCTACGTGATACTGATATAAAACACTATTCTCATATTCAGCTACTTGTGCGCTGGAATAAATATCCAGTTGGGTATGCCTGGATTGACGCCAGAAGTAAACGCTTTTTAGAAGAAGATTATCTAAAATTTGAAATTGAACGGCAACTATTTCATGAGCTTGAGCGCCATAAATTGAAACTGCGCCTTTCTGGAGCGCTTCCTTCTAATTCTTTGGCTGATTTACCTACCCTGACCGTAGCGGTATGTACTCGGAACCGTCCGGAAAGTCTGCGTAAGGCTCTGCGCTCTCTGGTTGAGCTTGATTATCCCCCTGAAAAACTGGATTTGCTGGTAGTGGATAACGCCCCACCGGATGATGCTACTAAACTGGTAGTAGCAGAGTTCCCGGTTATCCGTTATGCAGTCGAACCAAGGCCGGGTTTGGATTGGGCCAGAAACTGTGCCATTGAATTTGCCAGGGGTCAAATAATAGCCTATACCGATGATGATACTAAAGCTGACCGGTACTGGGCGCAAAACCTGGCTAGTCATTTTGCCAACCCGAAGGTAGGTTGTGTCACGGGGTTAGTGGTTCCGGCCGAGCGCGAAACGGATGCCCAGAATCTCTTTGAAGAGTACAACAACGGCTTTGGTAAAGGTTTTGAAAGCCATTACTATACTTTAGGTGTACGCAAACACTGGTCGTATTTTCCCCTGGGAGCAGGCAATTTTGGCACCGGCTGTAATATGGCTTACCGCAAAGAGATTTTTTCAAAAGTTGGTAGCTTTGATGTGGCGCTGGATGTAGGTACCCCTACTCACGGAGCAGGCGACCTTGATATGTTTTACCGGGTAGTAAGAGCAGGTTACATCCTGGTTTATGAACCGGCTGCAATTATTCACCACTATCATCGCCCGGATTATCAGAAGCTCAAACAACAGATTCACGACTTTGGGCGGGGGGTTTACGCTTTCTGGACCAAGACCTTTTTGAGCGACCCTGAAATGCGCTGGCCTGCTTTGAAACTGGCTATGATATGGTACGGCCAGGGCTATTTAAGAAAGTTACTCAAACGAAAAGGGAGCCATAGAAGACTGGCCCTTATTGAAGCCTATGGAGCTTTAGTGGGACCTTTTGCTTACTTTGAAGCTCGCAAAGTAGCCAGGAAGCTCTCCAGGCAAAAGGTTAATGCTACCCTGAACCAGCCAGAAACAGCCGATCTTTTACTGATGTCCTCATCTGAGAAATAACAGAGACATGGGTATGATTTATGGCAGTTAAAATAATCGAAATGGAATGGAGCGCGGTTAACCCTATCCAGGATAGCTCGGATTTAGCTGCCTACGACTTTCTACAAATTCTGGTGCGTTATCACGGACGGCCTATTAATTATGCCTGGATAAAACTTTATCCCGGCCAGCCTCTGCCAGAGTTGCCATTTATTCGGCTTGAGATTTTGCGGCAGCTTCAATTGCCATTAATGAAAGCCCTGGTCCAGGAACTTCTGGAAGAAGCCCAACCTGTGGAGGTCGATCAGCCTGTAGAGTTACCTTTTATGAGCGTGGTTGTTCCCACGCGGAACCGGGCTAATAGTCTGAGACGCACCCTTGAGTCGTTAAAACACCTGGATTATCCCCCAGAGAGATTTGAGATTTTAGTGGTTGATAACGCTCCCTCCGATGATAGTACCCGGAAAGTAGTTGTTGACTTTCCAAATTTTAAATATTTTGTGGAACCGCGGCCCGGGTTGGAATGGACGCGTAATTGCGGGGTGCGGGCTTCGCGTGGAGAAGTAGTCGTTTTTACGGATGATGATGTGGAGGTTGACGCAGGCTGGCTAAAAGCGCTTGCCCGCCAGTTCGCAAATCCTGCCATTCATGCCGTTACCGGCCTGGTTGCTCCCGCTCGGCTTGAAACCGAAGCGGAAAACCTCTTTGAAGAGTTCGGCGGTTTTGGAAAGGGTTTTGAAAGAAGCGATTTTGCCCTGGCTCTTAAACGCTACTGGCCTTTTCCGGTAAGTGCAGGGGTTATGGGAACAGGCGCGAATATGGCTTTTCGTAAAGATGTGCTACAGGCGCTTGGCGGTTTTGACCCAGCCCTGGGTGCCGGTTCGCTGGCAAAAGGTGCGGGCGATCTTGATATGTTTTACCGGGTAGTGCGAGCAGGTTACAGGTTGGTATACGAACCACGGGCTCTTATCTGGCATTTTCACCGGCATGATTTACCGGCCCTGGAAAACCAGTTTTCCAATTATGGTAGCGGCTTGTATGCCTTCTTTACTAAAGCCTTTTTAACCGATAGAGCCTTCCGTTTCAGAATTGCTTGCGTCGCTTTATGGTGGTTTACCGTTCATCTACTGTTTAACCTTTTTATCCAGCGTAAGGATAAAATCAGGAGAGGTCTTTACTGGAAACAAATCAACGGAGCTTTAAGAGGACCATACAGATATTTTCAATCAGAGCGCCATCGTCAAAAGTTGGTTTCAGAAAATCATGGCTTTAGTATTCTTCAGGAGAAACAATTTTGAGCAGTATTAAAATTGTGGATCTAGAGCTAAGTCAACCAATCGAGCCTTTAACAGGTCTTGATGATTATAGCGATGTCTGGATACTTTTGCGTTTGCACGGCTTTCCGGTGGGCGAGGCCCAAGTGCCGGTAATTTCGAACCGGATCGAGCCGGAAAGATTGATTGATGCCGCTATTGCCTGGGCCGGTTGGTCTATTCTACTGCACTTGCTGGAAGATAATGTCCTAAATTCCGCCTCAGACTCGACTTCCGGTCTGGTGGATAGCCTGGCTGCAACGCTAACTTCGGTACAAACCCTCCAGCAGCAGGCAGATCCATTACAATCTCTGAAAGAAAATTTGCGCTCCGGTTTAAAAAATTCAGGAGACAGGCCTGCCTGTCAGAAGTACCGGTTGAGTAAGGCCAAATGGTTTGTTACGGTAGCGGTGTGTACCCGCGATAATGCCGAACAACTTAAAGAATGCCTGGATGCCCTGGAAAAACTGGAATACCCTGATTATGAAGTGATAGTAGTGGATAACGCTCCGCAAAGTAAGGCTGTCTCGAAATTACTTGATCAGCGTAATTCAGCACGGATACGCTACATAGTTGAACCGCGTCTCGGCAGCAGTTGGGGCCGTAACCGAGCTCTTCAGGAAGCTCGCGGCGATATAATTGTTTTTACCGAGGATAATGCTCGGCCTGATCCGCTCTGGTTACTGTCGCTTGTAACCACCTTGCAAAACCCCGGTATTAGCATGGTTTTAGGCCTGACCTACCCATTTGAGAAGGCAAACCAGGCTCAGCTCGAAAGCCTGAGTAAATTTGAAAGAAGTTTTGAGCGTAAAGTTTATTCTCTGAAAGCGCCAGAATTTCCAACCCCACCGTATCAAATCTTCGAACTAGGCGGAAGATACAACCTGGCAGGCTGGCGCGGTAATTTTGAGGATTTACAGGGTTTTGATGTAGCTCTTGGAACTGACTATATTCCTGCCAGCGTGACAACGGCTGACCTGTTATACCGGTTGATTACAAAAGGTTATAATCTGGCCTATGATCCGACTGCCCTGGTTAAAGTGGCATATTCTTCGGATTACAACGAAATGCGCAGGCAAAAGCAGTTTGAAAGCACAGGGATTTTTGCCTTTCTGACAAAATGTTACATCAATGAGCCGGAAAACCGCAATAAAGTTCTCTGGTATGCCCTGAAAGCGCTCTGGCAGGAGTGGTTTTGGCCTTCAAGGTCAAAACCACTCAGTAAAATGAACCGGAATAGAGTTTTGAGTATCAAACATTTAAAGGCTACTTTGATCGGGCCGCAGTATTACCGGAAGGCCCTGAAGAAAGCCCGGGAATTAACAGCGCAGTACAATCAAAATGGAGCGAGATCTTAATGGCCACTAAAGTAGTTTCACTTGAGCTCACTCACGCTTTACCCCTCTCCATCGCAGGCGCTGAAAATTATGCCTGTGTTAGACTTATTGTAATGCGGCGAGGTGTTCCCATCGGTCACGTAGATATAGATAACCACTATACACCGGTACAGCATGAACAGATAGTTGCTGAAGTTGTTCGTTATATGAGTACTGCGCTGGTGGAGGATTATGAAGAGACTGGCCAGGATTCTCTATCTTCAGATGAGTCAGATAAGGAAGGTTACAGCCTCCTGGCGGATTTGAAGCCACAACCCGGAAAGTCCTTTTTTCTTAGTATCGTAGTTTGTACGCGAGATCGCCCTCAAGACCTCAGAAACTGCCTTAAGAGTATGCGCCTTCTTGAGCAGGGGCGGCATCGCCTGGAAGTAATCGTGGTTGACAACAACCCAGCTTCAGGCCAGACCAGGGCAGTGGTTGACGAATTTCCAGAGGTACGTTATGAAGTTGAATTGCGGCCTGGCGTGGCATACGCTCGTAACCAGGGCTTACGCGCTGCAAAGGGCGATATTGTAGCCTACATTGATGATGACGTGACCGTACCGGCCTGCTGGCCTGCGCGCATTTTAGCCCCTTTTGCCGACCATCGCGTAATGTGTGTCAGCGGCTTAGTGCTACCCCTGGAAATGGAGACTCCCAGCCAGGAGTTTTTTGAACTGTACGGTGGATTGAGCAGAGGTTACCAGCCACGCCTATTTGATGATAACTTCTTTAATCGCTCACGCCGCCATGTAGTGCCTACCTGGGAACTGGGCGGCACGGCTAACGTTGCCATTCGTAAAGCTGTAACCAGAGAAACGGGGATGTTTGATGAAACCCTGGGGCCGGGTTTACCGACCGGAGTGGGTGAAGACATTTACATGTTCTACCGTATTCTCAGGTTTGGCCATCTTTGCTATTATGAACCGGCCGCTTATGTCTGGCACAAACATCGTAGAGAGATGAGCGCCCTGGCGCGCCAGCTTTACAGCTATAGCAAAGGCCAAACCAGTTACCAGTTGCGTACTCTGGTAAGCGATAACGATAAAAGAGTGATTTTTCAGTTTTTGTGGGATCTTCCTTCCTGGCATGTTCACCGCATCTGGGATATTGTGCGAGGTCGTTCCAAATATCCCTTGAAGCTTGTAGTGGAAGAAATACGCGGTAATCTGATGGGGCCTTACGCTTTTTATAAGGCCAATAAAATGCATCGCGAATTAAACGGGCCAAATAGTAATCCCATTACGAGTGATCTGGTAAGTATAGAAGATTAACCTGGCTCCAGGCTAAGATTAAGCAACGGTTTGAATTCAAATAAATGAGTAAATTTGTCATTGACGTAGATAATGTCTGGAAGCGCTATTATTTACATAATAACCGCCCCTGGTCGCTAAAGAGCGCCCTGCTAAGCCGCTTCAACTACTGGTCTACCCGCGAAGAGTTCTGGGCTTTACAGGGCGTGAACTTGAAAATCGAAAAGGGCAGAACTGTCGGACTGATTGGTAATAATGGGGCTGGCAAAAGCACCTTACTACGCCTCATAAGCGGGCTTTCTCGCCCTACCAGAGGACGGATTGAAAGACAGGGCCGCCTGGGGTCTTTGCTCGAACTGGGCGCCGGTTTTAACGCTGAATTTACCGGACGCGAAAATGTGATTACAGGCAGTATCCTGGCGGGACAAACTCGCCAGGAAGCTCTGGAAAACCTGGAAAAAGTGATTAAGTTTGCCGAACTGGAAGATTTTGTTGACTCGCCGGTGCGGACCTATTCTTCCGGTATGTTCGTGCGTCTGGCTTTTTCCACCCAGATAAATCTTGACCCTGATATTCTGCTGGTAGATGAAGTGCTGGCGGTAGGCGACCTGGGCTTTCAAAAGAAATGTATTAATCATCTGCTTGAAATGAAAAAGCAGGGTAAGACTATTGTGGTAGTCTCGCACTCCATGAGTCAGATACAAGCTATTTGTGATGAGGTAGTGTGGCTGGAGCACGGCAGGGTACGTACTCAGGGGCCTACCCGCGAGATCATCGGACAATATCAGAACCGCATATTTGAAAAAGCTTCCCAGGTAGTAACAGCCGCACAATCCAGGCACGCTAAGGATTTGCAGAGCAAGAAGGAAATTCTTTTAAACGGGCTACTGGCAGGCAGCGGTGAGAATAATGCGGTTGCAACGCTGGATGAAATTGACAGTAGCGAAAATGGAAAAACGGCTTTGCCTACCGCTCCCCGGCGTGATCAAAGGCAGGGCAGCCAGGAAATTGAGATAAAAAGCGCTACATTGCTGGACGAGAACGGCGACCCGGTAAAGAAACTTACTTCGGGCGAACCTTTAATCCTCCATGTTAATTACAAAGCGTTTGAGCGTATCGAGCAACCCATCTTTCAAGTTTGCCTGCTGAATGATGAAAATATTAAGTGCTACGAAATCAGTACCGAGGGTGATGGCGCCTTTCTGGGACAGGTAGAAGGAGATGGTTATTTCAACCTCAGTTTCGGGTCTTTGCCGCTGTTACGTGGTAACTATTACTTCTCGGTTGGCGCCTATTCCCAGAACTGGGAGCGCATTTTTGACTACAAATCTAAACTCTGCAACCTGCTGATTGAAGGCGAGACTCCCGGTGAAGGTGTAATTTTCCCTCCGCATCGCTGGCAAGTTTAATCTTCTCCTCTGCCATAAAATCAGGCTGGCATTTCTTTTGCTTCATGTTCTGCAAATAAATTTACGGGCATGTGGTTTGCCTGGTGGAGCGTCTGGCGGTGTTCGGGCTGCCAGATAACTCTCAGGCTTATGGATAGAAATGCGAGCTTTAAAATTGGCAAAAATAATAGATTCTGACTCCGCTGCTAAGCTTAGTGAGCCTCCGGCATTTGGCCGGTCCATTCACCTCGGTAATCAGTTTGAATTGACTACCTCTGAATTGGTGGAACTGGGTAGCTCAGCTCTTCTGGCCGGTCTTTCCGGCGTTCGGTCGGAAGCGGTTATCGCGAATAAAATGGGCGACTTTGATCGCAAAGTTATGGAATTCCTGGGGTCGGGCAGTAATAAAAAGCTCGAAAAGGCATTTCGAGTCTTAACTGTCGCTACCAGTGAGAAAGTTAATATCGGTTTATCCATCGCGACTTTTGCCTTTTTCTGGCAGCGTAAGCAATACCTGAGCGCCTGGTTGGTCCTGCTTGCCACAGCAGGTAGTATGCTTTTCACTATCCCCCTCAAATATGTCCTTAATCGCACCAGGCCCCTCTCTATCAACTCGATTGTAAACAAAGGCGGCAAGCATAGTTACCCCAGCGGACACTCGGTAGCGGCTTTCTGCTACTATGGTACTTTAACCTGGTTAGGCCTCAAAGCTTTCAAACATCCTTCTACTCGCTTCGGTTGGGCCTGCTTAATGATTTCGCTAATCTTTCTGGTCGGGTTAAGCCGGGCTTACCTGAAAGAGCATCATTCCTCAGATGTTCTGGGTGGCTATCTCATGGGAAGCGCCTGGTTGCTGGTGTTGATCTGTGGGGCACAGCTTTACGCTAAAAAGCAGGCCAATAATAGTTAAGGAGTGAGCTTTTGAAGAAAAATAATACTTTGAACCTGGAAAATAGTAAGCAGCAGCCGGACTTTAAAACCGGCTCTCTTTTCTTTATTGGAACCGCTACCGTGCTGTTGCGCTACGCCGGGTTTACTATTCTGACCGATCCTAATTTCCTGCACCGGCATGATGTAGCAAAGCTCGGTTACGGCCTTCGCTCCACTCGTTTGACAGAACCGGCTATGCAGATCGAAGACCTGCCCCCGGTTGAGCTGATTGTGCTTTCGCATATGCACGAGGATCACTTCGACCGCATCGCCATTGCCAGACTCGATAAAAATATTCCCATTCTCTCTACCCCACAGGCGGTGGCAGTCCTCAAAAATAAGGGTTTTCAAGCCGCTCACGACCTCACTACCTGGGACTCTTTTACCTTACGCAAAGGAGAGGCCTGGCTAAGAGTTACCTCTATGCCCGGCAGGCACGGTCCCGGCATCCTGACTGTAGCATTACCGCAGGTGATGGGCAGTTTGCTTGAATTCGGTCGCGGCAGCGAAGAGGTGCTCTTCCGGCTTTACATCACCGGGGATACTCTATTTAACAACGACCTACGGGAAATTCCCGAACGCTATCCCGATATAAACCTGGCATTGTTGCACCTGGGCGGCACCCGCATTTTTGGCCTGATGCTAACCATGGATGGCAGGCAGGGTGTGGAAACCTTAAAGCTGATCGCACCGGATATGGCTATTCCTGTTCACTATAACGATTACACCGTCTTTAAATCTCCCCTCGAAGATTTCAAGCGCTATGTGCAGGCGGCAGGGCTTGAAAAGAGGGTGCATTACCTGGCTCATGGCGAAACTTATACGTTTAAAGTAGCTTCCGGCCGAGCCGCCAAAGCTTCCTGATGGTTATTTTTACCAAAATTTACGAATGAGACTTTTGTCGTATTCAGCCGGTAAATAAATGGGTATAGTGGTCTCGTAAAGAGCGGCCAGCTTGAACTGACCGTTTTGCTTCTAACCAAAAGGTTTTATCATATAGAAAATGGAGTTTGAGCAATGACCACTATACCTTTGAATGTAGCAAGTAGAGTTGCCCCGGGTGCGGCAACCAAAACCCTTCGCCACGAACACCAGGCGGTTTGTCAGGTTCTGACTGTGGCTGAAAAAGCTGCTTTGCGGCTGGAACAGGGTAAGGAAGTGCCCGTAAGCCTCTTTGAAAATGTCCTGGAATTTCTAAAAGTCTTTGTAGATCGCTGCCACCACTCGAAAGAAGAAGATTTGCTATTCCCCTTGATGGCCTCTGCCGGTATCCCGGTAGAAAACGGGCCTATTGGCCACATGTTGCAGGACCACGAACAGGGCCGCGCTTTGATTGCCCTGATGAGCCGTGGCCTGGATCTCTGGAAAGCCGGAGACAGCAATGGCAAACAACTGCTGATTGAAGGCACTTACGGCTATTCCGCCCTGCTGCGCGCCCATATCCAGAAGGAGAATCAGGTACTCTTCGTGCTGGCCGATAGCATCTTCCAGCCTGCCGAACAGGAAGAATTAAACGAGCGATTTGAAGATATCGAAGTAAATAAACTGGGTGCAGGCACCCATGAAAGACTGCACGGCATGATTGATGAACTTGTCGCTCAAACTGCCGAATGGCCGGGCGGTGGCCCTGGGCCGGAATCCGAAACTTGTTCCTGCAAGTGCTCCCACTAGATTCTGGAACATATAAAAGTATCCAGAAAAATCCAGTCACAGGCGGCGGAAGAAATTTCGCCGCCTTTATTTTTTGTTAGGGATAGCCCGTTATCTTCTGTATATCGCTGTAGAGCGGCTGTAACCGGGAGTACATCTCCAGGTAAACTCTTTTGTATAACTGGCTGTAAATTTCGTGCCGCTGGCTATCGGGAGTATAAACCGCTTCCAGCCTGGACATGGCTTTAACGGCCGTTTTAAAGTCGGGATACAGGTGAAGGCCTACCGCCGCGACAATTGCCGCTCCCAGGGCGGACGTTTCATAGGTATGGGCGCGATAGACCGGCAAACCAAAAACATCTGCGGTAATTTGTAAAGCTGCCTGGCTGCTGGCTCCTCCCCCCGAAACTCGCACTTCCGTTATGGGTATGTGGCTGCGCTTCTCGGTCTTTTCCTTCCCTTCCAGTAAAGCGTAGGCCAGTCCTTCCAGGATAGCCCGGTAAAGGTGCGCACGAGTATGAATTTCGCCAAAGCCGATAATAGCACCTTTAGCCTCCGGGCCTTGCGCCTTGAAACTGGGCATCCAGTAGGGTTGTAAGACCAATCCCATACTTCCGGCAGGTACCTGGTTAACCAGTTCATCGAAGAGTTCTTCCGCTTCGATCCCTTTTTCAGCGGCTATTTGCTGTTCGTAATGAGCGAACTCTTTCTTGAACCAGCTTACCATCCAGAACCCCCGGTTGACCGCAATTTCAGGATTATAAGCGCCAGGGATAGCGGCAGGATAAGGCGGCAGCGGTGGGATGACTTCCAGGTACTTTGGCTGCATAGTATTGAGTGTGGCATTGGTTCCAAAACTGAGGCAGGCGATATGCGGCTCAAGCGCTCCGTTGCCCACCAGTTCGCAGGCTTTATCTGAAGCGGCGGCTATTACCGGCAAACCTACCGGGATGCCGGTTTCCTCGGCCGCCTCAGGGGTAACTTGGCCTAGAAGAGCACCGGGAGGCAGCAATTCCGGCAACTGCTGGCGTTCGACCGGGAAAGCCTGCCAGCTCCAATGGCGCGGCCCGGCCCAGTCCATCTTTTTCACACTGAAAGGAATATAGCCGACCTGATTTCCGGTAGAATCCAGAAAGTTACCGGTTAGCCTGTAGCTGAGGTAGCCCGATAGAAGCAGATATTTGTAGGTCTCTTGCCAGATTTCCGGCTGGTTAACTTTAATCCAGTTCACTTCGGTTTCAGACTGCAACCTGGCTATATCTTTTTCGAGCCGGCCCAGCTTAAACAATCCTCCCCATAACCCTCCTATTGGCTTAATCCCTTTAGTAACGCGTTGATCAAGCCAGACCATCGCAGGGCGCAGGGGCTTTCCAGACGCGTCCACGTTAATTACAGTGGCTCGCTGGGTGGTCAGGGTAACTCCTCGTACAGCCTCTTTTGGTATATCTGTTTTTTGCCAGAGCTGGCAGCAGGCCTGCGCCAGGCTTTTCCAGAAATATTCCGGGTCTTGCTCGGCCCAGCCCGGTTCAGTGGAATAATAAGGCTGAATCGGTACACGAGAACGCACTGCAATATTGCCTTGCAGGTCAAAAAGAATGGCCCTGACACTTTGAGTGCCATGATCTATAGATAGAATGTAATCTTGTTGATTCAAGTTATTATCAGGCTATGGTGATTAAAGTTGCGAATAAATTTCCGGTATTCTATCACTCCGGCTTCTAACTGTCATCCTTGCGCTTCATGTGCCTGTCGCTAGCGGTTAATCTACAGTGTCATTTCAAGAAAGGCCTGCTCTGCTTATTCCAATTTTTGAGATGTCTGGTGAAATAGCGGGATAGCTCTGAAAACAAGTTTCAAAGCTATCCCGCTTGTGTTATTAATATCAGTTTTAAGCTATGGTACTGGCGCTGGCCGGAACTTCAACCGGTTTGGTTAGTTCAAGGTTGATTTCCAGGTTAATAATATCGCTGGCAACGATGCCCCCACCTGCCAGTACCATATTCCAGTTCAACCCCCAGTCCTTACGGTTGACCTTACCATGCAAGCTAAATCCGGCGCTGAGAGTATTCCAGGGAGTTTGACTGACCCCTGAATATTCCAGTTCCAGCGTCACTTCCCTGGTAATTCCCCGAATAGTCAGGTCTCCGGTCAGTTGCCCGTGTTGCGCGTCATTCATCACCACTTTCTTACTGCGAAAGTAGATTTTCGGGTAATTCTGAACATCAAAAAAGTCGGCAGAACGGAAATGAGTATCGCGGTCCGGGTTTCGCGTGGCTACACTATCGGCCTCGATTTCGATTTCGGCGGTAGAGCGGGTAATATCCTGCTCATCAAAATAGACTTTTCCACTAAACTTTTGAAATTCACCACGTACGATTGAAACCATCAGGTGCCGCCCGCTAAAACCAACATAAGCGTGACCATAATCTAACTGCCAGTCCATAAATATGCTCCTTTTATTATGTGCTAAATGCGGCGTAGTGCCGCGCTGCTTAATATAAAGTTCTTATCGCCCTATTAACTCGTTGCTAAGACAATAATTGTTTACGCAACTACTTTAGTTTACCATACAATAATTGCTTTTGCAACTACTTTTTGGTACAATTGCGCTATGAGTAATGAAAAAGATAAAAAATTGGATGAATTTCATTTAGCAGCGTGGCGCTCCTTTTTGAACGCGCATGCTTCGGTGATTGAATTGATCGAGCGCGAAATGGCTTCCGCCCACCAGTTGCCGCTCAGTTCTTATGATGTGCTGGTGGCGCTTTCAGAAGCACCGGATAGGCGCCTGCGCATGCATGAACTGGCCAGCAGAGTAGTATTGAGCCGCAGCGGCCTGACCCGCCTGGTAGACCGCCTGGAGGAGCAGGGTATGCTGGCGCGCGAACGCATTACTACCGACCGGCGGGGTGCCTCGGCGATCCTGACCGAGAAAGGTCTGGCTACTTTGCGGGCAGCCTGGCCGGTTTATGCCGGGGGAATTAAGCAATACTTTACTGACCTGCTGAGTGACGAAGAAGTGACAGTCCTGACAGGTGCTCTCTCCCGTATAGATGCAAAAGCTCGCGAAAATTTGACATAATAAAAAGGCCGCTACAGTAGCGGCCTTTTTATTGGATTTAGCTCTAAGGATGCCTAGTCAGGGTTTACCTGGGCCAGGAGCAGGCCCGGACTCCCGGCCTGTTCCTCCTTGAACATATTTCTCACCAGGACGGCCCAGTGCTCACCCGAAGCGTAGGTATAACCGGAGGCTCGCAGCGGGATTCTGACTTCTTGCTTGCCACAGAAATCTACCGAGAACTTTTTGACTTCTCCCCCGCCTTCTATTTTGGAAAGCGCCGGAGGCAGGCAGACCTGGACCAGCAGCCCATCTTCATAGCGCGGTATGCTGACCACCAGTTCCAACATATCGCCCAGGCGCATAGCCCGGTTGATGGCTTTGCCCTTGCTCTGCAACTGGATCGAAACGGGTACTTCCAGCCTGAGAGAATTCCAGTCTTCCAGCGCTTCGGAAGTGACCTCCACTACGGCTACTCCTTGCTGGACAGCTATTTCACGGACCTGCCCATCACTGGAAAGTTCCAGGGCTTCCTTGTAAGGAAGTTCGCGCCCATCCAGTCTTACCCGGGCTTGCCCGCCTGTGCCTATCCCGGCTTCTTGCAAGGCTACCATCAAGCTGATAAGGGCGGCGGAGTCTACCGTAGAGTAGAGGCGTCCCTCGCTGCCCAGGCTGGCTGCTAACCGGTTAGCGGCATCAAGAGCCAGTTTTAAGTCGGAGTTATCACCCGCTTTCAAGAGGGCTGCCGCGCAATAAGCTTCATCTTCGCGCCTTGCTACTGCATCATATCCTCTGGAAACATTCTGAGTGGCAGCAGCGAGACTGCGCCGGGCATACTGCACCGCTTCCGTACGCAGTTTAGAGTCTCGAATTGTAGCGCGGTAGGCATCCCGGCCACTTTCAATCTTCACAGGTGACAGTGGAAGCTTATAAGCTCTGGCGGCATCTTCACCCATTCTTACGGCTGTTTCAAGGGCGGTTCGCAGCTTATCTTCGATGTTTGAGGCGAAAAGACTTTTTCCTACTAAAGCCAGATTGCTCAGGCGCTCCGCCGCCAGTTTACCCCAGTAATCATTCGGGGTGCGCGATCCACCGGACTCCTCAGGCGGGTACATCATAAATCCCTGACCGGGCAAGAACATGCGGCTTTCACGCTCCACTCCTGCCAGGATAACGTCACGCAACTTGTACTGATCCCCACCGGCAATCAGAGCGGCGACGGCAGCCAGCAACTTGGCAGCAGTCTGCTCGCAACAGCGATGGCCGTAATCAACGGTAGCGTCGCAAAGCACCGTAAAAGGCTGGTTGAGCGAGGGCAGCAGCCGAAGCTGTAAAGCGCCGCTACTTTCGAGCGAAATAGTTTGACCACCCGTAAGCAACTGGAAACGGCGTGCCAGCCCTTTGAAGCGCCCTATAGCCTGCACCTCGCGCTCCGCTACGTCCGATTCGCCGCTGGTAAGGTCGGTTAGTTCGACCCGCCATAATCCGGGCAGAGCCTCGAAAACTACTTTGGCCTGGTGTCCGGTAAATTCTCCGGCAGCGGTTTGTTTTGCGCCACTGAGGTTAAATGGAACAGCGACTCCATTCCGGCTAAGTTTCAGGCGGAAAATTCCCCCGGCGCAACCCAGGTTCAGAGTGGCCGGGCTTCTATCGCCCGGATAGACAAAGGCTGGGAGTTGCATTTCGGCCCAGACCGGCTGGCTCACTTCCAGGCTTTCACGCCCGGAAGCCCACTCCGCGCCGTCCCGGCTCAGAGCGAAGGCTTCAATCTGGTAAGAGGTGATGGCATCCGGCAGGCGGAATTTGACGCTGGCCAGCCCGTCCGCTCCGACCTCCAGCACTCCGCAGTAAGCCACATCGGCAAAGTCCTGGCGAGGCTTAGGCCTGGCCTCCGGTGCTGTCGCTGCTTCAAACACCGCGCCCAAAGGCATAAATTCGCCTGTAATCTCATCCCCGCTTATCTGATAATTTACCACCGGCGCTCCGGTTGGCATGGCAGAAGTCATCCGCATCATCGGGCGCGCGATGCCACCAGGGGCGGCCATTGGCATGGGCGGAGGAGGCGGATACATAGAGTAAACTACTTCATTTTTTGTATAACGGTCATTCCAACTAAGCTGCCTGTTAAGGGTATCGGTTACAAAGCCCAGTTTTCCCCACTTGCCACTACCTTCAATTGCTTTTTTGAGAGACAAAGCCAGTTTTTCCTGGGGCTTCGTCCCGGCTAACCGCACATCCCGCACCAGCAGGTAGATGCTAGATGCTGCTGCCGTTTTTAGCTGAAGGGTAATTTCCTGGCCTGGCCGGGCGGTAGAGGGCGCTACTATCTCAACTTTAGAACGTGTGGGTGCCAGCAGCACCGACCAGCCTTCCCAGGCTTTATCGCCAATCCACGCTCCTAACGCCAGGAATCCTCCCGGCGCAGGCACTTCAATTTCGCATAACTGGCCCGCGCTTACCGCTCCAAGCTCCTGATTTTCGATTATCTCGCCTCGCATATTAAAAAGCAGAAGGTGGGTGGACTCTGCCGCAACTTGCCACTGGATTTGCGCTTTGCGACTCTCCGGAGCAGGGTCAATCAGCCTCACCGGAGCATTCTTGATTACATTTTCGGTAGTCAGGTAAAGACCGCGCACATCGCGAGCACCCGGAGTGGGCATTAAGCTTGCCTTAACAGGCTGGGCAAGGTCTGAAAGAAGTGTTTCCTCTATCTCAAATTTACTTGAACCGGGTATCGCAACAGTGGCTACAAGGTCTTCGTAACTTACCCACAATTCCAGCCTTTTACTATCCGAATGTTTTAGATCAAATTCGACGGTATAAATACCAGGAGCGTTCGCCTTAACTTTCTTCTTGCCCAGGTCCCGGTTACCACTCCATAATTCTACCTGGAGTGAACCGTTCAAAGGCTGGTTGTATAGCTCTACTTTGAGGCGGCACTTCAGAGTTTTTTTCTCTAATTCATGCGCCAGCAGGGTAGCTTGAAGAGGTGCTAAAACATATTCCACCACGCTAAAGCGGCAATCAGCCTTATCGCCAGCGTAGTCGGTGGCCTCGGGGCTATCCCAGTAAACATGATAATTTCCTTCAGGCAATTTTCCCAGATCTACTAAAGTCATTCCACCTTCAGCGGGGGTAAATGTCTGGGTGCGATAGATAAGGCCATTATTTTCCAGTACCAGTTTAGCTTTGGTTTTAACAGCACTTCCATTCAAGAGACTGGCAGGCGTTACCAGCAGTAAGCGGGTGACATCTTTGCCTGCGCGGTAAATCTCTTTATCAGTTACCAGTATGGGCGCTACCTTTAGAGGCGTGTCTGCCAGGCTCACCTTGAAACCGGGGAAAGCTATTCCCTCTGGTAAAAATGGAATTATGCGACGCCCGGCGGCCAGTGTTGCGCCGAAAAAGTTTTTCAGGCCATCTTTTAAATCGTCCTGTTCAAGCTCCGGTGCAATGAAAGCAAAAGCACTGCCCGCTCGAATCAGCCCGGCAAAGCCGGTTGCTATGCTGTAATTTTTGACATCAAACTGTAATTGCGACATAGAAAATCCTTTCCGTGACAACCGTGTCACGAACCAGATAACACAACGTTAAAGTGCAAAATCTTCAATTACTATTCGTGGTAAAACTTTAGAGGTTAGCGTTGAGCTAATTCTTGCTGAAATTTCTCAATATCGCCGCCGCACAACTCCTGGCGAATGCGGGGTGGTAAAAGCATCAGAGTATTAAGGACACCTTGCGCTAGTTCAAGCTCTACTTTTTTCAAATGCCCGGCCTGAAAAGCTTTGTACCAGTCGCTTACCAGTTCACCAAGCTTGATGTAAGGCTCTTGCAGCTCCCAGATTTGTTGCTCGTAATTATTTCGCGCTATCAGTTCACGGTTGATGTAGAGGCTATTTTTCGCTCCGGCCTGTTCTTGAGAATGAGCTAACAAAAGGTTCATAAATTAGACCTCCTTTCGCTCGGTAGCGCCTTTGCTACCGTATTCAACTGGCAATTAAAATCCGGCCTTTAGCCTTGCTTATTTTGTTTACATTGAGGAAAGAATCAGGCCGATGGAGAAGAGTACTCCATAGACCAGTTCCACTCGGGATGTGCCACCCAGGGCTTTATTCAATACTCGCCCTTCCTGGTGTGCCACCAGTTGCCAGATCGGCCAGGCCACCGGCAAAGAGAGCCAGGAGAGTAACATCCAGGGTCCGGCTATACCGGTCAGCCACATAGCCAGCGGAACCAGATAGGTCAGGATCAGCAGGATAGCGTATTCGGCTCGCGCTCCGCTTTCTCCCAGGCGTACCGCAATGGTTCGTTTACCCGCTACCCGGTCGGTCTTTATATCGCGTAGGTTATTTACTACCAGAATATCGGTAGCCAGGAAACCTACCGGCAGCGCCGACCACCATGCCACGGCCCCTACCGTACCCGCCTGCACATAATATGTTCCGCATACCGCTACCAGGCCAAAGAAGATAAAGACAAAAATATCTCCCAGGCCGTTGTAGCCCAGCGGAAACGGCCCGCCGGTATAGGCTATCGCTGCCAGGATAGAAGCTATCCCGATGACTACGATAGGCCAGCCGCCTACATAAACCAGGTATATTCCCACCAGGGTTGCCAGGCCAAAGACCACCCACATCCCGGTAAAAACCTGCCGGGGCGTTAGCAACCCGGCCAGCGTTACGCGGGTCGGTCCGAGCCGTTCGGCGGTATCGGCTCCTTTTTTGAAATCGAAAACATCGTTGGCGAAGTTAGCGCCAATCTGAATGAGTAGAGCGCCAACCAGGGCGGCCAGGGCCGGTAAGAGTTGGAACTGGCGGTCTTTGATAGCCGCGGCGGTACCCACGATTACCGGAACTGTCGCAGCCGGTAAAGTCTTGGGCCGTGCTGCAATCCACCACTTCTGAACAAAGCCAGGCTGGGCGGAACTAACGTTCATCTATCTACTGATCTCCTTTAGCTGTGCTATTTTCCAGGGTTGCTTGATACTTCTTCAATAACTCTTGTTCTCGTTCCGGTTTCATCCCGGCCCTCCAGCCAAATCCGTCCGGCCTTGTTTTGTTCCAGGCCAGCGTATCGCGCACGGTAACGTCCAGCGGCAGGAAGGTTAATCCTTCGGCGATAGCTTTTGCCGAGCTAATTTTGAAAAAGCCGCGCATCGCCGGGTCTGATTCGGGTATCCAGAGGGGTAACTCCATCCACGGTTCTACCCTGTTTTCCAGTAAAAAACTTTCAGGCAACCACTCAAACCGGGCATCACTGCCGCTGACCTTCTGGCAGCTATCCAGCAATTCGCCCATGCTCAGATTATAATCCGGCCCGTTGGCATTATAAACTCCGGTGCGACCATCCTCGACCATTTTAACAATCCAGCCTGCCAGGTCCCGCACGTCAATAAATTGGATGGTTCTTGCGGGATTGCCGGGGGCCAGCACCGCGCCTCCCTGGTCAACCCGGTAGGGCCAGTAGGTAAAGCGATCTGTCGGGTCGAAAGGCCCTACGATCAGGCCGGGGCGAACAATCAGAGCCCGACCGGGTAGGGCTTCTTCTACCACCTTTTCACAGAGCACTTTAAGGGGGCCGTACGCTTCTCCGGTTATTTCTTCGGTGGTTTCATCCTCAAGCTTACCGACCGGGCTGTTCTCATCAATATCCTCCTGGCTGACATCAGAGTAAACCGAGAGGGTTGAGACAAAAGTATAATGGTCAGTGGCGCTGGCGAGTAAACCGGCCGATTGCTTCACAATGCGTGGCACATAGCCGCAGGTATCAATTACGGCATCCCAGCGACGGCCTTCGAGCGCTTTCAAGTCGCCATCCCGGTTGCCGGTCAGTTTCTCAGCTTCGGGGAAAAGGTCCTTGTTGCTCTGCCCGCGATTGAAGAGAGTCAGCTCATGTCCCCTGGCCAGAATAATTTCCGCCAGGTGCCTGCCCAGGAAACGTGTACCGCCGATTACTAATATTTTCATTCCGGTCATGGTCTTTCTTTTTAGAAATTTTACGGTATAGATGTGCTGCTAGCGCTGTTTATTGCCTCCCAGTAGCTGCCGGGCCAGTTGCAGCAATCCCATTATAGCGCCACGCTGTTCCCTGGCTACGCTGCGCTCCACATGCAACTCGACTCCCGGGGCAATGACGATCCGTTCCCATTGCTGCCCGATAGGCTGCTCCGTTTCCGGCGCGTTTTGCTTGAAAGCCGGGGGCGCGGGCGGCATACTGGATTTCATAGCCATCATACGCGGTTCGGGAGCTACCCGTTCCTCGCTCCGGCTCAGGCTCTGCCGGAACATAGGTGGCTGGAATCCGGCCGGGGCCGATGGTACTGGCCGGGGTGGTGCGCTCGCAGGGTAGATGGGTGCAGCCTGCACCGGAAAATCCGGTTCTTCCTCATCCATATCTGCGACTGAGAAGAGTGGCATATCCGGCTCGGACATTTCAAATTTATAGTCAGCACCAACCTCACTCACACTGCTACTCATCACCGGTGGGCTGCTGCCTGCCAGTTGTTGGCGCAGGCTACTTGCCTGGTCCGGCTGTAAAAAGCTTTCCAGGCGATTTTCGTCTTTAAACGGTTGGTTGCTTTCCGGCTTTTCATCCAGCAAGCCGTTCCGGCGCGCCAGGCTATCCAGTTCCTCGACATTCTTGCCGTCCAGCAAGTTTTTAATCTCGCTCAGGGGCAAAAACTCGTCTTTTAAGCGCCGGATTAAAGACAGCCGTAAGTAGTGCTCGTAGCTGTAGCGGCTGAAAGGTCCGGCCCCGGTGGGGGGCGGCAATAAGCCCTCTTTTATATAGTAGCGTACTGTTCGCTCAGTCACTCCGGCGACCTGGCACAACTCTTTCAGGCTATAACTCTTCTGCTCCACGCTTACCCTCTTAACACTCTGACGCAATACTGTTATAACATATAAACGTATTACTGTCAATAGCCTTTTGACACTCTTGCTGTGAAGATTATACCACTTACTGTCAGCTTTAGAAGAACTTTTACTTAATTTAACATAAATCTTGAATTTATCCTGGCAGACCTCTAAAATAGACCTGATATAGCCTGGTTTTGTTTCTGCTTTATTGTTTGTTATAATTAGGCAATACCTGACATAAGCTATAACTGAGTCGGGTCAAGTTATTTTCTGTAGGTTGAAGGAAACCGCTAAGTGTCAACAATTCAAACAGGTGACGAAAAACTGGCACCTAAAGCGCTGGTTGCAAACGTAAATTCTGCTCTAGCTTATACCAGTGATCTGGATATAGTAATAGTCAATTACAATACGGCGGGATTGCTGCGCGACTGCCTGAATTCTGTCTTTGCCAGCCAGTGTAACTTTCGCTGGAGAGTCTTTGTTGTAGATAACGCCTCCCGCGATGATAGTGTCAGGATGGTTCGCGAAGAATTTGAACCTTTACATGAGAACCTGATTTTGATTGCCTCTCCCTTAAACGGAGGTTACGCCTTTGGCAATAACCTGGCCTTGCGCCGCATTTGCCCGCTACCGGCTAACCAGGCTTCTACCCTGCCTATCTCCGGTGAGAATGGGCAGACGCTTGTCACTCGCCAGTTGCTACGAATTGGCACTCAACCGCAGGCCCGCTACGTTTTGCTGCTAAATCCTGATACGGTCGTGCCACCCGATTGCTTTCAGATAATGTATGATTTTTTGGAAGACCACCCGGAGGCCGGAGTGGTCGGACCGAAACTGGTGCTGGGCAGCGGTAAACTGGATCTGGCCTGCCGCCGCAGCTTTCCTACACCGGAAGTCTCCCTTTATCGCATGCTGGGTTTGAGTAAGTTCTTTCCCGGGAACCGGCGCTTCGCCCGCTATAACCTTACCTATCTGGATGAAAATGAGCTTTATGAAGTGGATAGCGTCGTTGGGGCCTTCATGCTGGTGCGTGGTGAGGCTATCCGGCAAGCCGGAATCCTGGACGAAGAGTACTTCATGTATGGCGAAGACCTGGATTGGGCTTATCGTATCAAGCAGCACGGCTGGAAAGTTTTTTACAACCCGGCGACTACTGTTATTCATTATAAAGGTGAGAGCAGTAAACAGCGTAGCACTAAATCTTTACTGAACTTTTACCATGCCATGTTCGTCTTCTATCACAAACATTATGCCGGCCAGACTTTCTTTCTGGTAAACTGGTTTATCTACTTCGGTATTGTGGTAAAAGGCGCCCTGGCGTTGGCTCGCAATGCTCTGCGACCCAGGGACAAAAAGCGGGTTAGCAACCAGTAATAGGATTGTAGCGCTTCTAAGCTAAAGGTTAAGGGCTTACCCGTATGTTTGGAGTTTTTGGCTAAATGTAGGTTAGGGTAACGTTTGAAAGAAAGATTTTGAAAGAACCATCCCGCGTACCAACTCAAAATGTTAAAATCCGCCAGGCCAGCAATTCGCGAACAACCCTCAGCGCCGCCGCAGACGCTTCTACGGAAAAAAGTGAGGCGGTTTTAACTACAGAATTATCTTCCTACTCACCAGAGGTACCTTCCCGCCGTATTACTCTGGCGGATACTCATAGATGGGTCTGGGTACAGTTTCTCTTTTTCATGCTCGAACTGGCCCTCGATATATCGGCTATTGTGGGTGGCTTTTTGCTGGCATACGGTGTTCGTAAAAAAATAAACCTCGGCGGCCCTTTTGTTGATTTTAATCCCAATAACTACGCTATTATCCTCAGCCTTTCCACCGGCTCGATCCTGGCCTGTTTTTATATCCAGAAGCTTTACCGGCTCAAGCGCGGTTACAGTAAAATCGACGAGTTTTACCGCATCTGCGCTGCCGTCTTTATGGGAATTGTCCTCTCGGTCTTTCTCAACTCCTTTTTGCTGGGGCCGAGTTTTCTTTATTCGCGTATTATCCTGGTGTACGCTTTCTTGCTAATAATCTTGCTAACCACTGTAGTACGCTGGATTTTTAGCTGGTTTGTAGCCGTGTTGCGGCGCCTGGGAGTAGCCCAGATCAGACTGGTAATCGTAGGCGGCGGCGATGCTTCGTCTCGTATAGTGCGCAGGGTACAGAATGCGCCTGAACTCGGTTACGCGGTGCTGGGAGTTATTTGCGACCAGCGCGAGGAAAATCATAGCTGTGACACCGGCGGGGCCACTTTGCTCGGCCACCTGGAGGAATTGCCGGAAATAGTACGGCTCTACGGTGTGGACGAATTGATTGTCATTTCCACGGGCGCTTCCCAGAAAGAACTCTTTGACCTGATTGATATGTGTGATGATCTGCCGGTTAGTGTCCGGATTTACCCGGAAGCTTTTCAGCTTATCACCACCAATGAGGTGGCGATCAGCGCCCTGACCGGTCTGCCGCTGGTTTCGGTCAAAGATGTGGCCCTGCGCGGTATCAATCGCGTTATCAAACGAGCAATGGATATTGTTATCAGCGCCCTGGTGCTGGTCTTATGTTCTCCCCTGATGCTCTTTATCGCCGTAATGGTCAAAATTACCGCGCCACGCGGCCCGGTCTTTTATACTCAGGAGCGTGTAGGGTTGGATGGCAAACCATTCCTGGTGCTTAAATTTCGCTCGATGCGTATTACATCGGAGGCGCAAGGCCCTGGCTGGACTACCCCGAACGACCCGCGCCGGACCTTCTTCGGGCGCTTTATCCGCAGATTTAGCCTGGATGAGTTGCCTCAATTCATCAATGTTTTGATAGGCGATATGAGTATCGTTGGCCCGCGCCCGGAGCAGCCTCACTTTGTTGAGCAATTCAGCCGCACAATCCCGCGCTACATGCGCAGGCACAAGGAAAAGGCCGGCATTACGGGTTGGGCCCAGGTCAACGGTTTGCGCGGTGATACCTCGATTGCCGAGCGTACCCGCTACGATCTTTACTATGTCGAGAACTGGTCGGTGCTTTTCGACCTGAAAATCATGCTCAAAACTATCCTGGTTATTTTCGCTGATAAAAACGCTTATTAGAAAGCAGAGAGAGTTATGGCTAAATCACCGGTTGGCGTTTTACTACTGCACGGCCTATCTTCCCACATCAATTGTATCGACCCGGTTGTGCCGCGCCTGCAAAAGCTGGGTATCCCCTACCGTATGCCAGTCTTGCGCGGACATGGCACCCAACCGTCTGACCTGATTGGAGTGAAGTGGCAGGACTGGGTGGAGGACGGGCAAAAGGCCCTCGATGACCTGCTACAGGAGTGTGAAAAAGCCATCATTGTCGGGCTTTCGATGGGCGGCGTGGTAGCCCTGAACCTGACCGCTAACAACCAGTCCCGGGTGGAAGGCCTGGTTTGTATCGCCCCCGCCCTGAAGTTAAAATCAAAGCTGAGCGCCCTTGCTCCCCTGATTGCGCTGGTTCAGAAGACCCTTGTTTTCAAGCCGGACCCGCTGGGCTACTTTGACCAGGAAGCGGCCAAAACCAGTTTAAATTACCCGGAAGTGCCAACCAGTGTGGTGGTAGAATTAATTAAGTTTGGCAAGCTTACCGCCCGTCCCGAGTTCCTCTCGCGGATCAAAGTGCCCACACTTATTTTGCAGACCAGCCAGGACCGCACGGTTGATCCTTCAATGGCGCAACATTTGCACGATAATCTTGGCAGCGCAGACCGGCGGCTGATCTGGTTCCACCGTTCCGGCCACGAAATGCTGCGTGACGCTCAACGTGAAGAGATTCTGGATGAAATTGAGAAGTTTGTGGCTGAAATAGCCACCAAAGCTCAAAAAGGTGTATCGGCATAATCATGTTTTACGCTTACAGCCGTTTTCATAAACCAAAGGATTTCGCGGCGGCCCGCGCCAAAACGCTGGCCTGGGCCGCTTCACAGCCCTTACAGGTTTTCCTGGCAGGAGAAACTCCGGAAAATAAAGCCAGGCTGGAAACACGCACCCTTAGCCCGGATGATATCAGTACTCTTGAAACTCTGATAGATGATGCCTGGAAGACCAGCGGCTTTGGCGGATATACTTCTGCCGATGAGTCGAACCCGGATGGTTTTTGTTACTTCTGGCTGGACGAAGGCTTAACGCAGGCCCGGTTGCTGGCCCTGTTAGAGCAGCCCGGCAATGCCTTTCCATCACCCTTGCAGTCTCCGGCCCTGCTGGTTGCCCTGACGGATCTGCTCCGCGAAACTCCCCACCTGGAAGAAATCCACCTGCCTTTTGCCGAGGCCACTCCTGAGGATGAAGCTACCCTTGCGGCCCTTGACCTGGCACCGGCGGGTAAAAAGGGCCAGTGGCGGGTAGTATATGACGAAACCCATCTGCCAGAAGCCGACCGGAGCGGCCCGGATGTTGAAGAGGTAGCCGAAGAAGTGGCGGCGCAGTTGCACGGGATAGCCGGGAGCGCTCCCCAGACCTGGCTGGAATTGAGCGTGCGAGCCGAACCGGAAGCGGTGGAAGCGATAACGGAGCTTTTTGCCCGCTACGGCTATAACCAGGGGGTGGTTATCGAGGAAGACGTGCAGCCCGGCCCGGATGGCGGAGCGCAGGTAGACCCTGCCGCCCCGGTGATCGTACGCACCTACGTTCCAACCGGGTCGCAGGCTGAAGCCGGGCTGGATAAACTGCGCGAAGGCCTCTTTTACCTGGGCAAGTTGCGCCATATCGAGGAATTGCAGGTTTCGGAGCGGCGCGAGGAGGACTGGGCCAACGCCTGGAAAGAGTTTTACCAGGTACACCGGGTCGGAAGGCGCAGCGTGATTAAACCGCCCTGGCAAGAATATACGCCTCAGCCTGATGACATTTTGATTGAAATTGACCCGGGCATGGCTTTCGGCACGGGTTTGCATCCCACTACCCGCCTGTGCTTGCAACTGCTTGAAGATCACCTTGACCCTGCCGTACACCGCAAGGTGCTCGACCTGGGTACAGGCAGCGGAATTCTGGCGATTGCCTCCGCTCGTATAGGTGTGCCTTACACTCTAGGGGTGGATACGGATGAAGTAGCAGTCAGGGCTGCTCATGAAAATGTGGTACGCAATGGGCTGGAAGCTCAAATTCAGATGGAACCCGGTTCGCTGGCGATCCAATCTACCGGGGCAGATGTGGCGGGTGGTTTCTACTCTTTTTCCCCGGAAGCCCAGAAGCCGCCGGAAGCCTTGCAAGCCCACCTGCCTTTTGACGCCGTGATCGCCAATATCATTGCCCGTATTTTGATTGCCCTGGCCGAACCGATGGCGCAGGCCCTGCGGCCCGGTGGCCTCCTGATCACCAGCGGGATTATCACTGAAAAGGCGGATGAAGTAGCCGAAGCGCTTGAAGCGGCCGGGATGGAACTGGTGGAGCGCCGGGACGAAAATGACTGGACTGCTTTCGCTCATAAACGCAAAAGCTAAGGTTACAGGCTAAGAACGAATAGCAAAAAAGTGTATAAAAGCAAAAGAACCCTGTAGATAGACAAAGATCTACAGGGTTCTTTTGTAGCAGCTTTAGCTTAGCTTTTAGCTCCTACAAGAGAGCGATACAATTCCAGGGTCTGTTCGGCAATCGCCGCCCAGCTAAAGTGTTCCTCGACTCGCTTGCGCCCATTTTTACCAAATGTAGTGCGTAAACTCTCATCCAGGGCTACTTTATTGATCGCATCTGCCAGGTCGTGGGCAAATTTGGCCGGATCTTCCGGGTCAAAAGTGCCTTCTTTTAGTTGCAAATCTACCAGCAGACCCGTTTCACCCGGCACTACCACTTCTTTGATCCCGCCAACGGCGGAGGCGACCACGGCGGTCTCGCAGGCCATCGCTTCCAGGTTGATGATGCCAAAAGGTTCGTAAACCGAAGGGCAGCAGAAAACTGCGGCGTGCGAGTACATCTGAATAACATCAGGCCGTGAGAGCATCTCCTGAATCCAGATGACGTTATCCCGCCCGGCGCTCACTTCCTTGATACGTTCGTTCATTTCCCGTCCGATTTCCTCGGTATCGGGAGCCCCGGCGCACAACACTATTTGCAGGGATGGGTCAATATCCGGAATGGCGTTAACCAGGTGGATAATTCCCTTCTGGCGAGTAATACGGCCTACAAACAGCACGTAAGGACGGTTCGGATCAACCCCGTAGCGCGTCAGGGCATCGGTAGCAGGATTAAACTGGTACTGTGCCAGGTCTATCCCGTTGTAAATGACGTGTACTTTCTCCGGCGCAATGTTGTATAGCCGCAGAACATCCTCGCGGGTTTCTTTGGAAACGGCTACAATAGCGTCGGCTTGCTCGATAGCGGTTCTCTCCATCCAGGCGCTCAGGTGGTAGGCGTTACCCAACTGCTCCACTTTCCAGGGGCGCAAAGGTTCGAGCGAGTGGATGGTCAGAACATAAGGCACTCCCCATAATTTTCCGGCCAGCAGACCACCCATATCGGTATACCAGGTATGGCAATGAACCACATCCGCATCAAGCTTGTCTTTAGCCATAACCAGGCTGCGGGCGAAGGCATCTACCGCTCCTACGAAGCGAGGGTCGGTATCTTTCTTGACCTCCTCCCACATCCCGTATCCTTCAACCGTCAGGTTGCCCTCGTGTATATTCTGGTCACCGAAGCAGCGCACTTCTACCGGAACAAGGCGAGCCAGTTCGCGGCATAGATATTCCACGTGCACTCCCGCGCCGCCGTATACATAAGGAGGGTACTCTTTGGTAAAGATTGCTACTTTATTCAATTCAGCCATTATCGTTTCCTTTCGGCGCAACCTTTTTCTAGCTATCCGGTAAGACTACCTGACAGTAATCCTAAAATTAATGAAGCGATTAGACTTCACTGCGCCGTTCATTTGTCCGGCGCTGGAAGGCTGCCCGAGAACTTATTTCGACAGTTTCGCCGTCGCCCACTTCCAGCCCCGGAAAATCTTCCGGCCTGACATCCGTACCGACCTTGCAGTTGCGGCCCAGCTTAACTCCTTCAGGCAGAATGGCGCGTTTGCCGATAATGGTCAGACCCGTATTGAGGCGCTCCGGCTCCTTTTTGTTCGGGGTTTGAAAATCGCCCTGGCCTATCACGCTATCCGGTCCGATTACTACCTCTTTATCAATTACGGCATGATCTACTACCGTATTGCGGCCAATGAAAGTGTCCACCATGATGATAGAATCGCGGACTATCGCGCCTTCTTCCACTACCACCCCCGGCGAAAGGACGCTGTGAATGACCTGGCCATGGACCTGGCAGCCGTGAGACACCAGGCTGCGTTCTACAGTCGCTTCCGAACTAATGAGGGCCGGGGGACGCTCCTCGCTCTTGGTATAAATTACCCAGTCGCGTTCGTAAAGATCCAGCGCGGGATGGTCTTCCAGCAATTCCATGTTGGCTTCCCAGTAAGACTGGACCGTTCCCACGTCCCGCCAGTAGTCGGTGAAGGTGAAAGCATAGACCCGGTCATTATCTTTAATCATTTTCGGCATAATGTTATGGCCGAAATCATGCTGGCTGGTTTGTTCGGCGGCGTCCTTTTGCAGGCGGTCTATTAATACATCTTTCTTAAAGACATAAATGCCCATTGACACCAGGTTACTCTCGGGATGTTTGGGTTTTTCTACAAAGTTGGTAACACGCCCGGTTGGGTCAGCCGTGACAATCCCAAAGCGGTGGGCTTCCTCGATAGGTATGCGCATCACGCCGACTGTTACATCGGCATTATTCTCGATATGCATCTCGATCATCGGGCGGTAGTCCATTTTGTAAATGTGATCCCCACCCAGGATCAGTACATTTTCGCAGCTAAGCCCCGTTAGTTCGTTAATATTCTGGTAAACCGCATCGGCGGTGCCTCTGTACCAATCCGAGTCTTTGCGTCCCAGATAAGGCGAAACCAGCCGAATACCGCCGTGCAAACGGTCGAGATCCCAGGGTTTTCCGATACCAATATGGTCATGCAGAGAAAGCGGCCTGTATTGAGTCAGCATAAGAATGTCGTATAGGCCTGAATTAACACAGTTACTGAGCGCAAAGTCAATGATACGGTATTTCCCGGCGAAGGGTACGGCAGGCTTGGCCCGTTTTTCCGAGAAAATACTTAACCTCTCACCCTGCCCGCCTGCCAGGATGATTGTCATGACGTTCGTCAAGGGCCTGTTCATCCCAAGAATCCTCCTTGAGTCTTCTAGCGTACAATTAAAGTATCGGGTTTCACTTTTATTTTCATGAGCTTGCGTCTTACTGCCTTTATCCTATCTTATCTAAGGGTAGTGTGACAAGAGCAAGGCGCGCTCAATTTTATATTTGTAGTGCTTTATATTCTACCTGGCAGGCTTCATGGATGAAAGGCAAGGTTTGCCTGTCTAACTTTCTACCAGCGTTATACTGATGTTGCTGGTAAGCCTGTTATCCTGGGTACGCGCCAGGAAATTAAACGGGCCTGGCCTGTAAGCTTCTCCGCTTGTACCGGGTGGTACATCCAGCTTTAGCTTGTAGCTGAAGTTGCCATTATCATCACTCTTAACTACTCCAAATTTAATACCAGGATTCTGAACGCCTCCCAGCACTTCTATGCTGGCAAAAGCGGGATAACCACTGCCTGTCAGGGTAATCTCATTACCAATGATGACTGGATTTTTGGAGACTTTAAGAACAGGGCTGTAACTGGCATGACCGGAAGCAAGCAGGGTTATGGGCGTACTTGCTCCATTTTTACCATCCTGGGTCAACACGGCTAAAGTGGCATTACCGGGATCGAGGGATTTACCATCGTACTCTTCAAGCTTTACAGTAACCCCCAGGTTACCCATAGCGTCCGTTACAGGCGTGGCATAGGGGCCAAGCGTTTTAGAATCGGGATAGACTAGCAGCACATGAAATTTGGTGTTAGGTTGAAAGTCTTTACCGCTGATAACCACAGCTTCACCGATCTTGACCGTCTTTGTGTTAAGGATTAAGACCGGGTGGTAAGAAGTGCTGGGCGCAGTGGTTATGGCAGGGGCGGCAGTATAGGACGGCAGAGTAGTGCCAGGCGTAGTCAGAGATGGTGTAGCCGTGGGTCGCACTGTGGCTGTAGAACCGGGAGCAACAGTCGTTACCGGAAATGTAGGTTTAGCTGCTGCCGGAGCAGTAGGAGTAGCTTCACCGCAGGCTGCCAGTAGCGCACTTAGAATCAGTAAACCGAGCAATTGAAGAAAATAACCGCTTTTGATTTTTACCGGCATGCTCTTACCTTTCTAAAACTTTCTCTTTAGAATTGATGAGTTGGAAATTCGTAAGACACCAATAAAAATATTCTAAGCGGTAAATGGTTACGCTTTTATTTTGATAATCAATCCATAGTTGCCTCTCCCTACCCATCAAGGGAGTAATTACTTAAGAGCTGGAAAACCAGTGGCAATACATTAGAATGGGACAATAGTAGCTACTATGACCCATTCTAATGCAGCTTCCGGTAGTGTAATTGTAATGCGTCCCTGGAACTGAATAATTTTAGTGTGAGAATTCAGGATGACTTCTAGCTTAAATTCTCACACTGTAAATCAACCACACCGGCTTAACGAGCTATCCTGGCTTTACTGAGCAACCGCAGCAGGAGTTTCTATCAGGCTGGATTCCGTCATCTCCGTGGAAGCCGGCAGTTGCAACAATTGCAGAAGGGTCGGCGAAATATTCGCCAGGATACCTTCTTTAAGAGTGGCGTGGCGATAAGGCGAGTTATCTGGAGTTACCAGGATGCACTCTACCGGCGTGGTGGTATGCTCGGTGAAAGGCCCGCCTGTCTCGTAGTCCACCATTTTCTCGGCGTTACCATGATCGGCGGTAATCATAACTGCGCCGCCTTTGGCCAGCACTGCGTTTACCACTTGACCCACGCAATTATCTACCGTCTGCGCCGCTTTGAGGGCCGCTTCGACAATGCCTGTATGCCCTACCATATCAAAATTAGCATAGTTCACAACGATAAAGTCGTAGCTATCAGCCTTGATGCGTTCCAGCAAAGCCTCAGTCACTTCGTTGGCGCTCATTTCCGGCTTTAGATCGTAGGTTGCTACTTTAGGAGATGGGATCAGGATACGGTCTTCGTTCGGGAAGGGCTGTTCACGCCCGCCATTGAAGAAGAAGGTAACGTGGGCATATTTTTCAGTTTCCGCAATGTGTAACTGTTTTAGCCCGGCATCACTGACTATTTTAGCGATAGGAGCCTCAACATCCAGCGAACTGAAGGCAACTTGTACCGGCAAACCTGCCTGGTACTCGGTAATGGTAGCAAAATAAATATTTTCCAGCTTGCGCTCGCGGGCGAAACCGGCCGGTTTGCCATCCGGCAGGGTAAAGTTGCCAAATTTATCATCCGGCAGCACGAAAGCTTTGGTCAATTCCCGCGCTCGGTCAGCCCGGAAGTTGGCATAAATAAAGGCATCACCATCTTTAGCCACAACAGTCGGTTTGCCGTCAGGAGTAGTAATTACGGTCGGAACTACAAATTCATCGGTAACTCCGGCGGCGTAGCTGGCTTCCAGGGCGGCATCCGGCGATTTGGCGGTCGGACCTTCACCGCGGGTGATGGCGCGGTAGGCTTTTTCCACCCGGTCCCAGCGATTATCGCGATCCATCGCGTAATAACGGCCCGAGACAGTGGCTACTTTGCCGCCCCACTCGCCCAGTTGCTGTTCCAGTTCAACCATAAACTCGCGCCCGCTGGTCGGAGCGGTGTCGCGGCCATCCATGAAAGCGTGCACAAATACCCGGTCGCCGCTGATACCGGCTTCATGGGCCAGCTTCAACAGAGCGTACATGTGACGGCTATGAGCATGGACGCCACCAGGCCCGGTTAAACCCATCAGATGCAGATTGCCGCCAGTCTTTTTGATATGCTCAATCGCGCCGGTCAGGGCCGGGTTTTGAAAGAAACTGCCATCCCGAATAGCCCGGTCAATCCGGACGAACTGCTGGTAGACTACAAAGCCTGCTCCCAGGTTCATGTGTCCAACTTCGCTGTTCCCCATTTGCCCTTCAGGCAAGCCTACCGACTCACCGCTGGTCTTCAGGAAGCTATGAGGATACTGGTTATAAAAACGTTCGAGGTTAGGGGTATGACCCTGAATGGCATTACCGAGTTGCACTTTGCTATAACCCCAGCCATCCAGCACAATCAGCACTACCGGTTTTGGCCTATCCGCCATTGTTAGCTCCTCTCTTAAATTTCAATCTATTTTTCCGGCTGTAACCGGTCCGCAGCAGAACTATAAATGGCCTGCAAGGTGTAAGCCTTACGAGTTCCGCCGGTACGAGTTCTCTTGCAAACTGCGGCTCGAAGCAGCCCTAATTTATCGCCAGGATTTTAACGTCTTATTTTTACCAGCAAATTTTACACCATTTCAGGCTTTTAAGGGTAGCTGGCATGAAAGAAGCGGGCTTGAATTAAAAATCACAATGATAATGGAACTTGAGGCAGGATAGAATGATAAGTATCTCAGTTAGTGAGTTCGGTAAGGTCTTTTTAGAGGAAAAGGGTTTAACAAATGCTCCCGGGATTCGCCACTTTCGCAGGAGCCTGAACAAACAGAGGAAACTTAATTCTTGCTAAAGCGGGAGCTAATGTTATAGCCCGGAATGGGAAAATTAGATGATAAGGGCCCGGTTTCTTCCAGTTCAGTACTTTCGCTCTCCTGACCCAGTTCAGCATTAGCCTGCGACTTGATTTGCTCAAAGAAAGCGGTTTCTCCCTTCAAGATTTGCAGTTCGATCTGGAGCCGTGCAAGCGAGTCCGGTGCTTCCAGCAGGCGTTGTTTGTCTTTAAGGCTGATATGCAGCCAGTTGGGTATAAGGTAAGAGAGTGTAGAGGGTTCATCTGGAATTTCCAGGCCTTGAATTTCTTTACCGGCCAATTCCATTAAAATAGTAAGATATTCTTCAAAAGCTTCCCGTACTGCCGATGCTTCAAGCTCTATCTCAGAGGCGGAGGGAACTTCATCCGGCCAGGTTTCAATATCGCCGGTCATATAAGTTTTATCGTTGCGATATTCAAGCAGGCGAAAGCGCTCCGCCCCCACCGTCATAATCAACATGCGCCCATCCGGTACTTTAGTTACTTCCGTAATACGGGCCAGGGTACCTACCTGGTACGGCCTGGCGGTCAGTGCGCTTTCATGCCCTTCTTCTACTTCATCCCCTTCGTTGATGAGCAGGACACCAAAAGGAGTATCATTTTTCAAACACTCATTAATCATAGCCCGGTAGCGCTGCTCGAAGATATGCAGCGGCAGAATCATTTGCGGGAAGAGTACTGTATTTAAGGGGAACAGAGGCACATCATTCAGGCGCATAGCCTTTTCTTTCTACGAAGCTGGTCTTTATAGCCCAGCAGTCCTGTTAAACAATCTGTATGAAGTATAGGCATTATCCAGAACGGTTGCAAGTTGATGCTGTGTTAAGAATTAGTGATAAACTAATGACACTTAAAGATGTACCAGCTCTGTATATAGATTGCTCACATAGTGCTAATTGTTCGAGCGAGTTTATTGTGATAACATTTTCAGACATAGCTGAATGCAAGTAAATTTATCTCAATTTGAAGCAGGGTGGTCTACCCGGGTTTGTGACTCACATCAAGGTTGTTATGGTATATGCTGAAGTGGTATGAAGCTTTGATTTTGCTGGGCTACCTGGCATTTACAGCTTTAATAGCCTGGCAACTGGTGCAGCGAGTGGCACGTTCCAAAGATTTGGAGTATAGCTTTGACGGCCCCTACTTTCTGCGCTGGTCGGTTGGCTCTGCGGTGATGAGTCAGCTCGGGTTCGTCTCGCTGGTCTGTGCTCTCTTCTGGACACGCCAGAGCCTGGCTGTAGGCATCACTACCCTGATAGGCTTGCCTGGCTGGTTCGCAGTATGTGCTGGAATGCAGTGGGGGTTTTTTCGCCGCTATAGTAAGTTATCTAACCTGATAAAACGTATTGAAAAAATGAGCCCGCTAGAACGCTCCGAACTACTGGAAAGCTTGCCCCCGGAAGTGTTTTTGCAGCTACCGGGGGACTACCGGATAGTAAGCTGGGAAGAGCACCGCCGGCCTTAAGCAACTTCGGCTATGGTTACGGTCTCGCTTTCCAGCCGCATTTTAAGCCTTATTAAAGCTTCCTCGATAATTTTATCGGATTTGCCTTCAATGGTGCGCAGCACGGTTCCATTTAACATAGCAACAAACGGGTTTGTATTTCTGGTATTAGGTCTGATTAGCAGCGAGAAGCCCACCAGGGTGCTATCAGGGCTATCCCCGGCAAAGCGCCAGCAGGCTTCGCTATCTACCGCCATACCATTTACTACCTGGTTGCAAGCCTGTAAGCGCAGGATGTAACCGGGAATCATTTCTACTACCGTGAAGTGGAGGATGATCCGGGTGTTATAAAAACAGGCTCTGCCGATAACACGGCTGCCTTCCTTGAAAGTGCTACTGGAGAGCGGATCTAACTCAAAATAGGGTTCCAGAAAACTGCTACTGTTGCGTGTATCGCCTATGTAGGCAAAAACTTCACCGACCGGCCGGTTAATCCTGATTATTTTTTCCATTTTTTATTCCTGACTACTTCCAACCTACAGGGTAAATTGATAACGCACCCTCAGAAGGGTACAACCGGCGGACGCATAGTACCGCTGTGCACCGCCTACCCTGCAATTGTTAGTAACAAGCGCTATGCCAGGAATAGTCAGTTAGAGGCTAAATAAATAAACTTTATGAAGTTTGCAAGCCAAATAAATGGAGATAAATGCCTGAACTGGCGAGATAAAGACTTGTATAGAAGAGGAATGAGCCTGGATTAAGCAGCTTGAGATCCGCTTAGTTCTGACTCATGGTCGAGTTCGTCTTCGTCCAGATCGTCATTGCGAGGCCAGAAAACAAGGGGAGCCAGTACCACCGCGACACCACCCAGAAACCCGGTCGGAAACATCAGCCAGTGGTCGGTTTGCCACAGGTTAAGGCGCTCGAGGCCACTATCAATTAACCAGGGTACGAAAAGAGCAGCCAGAAAAGCGGCCAGATACAACCTTCGTTGAGGAAGATGCCGGCGAATCAGCGGTGTGTAAAAGTAGAGCAAACCGGTGGTTAGCAGGCCACAGGCGACTCCAAAACAGCGCGTGCAGACCATCATATCGAGGCCGCCGATTTGGAGGCTTTTTTGAGTGTAGGAGCAGATACCTCGCCCGAAGTCCCAGCCAAAGAGAGCGATATTCTGGAAAATTGGCAGGCCACTCAGCCAGAGAATTGGTACCAGAATTGGTCCGAGGAAAACAAAGACCACAATTACTTTGCCCAGCAGCGCCAGGTTAGAATCCTCACGGTGTATTGATAGCGCGCGGGGCCAGCGACCTACTTTTTGTTGAGCTGGATTAATTTTTCCGGTTAACCTCATCATCTCAAATCACTCTTAGCAAAGTTTGCTCTAAATGTTTTCACACTTTCTCAAAAATTATAACATTAAATACCGGCAAAAAGCGGGCCGCCCGTAAAGGTTGTGTAAATCTTTTGCTGGGGCTATAAAAATATAATAGCGGCCTTTGTGGGGCCGCTTAGGCTTGTAGGCTTGTGGCCTGGCATGCGGGATGGTTAGTGTTCTAAAGAGTGGTATTTACTAAAGGTACTTACTCCTTTATTTTCGTTTTTCCTGTCTGGATTAAAGATAACATTGCAAGATGAAATCAAATTGAAGCCAAGCTTAAAAACAGATTAATAGCATTAAATTGGAAGACCAGCTCTATACCCGCTTTATGCCGCTAATGAGCTTTTTACCACCCGATCCAAAGGGAGATTTTGTTGGGTAGGCCGGAGATTTTATCACCGGGTGTCTTATGTGATGTATAATACAAAGGCTGTCATCTAGCTAACCGGACTGGTGGTTTTAACTTTTAGAAATCAAAGAGGATAACTAAAGTGACCCAAAGTATAAACAGGGCTGCGATGTCTAACCCGAACCCTCAAGCGGCTCTCGACCTGGAAAACGAACTGGCGGAACGCACCGCCAAAGCTCTTGAAGGCGGTCCTAAAAAGTACCGTGATAAACTCCCCGCTCAGAAAAAGCTCTTTGTGCGCAACCGGCTCAATTTGCTGCTGGATGCCGGTTCCTTTATGGAAGATGGTTTGCTGGCTAACTGGAACCAGGAAGAATTGGCCGCAGATGGTGTGGTAACCGGCTTTGGCAAAATTAACGGGCGGCGCGTGGCGATCATGGCGAACGATAGTACGGTCAAGGCCGGTAGCTGGGGCGTGAAAACTGTCCAGAAGATTCTGCATATCCAGGAAAAGGCCCTGGAGTACCGGATACCCATGTTCTACCTGGTAGACTCGGCGGGCGCGCGTATTACGGACCAGGTTGAAATGTTTCCCGGCGAACGCCATGCCGGGCGTATATTTTATAATGAGGTCCGCTTGAGTGGCGTAGTTCCGCAGATTTGTATTCTCTTCGGACCGAGCGCGGCGGGCGGCGCTTATATCCCGGCTTTTTGCGATATTGTGATAATGGTCGAGGGCAACGCCAGTATGTATTTGGGCTCGCCGCGTATGGCTGAAATGGTCATCGGCGAGAAAGTCAGCCTGGAAGAGATGGGCGGCGCTCGGATGCATTGCACCGAAAGCGGTTGCGGCGATGTGCTGGTCAAGACCGAAGAAGAAGCTATTGCGGCGGCCCTGCGCTATTTTTCATATATGCCCGGCAACTGGCAGGAAATCTCACCTGTCTCGGAAGCACGGCATCCTCTACCCGGCAAATCTATTGCCGAGATTGTGCCGCTGAACCAGAATAAAGCCTTCAATATGATGGACTTGATCAACCGGGTGATTGATGAGGGTAGCTGGTTCGAATTGAAGAAGCTATTTGCCCGGGAATTACTGACCGGCTTTGGTCGCATCAATGGCAAAGTCGTCGGTATCCTGGCCAATCAAAGCCGTGAAAAAGGCGGCGTACTCTTTGTCGACTCAGCCGATAAAGCTGCACGCTTTATCTGGTTGTGCAACGCCTTCAATATTCCACTGCTCTTCCTGGCGGACGTGCCGGGCTTTATGATCGGCTCTAAAGTGGAACGACAGGGAATAATCCGGCATGGCGCCAAGATGATTATGGCCGTATCCGAAGCGACTGTGCCTAAAATTTGCGTGGTAGTGCGCAAATGTTACGGCGCCGGTCTCTACGCTATGGCCGGACCGGCCTTCGCTCCTGAATGTACTATAGCGCTGCCGACGGCCCAGATTGCCGTAATGGGCCCGGAAGCGGCCGTAAACGCGGTCTTTTACAATCAGATTATGGAAAAACCGGAAGAAGAACGCGAAGCTTTTGTACAGGCCAAACGAGAAGAATATCGCAAAGATATCGACATTTATCACCTTGCCAGCGAGCTGATCGTGGATGCGGTTGTACCGGGCGATAAGTTACGGGCCGAACTGATCGAACGTTACGATATGTATGGCAGTAAGGTACGACAGTGGCCTGCAAAGCATAACAGTGTCTCACCTGTTTAATTTCTTTAACAAAACAGGCCAGGGTTAGAGCCCTGGCCTGTTTTGTTTTTGCTCGTACTGATAGCATAGTTATAAATTAGTACGATAGTACCGGAATAAGAGATTTACTTTATTTGACAACTATCCGCTCAGCAGTTAAAATATTTTCAGCGAGTGTTTCGGTAAATTGAGCTTAGTAATGTAAAAAACATATTTTTATTGCAAATTCCCTGTTTCAGTTATAAATATCAGTAATCATTCCTTTTTTTTCTTACGTGCTCTACCAATCCGGCACACCTGCTTCACCTAACGTCGTACTATTGATCCTGATTAGTTCTTGAAATACGTTATGAAGCGATTAAAAAAAGATCTTCACATTAAAGTTATCCGAAAAGCGGTTGCCCAGAAAGAAGAGGGACAGGGCCTTGTCGAATATGCCCTGATACTATTCCTGGTGGCAGTTGTAGTCGTAGGTGTATTGCTGGTACTTGGCCCTCAAATCGGCTCGGTCTTCGATAACGTTAGCGTTGGCATGGATGACTATGCCGACAGTGCGCCGCCCTATACTTTTGCCCCGCTAACCGCCAGTGATCCTTATGGAGGTGGTAGCGGCGGTGGTGGTGGTGGCGGCGGAGGCAGCACTACGGCGGCTTCAACTACTGCGGCTGCTACTACGCCCACTCCTACAACTCAAGTAGCCGCCACAGCGACGCCCACTACTGCTGCGCCTACCGCAACGCCCAAATCTACCGCAACGGCCACGCCCTCGCCTACGGCGACTGCTACGGCCACGCCAAAGCCTACAAATACACCTACGCCGGTGCCGCCCACGCCGACACCTGTGCCACCTACAGCCACGCCGACACCTACGCCAAAACCAACTAATACGCCCACGCCGGTGCCAACAGCCACACCTAAACCCACGGCTACCCCAACACCTGTTCCAAAACCTGCGGCTCCTGCTAATTTTAGTGCCACGTGGCAAGGTAATAAGTGGAACGGCAAGGTTACCATGAGTTGGAGTGCAGTCAGCGGTGCAACCATGTACTATATTTATCTGAAGGTTGGTAGCGGAAGTTTCAATTACATTGACTCAACAACCTCAACATCATATTTAGATACTGGTGTTAATGCTTCATTTACTAACACTTATTACGTTACGGCTGTTGGTCCAGGTGGAGAAAGTAATCCTTCTAACACCGATACCCCGTAAAATTTAATGCTAATTCTAGCTAAAGAGCCTTCCTTCAAGGGAGGCTCTTTTTGTGTCACGGCCCCAAAAGGGTTGGGAAAGCCTGATTACGGGTAGTGGGAAAGTAATTTCAAAATTCTTCTAAAAATCGCAAAAAAAGGTGTGAATCTTTGAAACAAAGCTAAAATGAGCGGTGTCATAATGACAGAACCGCTAAGAAAGTAAAAAATCAAAAGAAAATAGTAAAAAAGCGGTTGGTTAAAAACGAAAAGTAGAACGAAACGAAATGGCTCGGAAAGGAGCAGAAGAATGTACAACTATAGCGTAGACCCTAAATCAGCCGCTTACTACGACGCTTACCGCCGCGCCGAGAAACGAGTCAAAGCTAAAATCGGCTTTTACTGGCACCTGGCAAGTTACGTGATTGTAAATGGACTCTTTATCGCCATTTATCTGCTGACCAGCGCTGCTGCCGGCGACCTGTATTACCCCTGGTTCATCTGGCCCATGATGATGTGGGGAATCGGCCTGGCCTTTAACGCCGCTTCTGTCTTCCTCTTTAATGAAGGCGCTGTCAAAGACCGTATGCTCGACCAGGAATTGCGCCGGATGGGCGCTGTCCCGCCCGCTTCAAACGGCAGCTATGCAGCCCCGGTAGATTACCGGATTGAAGATAAGAAATAAGCAACAACTCTCAAACAACGGGCCGGTACCCTGCTGGATAGTCGCGGGTAGCCAAAGTCTTAGGGAACATGCTACCCGCGGTAACCCGGAAAGTTTGCAAAATCTCGGACCTGTAACAAACCTCTCGCGCTCGTGAAGTTTCTGTATCCGCAAAGTCGCGGAAAATAGCCCAGTTACATTTTAGATTACGATCAGTCCGGCGTTTAAAACGAAGACGCCCAGGTTAAGGTATGCCTGCCGTCCGCCGGTGGTCTATAACCAGGATCTTTTACTTTAAATAAACCGGCACTTTGTCCGCCTGCTGGTGGGAGTGCTTTCTGTTGCCAGAAATATTAACTTTAACCTGGCAGTTGCATAGAGTAAATTAAAAGGAGCAAAATTGATGCTAGCGCAATCTCCACATAAAACTAACGCAAAGCAACCCTTAACAGTGCGCATCGCGGTCTGGAGCGCCCGCTTTCGCTGGCCTGTGGTGGCTCTATGGTTTGTCTTTACGATTGGCCTTTTCGCTCTCAGTATGGCCCTGGGTGGGGCGAAGACCGGCGACATGAGTAATCCGGGCAGCGGCGATGCTAAAACCGAAGCAGCCAAAGCCACTCAGGTTTATAACGCCGGGGCTACTCAAACATCCAGCCAGGATTTATACCTGGTTGTAACCAATCCAAATCTTAAAGCTAGCGACCCTGCCTATAAAGCCGCCGTTGCCAAAATGGAGCAGAGCTTGCAAAGCATATTATATACTGAGAATGGCCAGAGCTTGCCGGTTTTCTCGCGCATTGTAGACCCCTATTCCGTGCCACCCGGAGCAGGTTTGATCTCGCCGGACGGCACGACCGTCCGGATAGTGGCTACTATCCCCGGTACTTCTAAGGAAGTCGGTAAGAAAATAGAGCCTGTTAAAACTGTAATTGCTAATCTTAAAGCTCAAAATAGCGGCTATGAACTGAACGCCTTCAATAATTACTGGCTGAATGACGATATAAATCAAGTGGTCAGCAAAGACCTGGATGGCTCGCTCAAAATTACCATCCCGCTGACTTTCGCGATCCTGCTGGTTGCTTTTGGCGCGGTGGTCGCCGCGGTTGTTCCGCTGGTGCTGGGTATTACGGCATTACTGGCCGCCTTTGGTATCCTGGGCATCTACAGCCAGTTAATAAGCCCTGTCAGCAGTTATGCCAACCAGCTAATTGTCTTGATTGGCCTGGCAGTGGCTGTAGACTATTCGCTCTTTATGGTCACCCGCTATCGCAGCGAAAGACGGCGGGGACGCGATAAACTGGCTGCCATCGAGATTGCCAGCAGCACGGCGGGCCGGGCCGTTTTCTTCAGCGGCCTGACCGTCATGATTTCGCTGGGCGGACTCTTCCTGCTGGATGATTCACTTTTCCACTCGATGGCTATCGGCACGATTGCGGTAGTATTAGTCTCGGTACTGGGTAGTCTGACCTTCCTGCCTGCTGTAATGGCGATCCTGGGCAAAGGCCTTAACTGGGGGCGCATCCCCTTCTTTGGCCGCGACAGGGAAGAGGGCAGCGGCTTCTGGAGCAAACTGGTATCTGTGGTAATGCGCCGTCCGGTGGTGATGATGGTAGTATCGGCGGCGGTTATGCTGGCGCTGGCCTTCCCGATGCTGCACCTGCGCATGGGCCTGACCGATATTGATAGCTTCCCGGATAACATTGAAGGCGTGCGTACTCTGAAGGTAATGAATCAGAAGTGGCCGCAGGGTACTACTCTCAAAGCCTCGGTTGTGATTACCAATGCAAACAAGCCCGAAACTGCCGCAGCGATTGAGCAGTTCAAGAGCGCTGTTTTGAAGGTACCCGGCTTCAGCCAACCGGTTGACCAGACTATCTCCGGTAACGGCACGGTAGCCCGCGTAAACTTCACTATGGGCGGCTCGATGAATGACCAGTCCAACCAGGACTTGATTAAGAAACTGCGCTCCGAGCTTGTTCCGGCCAGTTTCAAGAACCTGAACGGCGTGAATGTCTACGTAGGGGGCGACGCCGCTTACGCCCTGGATAATGTCAAAACCTACACGGATGCTATGCCGCTGATTTTCGGCTTCGTGCTGGGCCTGAGCTTCCTGTTATTGCTGGTCGCTTTCCACTCCATTGTCATCCCGGTCAAGGCGATCTTGCTGAACCTGCTCTCGACCGGCGCTTCTTATGGGGCGATGGTGCTGGTTTTCCAGGACGGCTGGTTTGGGTCAGCTTTAGGTATCAAGACGACCGAAGTAATCGAAAGCTGGGTGCCGGTCTTTATCTTCACCATCCTGTTCGGCCTGTCGATGGACTATCATCTCTTCATCCTGACCCGCATCAAGGAGGCCAAAGATAAGGGCGCCACTTCCAACGAAGCGGTAGCAAAGGGCATCAGCATTACTTCTGGCACAATTACCAGCGCGGCTTCGATTATGGTAATGGTCTTCGCCGTCTTCGTCACCATGCAACTGGTTATTATTCGCCAGTTAGGCCTGGGACTGGCGGTAGCGGTCTTCCTTGATGCTACGGTCATCCGCTGCGTGCTGCTGCCTGCTACTATGCGCCTGCTGGGCGACTGGAACTGGTACATGCCAAAATTCCTCGACTGGATACCCCGCGTCACTATCGAAGCGGAAGAACCCGAGGAAGCCGAGGAAGAGCCCGAATTACTGGCAGCCGCCAGCTAAGGACTGGAAGAGAACAACATCCTCCTATCACCCATAACAAAAGCAGCGTAAGTTTTTGGCTTACGCTGCTTTTCTCTAAATTAGGAAAACAATTCGTAGAATTTACAAAAAACTATTGTGAGGCTATAGCCTTTACACACTGTAGCTTTACCGGGCCATGACCTGCCTGCCCATTATGAGCTACTTTAATCTGAGCGCCCTTAAAGTTAGTAACCTGCAATCCGTACAAGTTTACATAATCATCTAATCATTATCGCTCATTTTGATAAAGAAGCGAGGGTCAACCGGCTTATCAGTTGTTTTAACCAGAAAACCCGGGTCGCTCCCGTTTCCTGGCTGCCTGACATGGAAATTGGGATCAATACTTGAATTTGCAGACATGCCGGGCGTTGTATCAGCCAGAACTAGCTTAAAAGGCTGGCGAGTGCCAGTAGCCCAAAGAGCGTTATAAGGAGGCCGGAAAGCCGGTTAATCCAGTTTAGCAATTGGGGAGTAAATTTTTGCCGGAAGGCGTTTACACCGGTAGATAAGATAAACCACCAGAGCAACGAACCGCAGAAAACACCCAGTATCAGAAATAGCGCCGAAATGTAGTTGCCGTTTGTCCCACCCAGGCCCAATCCGGCCAGAATTGCCGCAAACGCTAGGATGGTCATGGGGTTCGAGAGGGTGAGCAGGAAAGTTGAGGCAAATATCCCCGCGTGTCCGGTTTTTCCGATGTTCGCTGCATGGTCGGCGGGTGGTGTGATCACGGTTTTGATACCCAGGTAGCAAATAAAAAGGCCACCGATCAGCCGGAACCAGAATTGTTGGCTGACCAGAAAGCCTGATAAAAAGGTCAGACCAAATCCGCCAATCGAAGCGTAAGTAGCGTCTGCGGCGGCGATACCCAGCCCGGATACAAAACCGGCCATTCTACCGCTAATAAGGGTACGCCGCACGCACAACAGGAACATAGGCCCGACTTGAGCGGCAATCGTGAAGCCAAGTAACAGGCCGCGTACATAAAAACTAAGGTCCATCTGTTTCTCCTCCTAATAAATAAAATCGCACTGGTTTGCTTTCAATCGCTGTTAAAAAAGACTGTCCCATAAGAGCCTCCTTTCACTGCTGCTGGTCTGGTCTATTCTGTTCAACTATCTCCTTAAAAGTATCCGCAATATCATTCAAGGTACTTAATCTACTGGTTGGCATAGCTTAACCTCCTTCAAGTTTCAAAATCGGTAACGAAAAAGCCAGACCCCCAAAAGGTCTGGCTGCACTTTTCCAATGATGGCACTTTCTTAAGCGCAGAGCAACTAACCAGACCTCCTGTTTGGCTGGTATTGCTGCTGATTCTTGACTTCAGGCATCGCGCTTATTACTAAAACCATAGTCACAATTGCTTATATCTTCTGTAAATTTCTCTATCCCTATAAAAATAACATATTTAAATCAAGATAGCAATATGCTAATAATAATTTAGTGCTGATCTCAGTTATGCCACCTGCCACCTTTTTATGAATGGTTTTGGAGTAAAGATTTAAAGGTATTAAAGCGGTTTTGCATTAAGAGGAAGGCTGAAATAGAAAGAACTCCCCTTACCCGGTTGACTTTCCAGCCAGATCCTTCCTCCGTGCTGCTGTATAATGTTCTGGCTGATAAAGAGGCCCAAACCTAATCCTTTTATCATCTGGGTCTGGCTGCTTTGTACCCGGTAAAAACGCTCAAAAAGATGCTCCTGAGATTCCTCGGCTATCCCGTAGCCCTGGTCAACTACGGCTATCACCGCCTCGGCCTCTTCACCCCGGCCCTGCTTTTCTACCTTTACTCTGATGGTGGTTCCGCTCGGGCTGTACTTGATAGCATTACTGACCAGGTTATTCAAAACCTGCTCGATCCGGCCCTCATCGTAATCCACCTCCAGGCGCGGCTGTTCGGTCTCCATAACAAGAACATGGTTAACTGCCGTAACCTGCTGTTGTTCCATCACCTGCTGTACCAGTTCTACCAGATTGGCCCTGTACGAAAGCTTTAGGGTCAGTTTACCTCCTTGAATGCGAGATACATCCAGTAGCTGGCCTATCAGTTCGTTCATACGAGTTGCCTGGTGCAATAGTGCCCGGCTTGCATTCAAATAGCTTTCTAAGGCTTTTCTGTCCGGCCTGTTGGTCCCGGTACTTTTCTTCTCATTAGCTGAATCTTGCGCAATAGTGGCTGCGGCATCGCCTGACGCTGGAGCATCAAGACTGGCCAGGGACTGGTTGAAGTAGCGCTGGAACAACTGGCCGTAACCCTGAATTACAGTCAGGGGTGTGCGCAAATCGTGACTTACTATCGAGAGAAATTCATCTTTAAGAGTGTTCAATTCCTGCTGGGTCTGCTCCAGCTTTTTTTTATCGGTGGCGTCCTGCACTACTTTGGCAAAGCCCTGCACCTCCTCGCCACCTGTGCGCAAAGGGGTCGTAGCACCCATAACCCATACCCGTCCCTGGTCCTTGCGGACTATCCAGTTTTCATCTCCGGCGCGTCCTTCTTCCAGGGCTGTTTTTAGTTCCAGGGCAGGTTTACCCGCCTCCTGGTCCTGGGGAGTAAAAAGGATCTTGAAGTCTTTGCCGACGATATCAGAGGCCGTATAGCCGAGCATTTTTTCAATGGAAGGATTCCAGTCGCTCACCTTTCCGTGCCGGTCAAGCATAAGCACAGCCCAGCCAGAAGCGTTTTGGACCATTAACCTGAAACGCCTTTCGTTTTCAGCGAGCTTTTCTTCCGCTACTTTGCGTTCAGTTATGTCCCGGTAATTGGCTAAAATACCTTGAATTCCCGGGTTATCTAGCAAATTCTTACCGATAGCCTCAATATAACGCCAGGTGTTATCGGTACGCCGTCGCAGGCGAAACTCGGCTTTGACCGTTTGACCGGTAGGACTCTGTAAAGACCGCTCAATAAAGTCTTTTTTAGCTTCATAATCCTGGGGATGGACAATCGGAGAATTCAAAATGTTCTGGCCGATGCGCTCTTCAGGCTTGTAACCCAGTACCTGCTCAAGGGCGGGGCTTTGATAAGTGATAGTGCCGTGCCGGTCAAAGAGAGTGATAATATCGGCTGAGTTTTGAATGACAAGCTGAGCTGACTTTTCCGGTAAAAAGTTAGAAGCAGGGGCTTCCTGGCTGCTTTTTCTTGGCGATTGGGAGCTATCGGAAGACATCTTAAACTTTTATTTCTAGATAAAAACTCTATATACCACTTAAACCCACTTGAAACGCTTATCTATACCCGGCTACCTTTTACATTTTACCTTATCTGTCTATTTGCCGGTCTACTTTGACCTCTCCTGAAGGCTTTAAGTTGAGACAAGTTGAAGAATTGCTCAGTAACCAGAAACGAATCTTCACGCTGGATGTGGAGTGAATTTAGTATATCATATCGCTTCTCATACAGCGACACCACAGTTAAGTTCCGTGCGCTGCTCACTCATCTACGGAACTACCAGGCCCGGCTATAACGGTACTGCCGCCCGCCTGAATCTAATTTTACCGGAGATTAACCCGGTACTTTATTTGCCTGCCTGAACTATACCTGGTCTTGAAATTCACCGGCATACTCTTGTATCCGTCCTGATAACGGAATCGGACATACTTTTCCCGGAATCAAATCTATATTCCAGAAGCCTTTTATTATATAGTACAATAGAAAAGTATATATATTTGTTCTAAGCCTGAGGAGATGAACAAACACGGGTGGTATACCGCTTTCAAATGGTGTATCACCCGCTTCAATTTCAATTTTTTGATACAAACTCAGTCTTGAGCCGTAGTTGAGTTGGATTATTAAAACTACTGTCTGGTACTTTCTTAAAGTAGTTTGAGAAAAGCTTTGTAAATTAACAATATGTAGCTGTTCAGCTCTTTCTGACAAAGGGGTGAGGCAGGCTGAAGGGCTACTTAAAAGGGAAAATGCGAAATTTAAAGGTTTTGTGGACTTACCTGGCAAGACATTCTTTCAGCCTGATCGCCGGTATTTTTGTGCTGTTGCTTATATCTGGTATAAGCCTCACCCAGCCATATTTGCTCCGTTTAATAATTGATAATCTCCAGAAAGGCCAGTTCGAAATTGCTTTCTGTATCCTGATAATTGGTATTGGGGCGGTGCAGTTGGGCCTGGGTTTCTTGCAGCGCTGGGCCATTAACCGCACCGGCCACCAGATTGAAAGCGAAATCAGAAACGATCTTTTTGCCAAGCTCCAGCAGTTGGATCGCAGTTACTTTTCCGATACCAGTATCGGCAACCTGATCGTACATAGCACTTCGGACATCAGCGTTCAGCGCGATTTTGTGGTGCAGGGCATTACCAATGGCTTTAATAGCCTTTTCCTGGGTATCCTGGCCCTGACCCTGATGTTCATGCAAAACTGGCGGTTGGCCCTGATTGGGCTGGTCTTTTTACCGTTCCTGGCGATCTCTTTGAGCTGGCTCAGCCGCAAGATGGCGCCTTTCTACCGCTCTGCCCAGGAACAGTTGGGGGAGGTCAGCAACCGGGCCCAGGAAGTTTTCGGTGGTATCCGGGTGGTCAAAGCCTATACTGCCGAGAAGAAAGAGATCGAGCGCTACTCCGCCGAAAACGGCCTGCTGGTCAATAACAGCCTGAAGTTCATACGCTGGGGTGTGGTCATATATCCCCTGGTGGCGACGGTCATGAATACAATCACGGCAGTGCTACTATGGGTAGGCGGCAATGAAATCGCCGCCGGGCGCCTGACCATCGGCCAGTTCGTCCAGTTCAACGCCTACTTACTGCTCCTGGCTGCCCCGCTCAGCAACCTGGGTAATGTTATAAACGTGGGCCAGCAGGCCATCACCAGTATGGGCCGTATCCAGCGCGTCTTCCTGGTAAAGCCGCTCATTGCAGACCCGGCCGAAGCGGACATTCCCACTCCCGCCTCAGTCCAGCAAAGCCGCAACGTGGTCGAGTTCAAGGATGTTGGCCTGAAGCTGGGCAACCGCTGGGTATTAAAAGAGGTCAGTTTTGGGGTTGAAGCCGGAAAGACTGTCGCCGTGGTTGGTTCAACCGGGGCCGGTAAAAGTTCCCTGGCGGCCCTGGTTGGCCGGGTCTATGACCCCAGCGAAGGCAGCGTTAAGCTCAAGGGCCTGGATGTGCGTTACCTGCCCCTGGAAGAATTGCGGCGCGAAGTCTGCTATGTCCCACAGGAAACCGTGCTCTTCTCCCTGCCTTTGCGCGAGAACATCGCTTTTGGCAAGGAAGAAGCCAGCGACCCGGAAGTCCACCGGGCAACCGAACTTTCCAGGTTAGCCCAGGACTTGCCCCAGATTCCGGGTGGCCTGGAAGCTCAGATTGGCGAGCGTGGCGTTTCCATGAGCGGCGGGCAGCGCCAGCGCACCGCTATTGCCCGCGCTTTAGTGCCGGATTCGAGCGTCCTTATTCTGGATGATAGCTTGAGCAGCGTAGACGCCCGCACTCAGAACCAGATTGCCGCCAACCTGCGGATGCTCAGCGAGCAAGGCCGTACCACTCTGATTGTAACCCAACGCCTGACCCTGGTTCGAGAGGCCGACTGGATTGTGGTGCTGGACCAGGGCCACATTGTGGAGCAGGGCGTCCATCACGAGTTGATGAACCAGGGCGGCCTCTATGCTCGCATGTATCGCCGGGAGGTGGAACTGGGTAAAAATGAATGGCTGGACGACATCGCCTTCGAAACAGAAACGGCCGAGCCAAAAACGCTCGAACCTGTAATCCAAATGGCCGCTACGAAGACTGAGAATAACTATCCACCTGCCGTTACATCCGAGGTGAAACCGGCTAAACGCAGTCTCGATGAGGAGGAGGAAGACGAGGACGAAATAGTCCGGGGCGACTATAAGGGTCCAACCCTGACCCGCTTGCTGGCCTATCTCAAGCCTTACCGCAAAAGAGTAGCCCTGATCCTGCCGGTAACTATTATCGTGGCTTTCCTGGAAATGGCCGGGCCGCTCCTGACTAAAATCGCCATTGACAACTACATAACGCCCGGACGGTTAGAAGGACTGTGGGTGATCCTGCTCCTTTTCCTGGGTGCGGCCCTGGGCATTTTCGTCCTGCGCAGTTTCCGGGGTTATATCATGCAAAGTCTCGGCCAGTTCATAGTGCGCGACCTGCGTATAAAGCTCTTCAGCCACCTTTTATACCAATCGCTCTCTTTCTTTGATCGCTACCCGACCGGTCGCCTGACCAGCCGCCTGACCAGTGATATGGAAGCGATTAATGACCTGGTAAGCCAGGGGGCCTCGGCGGTGCTGGCCGATCTGGCAGTCCTGGCGGTGCTCATTCCAACCATGCTGCTGCTGGATTGGCGCTTGACCCTGGTCATTCTTTCGGTCTTGCCGGTCTTGTTCGTGGTAACTTTCGTCTTCCGCAAGATCATCCGGCGGGCCTGGCGCAAGGCACGACGCCGCTACTCGACCCTGGTCGGCTACATGGCCGAAAATTACTCCGGTATGCTGACCGTGCAGTTGTTTAACCGGCAGCGTTCCAATTTCCGCTACTTCCAGGAGTTGAACAATCGCTATTTCCAGAGTAACCGTTTTATAGTCTACGCCAACGGCTTCTTCCTGCCTTTCGTGACCTTCCTGGGTTCGCTGGCGAACAGCCTGTTGCTGATGGTCGGAGGCTGGCTGCTGATGGGTAAACAGGGCGTAACTTACGGTGTCCTGGTGGCTTTCTTGCAGTATACCGACCGGACTTTCCAGCCTATCCGCGACCTGGCCGAGCGCTACACCCTTTTCCAGTCGGCCAGCGCCAGTTGCGAGCGGATCTTTGGCCTGCTTGACCAGCAAAGCGAAATCCGTGATCCCGAGAAGCCGCTTCCCCTGGTGGATGCTACTCAGGCACGGTCCGACTGGTCGGAAGTATCTTTCGAGAAAGTTACTTTCGGCTACAAACCGGACCATAAAGTGATCAAGGATGTCTCTTTTACCATCAAACCTGGCGAGAAGGTGGCCATCGTAGGGGCGACCGGGGCCGGGAAAAGCAGTCTGATCGGTCTTTTGAGCCGGAATTATGATGTGCACGAGGGGAAAATTACGGTTAACGGGGTGGATATTCGCCAGGTCGAGCAGGCCGATTTGCGCCAGCACCTGGCCCTGGTCCTGCAAGACCCCTTGCTCTTCAAAGGCACTATCGCCGATAATATCCGCTTCGGGAACCCCAACCTGACCGATCAACAGGTGCGCCAGGCGGCTCGCCATGTCGGCGCGGATAGCTTTATCGAAAATTTGCCGGGCGGCTACGATTACCCGCTGGAGGAACGCGGCTCCAATATTTCGGTCGGCCAGCGCCAGTTATTGAGTTTCGCCCGCGCCCTGGCCTACAATCCCCAGGCCATTCTAATTCTGGATGAGGCAACTTCCAGTGTGGATTCGGAGAGCGAGGCGGTAATCCAGGAAGCGCTCAAAAAGCTGCTGGATAATCGCACAGCCCTGATAATTGCCCACCGCCTGAGCACTATTAAAGATGTAGACCGGGTAATTGTTATGGACAAGGGTAAGGTGGTCGAAATGGGCAGCCAGGAAGAGTTACTGGCCAGGCGCGGCTGGTACTACCAGCTATATCTTCATCAGATGGCTATGGTCGCGTAGTATGAATTGTGCGAATAAACAACCACGTCAGGTTACCACCAGAAGCTCGCCCCGGCGAGAGGTTTACCCGGGCAAAAGCTAGCTCATGCCGTCTTCCTGACTTTTGACTACCCGGTTTTTAGCCTGATGCAGATTTCGCGTATGGAAGGTGACATCCAGGCTGTAAAGGGGGTTTTAAATAATTACGTGAAGCACTGCCGGAAGGACGACTTGCCTGTCTCAGAGAGTGGGGCGGGCTGCTACCGGTGTATACCGGTGAAAAAACTGCGGGCAGCGAAGGCCGCAGTAAAGCGCGTTCTTCCGGGTCTAAAAGCGCTTGAAAATCTTAAGGTTATATAAGGCTGATTTTTCCTCTTATTTTCGGTCTGCCTGGCTGCGCTTCTTAATCTTCTTAATAGCCTCGCTAATAGCTTCTTCTAATTTCTTTCGCCAGGGGCTCTGACCGTAATCATTCACGGCTGGCAGAAGTAAAGCCGGTAGAACTTCCTTACCCGCTATATTTCCAGGCTCGACTACCGCCGCCAGGCAGATTTCGGCTGCCATATCTCTTATAACCTCAATTAAGAGTTTTATGGCATAGTAGGGAGCCAGCCTTGCCAGGTCATTTAGAGCCTCCACTCTTACCTCCAGAACCTCATCACATTGAAACTAACATTCCTGGACGTTTCGGTCAGTTGACAATTCCTCAAATGGTTATATACTATAACTAGCTAATTAATTAAAAGGTGTGTTAGGCCCGGTTTAGCGGCACTGGTAAAGGATTAACAGCTTTAAGGAACGGGAGTGACTCAAGCTTAAAGCTCCACAAAAATTCTTTTCGAATAGACCGGCAGAAAGTTATTAAAAGCCCGAAAAATCCAATGCAGAAATATTTACTCTGATTCTGGCTGCTAATGCATTGGGAATGCTCGCGGATACAAGAGCTTTTGCTTGAAACACGGCAGGTGTTTGTTTGAAAAAATGAGGATTAAGTTCTCCGCAATACTCCGCTTTCAAAGCCAGTCAAAAAATTTAAGAGAAGGAAGTTAAACAATGTCCATTTTCGATCCTACCAATCTCCGATCCTATAACGGGTTCAGTGATTTGTCACGGATTTTGCAATTCGTAGGCGAATGTAACAGGTTAACGGATTTTTGTTGCAGCCTGCATCCCGGCGATGTCGGTCACTTTTTGAGCAATCAAGTGGCCGGCCACGACCCGGCTCCCTATTGCTTTGTCTACGAATTGAGCGGTGAGATTGAGGCTCTTTTCCTGTTTTATGCGGTTCGTTCCAGTTCCTGGGCGATGCTTGTTCACCCGCACCGGCGCACCGCGGAATTCGAAGCAGCCCTGGTTGAGTGGGCCGAACAGCATCTTCGACACCTTCTGAACGTGAATGGTAGCGCCAAAGAGTGGCTAAGTATTGAGGTACCGGATTTTGATACTCTGCGACGAGAGACTTTAGCCTCACGCGGTTATGCTGCCGGACCTGCACCCGATTTCTTTTTAACAACCCGCCCGCTTCAGGGCGAAATTCCGGTGCCGGTGCTGCCTGAAGGCTTCAGCATACGGGCTGTTTTGGGCGAGCAGGAAGCCGATGCGGTTCAAGCTGTCCACGCTGGCTCGTTCGGGCGAGTGTGGCAACCCGGCGAATATCTTGAGGTGATGCGTTCGCCCGGCTTTCAGATAGACCACGAATTGGTCGTGGTTGCCCCTGATGGCCGTTTTGCCGCCTTTCTGGTTTACTGGCTCGATTCGGTTAGCAAAAGCGGGCTGTTTGAGCCGGTCGGCTGCCACTCTGATTTTCAGCGCCGGGGCTTGAGCAAGGCCCTGATGTATGAGGGTATGCGGAGGATGGTCGAGCAGGGCATGACGACCGCTGTTGTCTTTCATGAAGCTCCGGCTGAAAACCCGGCTTCGAGCGCACTGTATCGTTCGGTCGGATTCAGCCCGAAATATAGCAGTTACGAATATCGCAAGAAACGCTAATTACCGCTTAAGCAGAGAAAGAAAGATAAAAATTGGACGAGTTTATGGCTTGTCCAATTTTATTTTAACGGGTTTTAGCCTGGAAAGCACTCAAAAAATGCAAAACTAAAAGAATGCTTACCAATAAATAATATATTAAATAGCGGCTTCCATCCAATTGACCATCCGCTCGGCCAGAGTTTCTCCTATATCTTCCTGAATAAAGTGTCCGGCCTCGAAGCGTTCGTGGGGTTGTCCGGCAGCGCCCGGTATATGGCCGGTCAGGCGCTGCTGGTTGGCCCTTGAACCCATGTTCAAGTCATGCTCACCGCCGAAGAACAGGAAGGACTTTTCAAAATGGCCGAGGGCTTTCCAGGCCGGGACGTTCTGGCGTTCGATTGCCGCGATCATCGAGGGGAAGGTCCGGGGCGCAGCCTTGTAAATCAGGCTCGGATAGGGTGCGTCATAGGCCGCCAGTTCTTCTGGCGAAGGGTTGCTAACCGTCAGCTTTGACACCACCTGGCTGGGGGTAAAGTTCGGAGCGGTCAGGGAGTACAAGATCCACTTCTGGAAGTTGATGGCCCAGGTTGCCGGGCTGTAATTAAAGGGTATATTGAAATCGCCCAAAGCACAGTCAATCTGGACCGGGTTCGGCACCCGAAAGGGATTGAGATAGGGTGGGATAATCGGCAAGGTCGTATTCGCCGCCACCACCCGGGCGAACCATTCCGGCCGGTCGCCTACCACCCGCAGGCCCATCAGCCCGCCCCAGTCCTGGCAGAACAGGGTTATATCTTTCAGGCCGGTTGTGGTAATGAAGGTTTTCAGGCGCTGGACGTGCTTTTCAAAGGTGTGGAAGCTCAGCTCTACCGGTTTATCGGAGCGACCCATGCCGATATGGTCCACCGCGATGGCCCGGTAGCCCGCATTTGCCAGCACCGGTATCATTTTGCGGTAGAGATACGACCAGCTTGGCTGGCCGTGCAGCATCAGGACGACCGGGCCCTGGCGTGGGCCTTCATCCACATAGTGCATTCGCAGCCCCTCGACCGTGGTATAGTGCGGTTCAAAGGGAAAGCCGGGTAAATTCTGGAAGCATTCCTCCGGCGTGCGCACAAAGCGGATACCACCTTCGGTGATAAGAACCGGCACATTGCTATCATCCGCAACACAGGCAGGACGGTCAGGTGCTTCTTTGATGGTCCAATTGTGGTCACGGGCCGGGGATTTCCCGGCGGTGCGATTGGCCATTAAAGCTCGTACCAGGTAGGGTAACTGGCGGAGAGGCCGGTTGGCGGTCGGTACTGCTTTTTTTGTTTTTACTGTCATTTCTTTGCACCTTGATCATAGAATTCTTTTTGAAACTTTTTGAGAATCCTGGGCACAGCTAGCTTAAATTTAACCTCCTCCTGGAAAAATTTGAAGTGGCCAGGGAGCTATTTTTGGCATCGGGTTAAGGCAAAATATAGCCCGGCGGACATATGCCCCGTGGCATACCAAAAACAAGTCGGGTACCACAACTAAACATTTGATTTTAATCTTAACCTTAGTTGGGTGAAGAAATTCTAGCTTCGTCCGGCGCTACTCGCTTAATCTGGAGGTTAACGAAGTGAGTTGTATTGGACGAACAGTGATGCGGTTTCGCTACCGGCTAATCCAGGTCTGGCTGAGGTGCCACTGGCTCAGAGGTATGAGTTGTAGCTGTTTCGCAAGAGCGTAAGCGTTCGGAAGATCACTGTCGCTCTCAACAAACACCCGGCCGATCACGAGTACCGAATTATTCGGCGAGGATAGCTGAGCTATTCCGTCCGGTATTTCTCCTTTCCAGGTTGGCCCCGTGATAAGGTAGACACCGGCCTCGGTTCCCGTGGTGCGTTTGCCGACATAGGCAAAATTAGTATTGTTGGACGGATCAGTAAACTGCACGCTGTAGTAGCGACCGGCCATTTCCGGCACATACAAGATTTGCGGTTCTTTATTGAGGTTTAACCAGCCGACCGTCAGGAGCGTGTCGCGGTTCACGCCAGTAACAGCCAGTTTTGAGCCCGAGGCGGGCGGATGGAGAGGGTCTGCAAAAAGCGTTTGGGACTCCGTATAGAGAGTATTGATCGGGATGGGGCCTTCACCGAACCCTTGAACCAGGATCGCTCGCTTGTACGCGTACAGAAGAAGGCGGGGCCAAAAGTAGATGAAAAGGAACCAGGACACGACCATGAGTGAGCTGACCGTCAGCAGGTTGCGTTCCATACTCGGTATCATAAAATAAATGAACGCGCACACGCCAAGCGTCCAGACTACGACCCTGATCGAACCGACCGTGAGCAGATCTTTGTGTTTTTCCTGAGAAGGCATTTCACTTTCGACGACCGGCGGCACCGTATACTCGCCGTTGAGAATAACCGCACCGGGCATATACACCCGCAGCCAGAGTATAAAAGTGCCTGCCGGAGCGGGCAGCCAGTTGGATTCATGCCCTGCCGGAACGGCGTTCTGAATGTAAATGGTGACGGAACCGTCAGCGTTCGGCACCAGTGCCAATCTATCGGAGATACTGTACCGGTTGATCGGATTTGGCACGAAGCGATTTTTCGCATTACCCATAGTCAGCGACCAGAATGCATCATTGGGCGGAAGACCGCCCGGCGGGAAGTTCAGGGTGTAGGTGTGCTGGCCGTTGAGTATGTGGCCTGCTCCGTCTACGCGTGTCCGCCAGTACATCGCCTCTTGCGGTACGTTTACTGGGCCAGGAAACATCCGGGTGCAGGCGGCTCGCAGCCACATACTGTTGCCGGGCAGGCCGCAGCCGAAAATGGTTATCCAGCCGTTCACCTTCGTGGCCTTGATCCTCACGATAATTTGGACCGTGATGAAAGCCAGTATTCCGCCGAAAATGATGCCCTGCAGTATACCCGTACCCATGGTTCTCCTCCACATTTTCGAACAAATCGTTTTGAAATTTCAGCAGGGGGTCCGTCTTCCACAGACCAAAGCGCGTTTAAAGGTAGCGCTTTGAAGTAAAAATTAAAAAGTTTGTGAGACTGAATTACAAATGTCCGTAAAGTTGGGAAGAGTAAACCTTGCCTATACTAGAGATCGTCTGATATTAACTGAATGAATGATTCCTCCTGCTTCCAGCCTAACATCAAATGGTAAATAACGCGGTTAAATTCTGCCCGTTCGCGCTTGTAATAAGTTTGGTGTTGTGGGTTTGTTTGTCACTCAAGCAAATTGAAGACGCCATTAGTGCTTGCCATCCTTGCGAGAAAGGCTACCCGGTGTTAGTATAGGCGTATGACCATGAACAACAATGACATCTCCGGTGGCGTTGTCCACGAATTGCCAGAGGATTTACGGAATTCCCTCGCTTCTGACGCGGTGGCGCTAGCGGCCTGGGAAAATCTTACACCTCTTGCGCGCAATGAATGGATCTGCTGGACGATCTCCGTCAAACAACCGGAAACCAGAAGGCAGCATGTTGAAAGGGTGCGCACTCAACTCAAAGAGGGCATGCGCCGGCCTTGCTGTTGGTATGGCTGTATTCACCGCACGGATAAGGCAGTCAGCCCTTCAGTGCAATATGTGCTCAATAAACGCTCTAAAAAGTCATCATAAAATCATCCTAACTGAGGGCTTTTCTGGAACCAGGGCTACGATCTTTTTGACTGGTTCAACCTCATCGCTTCCAGAATGAGCGCCTTTAACGCGGCTTCATTGATCGTTTCACCTTCATGAAAGTCGATTGCCCGAACCGTCTTGCTATCCAGGCGCGTGTTAAAGAGCCTGTGCGGGTCATTCATCTGAGTACCCTTCGGGAAGGTCAACCTGACGGCCTTATTGAGGGTATCGCAAACGCAGAGGATTCCCTCATGGGACCACACCGGCACTCCCTCGGGTCTTGAGGGCTTTTTCCACTTCACTTCTTCAACTACGTCAGAGTCAGCCTGGGTGATCACAGCGCGCAGCCGTGACATCATCTCACCTCGCCAATCGGTATACTTTTTGACTATGGCATCTATTTGCTGAGCAGCAGACTTTTCTTCCATAGGAATCTCTTTCCAGTGCAGATTGTCATGGGACTTTTTGCTGAAAAATTTGCGGTACTGCCGGCAGTAACCCATACCACCCTTGAGAACCCGGCAGAATTGGTGAAAGAAGCTCGAAAACAGGTGATTGAAGAGTGTATTACGCTCAGTGGTTTCGGGTGAGATTGTGATGCTATTGGTATTTTCCTGTAATAGCGTCGTCAGGCTGGCTCAGCTTCAGCCAGTTTTACACCCCTGAAATGAGCGGCCAGGGCTTCGATAGTGAGAGTCACTTTCATGTGTTCCTACTCTTCTAACCTGACCAGTCCTTTCTGGACCGCATAAATGGCTGCCTGGGTGCGGTCAGTTACATTGAGCTTTTGCAGAACAGCGGCCACATAGGTCTTGATAGTGTTTTCACTGACGGCAAGCTTCTGGGCGATTTCTTTATTACGGTCTCCCTGCGCCATTAACTTCAGCACTTCCAGTTCTCGCTCGGTTAAAGCGGGCTGTTCTCCGCTGTTAGCCCCACCTCTCGCCAGGAGTTTAAAAATGCGGGCGGTTATGACCGGTTGGGCCAGGGATTGGCCCTGGTAGACCAGCCGGATAGCCTTGAACAATTCTTCTTTGGGTACGTCCTTCAAAAGATAGCCGTGGGCGCCTGCCCGAATACCCTCGTAGATGTATTCGTCAGTGTTAAAAGTAGTCAGAATGATAATCTTTAACTGGTCGTTCTCGGCCAAAAGCCGCCGGATTGCCTCTACCCCGTTCAGATTGGGCATTTGCAAATCCATCAGAATAACATGTGGCTTAAGGGCGCGAACCTGTTCGATTACTTCCAGCCCATCCGAGGCTCCTCCTACCACCTCAAAATCCGGCTGGGTTTGAAGAATATAGGAGATCCCATCCCGCATCAGGCTGTGATCGTCCGCCATGAGTATCCGGATTCTTTGTGTGTTTTCGGAATAGGCAGGCGCGATTGTTCCTGCCGCTTCTGTCCCATGTCTATTTACTTCTGGCTCCAGTGGTCCTGGCATTTTTAAGTAACTCTCCTCTTTTAGCTCTTATTGGGCTATATGGCTTTTCCAAAAGGGCCGGCTATTTTAATTATGTTATATCTGCTGAAGTTTATAACACGGATGATTAATCCGGCTTTGTATTTGTACTCTCCCATTGGGATAGCTAAGTGTTACTGCACCAGCCTTCAAATATGGCTGGCCGGTTAATTAACTTTTTCAGGCTGGTCCTTTTGCAAAAGGACTTCATCACTGTCCGCCCTGGCTAAAAGTTCGGGCTCTTCCGCCAGCCCGGCACCGTAGGGTACGATCAGGCGTACCCGGGAGCCCTGATCGGGTTTGCTCTGAATGGTGACCAGTCCCTCGATCTGGTTGGCTCGTTCCTGCATACTGGCGAGACCAAAAGTTTTGGCTTTGCCTTTTACGGTCCTGCCTGTCCTGGTGGTAAGACCCGGCAGCAGCTCAAAACCCTGACCGTTATCCTGGACCGTGAGACAGACCTCTTCCTCGTCATAGTCAAGCTTCACCTCCACCTGGCTGGCCCTGGCGTGCCGAGCTACATTGCTGAGGGCCTCCTGAGCGATGCGGTAGATGGTTGTTTCCACCTCGGCCTGCATGGGTTTAAGAGTGCCGCTGGTGGTGAAGCTGGCCCGGATATGCTGCTCGCGCTCAAACTCCTTTACCCGCTCTTCCAGCGCTTGCCATAAGCTAGCGCCATCCAAGGGTAAGGGGCGCAGGTTAGCGACCGAACGGCGAGCTTCCTGTAAGTTGTAGCGGGCCAGCTCATCTATTTTTAAGAGGCGCTCTTCCAGCATATTTGAATTATTGCGATTAAGAAAGGCCGCTTCTACCTGCACCACAATAGCCAGCAGGCCTTGAGCCAGCACATCATGTATCTCTCGGGCCAGGCGGTTACGTTCTTCGGTAATGGCCAGCTTCAAGTTTTGCTGGTAGAGGATTTCCGCCTGCCTGTGTAACTCATCCAGATCGCTGAGCCTGTGCTCAAGGTTCTGCTGCGCTTTGGCTAACTGGCGCTGGTTCTGCAAAAAAAGATGACACCCATAAGCAAACAGCAAAAAGAGGCCATAATTCATTATCAGCGAGGCTATCACGTTCTCAGGACTGATGCCCACAATCAGGTAATTAGCCACATAAAAGAGAACTATGGAGGAGGTAGAAACCGCCACTCCTCCCGACAGGCCGAAAGCGGCAACTCCCAACCAGATGGCTACGGCAAAAAAGGCATCGCTTGGAACTTCCTGGGGAGTAAGGTAGTCCAGCCCGGCCACTCCTGCCGAAAGCAGGCAGATAATGACTATAGTTAAGGCTTTACGGTGGGCTATCTCACTTAACAGCCGGCTCATGAATAGCATGATGAGTCTGACCCTTCGCTTAAACAAGCTAACGCTCCTGAAAACCGGCTCAAAACTCGGATCACTTACTAACATGCTCACGGGAAACAACCGCCCGGGTATAAGAGCCTATTTCTTATTAATCAGAATTGTAATCAGCTTCACCACCAACGGCAAGTGGTCCACCTGTGTAAAATTGTTTTATATGCCTTTAATCTTTAATCTCTGAAACCCGCTAAAGCTACAAGATCACTTGTCAACAGGCTGTAGGTGCAAGCGGTGACGACCAGTTACAGAGCAACCCTTTACAAGGTGCTTAAAAGAGAGTCAGCCTCTTCTTCTGATATAACCTCTAGATTAGCCGGCTGCTGGTGCTATAGCGTGATTAGGCTCCAGGCATTCAGTGAAAAGTGTAAAAGAAATAGAGGTTTTTTTCCAGACCTGAGAGGCTTTATCGTTCTCATCCAAACGGGGGAGGAGATACCCCTCCAAATGGGTGAGCTCCCCTCATTCTAAACTCCCCCTGTTAATAGTCAGTCGGTTAGTTCATTAATCACCCGGTCGAGTGTACCGTTAGTGAAAACTACAGGTTATAGTTGTTTAGCCTTAAAGAGAGCAGTTTTACTTTTTTTATTAGAAGAGCGGCCAGGTTACCCTGGAGACTTTCAAGCTCTATAGAGCCCCACCACCACAGGTAAAACCATGGATAAAAAAGAGGCTAACTGCTTTCTGGTCAGGCTGGCAGAACTCTTACAACAAGAACCACAGGATCAGGTTGAGCAGCAGCAAAGGTGGGCGAGTGAAGTAGAAGAGTTAATTGGTAAATATCTTATGGCTGGCGGTACCTTACGCCAAATCCAGGAGAATTTGCCCAGCATAAAACTTAGAGATAAGTGATTGAGTACTCTGATGAGTGGCTAAAGTTAGAACCGGGCTAGGTCCGGTCTGGCTGATATCACTTCTCTGGAAATCCTCTCGACTCATAGGCTGATTTATCATTTGGTGTTATTAAACTAATTTTAGAGAATAAGAACTGCCATGCATATAACAGGCGGTGATACGGCCTTGTCTAAGCCTGCCTTTTCCCTGCTTTCAATTCGCCTGAGACAGGGGTTGGTAGTCTTATCTTTTTTCGCGTTTTCTTCGGCCGTTTTAACCTGGCCGCTGATTTGGCATCTCAGCAACTCGCTGCCGGGCCGGGGCGAACCAGCCGGTAATGCCCGGTGGACAGGCTCAATCGCTCACCAGTTATTCCAGATCCGGTTTAACCTCTACGCCACCAACGCCTCCCATCCCCTCAATAATGGACTGGCCCTGAGTGAACTGGGCACAGAGGAAGGACTCCTGGATGCCCCGGTAGTCTGGCCAACAAATAATTCACCCCTGGCTTTCAACCGCCTGAACTTATCCTCTTACAAACAGGTTTTAGGTGGTATTCAGGGAGCGAAAGCCAGTTACGAGTACAACTACGCCATCTTCTACCCTGACAGTAAAGTTAAACCGGCTGAGCACAGCTATAAATTAGAAAACCGGATTTACAGCGATGGGGAGCCTGGTATAGAGGTTTACCGGACAAAAGACGAGTAGAGTTTACGTTCAAAGCAGGCGAATGCTAGTTAGGAAGATCCTGTTCTCAAAGTCGTCCCAGATTTATATTTTCCAGTGAATTGAGCAACCATGAAAACATGCTTAAGTTTTTTTCTTCTGATATCGTTCAGCCTTTGCCTGTTTGTGGGTTTAAGCGCGCCGGGTTTCAAAGGCGCCGAAGCTCTCTCATATGATGCCGGAGATAAAAACCCGGCCTATCCTCGCCAGACAGAGGCCCTCTACCAACCGGAAATAGCGCCCGACCAGAGAGGTTACGCCTGGACGCGTCCCGATGCTATTTTCTACTTCCCGGATGTGCCGCGCTACGCCCCTCTTCAGCTCAAGCTTGAACTGAATTTTGAAAGGCCGCCCGGAATTCCAGTTCCGGTGATCGAGGTCGGCGAAAATCAGAACGGTAATTTCAAACTGCTCACCACTCTCACTCCACAGGCGGCTGAAGCCCATACTCCTGCCGAAAGCAAGTGGCATACTTTCACCCTTACCATCCCGCCAGACCTTGAACTTAACAAGGGCCTTGAAGTTCAACTGAAAATTAATGGTTTTAAAGTAGCGGGGGATAACCGCGAATTAGGAGTGGTATTAGGCCGCTACTCGGTGGGAATGACTATTGGGGCATATCTGAAAGGATTGGTATGGCCTCAACCTTTTCTGCCTGCTTTTCTCTTATTAATAGTGGGTATTTTGCTATGGGCTGCCCGGACTACGCTCGACTGGCTGCCAGTAAGCATAATGATTGCCGCTGTTTCAACCATTCCGGGTTTGTACCTGGGAGCTTTCCTGCCGCATAGCTGGTGGCTTTGCCTGCTGGCAATTGTGGTGATACTCTCCAGCCAGTGGTGGCGCTTTAATTCCCTGGTGCCCGCCATGAATAGAGCGGGAGTTGTCCCGGCTTTAATCGTAACTTCCATAGCTTTTACTGCCTTCTTCTTTTCCAACCCGGACGGCAATCCCGATATTTATGTCTCGCTCAACTGGCTGAGGGATAGCCAGTCTTTTGGTCTCTGGAATTTCTACCACTATTCACCGCAGTTCCAGTACCCCCCTCTGATAGTCTATGTCTTCTGGCTCTACGGGCAGCTACTCAAACTCCTCGGCTTTAACCCGGATGTAATGGCTCTTCGCTTTCTGTTCAGCCTGTGCGTGCCACTTTGCCTGGGGTTAGCTTTATGGTTACAGGGAAGGTTAGCTTTAGAGCGGCGGAGCGAAGCAGACTCTTTCAAGTTAGCCGAGCGGAAGGGGCAAATGCCTGAACTCAGTACGCCGGTCTGGCTGGTCTTCAATACCGGGATGGTCTTTAATGCGGCTGTCTGGGGACAAACAGAGCCTTTCCTGTTGGCTTTTTTGCTGGGGGCTTTCGCCTTCATTTATGCCGGTAAACTCTTACCTGCGGGAGTAATCCTGGGACTCAGCTTTATTTTCAAGCCCCAGGCCTGGTTCTTCATCCCGGTGCTGGGCCTGGTCATTATTCAGCGGTACGGCTGGCGCCGAGCGATTGGCCCGGCCTTGCTGGGTCTAGTAGTGGCTGTGAGCCTGGCTCTTCCGGTCTTCGGCTTTAATCCGGCTTCGCTTGAACTTTTCTTCAACCAGTCCAGGCTGGCCGGTTCGCTCGAAGAGGGTGTATACAATGCTTTTAACCTCTTCTATCTTCTGGGTTATAGCGATGCTGCTCCTCCAGGCTGGCTGGTAGCGCTAAGTTTCTCAGGCCTGGCCCTGGTTTATTTACTGATTACCTGGACCAGTTTTAACCGGGCGCCTTTGTTTAATAACAAGGAATATCCGGCCAGGAAAAAAGCGGCTCTTGAAATTAACTCGACTAACCGAGAGACAGGAGTGGCTGTACTCACTTCTGAAGAACTAACCGGCAGTTCTAAGCGTGGTTTTGACTATAGCGATTACTGTTTCGCCCTGGGTCTACTGGGTGTAGCTTTCTTTCTGATTTTTGTCAAGATACACGAACGCTACCTGGAATACAGCCTGGTCTGGCTGGTCCTGGCCGCTCAAAAGTACCGGCGCTTATATCTGCCGCTGGCAGGATTGTCCCTGGTATCTCTCCTGAATATGGAAATCGCTTTCAAGGCTACAGCGCGGCGCCTGGTTCCAGACACCTTTGAGAACTGGGCCGGGCTGCTCCAGCTCCACGTCCTGCAACCGTTCCTGGCCCTGCTTACATTAGGAATCTTCGGCTACCTGCTCTGGCTATATTTGCAACTCTATCTGATTAGCCGAGATGTTCGGTACAAACCCACCTTGCCGGTAGTAAGAAATAGAGTATAGGATATTGATGCCCCTTTTGACTACGTAATAGCTATAGGAGTTCTTCACTAGCCACAGGTAGTCTCTTATAGTCTTCTTTTAACCGCTGGCGGCCTGGATAGGTTTTAGGTGCGGCAACATTCCTTTAAGATAAAAATGACCTTCGACAGTGGCTATACGAGGAAAGGCAAGAACCTTATTGGGACATTGGTCCCAGTCGGAGAGTGAATTAGCCAAAATAATGGGTCTTGTACTTTATTCAAAAAGGGTTAAAGTATTGCGGGGTAGAATATCTCTGACCTGTCTGGTAATACTTACTTTTGGTAGGACGGCTATTCCCCTTAATTAAATGCTACTGCTTGCCGGATGGCTGCCTGAATTTTAACGACAGGCAACAGCCGCAATTCAAGGTTAATCACCTGCCGGTATCATATACCGGCTAATTGAATAAGCTCTCTTAAAAAGTCAGGCTTGAATACGCTTTTCTGACCTGTATTTTGCTTTGCCTTGATCTTGAAACACTCCTGAAAGGCTCTTACTCTGATGTTAAAACTTCGTTTTACTAAGTCTCATTCGAATCGCCTTAAATTGATGAGCCTGTTTGTGCTCTCTGCCTGCCTGCTTATAGTTGCTTTCGAACTGGTAACTCACCAGGCCAGGGCTTACTCCTGGATACCGGATGCGCCGGGCGCCGGGCAGATTGGCCCGCAGCAACTCTGGCGCCCTTCTATGCGCGCTCGCCTCAATGACAAAATGGTCTACCTGGTAGGCGAGTCCGGCAGCGGTTCCGCTAATATCGCT
>DATAKM010000166.1:0-27765 GCA_036261665.1 Chloroflexia bacterium
TGCCGCTAGTTTCAACGGCTTTAACTATTCTTTTTCTGAGATCTTGTGAGTATGCATTCATCCTCACAGTATCTCATTGGTTCAGCCACTTTGCAAATTGCTATAAACTGCGGGGTAAAGCTTCCCACTGACCACCGGTTCTAAGCAGGTAGAAACCGGCGGTCATAGCTTGACGGTCCCACATGCGAGGCCGACCACTTTTCTTTTTGGGCGGCAAGGCTGGCAAGAGTGTTTCGATTTCTTGCCACAGTTCATCTGGGAGTGGATAAGCCTGGCTTACGCCGAAATCCAGTTCTGACAGCGGTTATACCTTTCGGTAGTAGTTCTGGCTTATTATATCTCTTTCAATTACTTATCGGATAGGCTCTTAGTTCAAATTGAGTAATAGAAAATATGCAAGGAGTATGAATATGAATGAGCGAGCTAAACTACCCCCGCAACCGACTGGTTCGATGCAACAATTTGCTATTCTAGTTGGTGAATGGACTACGGTGGGAGTCCATCCTCAACTTCCCTCCTCACTACATGGACACTCTTCTTTCGAGTGGCTGAGAGAAGGCAGTCTCTTGGTATGGCATTTTAACTGGGAAGGCGGCGATGTGCCGAACGCTTACAGTGTGATAGGTCGTGATGATGGGGTTGAAACTGAAACGTGTACCATGCTCTATAGTGATGAGCGGGGGGTTGCCAGGATCTATCAAATGAGCCTGGAAGGCGGCGTGTGGAAGATGTGGCGAGATTCGGCTGGCTTCTCCCAACGGATGACCGGCACTTTCAGCGGGGATGGCAAGATTATTACCTGTAAGGGAGAGCTATCCCGTGATGGAACACATTGGGAACAGGATCTGGATGTGACTTATCACAGAAAGAATTAAGAATAAAAATCTATGCGGAAAATCATCACGACGACTTTTGTCAGCCTGGACGGTGTTATGCAGGGAGCAATTATTAGGTAGCAAAGAAGGGTGTCCTGTTTACCACCTTCGAAACCTATTACAGTTCGTTTCTGCTTGTGATCACTCTATACTAAACGTTATTACAAAAAGCAATTTAAAGATATGGTCATAGGGTAAATCGAACAGGCCAGGCAACGAGGTAGTCAAACAGGACAGGTAGCTCCACAGGGTCGATAGCTTTCAGTATAGCGATGGTGCTATTAGCGGAGGGACTTACTTATTCTTTATATAGTTACAACAGGAGTCACGCTGTGCCGGAAACAGCCGGCGGTGATACCCTGAGAGAATACTACACTGGCTTGGACGGACAATAATAGACCCTTACAGGGTTACAACCTCAAGCTGTTCACTTGTGAACACTTGAAAGGAAGCAGTAAGTGACCCGGAGGAAGATCCACCGGGCGGGTTTACACAAGAACGCTGGTGGGCGAATTATAATGACGTGATGACGGGGCAGGTCATCGAAGGCTTCATGAAGAATCCGTTTGAACTGTTGTGGGGAAGAAAGACCTACGATATTTTCGCAGCCTACTGGCCTCACACCGGTGATGCACCAAGCATCGCCAGGCCCTTTAACGCCACTAAAAAATATGTGGTCTCTCACGCCAATGCCGATCTATCCTGGCACAATTCGGTTGTCGTGACGGGCGAGGTGGTCCCTGAAATCAAAAAACTCAAGGCAATGGAAGGGCCGGATCTGTGGGTATGGGGTAGCGGCAATCTGATCCAAACCTTGCTCAAGGCTGACCTGGTTGATCAGATGTACATCTGGACGCACCCGGTAACGATTGGAGGAGGCAAACGTCTCTTTAGAGAGGGAATAATGTCAGCGGCTTTTGAGTTAGCGAGCAGCCAGGTTTCGTCGCGGGGAGTGATACTTGCCCGTTATGAGCGGACACTCAGGTGAGGTTATGAGAAGATTATTTTATTCCTGTTAGCTTTGGATTCGCCTTAACTCAAAGTTTTAACCTCATGAAAATTGAAAGCTGACAGAATCGTAAGTACGCAAACCAAACCGAGTTCATCACGAGCCGAGTCCGTCCCATCCAGCAGTAAAATCCGGTTGAAGGGAGAACGTTATTGAAAGCAGCCGAGTTGGTCCAACAGCGAATGTTTGAAAGCTGGCAGTATTACCAGGGAGAACTCAAAAGCGTAGTCTCACCCCTGAGCGGAGAGCAACTGAATTTTAGAGTAGTTCCGGGCCAGCGTTCGCTGGGAGAACTGGCCGCCCATATAGTCTATGGACGGGCGAAGTGGGCGCTTACTGTCCTGGACGCACCGGACCCTGAACTCCAACCGCTGCTCGCCTGGGAGGAACCGGGCGACCAACCTCCTACCGCCGCCCAGATTGTCCAGGGTCTCGATTTGACCTGGCAGCGTTTCACTGCCTTGATTGACCGCTGGTCGAACTTACCAACTGAGGCTGCTTTAAGTGAACGAGACGTGGCCGGACTGCGGACAATCTGGGGTATGCTGGAACACGACCTGCATCACGGTGGAGAACTGAGCTTTTGTCTGGGCGTGTTTGGTCTGGTTGCCCTGGACATGTAATTGTCCTTAAGAATTGGCCTCTTGCGACCAGATACTTTTTAAGTTAAACAAGAGGAATGTTAGTGTAAAAGGAGAAGCAAATGCCACTTACCCAACCCGACGGTTTATTGTTTACCCCTAGAAGAGTGCTGTAATTTTTACAGCACTTTTCGTGTCTTATAGTTAGAGTAGTACAACGCAGGCACACTTGAAGCGAATTTCCTAGGGAGGAAACAAGGGTTATGGACTGGGTAAAAAGAGCTGTCAGGAAAGTAGCTGGCTTATTAAGCCTGGTTCTTACACTCTTTATAGTGGCCGCCTGTGGCGAAGCGAGCGTAAGTAATCCTGGTGGTACCGTTCCTGTGCCGACTGCTTTCCCAACCCTTTCAGCCGAAACTTCCCGGTCAGGAGTACCGAGTATATTCGCTCAAACGGGTACCACCCCAACTACTCAAATTCCATCAGCCGGGGCGACGGCAGGCATAACCCGGTTTACAACTACAATTGGTCAACCAGAAACTCTTACAGAGCTGAGTGCCACTACCGGCCTCATAACCTCGACTAACGCTGTCTCTACTATCCCGACTATGCCTCCTCCCACCCCATCTCCTTTACCTGTTAAAACAATAGTTCCAACGCCGCCTGTTACTACTAAACCCGTCTTCACCCTAACTTCGACCAAACAACCTCAGCCGAGCGTTCAAAGCGGCTATTTAAAAGGCCGGGTACTAGCTGGACCGACCTGTCCGGTAGAGCGGGCCGATAACCCCTGCCCGCCAAATCCGGTAGCGGGGCGAAGTGTTAGGGTCAGAGATCAAAAGCAATCTACTACTTTGAAAACGCTGGTTAGTGATAGTAGCGGTTATTTTACGACGGAACTGCCAGCTGGTAGTTATATGTTAGAACTTGATACGAATATCCGACCATTCGATCGCAATAGCCCGCACCCAGTAACCATCCTGGCTGGCTAGACCACTACCCTTGAAATATTGCTTGATACCGGCATTCGCTAAACCCTTGCTATTTGGTTTTTGGCTTGAGGTTTGTGGGTTCCTATTAGCCAGTTTACCATTCAGGCTTTTGAGTTAAATTCTAGCAGCGGTCATAAACCGAAACTTCGGTAAATATAACAGTCAGCCAGAAGCCTCCGATGAGAAAGCCACCCACTTCATCAGTTACCTTGAAAATTCCCATGAGGAGATGGAGCTTTTGAGTCTGATTAAGCTGATATAATAAGAGTGTTATGACAGCTTTAATCAATACCAAGCTATATTTTCCAACACCACGCGCCCAACTGGTGCTACGTCCTCGCCTGCTGGACAGGTTGAATGAGGTGCTGCGCCATAAATTGACGCTCGTTTGCGCCCCCGCCGGTTTTGGGAAAACCACCCTGCTTACCGCCTGGCATAGCAGGCTAGTCTCGGATACGGCTGAAGGTGCTTTAAGAGGGAGCGAAAACGAAGTAAGGTCGGGCTGGGTCGCCCTGGATGAAGCCGATAATGATCCGGCTCGCTTCTTCACCTATTTTTTGACCGCGCTGGAACAGCTTGCACCGGGGATAGCGGCTGAGGCTTTGTTGCTGCTTCAAGCTCCCCAGCCTCCCGCTCTTGACCTTATTTTGACCAGCCTGATTAATAACCTGACCCAGCTTTCACCACTTAAACAAAGTGAACTGGTTTGCGTGCTGGACGACTACCACCTGATCGAAAATGAGGCTATTCATCGCGCTCTGGTTTTTCTGCTCGACCATTTGCCGTCCCGGCTCCACCTTGTCATTCTTAGTCGCTCCGAGCCGCCCTTTCCAATGGCCCGCTTAAGAACACGGGCTGAACTGCTCGAACTGAGAGCCGACCAGCTTCGCTTCACCTCCACAGAAGCGGCCCGCTTCCTGCAACAGGTAATGCGGTTGCCCCTGTCAGAAGCACAGGTTGCTGCTCTGGAAGAGCGCACCGAGGGCTGGATTGCGGGACTACAGATGGCGGCGCTTTCGCTGCAAGGCCGGGAGGATCTGGAAGGGTTTATCGAAGCCTTCACGGGCAGTCACCGTTATGTGCTGGATTATCTGGCGGAAGAGGTGCTGGTCCAATTGCCTCAGAAAACCCAGGCTTTCCTGGAACAAACCGGTCTTCTGGAACGGCTCACCGGCCCGCTTTGCGAGGCTGTCACCGGGCTGGAAACGGGCCAGGGCCAGCAAATGCTGGAAGAATTGGAAGCAGCCAATCTATTTCTGGTGCCACTTGATCAATCTCGCGAGTGGTTTCGTTACCATCATCTTCTGGGTGAATTTTTAGAGCATCGTCTCCGCCGCCTTTATCCTGATCAAATACCTGAATTACACCGCCGCGCCAGCCGGTGGTTTGCGCAGGCCGGACTTAACGCCGAAGCCATCCGCCATGCTCTCGAAGGCCGGGATTTTGAGCAGGCGGCCAGCTTGATTGAAGCGATCACCTGGCCCATGATCGAACGGGGCGAACATGTAACCCTGCATGGCTGGCTGGAAAAGTTACCGAAACAGGTGTTATATCAGCGCCCGCAGTTGTGTCTGTGGTACGCCTGGTCGTTTCTCTTTAACGGCCAGGTCAAAGCCTGGGCTGAGCCTCTGTCAGCGGCGGAACAGGCCTGGAAAGAAGCCGGAAATGAGCAAGGCTTGAGCGAGGTCTACCGGCTACGCGCCCATGCCGCCTGGTTGACCGGCCAGACGGCGCTAGCCCTCGAAAATGCCCGGCAAGCCCTGGACATGCTTCCGTCCAATGCTCCCTCCCTGAGGGGTAGCTGCGAAAATATTCTGGGAAACAGTTTACTGATGCAGGGTAGCACTCCAGAAGCCGAACAGATTTTACTCAAAGCCAGAATGGATACTACCCAGGAACACAGTTTTCTGGCTCGTATTCTAACTGAAAACTTTTTAGCCGAAACGTATTTAGCACAGGATAGACTGGATGAAGCGGAGGCCCTGGCCCACCAGACCCTGGCAAAACTGACCGGCAGAGCGGTCTGGCACAAAGCCTGGTCCTATATCACCTTAGGCAAAATTTACCTGAAACAACCGGACTGGGACAAAGCAGAGGAATGGCTCAAGCAGGCGGTGGAACTGGCACACCAGATTAACCACCAGATTTACCTGGCTCCGGTCCTGATTGGCCTGGGACGGGTCCAGGCCGGGCGGGGCGAAGTAGAGGCTGCTCTAACAACTTTTGAACAGGCAGCAGAGGTAGCCAGGCAACTGGGTCACCGGCCTTACACCGAAGAGGCTAAAGCGTACCAGGCTCAGCTCTGGCTGGAAAAAGGCGACTTAACCAGAGCCGGGAACTGGGCCGAGAGCTATTACCGGGAACTGGCACAGAGCCAGCAAGTCCTGACCTATGAGTATGAGGCGGCAAACCTGGCCCTGGCAAAAGTCTGGCAGGCTCAAAATAAGACGGAAAAGGCGCAAGAATTGCTCGATAAGCTGGAAGAGGTCGCCATCGAGCAGGGCCGTTCGGGTAGTCTGGCAGAAATAAAGGTTCTCAAGCAGAAATCTGAACAGGGCGAACCAAAAGTTGCCTCATTTCCTCAAACTGCAAATTCAACCTTCTCGAAAAATGATAAACCCGTCCTGATTGAACCGCTAGGCGAACGAGAAATGGAAATCCTCCGTCTGATTGCCGCAGGTCTTTCCAACCGCGAGATTGCTGAGAAGTTAGTTATCGCGGTAAGCACGGTCAAATGGTACATCAACACTATCTATGGCAAACTCGAAGTAGACACCCGCACCAAAGCGATTGCCCGCGCCCGCCAGCTCAAGCTGGTAGATTAACCTTCCACTCTAACTTTTCTTTTTATTTTTCGCTTATCCCTTTTTGCTTATCCCCATTCTCACTGATTCTTCCCACCCACCTGTCCAACGCCGCCCACCTTTGGGTGGGTGCTTTCCCACCCGCCTGGCTGCTATCCTGAAGTTACCGGTAAATCAAAGAAGGAAAATCAGGTAGAAAGATAGCGGTAATCCAAAAGCAATCTCAAAAACAAACAAAGCGGAGATCAAAAAAATGACAAAAGGAACACTTTTTATTCTAGGCGGGACAGGCTTTATCGGGCAGGAGACCGTTGCCGAAGCCCTTAAAGCCGGGTGGGAGGTTAAAGCGCTGGTACGTTCCCCGGAGAAAGCCGGGCGCTTAGCGCAAATAGGCGCAAGTGTAATAACCGGGGATGTTGCCAGACCTGAGGCGTGGATTGACGCGGTACAGGGCAGCAAAATCTTGATAGATTTGACCCAGCCGGCCCTTCCCAAAAGACTAACCGTGAAAGCCATTCAGAAAGTTTCGATCCAGCGGCAACAGGCCACTGCCAAGTTTTTGCAAGCCCTGACCAATATCGGGGTAGAAAACCGCCCTCTCTACTTTTCTATTAGTGGCGCTGATGATTTGCAGCCGGTGGGGGGAAACTCTAACGCTCCGGGCCGAATTGACCATAACTCACCACTCCGCCAGAAAGCGCGTGGCTTTGCGCACATCGGGCTTCCGGTGCGGCGGTTGATTGAGGACAGTCCGGTAGCGGCTACCTATATCTACTTTGGCAATCTGGTTTACGGGCCGGGCAAAATCTTCGCCGAACAATATCTCAAAGGCTTGTCCAAAGGCACGGCCCGCCTGCTCGGTTCGGGGAGTAACCACTTGCCGCTGGTGCATGTCAGGGATGCTGCCCGCGCCCTGGTGCACCTGGCCGGTCTACCCTTGAGCGACCTGTCCGAGCAAACCTTGCTGGTAATGGATGGATCAAACGCGACTCAGCGCGAACTGCTGGACGAAACCGCCGACCAGCTTGGCGTAAAGCGACCCGGGAACATTCCGAAATGGCTGGCGGCGCTGGCAGCCGGTTCGGTAGCGGTTGAAACCCTTACCCTCGATGTACAGGCTGATCCTTCCGCCCTGCTGGCGACCGGCTTTCGTTTCCAATACCCCTCAATACGGGCAGGAATTGCGGTTACTCTGGCCCAGTTCAATCAATCCGGCGAAGCTGCCGGGGTGTTAGCCGAAGAGGCTTAAAACCAAAATTAGCTGAAACGAGTGAAAGAAACTGCTAAATATGCAGAGTGAAAATATGCGAAAAGGAGAATGAAAAATGTTTGCAGGACACTATGGTGCGAGCCTGGCTCTTAAGAAAATTGAAAAAGACGCTCCCTTAGGCCAGTTATTTCTGGCGGCCCAGTTCATAGATGTACTCTGGGGCGGGTTCGTGCTGGCCGGAGTGGAAAGAGTGGAAGTTGCGCCACAACTACCCTCCAGTCCCCTGATAATGAGCTTTATCCCCTTCACCCACAGCTTGCCCGGTGCTCTTTTCTGGTCGGGGTTGGTCTGGCTGATAGTGCGCTTCTTGCCGGTGCCCTTACTCAGGGCGGCTAAAGAAAGCAAAACCAGAAACCGGGTAGCCCTGGCCCTGAGCGCGGGAGTTTTCTCCCACTGGTTGTTGGATTTGCTGGTACACCGGCCCGACCTCGGGCTTATCGGTAATGAAGCCAAAGTCGGGCTGAGTTTGTATGACTATCCTTTCCTGGCCTTTTCGTTAGAAGCGCTGGTCTTAGTGGCCGGAATGGGGTGGTATCTGCGCTCTACTAAAGGAAGCGGCCTCCTGGGTAAGTATGGGATGGTCTTCTTTGGTGGGTTTTTACTACTGGTTAACGCTTTGACCTATTGGGGACCGGTCCCACCCCAACCCTGGATGATTGCCATCTTTAATGAAGTATTCTACTTCTCGATGGCCTTAATTGCAGGCTGGCTAGGTAAAAAGCGGGTAGCAAACGATGAAGCCCTGACAAAGTTCAAAGCTACCAGTTCACCTTTTGAAAGCAATCTCGCCAGCTAACACTAAAGAAATAGCTTTTGAAGGCCCGGCATTCAGATAAGCATGTCGGGCCACTTTGTTGTCTCAAAAACCGTTAAGTCTTTCTTTCAAGAAATTCTCCACCAGGCAAGTTAAACCCTTTGTTGGGTAGTAAACTAATCTACTTCAAAATCGAAACCGGACGAGCAAAGTACCCACTACAGGTTAATCAATACTGCGGCGCATAAAATAGGTGACAGCCTGGCTTAGGAGGCCAATGGCCCATAAGCCGATAATCCAGCCCGGCCAGAAGTAAGTGGCCCCGCTCATAAGCCAGGCGAATACCAGGAGAACACTAACCAGTACAAAACTGGCGACATGGCTGATTAAAAAGGCACGTTGGTGAGCCAGGCTTGCCGCTGTCTGGTAATAATATGGCTGCGCATAATTATTAGGCGGTTGGGCCGGGTTATAATAATTGCCTGATTCTGGTTGGGAATGATGCTGTGGGACAAATTGCGCTCCCTCATAGGGGTAAATGCCCCGGCGTTCAGCCTTTCTAACCTCGCGCTTGGCTTTGCGATCACTTCCGGCCATTCCATCATTATAGTCGTACATCTTGATATCCTCTTTCTTTCTTGATTTCTTTGAATTAAATTGAATTAGGGCAATTTGATTTGTTGTGGTGTCTTAACAACTTAACAACCGGCTTTTCCAGCAAAGAAGCTCCTGGCTGGATTTGTTTAACTTCCAGTAACGGTATTCCTAAATCGCGGATCAGGGCTAACAAACCGTGCAAAGCGGCCTGGTCCGCGACCTTACCGGTTAAAATGGTTTCTCCGTTTTCAACTTGCTGTGGACTAAATCCTTCAAAGTAGCTGGCCAAGGTCGCGCTAAAATGGGCTTTTAGCCGTATCCGGTATTGTTCGGACATTGTCTCTTGCTTTCTTCCTTTATCTTTCACTTAACTTACTTCTACTTTTCTTCGGTTGTGGCCGCCACATCGCTTCGATTATTTTTACTCGGTTTTGCGCGACCCAACTATGCTTTCATTCCTGCTTTCAAAGTCAGTTTAGCTTCCTACCGGTAAGTTGCAATCAACCGAAAGGGTTATTGAAAGGATTAATCCGTGCAAGAGTATGGTAAAATAAAGGGGTAGTACTCCCTTCTTTTTTTTACCAATAAAATGAGTTTAGCTTAAAAATAACTAACTGGAATTGGGTAATAAACTATGGCCCAACCTCTTTTAGCGACAAAATTATATCTGCCCATACTGCGGCCAGACGCCATTGCGCGACCACATTTACTCACCCTGCTCGACCGGGCGCGTAACCGAAAACTCACGCTGGTTTCGGCTCCACCCGGTTTCGGTAAAACCACCCTGCTCACTGAGTGGCAAGCACACACCAGGTTTCCTTTAAGCTGGTTCTCACTGGACGACACCGACAACGACTCCCTGCGATTCTGGACTTATTTTGTGGCAGCTTTACAACGAGTACAACCAGAGCTGGGGCAAGCTGCCATGGCTACCCTGCAATCACCTGCGACTACTGCACCTGTCATTGAAAGCGTACTGACCGAGTTGCTAAACCAACTGGCGTCCTTACCGTTAGAAAGCACCTTCGGGATTGTGCTGGACGATTATCACGTCATTACCAGCCCGGCAATTCACCAGCAGTTAGCCTTCCTGCTGGATCACCTACCACCTCAGTTGCGTTTGTTCATTACCAGCCGGGCTGACCCCCTGGCATTACCGCTCTCCCGGCTGCGGGTTCGCGGGGAACTACTCGAAATTCGGGCAGCCCAGTTGCGCTTTACCCTGGAAGAAGCGCTTACCTTTTTCAAAACCAGGGGCAATTTAACTCTATCAAAAGAGGATGTAGAGAGGCTGGCGGCCCGTACCGAGGGTTGGGCGGCGGGATTACAGCTTGCCGCTCTTTCCCTTCAAGACTACGACCCGCAGCAGGTCCACACTTTTATCGAAAGTTTCACCGGAACTGACCGTTTCGTGGTGGATTATCTGCTGGAAGAAGTGCTGAATCGCCAGCCGGAGGATATCCAGCACTTTTTGCTTGAGACTTCACTTCTTGAACGGTTGAGCGGACCCCTTTGCCAGGCTGTAACCGGGCGGGAAGACGCCGCTCAAACTTTAATTCGACTGGAACAAGTTAATTTGTTTGTGATCTTGCTGGATAACCGGCGAGAATGGTTTCGCTACCATCACCTGTTTGCCGAGTTGTTACGCCACCGTCTAAGCAGGGTTTACCAGGTAGAGCAAATTAAGGAACTGAACCGGAGAGCCAGCCACTGGTTTGAATCCAAAGACCAGCCGAGTGAAGCTATTCACTACTCCCTGGCCGGACAGGATTACGAGCGGGCGGCTGCCTTGCTCGAACAGGTGACTGATCCGCTTTTCCAGCAAAGCGCCTTTGCCCGGCTGCGGGGATGGCTGGAACGCTTGCCGGGGGAAGTGCTGTTACGGCGGCCCCGGCTGTACCTTTATTATGCCATGGCCCTCTATGTTAGCGGAGAAGTGGTAGCGGCCCTTGAGCAACTGGAACAGGCCATGACCATATTAGGACCGGACGCTGCCGCCGCCACCCGGGAACAACTGGAAGGGCCAAGACTGGCCATTTTATCCAGTCTGGTACGGTTACAGGGCGATTTTGAAACGGCTTTGCATCTGGCAAAACAGGCCCTTGAATTGCTTCCGGCAGAGAGTGCCCCGCAGTGGCGGGGAGTGGCCCTGATCAATCTGGGCAGCGTTTATCGCTCTTGCAGCGAACTGGACATGGCCCTCGAAACTTATCTGGAAGGGGTAGCCCTGAGTAAGGTTACAGGCCGGGACGAATACGTGACGTTAATGGCCCTGGCCTGGGCTGCCGAGATCGAATTCCAGCAAGGCCACCTCTCTCGGGCCCGCCACCGTTACGCTGATGCGGAAGTCCGCTTGCAAAGGGCCGGCTTACAATCGGTAGCGGTAACGGGTTATGTCGAGGCCGGATTAGCCCGAATTGCGCTGGAACAAAACCGGCTGGAGGAGGCCGAACAATATATTACCCGGCTGGTCGAAATGAGCCGGGCGGGTGATCTGGTGGATATTACTCTCAACGCCCAGTTACTTTTGTCGCGCCTGCGCTACTACCAGGGCGATCTGGTGGGTGCACTAGCCGCCGCCCGGGCTACCCAGGAAGCCTGGCGACCGAGTGGCATCGAATGGCTGATGGCTACCTGTGAAACCCTCATGATGCGCCCATACCTCACAGAGGGTAAGCTTACCAGCGCAGAAAACTCGCTAGCCCGGCTTCTGGTAGCCAGCCCGCAGGGAGATATAGAAACCGGCCTGCGTTTTCTTCTGGGCTGGTCTAGCTGGGATGACGTGACGGCCCCGCTCCGTGTTTGGCTCAGGGCTGACCCTGCTGGAGAAGGAGAGAAACGGCTGGCCCAGCTGATGGAGCTAAGTGAAACCAGTGGTAACCAATCCACTTTAATTGAGCTACTGCTGCTACAAACGCTGAGCTATCAGAATAAAAATCCATCCTTTGCCCGGCAGAGTTTGCTCCGGGCATTAGAACTAGCCGAACCAGAGGATTTTATACGGTATTTCCTGAATGAAGGCGAAGCTTTGCTACCCTTGCTGGAGGCGGTTAAACCTTTTACTTTTAACACTCCGAAGATCAAGGCCTTCGTGGAACGCATCCTAAGCGGGATGCCTGCTTCGGAGAAATTGCAAACCAGAGAGCCTTTTTCAGCTAGCTCTGCTGCTCCTGAGATAGTCCCAGCCAAAACCTCCTCTCCGCAACCCGCTCCTGCCGTAACCGGCTACAATCAGTTTCTGGAAAAACCCAGCGAACGAGAGCTGGAAGTGTTAAGGTTGATTGCGGCAGGCCTATCCAACCAGGAAATCGCCGAACGGCTGGTGATCAGTCCCAACACGATCAAGGCTCACATCAATAAGATATATGGCAAGCTGGATGTGAGCAGCCGGACCCAGGCCATTTTGAGGGCGCGGGAACTTAACCTGCTCTAACTAACCTTCATTCAGGCTGGTTGCAATCCTGGCTAAACCCGGCCAGAAGATAATGCAACTCATTCCTAAATGAGCTGCACTGCCTACCCGGCTATAACCGCAGTCTGCAATAAAAACCTCATTAATCCTTTTGAACCCGCGAGATTAATCCCCCTGCTAACCCTTTTGGTTGATTACCCTGGGCCGGGTTACGGTTACACTGAGTTTGTAACAAACCGGCAACCTTAAACAAACTGAACTTACTCACCCCAACCACCCGAACCGTGTTGCCGGTTATTTAATTAAACGACAAAGCAAAGTGGCCCGGAAACGCACAGGAGAAAGGAATAATTACAATGCTTGCAGAAGAATCTGTAACTACTCCCCGACCAGCTTCAAATAAACCGCTGGCTCGGCTTACCGGCTGGCTAAAGCTTTCCTACCAAACCAACCGTCCGTTGACTTTCCTGGGAATTCTGATGGCAATTATGTTGGCGGCCTGCGCCTTCGGCCTGGCCTTTGACCACCGGATAATAAACGGAGCGGCAGCCTGGGCTAAACCTACCAAGTTTGCGCTTTCGATTGGTTTCTATGCTTTTACCCTTAGCTGGATCCTGAGCTACGTTAATGGGCATCCCCGGCTGGTTGGCCTGATTTCGTGGGTAACTAATCTGGCTTTTCTGGTGGAGGTAGTGCTAATTCTGGTTCAGGTAGTACGCGGGGTTGGCAGCCATTTCAATGTGAGCACCGACTTTGATGCCAGCCTTTTCTCCCTGATGGGTAATGTTATTGTAACGGTCTGGCTGATGAATCTGCTGGCCATTATTCTGGTAATATTTAAAAAGTTTCCCGACCCGACCCTTGGCTGGTCTTTGCGCTTTGCCCTGATAACGACCCTGCTAGGTTCGGCTCTGGGTATCCTGATGATAATGCAGGCCAGCCCTACCGAAGCCGCTTTGAGAGCGGCTCACGAGCACTCGCCTGTTCACGGGGCGCACAGTATCGGGGTAGACGATGGGGGACCAGGTTTACCGCTGCTGGGCTGGAGCACTACCGGGGGCGATTTGCGCATAGCTCATTTCCTGGGCCTGCACTCCTTGCAGGTAATCCCTCTAATGGGCTGGCTGGTAATGAAACTGGACCGGCGGCGCTACCGGAGTGGACACCGGGTGGCACTGGTCGGAATAGGAGCACTTGGTTACCTGGGTCTGGTCGGTCTGGTCGCATGGCAAGCACTGCGGGGGCAACCGCTTTTGTCGCCGGATGCTCTTACCCTGGAAGTATTTGGAGGACTTGTGGCAGCCACCCTTGTGCTGGCAGGTGGTGTAGCCTGGCACGCTGGTAGGACGTTTCGGCAGGCAGTAGCATTAACAGTACGAGAGAGTTAGTAATCATAGGAATTCAGCATTTGTAAGTGGAGTCTTTGGTAACATGAGTCATCCTGATAATTGAGCCTGAGTGTAAAGACTGGAAATAAAGAAACCTCCTGAGTAAAAATGTTGTTCTGTCGAACCAATAATTTTAGCTCAGGGGGTTTCTTTATGGCCGCAAAAGACCCTGCGTAAGCTGACCTCTTTTCTTCACCGTTGACCCAAGGCCTCCAACTTTTCCTGTCACCTCTTACCCAACAAACTAACTCTAAATTGGACGCCCACTTGCTATGCATAGGCACCTTTTGAACTGGGAGACAAGGCACACACTCCCTCTAACCATGCTCAGACCCGTAACCTCTGGCAAGAGAGCGGGCTTTCAGCCTCGGAATTCGCTGAAGTGATGTACCAGGCCAGGGAACTGACCAGGCGTTACGCTACCCTGCGTCCTGGTGAGGTAGTGAGTCAGGGCCAGACCCGCAACCGGATGCCATATTTCTTTGCTACTTTGCGTGATCTCCTGGAAGGGGATAACCATGAAAGGGAGGCAGCATGGAATGGCCAGGTACAACAAGAAAACCATGCTATAGGTGAAGAGCAACGGCTACCCGAAGGTAAAAGCTCCCTTTCTGGCTACCCTATAGTTGACATAAGTATTAGGAGGGAAGTACCTACTCAGGAAGAAAAGTGGGTTAGTAAGGGCAGTGTTACCGCTCCCTATTCAGGTTCAAGCTGCCCGGTCTATAGCAGGTCATCTCAAATTGAAAAAGTCCATGCTAAACGAAGCCTTGACGCTGGCAGGAGTAGTGAGCATGGTCAGAACTTCATTTACGATAGCTGGTTGGTCGCGGCAGGCCTTAAGAAGGGCGATGGTAGCAGCACCAGGCAGGCAGTAAGAGGGTAGTAACAGGAGAGAAGGCTATTGTATAGAAAGATGCCCCTGGCTATCAGTGTATGGTTCATTGGCTTCATGATAGCTACTGTTCAGTGCACATCGTATTTCTAATTACCAGAGTTAACTTGCTCTGTTTTAGGTAGTACGATGTTAACTGAACACTCCCCTTCATGAAGCCGCTAATCTATACAATCAGTGTTTGGATTTCTATGGAAAATTGTGCACCAATTCATGTAATGGATACATTCGATGCCCAAATATGAAAAGTAGTCATTGCAAGAGTATTGGAGTATTTTGAACTTGCAGTCCGCACAGCTCAGTTTGTAAAAGGTACTGTGGCCTGAGACAGCTCACATGTAAATAAAAACTGGCTGTTAATTTCCGGAGCCACTGACTTGCAAGCCAGGCATAACCGATAGATATTTATTAAGTCTCCTTCTTTGGCATAAGCCTGAACCGTTTCGAGTCGCGCCTCAAATTGACCTTGATCAAAGGTGAGCGTTACCTTGCCCTGGTTTCCCACCCACGTGATCTTACCGGCAGCGATAACCGGTTGGATCAGGCTGATAAAAACTTCTTCCAGGGAATTCTTTTCAGCGGAAAACTTGAAAATATCAGATAGCTCAAGTTGAGCTTTTTTCATTTCCGCTTGAGTGGTCCATACAAATTGACGAGTAAACTTTTGCAGGTTTGCTAAAGCTGGATAGGCTCTGGTTAGATCAAGTTCAAAAAGCAACCGGTTAGCGGCTTCTCGCTGCTGTACAACCTCGGCATAATTGTCTGCTCCGGCTTGCTGGAGCTGGCCATTTATAACCGGCACCGAATGTCCAAGCGAAGAGGGGTGCAGGAAGCTATAACGTTTTTCTCTGAAATAATCGCGAGTATAAAGTCCCGCCCCTAGCTCGCACAATAAACTTTCATCACCTACAAAAAGCAGAAAATGCCCCAGATCATTATGGTTATGCGGCTCGTCATTGTGCCCACCTTTGGCCGAGAAACCTATAAGAGTATTACCGATATATTCCCTGGTTACCAGCCATTGAATGTCAGGCAGGTAGAAAGTACCCGCCAGGGTAGGTTGCTGAAGCAACGCTGGATCAGTCCAGAGCAGGTTACGAGTGAGATGAACCCAGCGAAACCGGAGGTGATCTTTAGTTTTCTCAAGCGCCGGGATCTTTTCCATGGTCGGGGCTGCCACATCCAGGCGTTTAACCAATCGTGAAACCAACCCGGTTTCAAGTTGTAGCTGGGGAGGTGCGTCGGAATAATTGACCCAGTAGGTTTTACCCAGACTGACACAATTGGGAAAGCTGGCAATTCTTTTGATTTTCTTATCCTGAAGTAAATCTAGTTTTCCCCGGCTATATTCGTGTAAAGCCTCGGCGAAGTAAACAAAATAGCCAAAACCGTAAGTCCAGTAGCTAATACCTTCCGGGCAACCTCCATCTTCACCAAAACCTTCCAGGAAACTTCTCATGGCGTTTAAAATACGCTCCAGCATACCAAGCTGCCGTTCCTGATCAGTTTCCAGTTCAAGCAGCGTTATACCAACTGCGCCGCTGCACACTGCCGCCCAGTTCATGGTACTTGTCTCCCACCAAAAATGGTGCGGGTCGTAAAAGAGCGGCTGGTAAATTCGTTTTTCTATTTCCTCCCTGACCCGGTACTCAATCCAGGGGTTCAAACGAGATCTTAACCAGCTTACGGTTTCGGCCAGTTGTTGGGCGGTTTCGGCAGCAAATAAATCTACGGTTTGTTGCGGGGCGACCCTGGCCGTGCGGCTTTCTGCCAGACCCACCGGCAGATGCGCTGGTAAAGCCCAGGAGTATTCCAGGCAGACTTCCCATATTTCATTTTCCAGGGTCGGCAGATACTCGTCTGTCTGATCGAGCAGGGATGCGAGGGCCAGGATAGCCAGGCGAGCACGGCGGCTAAAATAGGGCTGCTCAAATTCCAGGCGGCTCCCCTGTGTTTCAAATAGTTGAAAAAGCGAAAAGGGCAGGGCCGGTTGAGAGCTGGTTACTATAGTTTTAGCCTCCTGCCGGATGGCGCTTACCAGTTCCAGCAAATGAGGAGCTTTAGCCAGTTCTTTGAATTTTTGGGAAATATCCCTTTCTCTTGTCCCGGGTTCTTCGGGCGATACGCCGGCTAAAGCCTCCCTGACTTGCCTCAAACTGTACATAAGAGGACTCTTTCTATTGGGTGGAAGGTGAAATGAAAATTCAACTTATAAATGCTTCCAGATAAATATCCTTGACCGTATCTCCCAGCCGCAGCCTGAAATTTCCTGGCGAAATCTCTTCCAGTTTGGGCCGGGTCTCCCAGATTGCATTATTAGCTGCTGAAGAGGGTAAACCTAACACGGCTACGCCTATCCAGTGTTCGCCCGGTTCGTACCGCTGCAACAGCACCGGGAGGCTGGTTCTTGAGTAAACTAAATTCGTATTCGGATGGGGAAAAGTTATTTCACCCTGGCGTTTGCCCGCAGCAGATACTTCTAAATCATATACACCGCTTAGCCCATGCTCATAGCCGGCTACGGCGAAACCAGCGCCTTTACTCAGGCCAAGCTGACTGCCGATAGGAACTTCCGAGGGCAGGCCCACGGAAAATCCGCTCTCGGCGCTATGTAGCGAGCGCCCGGTTTTAATTCTGTGTAATCTGATATGCCAGGGTAATAATGGCGTTAACCATGTTTCAATTTCTACATCCGCCCAGGGTTGCCACCGGCTGTACAGAATTTCGCCTTCAATTCGACTTTCGGTTACTTCTTCGCGCACCCGGTAATGGCGACCATCCTCGCTGAGCGCCAGCATACTGTCGTAGCCGACATCGTTTAACCCGTAACCGGAACCGGGTACACTAAAACCAAATTCAGTCGAGTAGGCAAACTTGGCGTACTTTGCTTCACCGTGACGCGCCCAGTGATGATATTGCTTACCACTGAGGGCAAAAACATGCTTGCGACCGTTATCGCTACAAAGAATCATTCCCGGTTCGGGTTGGGGTTTAACGGCCAGTAAATCAGGCAACGGCAGTTCTTCAGCCTGCCAGAAAGGATGATCCTCAGGTAGAGCTAACGGTAAAAAGAACTTCATGGCCCAGTAAGGTGAGCAGGCTGAATTGTATTGCTCGGCCATATTCAGGTTGGGGTAAGTATAGCCAATCGAAAGAGTCCCATCATTGTTAAAAATTGGTTGGCTGCTCCACCAGCGTAAGTGTCGTAAGGCCAACCCTTTAATGACACCCCAGGGAAGGGCTTCTACCCCGGCAAAAGCCAGGGCACCCCAAAACGCGCCCTGGGAGAAGCGATAAGTCAGACTGCGACCAAAAGGCAAGGCGGCCCCATCCGTCTGAAACCAGTAGATAAAATCTCGGGCAAACAGGCTGGCCCGCTGTTTGAAACGGGCGGCCCGGTCAGGATCATCTTTGAAAGCCAGGCTGGAGTAAATTAAACCGTAATAATGAAAGGCAAACGGGATATAGTAATCAATTTGCGGTACCGAACCGTCCGAGTACCAGCCATTATCAAGGTAAAATTCCTCCAGGCGATCCAGGGCGGCATACATCGACTGCTCGTCATACACTCTACCTATTTTTTTCAGCCCGAGATTTACCAGCACCCGGAAGAAAAGCCAGTTGCTATCTACGATTTCAACTTGATTTATGGTAGACAGCCAGTTAACCAGATTAGCCTGGTCTGACTCGCTCAGAGATTCCCAGACTTTTTCAGGAATTAGAGCCAGGGCAAGGCCGAAAGCCGCCATTTCAACCAATCGCTGATCACGAGGTTGGGGTGCTCCCCAGTAATCAGGGTGAGCAGGGTTAGTACCGTTGCTTATTCCCTCCAGGAAATAATCCCAGTGCGAAAAGTCTCCGGCGCCTTTTGCCAGCGGAATCAACCCCCATAAGGGTCGGGCAAACCCTTCCAGTTGGGAAGCGGTAACAGAAAAATTGTGACCCGTCTGCCCCAAAGTAACCCGGGCTCTACCGGGACTGTAATATGGTTTAAGCGGTTCCCATAACTCAACTACCGCTTTTTGAAAATCGTCACGCGATTTTAAGGGATTCGAAATAAGTGGGTTCGTCATGTTTTTAATTATGTTAAACTTATCGTTACTCAAGAAATTCCTGGTGTGGTAGAGAGACCACAGAGTCTCTTTCAACCAGTTTGCAAGCTACTTCCAGAGTATAAGGAAGTTGTTCAGTGTTGCCTGCCCGGTTAATCAAGCCCTGTAAGGCTTTGGCACCGATGGCTTCCCGTTCGACTCGAATAGTGGTGAGAGCAGGATCGGTAAACTCCGCAATTGCTATGTCATCAAAACCGACAATGGAAACATCGTTAGGTACGTTGAGGCCAGCCTCCCGTAAAGCTTTCATCACCCCGATGGCGGTCATATCGTTTGCACAAAAAATTGCGGTAAAATCGGGGTGAGTGCTTGCCAGAAACTTCTTCATGGCTTCGTAGGCTTCCGTTGCACCAACATCCGCCGCTATTACTACCAGCGACGGGTCATATTCAACCCCGGCATCTTCCAGGGTGGCACGATAACCGAGATGGCGCGTGCGAATTGTACCTCTTCTTAAATCGGTCAGGTGCAAAATGCGCCGGTGGCCTTTTGCTAGCAGATATTGAATAGCCAGGGTTGTACCTGTCATATTATCGGGTAGAAAGGTATCAACCGGTAAATCAAGGTGCCTGGAGTTAATCAAGACTGAAGGTAATCCAAGCTGTAACACATTCTCAAGAAACACTCGATTATCAACCGCCATAAAAATCAGCCCGTCTATATAATTTTGTTTTACTTTATTCTGGATAAAAGTAGCTGTTTCCAGTTCCGGCTTTAGAAGGGTAAAACTAAAATGAATACTCTGTCGCTGGCATTCTGCCTGAATACCAGCCATTATTCCAAAGTGGAAAGGCTCAATCGAGGTATCAATTAACCTGTTGGAAAACAAGCCTACGTGCTCCAGTTTTTTCTTGAGCACTGCATTATTGGGGTTAATTTCAGAAACGGCAGACAGGACCCGCTGTTGAACCTCATCACTGATTGTATGCGCTTTGTTATTTAAAACTCTCGATACAGTGCTGATAGATACCCCTGCGCGGACGGCAATTTCATTTAGAGGAAGTCTCCGGCCAGCCAGATTGCGCGGATAACCTGCGGTCATTCGTTATCTCTTTTCTAAATACCTCAATAGCTAAACCAACTTTATGATTAATTATATAATAGGCCCGGAAATTGTCAATGCAAAATATTGCGAAATATTTTTCAAATTAACGCAAAAATCTACTACTTGACCAAAGTTAAAGTATTACTGATGCGGTTGTTATTCGCAAAATAAAATAAGCCTATCTTATAAGTTGACAGGCTCTACGCAAAACCAGGTGAAACGTTCCGGGCTGGTCCTTCTTTTTTATTTACTAAACCTTTTTTGAAGGAGGTGCAACAGATTCGCGTTCAATCAGTTTGCAGGCTATTTCAAGAGAATAAGGAACCTGGTTTGGATTGTTAACCCGGTCAATCAGGCCTTGCAAAGCCTTTGCACCAATGGCTTCTCGTTCAACCCGAACCGTGGTTAAGGGTGGGTCGGTAAATTGGGCAAAAGCTATATCATCGAAGCCAACTACAGATACATCTTCGGGAATACGCAGATTTGCCTCTCTTAAAGCTTTCATCGCTCCAATGGCAGTTAAATCATTTCCGCAAAATACCGCCGTAAAATCGGGTGGATTACTATTAAGGAAATTCTTCATCCCTTCGTAGGCTTCCGGTACAGATATATCACCTATTTTGACCACAAGTTTTGGATCATATTCAATACCGGCTTCTTCTAGCGCATTGCGATAGGCTGTCAGGCGCAAACGAATAGTGGCACGCTTGAGATCAGATAAATGAAGAATGCGCCTGTGCCCTTGACGAATTAAATAATTGATTGCCAGACTCGTTCCATTAAAATTGTCCGGTAAGAAGGTATCCAGGGGTAGGTCAGCAAATCTGGAATTAATTACAACGGCGGGTAACCTGTTCTTGATTACGTCCTCCAGCAACTTTCGGTTATCAGGAGCAGCAAAAATTAATCCATCAATATGATTTTGGTTTACTTTATCCAGAATAAAGTCTATAGACTCCAGATCCAGGTCAAGGTGAGTATAACTGAAATGAATGCCCTGTTTTTTGCATTCAGCTTCAATGCCTGTAAGGACACCGGTGTAGAAAGAGTCATTTGAAGGGTCAAGTATCCAGCTTGTAAACAAACTCACGTGATCAATAGTCCGCCGGACAAGTTCTTTATCAGGGCTGAGTTCGGCGACCGCTGCCATAACGCGTTGCTGCACCTCGCTACTTATCGTTTGAGCTTTGTTGTTCAGCACCCGCGAAACCGTGCTGGGTGATACTCCAGCCAGTTGCGCTATTTCTGCCAGCGGAATTTTTTTGCCAATTTTATTTCGAGGCTGCGATGTAATACTCATTCTTCACCTACCTGCATTGCTAGATTTTTCTGGTATAAAAATTATACGTGTTTTACATAACTTTGTAAAGGAGAAGTTCTCGGCAAAGAATTTAGAAATAATTGCCGAAACCTATTGACAGGTCTGGAAAGCTGTGCTACTTTACAGGTATCAAATTCGTTAAAACTATCCAGTAATTCAAGTGCAAACCTGAAGTGTTTTTATAGAAATCAATAACATTGGTTTCTATATCTATTTCTTTATCTCTTTTACGGGTCTTTACTGGTAAAAGTAAAGGAGATTTGTAGAAATTATTTCTAAGATCTGGAAAGAAACCAATGTTTAACGTTGAAACTCAATCAGGTACAAACGAAACATCGTTGCAAACAACTTTAGATAAAGTCTTGCATAGTATCCGGCGTACTATTTCTGTAATGGGTGATGCCCAGCCGAAAATTGGTCGGGATGATTTGACCTACCAGCGTTGCACCGATGCCGATTGGGTTAACAGCTTCTGGGTTGGGCAACTCTGGCTGGCTTACAAATATTGCGGAGATAGTGTTTTCAAAACGGCGGGAGTAAGTCAGCGGTCTTACTTTGCCGGTCGCCTGGGCCGTCCCGAAACGCTTGATCACGATCTGGGATTCCTCTACAGCCTTTCTGCCGTTGCGGAGTACAAAGTTACCGAAAATCCTGAGGCCAGAGAAATTGGCTTAAAGGCAGCAGACCTGCTGACTACCCGCTTTAACTCTAAAGGCAGCTATATTCAGGCCTGGAACGCGGCGGCAGATCATACCTTCGAGGAACAAGAATACCGGCGCGGCCAGATGATTATAGACTGTATGGAAAACCTGGGACTACTTTACTGGGCTTCAGAACAAACTGCTAATCCACTATACAGGGAATTAGCGATTGCGCATGCCCGTACTACCGCCAGGTACCTGGTTCGCCAGGACGGCTCAACTTACCACACCTTTATTTTCAACCCCGCCAGCGGTGAGCCGGTCGGGGGTCGAACTGCCCAGGGTTTTGCGGATGAATCGCATTGGAGCAGGGGGCAAGCCTGGGCCATTCATGGTTTTACTCTCTCTTACGAACGGACAGGCCTTGTTGAGTTTTTAGATATGGCTACACTTCTGGCCGATTATGTAATAAAGAGACTAAGCGCCGAGAAAGACGCGGTACCCTTCTGGGATTACGCTTTACCGGCCGAAGGACCGTTCTACCGCGATAGCTCCGCAGGTGCAATTACTGCCGCAGGATTGCTTTACCTGGCCGATCAGTTGCAAAAAACCGGATCACAGGATCTTGATCTTAGTCAAAATTATAAAAATTTAGCCGGGCGAATTATTTCTGATCTTATCAAAAATTATACTACCTTCGCCTTTCCCCGGGCCGAGGGTCTGCTTTTACACGGAGCCAGCCATGTTCCGCAAGGCGCCTGCGACAATATGCTTCCTTATGGGGATTATTTCTTTTTAGAAGCCTTATTACGCGCCCTGGATAACAAAGAATTTTTCTGGTAACGCTGCCAGCCGAGATTCCGGGCCAGCAGCAAGAAAATAAGTCAAATAAAAGGATTTTGGAATGAGCCAGATCCGCGAGAACAATGTGGTTAGCTCGAATTATCAGTCAACACCTGTTACCCAACCCAAAAAACGGAATAAATTCCTGGCTGTGGTCTGGCGAGAACGCTGGATGTACTTTTTGATCATTCCGGGCTTCATTTTCTTCGTCGTTTTCCAGTACATCCCCTTCCTTGGCAACATCGTGGCCTTCCAGGACTTCTCACCATTCCTGGGCTTCTTCGATAGTCCCTGGGTTGGGCTAGATAATTTCGCGCACCTCTTTTCTGATCCTGATGTTGGTGTCGCAGTTTCCAACACTCTGATCATTTCTTTCTTGCAAATCGTCTTTGCCTTCCCGATCCCTATCGTACTGGCTTTACTTATCAATTCCATCATTAGCGACAGGCTTAAGCGTTTTGTCCAGTCCGTCCTATATCTTCCTCACTTTATTAGCTGGGTCATCATTATCTCTATCTTCCAGCAGTTCCTGGGGGGCGACGGTTTCGTCAATAACATTATCAAGGGTCTGGGTGGCCAGAGTCTCAATATCATGTCCAACCCTGATTTCTTCAAACCCCTGGTAGTCCTCCAGGTCATCTGGAAAGAGTCCGGTTGGGGCACCATTCTTTTCCTGGCGGCCCTTACCTCCATTGATATCACCCTCTACGAGGCGGCCGTTATTGATGGGGCCAGCAAATCGCGCCGCATGTGGCACATTACCTTGCCGGGTATTCGCAGCATGATTACTCTCCTTTTGGTTCTCAGACTGGGTACTGTTCTCAATACCGGCTTCGAGCAAATCTTTTTACAACGTAATGCTGTCGGTCTTAACGCCGGTGAGGTTATTGACACTTTTGTCTACACCCGGGGTATTCAAGCTGGAGATTGGGGCTTCTCCACCGCTGTCGGCCTTATCAAAGGGATCGTGGGTCTGGTACTCATTCTCTTAGCAAATAAGTTTGCCAAGAAGTTTGGCGAGGAGGGTCTTTTCTAATGTCACCCTGGATGGAAAAACAGACCCTGTGGGGCAAACTGGGTAAAGGCATAGCTATCGCTGTAATCGTCTTTGTGATGCTATTCCCTTTCATCTACATTCTTGCGGTCAGCTTTTCGAGTTATAAGGATGTGGCCGGTAAGAGCCTGGTCCTGATTCCGGCTAACCCCACCTTCAGCGCTTACCAGTATGTCTTCGATAGCGGCATCGTGGTTCGAGCCCTCGGCATCAGCGCTTTTATCACCATTGTTGGCACTGTCATCAATCTAGTGCTCACAGTAACCATGGCTTACGGTCTTTCTCGGAGGGACGTGCCCGGTCGTAACATCGTTCTGGCCCTGGTCCTCTTTACTATTCTCTTCGCGCCCGGGATCATTCCTCGCTACCTGGTGGTCAAGCAACTCGGCTTGATTGATAGCCTCTGGGCGCTCATTCTGCCCGGTGCCATCAGTGCCTTCAATCTGGTAGTCATCCGCAACTTCTTTATGAGTCTACCAGGAGAGCTTATCGAGAGCGCCAAGCTAGACGGTGCCAACGACCTTCGCATCCTGTGGAGCATCGTCCTGCCTCTTTCGACCGCTGTAGTAGCGGCTATCGGCTTATTCTATGGTGTAAGTCACTGGAATGACTTTTTCGATGCCACCCTCTACATCAACGACAGCAGTAACTGGCCGGTACAACTGGTTCTGCGGCAGTTCGTGTTACAGGGGCAGGCTCTGGCTGTAGACGTAGCAGATGCAGCCGCAGCCCCACCGCCCACTCTGACCGTGCAGATGGCGGTAGTAGTGATAGCGACAGTCCCTATTCTGCTGGTCTACCCGTTCTTGCAGCGCTATTTCACCAAAGGTGTACTGACCGGCTCTATCAAAGGTTAGCTTTTATTTTTTGCCGGGAACACTTCAACTTTGAGCGTTGGAGTAGTTTCCCTTGCCGTACTTGTCCGGACAACTTTGTTCCGGGCCAGTTATACCAGATCCCGGAGGGAATGTATCTGTTGGAGGTAGAGTACCTGTAAGAAGGATTTTAGCTCAGTTCCACTGATCTTTTCCAGAGTACTTAACCCCATCTGGTATCAGGTACTAAAGTCTACTTAGTTTCAGACTGATATTATGAGTAGGAGGAACCAATGAGCAATGATGCAGTAGATCGCTACTATTCCCGGCGCCGCTTCGTGAAAATGGCCGCTCTCGGTGCAGCAGCCGTGCCGGTCGGCGGCGCTTTCCTGGCCGCTTGCGGGAATGCTACCCCCACCACCGAACCGGCCACTAGCGCTGCCGCTGCCACTACGGCTGCCAGTGCTACCACCGCCGCGGCAGCCACCACTGCCGCCAGCGCTACCACGGCTGCCGCCGCCACAGCCACTACGAGCTACCTCAAGTCGCCTGCCCCCGGTGTCCCAGATGGCTATACCACTCCTCCTGCTCCTTTCAAAGCGACCAGTGGCATTCCCGGCAAAGGCGGAACCGTGCGCGTCTTTATGATTTCTTACGCCGCGCCGCCACCACCGCGCAGTGAAAATAAGTACTGGCAGGAACTCGAAAAAAGATTGGGCGTCAAGTGGGAAATTACCCTTGCTCCCCAGAATTCCTACGCAGAAAAGCTCGGCGTCATTACCGCCGGTGGGGATTTGCCTGAACTTACCTTCCTCGATACCGATCTCGGTTTCGCTCCAGAACAGTATAAGACTATTCAGCAGGGAGCCTATACTGACCTGACCTCCTACCTGACCGGTGACGGCCTCAAGGAATTCCCCAACCTGGCCCTTTACCCGGATCAACTCTGGAAGAACGTGGCCATAAACGGTAAAATCTTTGGCGTTCCGCGTCCCCGCTACCTGGTCGGCTCGGCCAATCAGTATCGCAAGGACTGGCTCGAAAATCTTGGAATCTCGGCTCCCAAAAATGCCGACGAGTTCTACTCGATAATGGAAGCTTTCACCAAAAAGAAACCCGAACCGACCCAGCCTAACACCTGGGGAATGGGTTTTACTCAGGGTGAGTTCTCCTCTCAGACTGTCTTTATGCATATGTTCCGGGTGCCCAACACCTGGAAACTGGAGAGCAACGGTTCGCTGTCTTACTTCATTGAGGCTCCTGAGTATAAAGAAGCGGTAGCCTTTATGGCTAAACTCTGGAAGGCTGGCTTTATCTACCCCGACTCGGTTTCGCAGTCCAAGCAGCAGTCTCAGGATAACTTTGTGGCCGGTAAGTACGGGGTCTGGCAGGATAGCCTGACCGGTTACCCGGGACCGACCGGGAGACACGCAACCGCGGCAGGCATAAACCCCAAGGCCAATATAGTGCCTTACTTCCCACCGGGCTATGATGGGGGTAAGCCGGTATCATGGCTGGGCAGTGGTTACTTCGGTTATGCGGCCATCCCTTCCAGAGTAGGTAAGGACCCGGCCAAAGCCAAAGAGTTACTCAGTATCCTCAACTGGCTGGCTTCGCCCTTCGGCAGCGAGGAGTATAACTTCTATAACTTCGGTGTAGATGGGGTGGATAACGAGGTTAAACCTGATGGTACGCGGGTACTAAACGATACCGGCAAGAAAGAGATCGGCGACCTGCCCAAGATCGCCAACGGCAACCAGGTATTATACTACCCCGGCTTCCCGGAGCAGCCGAAGATAATGCAGGATACGATCCAGGCGATGCTGGCAGTAGGTATTTCGAACCCGGCGTTAACGGCGGTATCACCGACCTGGAATACGAAGAGCAAGGTTTTGACCCAACTGGTGGAAGACCGGATTGTGCGGATTGTGACCGGGGCGGACAGTATAGATGCCCTGAGCACCCTGATCAAGGACTGGAAAAGCCAGGGCGGAAGCCAGGTAGCCCAGGAACTCGCCGCTGCTATCAAAGGCTCCTAGTTTCTGGATTGATGACAGGTAGTATTCGTCGCTAAAGGATACTCTTTGTTAAGTATAGTATTAGAAAAACGGGTACTACCTGTTAAATGGTTGACTCATTTTATCCGGTATAACTTATAGATAAATCTTATCAGACAGGGAAAATAGAAAACATGACAGCGCAAGTTCAGGAAAAGGAGGCTAAATTTTTTGAGACCATAGGTAATGAAAATGGTTTCAATGGTGTTAAAGATAACAGTTGCGAACTGCTTGACTTTGGCTATCTTAAACTCAACGCCAGAGAGGATTATGCGGCTATTTCCGGCGAAAATGAAGTGGTAGCTGTCATCCTGGGCGGCAAGTGTACTATCCAGGCGAGTGATATTACCTTTGAAAAAATTGGCCAGCGCCCTGACGTCTTTGGCGGCAAGCCTTACGCGGTCTATATACCTGCTTCAACCGATTTTAGCGTAACCGGTCCTGACTCTGGCAAGGTTGAAGTAGCGCTTTGCTACGCCAAAGCCAGGAGCGACCTTTCTGGCGGCAAACCTTTTCTGATCAGGCCAGAGCAGGTCGAAAGCGGCACCTGGGGTGCGGCCAATTTCAGCCGGACCTTCCACAGCGTATTAGTCGAAACTGACGAGCCGGTACACCGCCTGATCGTAGGAGAAACCTACACGCCTTCCGGGCATTGGAGCACTTATCCGCCGCACAAGCACGAGCAAGAAATTCCAGGTCAGGAAGTCTTTATGGAAGAATTTTACTTTTTCAAAAGTAGCGCCCCGGAAGGCTGGGGTTTGCTCAAACACTACACCGAAGACCGCAGTATAGATAACGTTTATACGGTTAAGGATAATACCCTTTTTAAGGCCAGCCGCGGCTACCATACATACGTGGAAGCCCCCGGTTACACCGGCTACTACCTGTGGTTTTTAGCGGGAAACCATCGCAATCAGAATCCAAAAGTAGATCCGGATTTAGCCTGGGTCGGTAAGACTGTCCCAATGCTCAAACAGTTGGGTCACTAGCGCAGGAACTTTTTTAAGCAACCAGGGGATTGATATTAGCAAAGCTATTCTCCATCAGGGGAATAGCTTGCTTTGTTATCAGCAGATAAGGGTTACCAAAACCGTAACTTTGCTTTCAAGCTTTGCCGGTCTGACCTAGCACTTCCAGGTAGTGCGGGTTGTACATGATCCCGAGGATATTGCCGAAGGGGTCTATCACCGAAGCGGCGATAAAGCCGCCAAAGTTGCGTGGCGCTTCGTGCGGCTGCGCTCCCATTGCCAGCAACCGTTCCACGGTCGCTTCTACATCGTCAACCTGCCAGTACACCACC
>DATAKM010000194.1:0-93244 GCA_036261665.1 Chloroflexia bacterium
CACGATAGACGGGGCGAATGAGCTACAGATCCTGATGCGGATCATCCTGCCGCTCTCCAAACCGATCCTTTTGACCATCGGGCTATTCTACGCGGTAACGCACTGGAACGAATTCTTCCTGCCGCTGTTGTACTTCAACAATCAGGATATGATGCCCTTGCCGGTGTTACTGCGCAACATCCTGTTGGCTTCGAATATGAACGAGTATGTGAGCTATGACGCGGTAAGTTCGGCGCCGCAGGATGCTTTGAAGATGGCGGCGGTACTGTTAACAATGCTGCCGATGCTGATCATCTATCCCTGGATCCAGCGCCACTTCACCAAAGGCGTCTTGATCGGTGGCGTTAAAGAGTAATTCTGTTATTCTTGATTAGAAAGCCTCTGGAGAAGTAACAATTTCCCAAAGCCAGGGCTGGTAAGACTATCTAGCCAGGTAATAACCTGGCTAGATTAAGTTAAGGAGCTTTCAACAAAATGGACTCAAACGGTAAATTAAGAGTGGGGGTAGTTGGGCTGGGTGTAGGTCGTAGCCATATCCAGGCTTTCCAGGAATTGGGAGATCGCTTTGAAGTTGTGGCAGTCTGCGACCTGGATGAGGCTAAAGCTCGTGAAATAGCTGAGGCAGACCATATTCCCTATTATTACAAAGATTTTGACAGGCTTTGTCTCAACAATGACGTAGATGTTATAGATTTATGTACTCCTCCTTTTTTACACTACTCTCAAATGCTACAGGCGCTGGCTGCCGGCAAACACGTTATCTGCGAAAAACCGCTGGTAGGTTCGCTTAAAGAAGTAGATGAGCTTGATAGGGCTCAGCAAAAAGCTCAGAGGGTACTCATGCCGATCTTTCAGTACCGCTTCGGCCACGGGCTACAGAAACTACTGTACCTCAGAAATAAGGGCTTGACCGGCCAGGCTTACCTAACCACGATTGAAACAGCCTGGCGCAGACGCGCTGAGTACTATGCTGTACCCTGGCGAGGTAAGTGGAAAACAGAACTGGGAGGTACACTGGCCGGGCACTCCAGCCACACTCACGACATGTTGACTTATATCCTGGGACCGGTTAAAGAAGTTTTCGCCCGCATTACTACACGGGTCAACCCGGTGGAAGTAGAAGACTGCGCTTCAATCTCGTTTGAAATGGCTGATGGTTCCCTGGCCTCTTCCTCGACAACAGTTGGCTCCAGCGCTGAAATTTCGCGGCATCGTTTTTGTTTTAGTAATTTAACGGCTGAAAGTAATCTCCGGCCCTACACTAACAGCGGTGACCCGTGGAGCTTTGTGCCGGATAACTCGGAAGTAGGCGCACAGATCGAAGAAGCCCTGGCTGAGTTTGTACCTTTACCGGAAAGCCGAAAAGGACAGTTTTATCGTTTCTCGCTGGCCTTGCAGCAAAATGAGCCTCTACCGGTCACACTGGCCGATGGTCGCGCTTCCATTGAACTGCTGACAGCCATTTATTATTCGGCTTATACCAAACAAAGTGTCAGCTTACCAATCGCAAATGACCACCCTTTCTACGCGGGGTGGATACCATATTTCAGCTAAAAAGGTTACAAACCTGCTACCTGTTCTTAGGATTTTAATAAAGAAAGGAGTACAAAAAGTGGCTGAACGTAAAGAGAAATTAGCTACCTGCCCGGTATGCGGATATCAAGATACGGCCCTGGATGAGGAAGCCTTAAAACTGGCAATGCAAGATCATATGCAGGAAAGCCATAACTTAGTGCTACCCGTGACTATTCGAGGAACAGACAAAACCGAATCTCAGGTTGAAGATGAGGAGATAACAGAAATCGCAGATAGACCATTAATAGGAGAATCACCTGATTTGCCGGGGCCATCTCCTGACTTCGGCGGAGCCACACGACAGTAAAAATATTTTGAGAAATTTTAGCGGGAGAGAACCTCCTTAAATAAAACTCAAGTACTTCCCGGCAAACCTTCAGTCTTTAAAAGACCTATGCTTATTCAACTTTATTAAGAAAGATGGATGAGCATAGGCTTTTTTTTGACAACAGATCGGTTTAAGTTATAATCAAACAAACGATAAAATATGTTTTATTTGACGATCCGGAAGGTTTTAGGAAAGATAATGAAGCCAGTATCAGTGGAACAGGTAGCCAAGCGAGCGGGAGTAGCCAAGAGTACTGTTTCTTTTGTGCTCAATAATAAAGGTAATGTCTCTCCTGTGACGCGGGAAAAGGTTTTAGCTAGCATCAAAGAACTAGGCTATACCAAAGACAGGCCCCGCGCACGCAAGTCTTCAGACACGCCACCTCCGGTCCAGGCCAGGGAAACCGAAAAAAACATTGTTGCTTATATCAATCCTAAGATAAGATTCACTGAAGCAGCGAACGGCTATATCAGCGGTTTACGGCAATGGGCGAAAACAAATAATTTTTCCCTTACCCTGGCTATCACCGGCTCTGAACTGGAAACCGAAAACCAATTTTTGTTCATAGAACAAACGGCTGAACCTTCCGGAGTGGTCATTATAGGAGTTGACCCGGACGAGGCCTTTATTTCCAAAGTGCTCGAATTAAAAGTACCGGGTGTTATCATCAATCGTATAACCAATCACCCTGATCTCAGCTTTGTAGCGATTAACCATGAAGAAGCAGGACATGATGCCGCTCGCTATTTGTTAGGTTTAGGGCACCGTCAATTCCTGTTTATGGTAGAACCTGATTATAATCGAACGGAAATAGCCAGGCTAAAAGGTTTTATGGCCGAACTGGCTGGTTTCGGTGAGCAAACAGGGATAGCGCTGGTCAGGCAACTGCTGGTAAATGAAAATAATGGCAGACAAACTACGTCTGAGTGGAGTTCACTAAATGCCCGAGAACGTCTCGGTAAGTTTGTAAAAGCGGGGATTTTCCCTTTCCTGGGAAAGGACGCTGGTAGAATAGAGAAACCGGCAGGCCTGGAAGTAATAACTTTTGCTGAAGAACTAAAGGAAGATTTTCAACCAAGCTGTGTAGTGGCCTCGAACGACGGCACAGCAGTTGAAGCTGAAAAAAGGCTCATGCTAGCAGGGCTGAGTATCCCGGAAGATGTGTCGGTAATGGGATTCAATAATCGCGCTATCGGGCTTGAACTTAGTCCACAGTTAAGTACCATTGATGAACTCTGGCCCCAGCAAGGTTATACTGCCGGGCGAGTTTTGATGGAATTAATTGAGAGTAAGGAGATACGAAGCCAGAAAGTGCTACTTCGACACAAGCTGATCGAGCGAGGCTCGACCGCTAAAGTTATGTGAAGCTGCACAGAAATCTCATTATAAAATAGGAGAGGGGCGGTGAATAAAGACCGCCCTCTCTTTTTATTAGTAAACGTTATCTATAGGGGTAAAAGTGCCTGATTTCAGACGCAAATTAACAGTTTCTCTAAAACCTTTTTGTTTTAATGCTGTTTTACTTCCTAAATAATTATAATGCTTTCAAGAGAACTTGAACTCAAACAACAACTTATGAGGCAGTAAAAAGTCTTAAAACTAAAATAAAACTTTTTCTCTTGACAAGTTTTTAGTGGTCTGCTAGCATCTTTCCAGAAAATGGTTGCTTCTAAAGCATCTAACATTTAGCAAATAATATTTAAAGTTAGCGAGAGATAAAGATGGCCTATCTAACGGCTGAGTCATATATGCTTGCACGTTTCGACCGGGAAAGTCGCCAGGCAGGGTTACCCTCCGACATAGCGCCAGAAGGGTTGGAGTCGTGGCAAACAGAACTACGAAAAAAGCTAAGTAAAATAATTGGCCTGCCTACTTTTCTTAATACTCCGCTGGAACCTGCTACAGAACCCGAGGAAGCGGGTGAAGGTTACTTTTGCCAACGTATAGAGATAAGCACGGAACCGGGTATCCGGTTGCCCTTCTTTGTACTGCGACCTGTTGGTATGGAGCAGGACGAACGCAGGCCGGTAATACTGGCTCTACACGGGCACGGTGGCGGTGGAAAATCGGCGGTAGCGGGAAGGCGTGAAGAGCCTGTTATCGCCGAAAAAGTAGACTACTACCGTTACGACTATGGTTTGCAATTAGCAAAAGCCGGATATGTGGTGCTATGCCCTGATGCCAGGGGTTTTGGCGAAAGGCGTGAGAAGAGTTCTCAGGGTGATACACCCGATCAAATCTTAGCCAACTCCTGCCAGGTATTGAACAATATGGCGCTTCCTCTGGGCCAGACAGTCACAGGCATGTGGACCTGGGATTTAATGCGCTTAATAGATTATGCCGCCACCCGCTCCGATTGTGATATTACCCGGCTTGGCTGTGTCGGTCTCTCCGGCGGAGGGTTGCAAACCCTGTGGCTTGCCGCTCTTGATGAAAGAGTCAAAGTCGCCGTAGTAAGCGGCTATTTCTACGGCTACAAAGATGCCTTACTCCGGTTGAATGAGAATTGTAGCTGCAATTATGTGCCCGGTCTGTGGCAAATGGTTGATATGGGAGATATAGGTGCCCTGATCTGCCCGCGCCCCTTGCTTATAGAGAGCGGTTTGCAAGACCCCTTAAATGGCGAGCAAGGCATTGCCAATGTTCAGGAACAACTGTCTATCACCGCACGAGCATACAACCTTTCAGGAGTAAACGAGAAGCTTTACCACAGCGTTTTTGATGGCCCGCACCGCTACGATGGCAAGGATGTACTTCCCTGGTTCAACCGCTGGTTTGCCACAAGCTCTTAGTCTCGTGAGAACTAAAGTGGTGTAACAACTAATAACAGGCCTCGATTCATGGCCGACTGTTTTTACCTCCTACAAGCGGAAAAGATAGCCTGGGCGAGTAACATCCTGCCCGTTTTCGCTACTCTCCATTCACCCACTTTTACGATTGTTTAAACCTATCTTTGATAAATTAGAATTAAAATATTATAACATTTTAACTCCTGCCCACTTCACTTCTCTACACCACCGGACTCTTTAACCTTCTCACCGTTCACTCCTGAATAAGTGGGGTATTTGCATGCGGAGTACTGGCCGTATGAGCAATAAATGGGTTCGTCAGGGTGGAGTAGTGGCCCTGCTACTGGTAACTATGCTGGTGGTTAGCGAGTGGTTAAGCTTTCCTAATAATAGCAGTCCTGATAATCAGCCACCTGCACCCGAGCCTGGACTAACCATGCTAGCCGTCGGAGATATTATGCTGGGCCGAGATGTGGCTCAGAAGTCCGCTACCGAAGGGCCTGATTATCCTTTTGTGCAGGTTCAAAACCTGACTCGTTCGGCCGATCTGGTTTTTGGGAATTTGGAATCACCGCTGGTTAGTGCTGCCCACCAGCATCAGGTAGTCAGTCCGGACGAACGCTATGTTTTCCCGGCCGAAACGGAGATGTCACTCGCCTTAAAACGCTCCGGTTTTAATCTGCTCTCCCTCGCGAACAATCATATCTACGATTTTGGTAAAGCCGGGGTGGAAGATACCCTAAGCGCTCTACAGTCAGCCGGAATTACCAGCGTTGGAGCCGGTCAACAGGCTAGCGAAGTGCGTTACCTGGAACAGGGCGGGTTGAAGCTCGCTATAGTATCCGCAACCCAAGTTTCGCCTCGCCAGCCTGAACAGGCAGGCAGCATGATAAACCTTTTCAACCAGGTAGAGTTACTGAACCAGATCAAAGAGGCCCGGGCGCAAGCCGATGTGGTGATTGTCGCTTTGCATTGGGGCGAAGAATATTCGGCTATTCCCGACCAGTCCGAACGCAATTTTGCTCGCCAGGCGGCAGAGGCCGGAGCAGATCTTATCCTGGGCACACACCCGCACGTGATAGGAAATTTTGAAGTTATCAACCAGAAAACAGTGGTAGCCTACAGCCTGGGGAATTTTATCTTTGACAGTCGCTTCCCCCCGGAAAGCCAGGAAAGCGTAGGGTTATACCTCAAGCTGGATAAGCAAGGCGTTGCCAGCGCCATAGCAATTCCTTTGAAAATTGAGAATGACCGTCCCCGACCTTTATTAGCACAGGAAAGAGAAGACGGGCTGAAAAAGCTTAGCCAGAAGGCGGACCCTGCCTTTCAGTCAGAAGTAGTCTTCTGGAATGGTAGCGAGTGGCAAGAAGGAGCAGCCCTGGCTTACCGGCGAGAAGCCCTGTCGGGTGGAACAATTAACCTGCCTGCCAGTCAAATCAGGCAAGTGCGAGACCTGATTAAGGATTATGGCGGGTACTCCACCGGGAAAGTGGTGAACGATTTAAACCAGGAACCTCGAACTGATGAACGAATTGTACTGAGGAATCGCCAGTTATCGGTCTGGCGACCGGGGCAGGACGGCCACTGGGAAAATATCTGGCAGACCCCTCCAGGCTGGGAAGTTGAACAATTTAGCTTTGGCGATGCCGATGAGGATGGCCGCCCGGAAGTAATCTTTAGCCTCTGGAAAGATGACGGCAAGGACGATTCGGGGCAAATGCGTAGCCATCCTTTTGTCTATGGCTGGAGGCGGAATGCCTTCCGCCCCGTGTGGGCCGGTTCGGCGCTGGCAGACCCTATTAAAGAATTCGCCCTGGCTGACTTCGATCAAGACCGGCACAACGAACTTGTTGTATTAGAAGGAAACTACGCCGATGGGCGCTACGCACCAGCTCGATATGTAACCCTATGGCGATGGATGGGGTGGGGATACGAATTATTGCACCGGGGAGCGCCGGGACATTATTCAGATTTAGACTTTGTCCCGAACCAGCCATACGCCTTCTTCAAAAGGAGCGAGTAAACATGTATAAATTAAACAAACTGGCAGGACTGTTGCTAATCGCTGTATTTCTGGCCATGCTGCTGGCAAGTTGTGGGGAAGAGGCCGCCAGTCCTACCCCTCTCCCTTCGGTAGCAGGGAACGTAGTACCCTTTACCGCCTCACCCACCGCTATTCCCGCTACCACTACGGCGGGCACTACTGCTGCTCCTACAGTCCCCGGCACCGCACCGGTAACAAATACCCCTGTCCCGGCAACTACCGCACCACCGGCTACCACCGCTTCTAGCGCCACTACGCTGGTGCGCTACCAGCCTGTTTTTGCGGCATATAAAGAACCGGCTGTCAGCAAGAGTACCCCCGTCTTTCCAAAATATACGGTTGCGCCGGACCTTGCTAATATCACTAACCTGAAAGATTTTAATCTCAGTGATGCTCAGAAAAAGTTGCTGGCACAGAACTATTTCGTGGTATCACCTTCCGACTACAAACAATTCTTCCAGGCTTACGAATCTTTCCGTTATGACCAAATACCAACCTACGTTTCGACCGATAGCGTTGTCCATATTTATCATCTGTTGTTTGATAAACTGCTGCGCGAAACCGAAAAAGGATACTTAATCAGCGACTTGCAAAGTCTGAACCGGGCTCTCTACGGGGCAGCCTATGAAGAGTATAGCAGCCTCAACGGTACAGACCTGGAACCGGCAGCTACCCGCACTTTAGCTTATGTAGCGGTAGCCTCGCGCCTGTCTAACCCGCAAATTACTCTGAATAACATGCCAGCAGCGGTATCTAACCTGGTGACCGCCGAGCTAAAACTAATAGATGGGGCTGCGGGTATAGCCGGGAGTCCTTTGATGGGCAGCGATTACGAAGAGGATTATAGCCAGTATAAGCCGCGCGGTCATTATACCCAGTCGGAAGAGTTAAAGAACTATTTCCGAGCAATGATGTGGTACGGGCGACTTACTTTCCGGGCCAAAACCGCCAGTGAAACCCAATCGGCGCTGCTGTTAACCCAGGCGCTACTTAAAGGCCAGGACGGCACCAGGAAAGCGGGAGACATATGGCAGCTTATTTACGAACCAACCGCTTTCTTCGTCGGCACTTCAGATGATTTGACCTACCGAGATTATGCCGGATTAATCAAGAATACCTGGGGAAGCGAAACCCCGACCGATCTGAAAGTTTTCGCCGATAAAACCAGGCTGGAAGCTTTCCAGAAGAGTATTGATACTCTGCCGCCACCCAAAGTAAACTCTATGATCACCTATATTTTTGAAGATCAGGAGACTCAGATAAAAGGTTTACGGATGATGGGACAGCGTTTTACCCTGGACGCTTACATCTTCCAGAACCTGATCTGGCGGCGCGTTGGAACACTGGAAAAGCCGCGTGATTTGCCGAAAGCTCTGGACGTATTCGCGGCTTTCGGCAGCGATCAGGCTGCCAAATTACTGGACCAGCAGGGAGAAACCTCTTACCAGAATTATACAAGCCAGCTTGAGAAGGTGGAAAAGGATATTGCGAAGATTCCGGGCGAATCATGGACACAAAACCTCTACTGGTCCTGGCTCAATTTACTGCGGTCTTACGCTGAGAAACGCGGCAGCGGCTATCCGGCCTACATGCAAAACGAAGCCTGGCAGAATAAACAACTGGTCGCAGGGCTTGGTAGTCTTACCGAGTTAAAACATGATACCCTCTTATATGCCAAGCAGGTTTATGCCGAGCGTGGAGGCGGCCCAGTAGAATTGCCTACCGGATTTGTCGAACCCGAACCGCTATTCTTTGCCAGGGTAGCCGCGCTGGCGGCCATGACCCGCGATGGTTTGCAGCAACGTCACTTGATTGATACACAGTATGTGCAGGTACTGGATAACCTGGAGAAATATGCTTTGCAATTCAAGTCGATTGCCGAGAAAGAACTGGCCGGGCAGAAAATCAGTGATGCTGATCGTGAATTTATCGCTTACTGGGGCGCCAACATTGAATACCTGACCACTCAGGCCGCTGACGCTGAGACAGGCACCGGTCGTAAATATATTGATAAGCAAGACGCGGCTGTAGTAGCAGACATAGCGACCGGTCTGACGCAGGTTCTTGAAGAAGGTACAGGCCGGATCAACCTTATTTATGTAGCGGTGCTGATCAATGGCAAAGTTACTCTCACCCAGGGCGCGGTTTACAGCCAGTACGAGTTCACCGTCAACCCTGCCGAACGTATGACGGACGAAACCTGGCAGCAGCGTCTTGATAGCGGAAAAGCCCCACCGCTGGAAAGCTGGAAGCTCAGCTATATGGCTGCGCCACCTGCCAAACAGCCTTAAGAGGAAAAGGGCCAGCAACATGAATAAGAACTGGAGTATTACCATGCAATTTCCAAAGATACAGAGCTACAATCTTGAGGGGCGAAAATACCAGTTGCCAGAGGATTTTGAAGGTGAAGTAAATCTTCTACTGATTGCCTTTCACCGCTGGCAACAACAGGAAGTAGATACATGGGTACCATTCGCCCGGCAATTATTGCGCGAGAATCCTTCCTTTCGCTACTATGAAATACCAACAATTAACCGGAGCATTCCCCTGTTCCGAATGTGGCTCGACAACGCCATGAGGTTAGGTATTCCAGACCGGCAAGCGCGAGAAGCTACAATAACGCTTTATCTGGATAAACTTGCCTTCCGGAAAAGCCTGGCTATTCCGAACGAAACAAACATTCAAGCCTTGTTGGTCAATCGTGCCGGAGAGATATTGTGGCGTAGTAAGGGCCAGTTCAGTGAGGACAAGGGCCAGAGCCTGAGGCAGGTTATCGAAGGCTTAAAAAAGGCGGCTTTAGAAAGTTAAGACCCGGCTAAAACTATAAGGAACTACCCCTGACTCATTTATCAGGGGTAGTTCCTTGAGTAAATCAGGTGTCTGCTTTTAACTGGTTGCTTTGACGCAGCCCAGGTAATTCGGACCGGCGCTTGCCACGATCTGCCGGTTGCCAAATTTAGTGATTTGCAAACCTGCTACAATTGAACCGTGCAGGGTCAGACCGGCGTCATTAATCCCCAGCCCGTTAATTGTTAAAGCTGGCCCGCTGGCGGTGCAGGCTGGACCGAGCAGAGTTACTCCCGATCCTACACTCAAACCACCACCTCTTGCGGAACTTAAATTGATGGTCGAACCAAGGGAAGGACTGGTGAGATCCACCAACTTACAGCCATAGGTGGTAGCGCTGTTGGCGGCTGCTACCGCTACGCGCAAACTGCCCGCGCTACCATCGTCCGCCGCTGTCGTAACGGTGGTTGCCGTGGTGGAGCAACCGATAGTATTTTTTGCCAGGTTGTATGCATTGAGAGTACCCAGCCCGGTCGCCATATCGTAACCGGCAGTCGCCGGATATATGCCGCTTCCACTGTCAGGCGTGCCGCAGCCTGGGTCATAGCAATTATCACCTGACGTAATATCACGATAGACCTGGCTGGCGGTAGGTGAATTAAAAATACGGTAAAGGGTTGGGTTGGCAAAACCGATCTGCGGCAGATGATGGTTGCTCAGATAATTATTGCTAACCGCTGCGGCGGAGGTCCATAAAGGTGCCGCCGCACTGGTACCTCCGACACTGGTCCAGCTACCGGCGCTTCCGTTATTACCGGCAAAAACAACATAGGCGGTGTAAGGACTGGCTGCCGCTGAAACATCGGGCGTCATGCGTTTACCGTTGGCGTAACTGCCGTTAGTGCCGGGACCTACTTGCCAGGCAGGACGCGCGAAGTAAGTGCTCAGTCCTCCGCCACTGGCTCCATAACCCTGGTTATTATAGTCATTCCAGGTAATCTCGCTGCTGATGGTGTTATTGCTGTTGAGGGTCAGGTTAGTGCCGCCCACTCCTGTCACATAAGGATTATCCAGAACATCACTGGCCGCCAACTCTTTGCCGCCATTAGTGGGCAGGCAACCCTCAGACCCGTAATCGCCAGAAGCGGCGAAAACGCTTTGTCCCTGGGCTGCCATTTGCTGGAAAATGGCATTTTCTGTATCAAGGGTGGCAGTACTTAAATCGGGTTCACAATCACCCCAGCTAATACTGACTACCTGTGCCAGCCTGTCATTGGCTATTTGCTGGAATTCATCAATATACCCGGCATTTGTATTCGGCGCTTCATAGACCAGGATCTGTTTTGCGCCAGGGGTCATCCCGGCTACAACCTCTATGTCCAGCTCTACTTCAGTCTGGCCACTACCGAACCCCTGAGGGCCACCATCTACTGGCACGCGCTTCAGGGGAACTGAGGTGCCAAAACAGGCCTGGTAAGTAGCCACATTTGCATCCATATAATCGTCAAGCTCATATACAGCCACAGTCTGGCCGCTGCCGTTAATACCCTGGCTGTAGAAAGGGCTGAAATTATAAGCCGTTTGCAATTGGTTGGGAGTAAAGGAACTGTAAGTATTGGCTGTACTGATCGCCGCGCTACAGCCCGACGGGGTACCGTTTGTCCTGGGTTGGGTCGTATTGGAAGGAATAACTTTCCGGTAACGCGGCAGGTGCTGCGCATAGTTAGATAGCCCAACTACACTCTTAACCCGGCCGTTTAGTTTGGCAGGCAGGACCGGGGGTGCGTCATTGCTGTAGAAAGAGCGACCGGTCACACTATCCTTGTAATCAGAAATCTGGACACCAAAAGCCTTCTCAAGCTGATCTACCTGTCCACCGGCATGAACGAGAGTGCCCAGGCCACTATCCTGCACGGTTAATCCCTGGCTTTGTAAATAGCTAACTACCTCCGCCCGGTCAGATTGATTAACGTAACGAGCGGTAAACTCCTGAGGAGTAAGATACTTTTTATACTGGGATGAACCGGGATTATAAAGGTCATCCAGAAATTGGTTAAGAGCAACTTCGTTAACCAGGTTTAACCCTACTGCCACTTCCAGGTGACGCGAACGGCTGGTGGGGCCGACCCGCTGACTGGCTTTGGGAAGTACCGGAACAGCCTTTGGAGTTCCCGTTCCGGCAGCCACCGCTGCTGAAGAACTGGATAGAGGCGTTATAAAGAGGGTAGCCAGCAAAGTAATAAGAGCCAGGACCGTGAGAGGCCTTATTTTGGGTGAGAAAACGAAACCACGGTTAAATGGATTGGGCATAAAATATCCTTCATTGTTGTTGAAGCCTACAAGAAAGCCTATAGTGAAGCTTAAAAAGTGAACCATTACTGAACTACAGTACAGGTGAATGTTAAAGCAGACTCAAGCCAGGATCTGTTTTTGTGTAAACAGGTACAGAATATTAGCAGCCAGGTAAAAAAAGGTGTAAAAGCACTTATATTCGAGACAACATGCCAGTTCCGTGAGGATTGGCAGACCAAGCCTTCCAGGTTGGATCAGAAGAAGCTTACACCCTACCTTTTGAGTAGTTAGAAACCTACAACCTGGAATGAAACAAGCCTAAGATTTTACTCTAAATGAGATTTTAGCATTTTCACGTTACATTTTACCTTACATTTTCGGCAGGAAACAGGTGATAAGTTTATTATTCTGCTTTAGGAATAGTTTATGCAAGTTAAATGGCAGAATTAGCTATAACGTAAATTAAGCAGGAGGACCAGCAAAATGCATGAAGATAACTATAAGTGGGAAGCCGGTAACACTCCTCAAGAGCAGCACCGCATGAATCGAGCTCAGAAGGAAACCTTTCAAAAGAAAGATCTCGAAATAGCTGCGGATGAGGCGATGAACGACAAGCACACTACACCGCCAGTTGAGAATCGGGGACCGGATCTATCCACCCCCCATCCTCTCGATTCAATGCCTCCTTTACCGGAACAGGCTCAGCAAAATCTGGCTGACTCTGAATAACCGGTTATCTAAAAAGGAGATATAAAATAAAGATGCGCTCCAAAAGTAGGAGCGCATCTTTATTTTATATCTCAAAGGACTAACCCTGAATCTTGCCCGAGTCGTAGAGAAAGCGCGCAAAACGCAACCGTTTGAATTCAGGTGTTACTTCGTTTTCTTCAGTTTCGTTGTAACGGCGACGAAGTTTCAAAAAGCTTTTTAATTCACCTTCACTAAAGCCCTGCAAAGCCAGATCCACAAAATCAGGAATATCTAGCACACGGCCACCCACCATATCCAGGTTCTCACCAACATTTTGGAGTTCGGTTGTTTCAGAATGCTCCTGGGTTTGTTCAACTTCGGTGCAATCGTTTTCCGGGTTGTTATGTTGTGCCATTATACTACCCTCTTTTCTTATTAAATCAGGATAATACTTCCTGTGAAAATTACTTGATTGGCTAGCTTCTGCTATATCAGGATCCGTGCCACCCCACGCTACAGCCTGAATACATAATATAACGTAAAACCAGCTCGATTAGTTCTATAAATTGCTTAAAATTAGATAAGTTATATTTTGCTTTCTTAGAGTATATGTACGATATACACTAGCACAAAGTTTCGTTTGACGTTCTGTATTATTTATCTGTCTACTATTATAATCGTGCCGGGTAGAGACAATATGTTGCGTATCACACTATTTTTATGACCTGCAGCAATCTCTCTCAGTCAGACCGGAATTTTTTCGGCTAGTTCTACTATAGCTAATTAATATTACGAAAATAGTTACGAAAAGGATTAATTTGAATATATGATAGGTAACTTACCAATAAAGCAAACTTTGCCTATACTTGACTATTTTGGGTTATAATATCAGTTATTGTAAGGAACTAACAGGGAGATAAGGATAAGAAGGAGCCGTAAGCTATGCCTGAAGTGGCAGTTAGCCCGTTAGGAATAATCGAAACACAATATTACACTTTTGGATTGGAGGGAGACGACCTGTTACTGGAGTCAGGTCGTCGTTTGGGGCCGGTCACAATAGCTTACCAGACCTACGGCAAGTTAAGTCCGCAACGAGATAACGCTATTCTAATTTGTCACGCCCTCAGCGGGGACGCGCATGTGGCCGGAAATAGCGCGGAAGATGGCAGATTGGGTTGGTGGGAAGTGCTGGTAGGACCGGGCAAACCTCTTGATACTGACCGCTACTTCATAATCTGCTCGAACGTTCTGGCAGGATGCAAAGGAACAACCGGACCTGCGTCGATCAACCCGGCAACCGGGAAACCCTATGCCCTTTCTTTCCCAATTATTACGATTGAGGATATGGTAAAGGCTCAAAAACGTCTGGTGGAGGCCCTGGGCATCGAGCGACTGCTGACAGTTATAGGAGGCTCGATGGGCGGTATGCAGGCCCTGAGTTGGAGTGTACAGTATCCTGAAATGGTGGCATCTGCCATTCCGATTGCCACCGCTTCACGCCTGACCGCCCAGGGAATCGCCTGGGATGAGATTGGCCGGAGAGCCATTATGGCCGACCAGTACTGGGATCACGGTAATTACTATGAACCGGGACACCCTCGCCCAGAACAGGGTATGGCGGTTGCCCGCATGGTTGGGCATATCACCTATCTTTCGGAAGAATCCATGCAGGCCAAGTTTGGCCGGCAACTGCGCAATCGCAAGGATTACAGTTACAGCTTTGATATAGATTTTCAGGTGGAAAGCTATTTACAGCACCAGGGTGAGAGCTTCAACCGCCGGTTTGATCCCAACTCATATCTTTATATTACTCGCGCTATGGATTATTTTGATCTTACGAGAGGGACAGATAGTCTTGTACCGGCCTTTGCCGCGACCAGTGCCAGGTACCTTTTTATCTCATTTTCCAGTGACTGGTTATATCCGCCAGAACAGTCTCGCGAAATGGTAGCTGCGCTTTATGAGGCAGGGCGTGGGGAAGAGGTCGAATATTTCGAGGCAATCTCTCCTTACGGGCATGATGCCTTCCTGCTGGAAGCCAAACAGCAAGGCCCTGTAATTACCGAATTTCTCGAAAGAGTGCGGCGGAGCAAATTTTAGAAAAAAGCCACCCGGTGAGGGGTGGCTTTTTAGTTATACAAGGGCTTTCTCTCCCATAGTTCGCCCGCAGGCTTCGGCGATGCCGGGGAGTTTACGCATTACCGAGCCGAAGTTATCGAAGGTCAAAGATTGTGGACCGTCACTGAGAGCGTGGTCGGGGTTGGGATGCACTTCGATAATCAGGCCATCCGCACCGGCAGCTACCGCTGCCATACTCATCGACTCTACCAGATACCACTTACCGGTAGCATGGCTGGGGTCGGCGATAATGGGCAGGTGACTGAGCCTTTTAATCAAAGGAATAGCTGTCACATCAAAGAGGTTGCGAGTGGAAGGGTCATAAGAACGTATACCGCGCTCGCACAGCATGACCTGCTTGTTACCGGTGTTAAGGATATACTCGGCTGAAAGCAACCATTCCTCAATCGTGGCGGAAAGACCGCGTTTGAGCAGAATAGGCCGGTTAGAATGGCCACATTCTTCCAGCAGTTGGAAGTTTTGCATATTACGCGCACCAATTTGCAGAATGTCGCTGTGCTCCGCTACGAGGGCTACATCGCCGGGGGTCATTACCTCGGTAACGACGGGCATGCCTGTTTCAGCGCTGGCTTTAGCCAGCAGTTTAAGGCCTTCCTCGCCCAGGCCTCGGAACTGGTACGGAGAGGTGCGCGGTTTGAAAGCCCCACCTCGCAACACGCGAGCGCCACGACTATGTACGGCAAAGGCGGTATCCATCAACTGCTTTTCGTTCTCGACTGAGCAGGGACCAGCCATCACGACTATCTCATCACCTCCGATAGTCACGTTCCTTACCTTGATAACAGTATCTACGGGATTAAACTCGCGGCTGGCCAGCTTGTATTTTTTACTGACCGGAATGACATTGTCCACAGCCTGAATACAGGATAGCATGTCGGCAAACTCAACGTAGAACGAAGTACCTATCACTCCTATTACGGTGCGCTGGTCGCCGTTAATGATGTTGGCTTTGTAACCGTTCTCTACGATACGGTTAACCACCTCATCGACGTCACGAGTTGTTGCTTCAGGCTTCATTACCACTATCATAACAGAGATTACCTTTCCTTCTTCTTAATCCTCTACTGGTAAAGTATGCAAGCAGACCAGGTTTTGATCAAAAGCTCCTTTTGCCCGGCGCGTTCAGGAAAGCCGTAACTACTGATCCTGGAAAAACCGGGCGGTGTCCATACCTTGCAGGGGTAACAACTCTTGAAAAAAGGTACAAAAAAACTCCTCATCCTGGGTTCAGTCGCTCTGCTTCCTTGCTGTCGCTGAACGAGGACGAGAAGTCTCACCTTACAATTGCCTTAATTGCAAGGACTGTACTATTCTCACCTGCAAATATAATCAAAATTTATCTTATTTGAGAAGATTATCGCATATTATGATAATAGTGTCAATATTTCTATTTTTTATCCAATCTTAATAAATTCGTGTAAAAAGCTCTTGCCATGAGACCTAAAAAGGCGATACAATGAAAAATCGAATTAATCTGTGTTGTAAGACCGGATTAAACTGCTCTGCGGAAGGCTTGCCTTTCTGGCAAGAACCACGGCCCGTATCGCCACGCTATCCTGGCGGGTAGCAGCGAGATGACAATACCCTGTCTCAATTGGTTAGCTGGGCTGTATTAATAGTACGGCGTTATACTTCCGAGTAACAGACGCCTGCATAGGTTAGAAATTGTGCGGCAGAGACGCCAAAGCTTCTAAGAGGAACTGTAGAGGCTAGCGATCTCTGCTGTTTGATGTCTGGCACTCGGTGTGGATAAGTCTGTGGAGAGGCTGTGGGTAAGCGCTTTCCTGGTGTAGATAACGTGGTGGATTCCATGTTGATTAGCCCAAATCAGGCGAGCAGTACGGCATTGGATAAAAGGAGTTAAGATACTCACAATGGTAATGGAAGGCTATGTGCCAAACTATATTGAGGAGATCAAACGCCGCCTCTCGATTGTAGATGTGGTCGGGCAGCGTGTTAACCTCAAGAAGTCTGGTAAAAATTACAAAGGCCTCTGCCCCTTCCATGCTGAAAAGAGTGGCTCTTTCTATGTGTGGCCTGAATCCGAAAGCTATTATTGCTTTGGCTGCAAGGAAAGCGGTGACATCTTTAACTTTATCATGAAAACCGAGGGCTTAGGTTTTAGCGAAGCCCTGGAGCAATTAGCCTCGCGTGCCGGAATAATCTTACCTGAACGCCAACCCAATCTAGACCAGGAAGCCAAAGCCCGCAAGGGCGAGCGCGAACGCCTGCGTGAAGCCAATAATTCCGCCGCTACCTATTTCCAGCATCTTCTGTTAAATAGCAAAGAAGGGCAAGCCGCGCGCCAGTACCTTGAAAAGCGCGGAGTTAGCGCTGCGGCAATTGAAAGCTTTGGCCTCGGTTACGCTGCGGATAGCTGGGATAATCTCTTCAACTACCTGACCGGCAAAGGATTCACCCCACAGGAATTGCTGGACGCCGGGTTGACCGGCGAACGCGAAAACGATGGCGGCTATTATGACCGCTTCCGAGGTCGCCTGATGTTCCCCATCCGCGACCGGCAGGGTCAGGTGATTGCTTTCGGTGGCCGCGTGCTGGAGAACGCTCCTAAAGACGCTCCCAAATACCTCAATTCGCCTCAAACTGTACTCTTCGATAAGAGTGCCACCTTATATGGCCTGGATTTAGCTAAAGAATCTATTCGCCGTAGCGACCGCGCGGTAATCGTCGAAGGCTACCTGGATGTCATTATGGCCCACCAGTATGGCTATTCCAATGTTATTGCTCCGCTTGGAACAGCTCTAGGCGAAAAGCACATCGGTATTCTGAAAAAACTGACCAAAAGGATTGTACTGGCACTGGACGCGGATACTGCCGGGGAACTGGCTACCCTGAAGGGTATCGAGGTGCTAAAACAGGGCTTTGATAGCAAGACCGTAGCAGTACCAACCGCAAGAGGCCTGATCCGCTTTGAGCAGCAGCTAGACGCGGATGTGCGAATTGCCAGTCTGCCTGCCGGAAAAGACCCGGATGAGGTGGTACGCGAAGGCGGAGGAAAGTGGCGCGAACTGATCGAACGCGCTCTTCCGGTGGTTGACTATTATTTCGCCAGCGTGGCGGCCTCGGTCGATATTAATTCGGCCAGGGGTAAAAGCGAAGCAGTTGAAAAACTGATTCCGGCCATTCTGGAAGTACGCGACCGTATTCAGCGCGAACATTACATTCAGAAGTTAGCTCGGCTAACCCGTATCGAAGACTCTCTGTTGCGAGGTGAGCTGAACCGGGCAGCTAAAGCCGAAATTCAGAAGCTACGGAATCAAGCCGATAGTTCTGTAGCTCAGCCAAAACCGGAAGCTGAAGCTGACCCGGAAGTTAAGGAAGAAAACGAGCCCGAGGAAAAAACGGCTCAACTGAGCAAGGAGCCTGCCAGGCCCCTTGACCTGGAAGACCTTATGCTGGCCTTTCTGACGCGCTATTATCAAGATGCTATGAGTGTAGAAGCGGCGGATGGGCAAGTGGTAGAAGCGGCGGACTTTACCCGCAGCGAAAACCGCCTGATTTTCGAAGGTTTGCAGACCCTAGAAAAAGGCCAGCGCCGTTTCGATGAACTGGAAGAATCGTTCGCGCCAGAACTGGCCGAGCATCTTCAACGGTTGCAGGCTCATGCTCAAAATGAACCTGAACTGACTGATCTTATGAGTATCCAGGAGGCTATGCGCTTTCAATTAAACCGCCTGCGCGAGATTAACTTGCGCCGGTTGTATGAACAGGGCAGCCTGGCGCTCGAAGAAGAGGAAGTAAATCAGGCAGACGATAACCAGGAACACCTGTGGCAACTGGTCAGTAATGTATCAGATCAGCTAAAGGTGTTTTACCCTCCACGCAGCGTTGTTTTTAAAGATAGCAGGGATCGCTAAACGCTGGAGAGGTGTAATAAACAGGGATCATAGATTGTCTGTGGCACTTAATGTGCGATTTATTAAAATTTGGTTGAAAAGGGGTGAAGAAGAGAAACTTTTTAGCGCAATATTCGTATTAACTTAGTTAGGGGTACTTGTAAAGCGCACGAAATAAAGGTTTGATTGTGAAGACCTTAACATTATAGAAATTATGTGCGGTTAAGCTGACCTGGCTAAATATAACATCAAAGCTAAAATATTGCAAGCGCTATAAAGTGGAAAAACTGGGAAAAAACTTACGAAAGCAAATAAAACGGGTACATATTTTTATGACCGAATAAGCTGTAATAAATATTGTACGTTTAGGGAGTGTGATTCTAATGGCGAACACTAAGCGCAAGCGCACATATGATGAGGATGAGGACATTGACCGCGTCCTGGGTCTTACCACTATAAGCCCGGTTGAAGAGCCAGAAATGGACGATGAGGACGTAGAAATGAACCATTCCGATAATCAGGCGTTAGCGAATGAAATGGCTCTGCCTTTTGATGAAGGTGATGAAGAGCCTAATGAAGTGGAAAAAGACCTCGCTTTTGATACGAGTGAACCGGCAATTCCTGGAGGGTTCCTGACAGTCAGCGATCTACTGGCGCGTGGCAAGAAACAGGGTTTCGTGACCCAGGATCAAATTTTACAGGCTGTTCCAGAGCCGGAAACTCATATCGAACAGGTCGAGGATGTCTACGCCGAACTGCTCGAACTGGGTATTGAAGTTCTGGAAGAAGCGAAAGATTTTACTCCCGCGGTTGACCTTGAAAAAGAAAGCGATGAAGATGTAGATCTTGATATGGCGCTCGATTTTGAGGGCATGAGTATCGATGATCCGGTCCGCATGTATTTGCGTGAAATTGGTCGCGTACCACTGCTCTCCGCCGCCCAGGAGGTAAGCCTGGCTCAACGGATGGAAATGGGCGATGAAGAAGCCCGCCGCCACCTGACTGAAGCCAACCTCCGATTGGTAGTGAGCGTTGCCAAGAAGTACATCGGTCGCGGTATGTCGCTGCTCGACCTCATTCAAGAGGGTAATATTGGTCTGATTCGCGCTGTCGAAAAGTTCGATTATCGTAAGGGCTATAAATTCTCGACTTATGCCACCTGGTGGATTCGCCAGGCTATTACCCGCGCCATTGCCGACCAGGCTCGTACCATTCGTATTCCGGTCCATATGGTGGAAACAATTAACCGCCTGATTCGCACCAGTCGCCGCCTGGTTCAGGAGTTAGGGCGCGACCCGACCTCGGATGAAATCGCCCGTGAAATGGGCCTGCCGCCCGAAAAGGTGCGCGAAATCCAGAAAATCTCGCAAGAGCCTGTTTCGCTGGAAACCCCTATCGGTGAAGAGGAAGATAGCCACCTGGGCGACTTTATTGAAGATCAAAAAGCGCTGGCACCCGCCGATGCCGCCAGTCACCAGTTGCTCAAAGAGCAAGTCGAGGATGTACTGGACAGCCTTACTCAACGCGAACGGCGCGTGTTGCAATTGCGCTTTGGTCTTGATGACGGGCGCAGCCGTACCCTTGAGGAAGTGGGTCGCGAGTTTGGCGTCACCCGCGAACGTATTCGCCAGATCGAAGCCAAGGCTTTGCGTAAGTTGCGCCATCCCAGCCGTTCCAAGAAACTAAAAGATTACCTGGAGTAATTTACAAGCGTTTAGCGTTATATCGCCAAAGAAACCAAAAAGAGCCAACCTGTTTAAGGGAGTTGGCTCTTTTTTATCGGAAATAAAAAGCAGCCTTTTAGACTTATGCTTCTCCCGTGTTCCGGTTTTCCCTTCCAAAGGCTTTTCAGAACGTTTCTTAGATGCTATAATTCACCCAACTACACGCACAAATTGGTCAAATAATACGAAGAGTAACTAGCTGGAGCAAAGGAGCTATCGGTATGGTTTTCCGCAGCACGTATCCTGATGTTGTAATCCCCGAAATGCCTTTTACCGCTTTTGTATTACAAAAAGCCGCAGAACTGGCTAACCAACCCGCTATTATTGATGGGCCGAGCGGGCGCAGTCTCACCTATGGGCAACTGGCCGGAGGCGTGGAGCGGGTAGCCGCCAATCTGGCTGCAAAGGGCTTCCAGAAAGGTGATGTTTTTGCCATCCTGCTTCCCAATCTGCCTGAATATGCCCTGGCTTTTCTGGGAGTAGCCCGTCTGGGTGGTATCCTTACCACGATCAACCCGCTTTACACAGCCGAGGAAATAATTTTCCAGCTAAATGACACCGGGGCTAAATACTTGCTGACTATACCGATGTTTATAGAAAAGGCCAGCGAGGCTACTCAGAAATCCAAAGTTGAGGAAATATTTGTGCTGGGTGAAGCGTCCGGGGCTACACCTTTCGCCACGCTGATGCAGGATGCAGGCGCCGCCCCGCAGGTAGAAATTGACCCGCATAAAGACCTACTGGTAGTGCCCTATTCCAGCGGCACAACCGGCTTGCCAAAAGGCGTGATGCTTACACATCACAATGTTACATCATATATGAGCCAGGTGCGGGTAGTAGCTGAATACGAGCAAGGTCAAAGCTATATGGCTGTACTGCCCTTCTACCATATCTTCGGCATGGTCGGTATTCTGAACCTGGGCCTGCTGGAAGGTACAACTATTGTCAGTATGCCGCGCTTCGATCTGGAGCAATTCCTGCAAATTATGCAGGATTACAAAATCACCGGAGCCTGCCTGGTGCCACCGATTATCCTGGCCCTGACCAAGCACCCGGCGGTAGCCAATTACAGTTTCCCCAATTTGAAGTGGCTGCTCTCCGGCGCTGCTCCACTTGGCGAGGATGTACAGAAAGCCTGCGCTGAAAGACTTAATTGCGCGGTAGTACAGGGCTGGGGCATGACCGAAACCAGTTGCGGCGCCGCTGTCATACCGCTAGACCCGGAGAAACAGCGTCCCGGCGCGGCAGGTCTGCTCATACCCAATATGGAATGCAGGATTACAGATTATACCAGCGGCGAGGAACTGGGACCGAACCAGCAGGGTGAAATCTGGGTGCGTGGACCGAATATCATGCAGGGGTATCTCAACAAACCGGATGAAACCTCCTATATGCTTGACCAAAATGGCTGGTTGCATACCGGCGACATCGGTTATATTGATGAAGATGGCTTTCTCTATATTGTGGACCGCATCAAGGAACTGATTAAGTACAAGGGGTTGCAGGTAGCCCCGGCTGAACTGGAAGCAGTCCTGCTCACCCATCCTTCTGTAGCAGATGTAGCGGTTATCGGGCGACCCGATCAGGAAGCAGGTGAGGCTCCCAAAGCCTTTGTGGTGCTAAAAGCGCCTGTCAGCGAAGAAGAGCTAATGGCTTTTGTAGCTGAAAGGGTGGCGCCCTACAAGAAAATTCGCAGTATCGAATTTACTAACCAGATTCCCAAATCGGCTTCCGGAAAGATTCTGCGCAGAGTCTTACTGGATCAAGAACGGGCTAAAGTATAACTTTCCTGTTTGAAATTTTTTGTTAGAAGTAACCAAAAACCCGGCCTGGCGCCGGGTTTTTAAGTTTGCCTGAATGCAGGTAGTACTTAAACTACCTGATACCATACTACCGTCGCGGTTCCGTCACGCTCTTCTATACGGGTGACTTTAACCTGGCCTACCTCACCGGTTGTGCTTAAGATTGTCCCGCCGTCCGCTACTGATCCGACTGTTTCCAGAGATAACTTTCGTAAAGGTTTGCCGGTTGGCAAGCCGGGTTGCAAATAAATAGCATCGGACTGCAACTGTTCCAGGCTGGTAAATTCCCAGTTAAATTTTAAGTTTTCAGCTACCAGTTTGTTGGTTTCTGCCTCGACCTGTTCCGGTGCAAGCCCAGAACCGACTGTTCCATCGTACTGCACAAAAGCTTTTTTACCATGATCAGCTTTGGTCGGGGCCAGTTGACCGGGAACATAGCCCATTCTAAAAAGAGCGTAATCGATCAGATGCCCGGCAGTATGGACGCGCATATTCTGAAAACGCCTCGCCCAGTCAATCTCGCCATGAACCTTTGTACCTGCTGAAGGCGGGTTAGCGGTTTCGATATAGTGCCAGATATCGCCCTCTTTGAGCATTACCTGATAAACTTTAGCGCTCCCTCCCTCCCATTCCAGGCGACCCTGGTCGGTTGGCTGACCACCTCCCATCGGGTAAAAAACGGTGCGCGCCAACCGGACACGCCAGCGTCCATTACTTTCCGATAAAACTTCGCGTACTTCCGTATCTACTTCTTTTTCATAAGGTTCAGTCAGGTAAATCGGCTCGGTTTCCAAATTCAATACCCCTCCCTCTCACCATATTTTTGCAAGATTACTCTTTCTAAATATAACATGGCTGCTATCAGGATAAAAATAACAAAGATAGCTTATTCCGAAAGCTTTTTTCCAGCAAACCGAGTTTCATCAAGTTTCGTAAGCAAAGCTGTAATGTTAGTGCGCTAGGATGAATACAGACCGGTACGGCGGCAGGATATTGCCTTTCCTGGTTTTGCATTAGCCAAGTTCCACCAGCAACACAAGTCTTAGTAAAAATCCAACAAACGAAATCTTCTGATAATCTTTATGTTACCTGTGTTGGTTGTTACCGCGACCTGGCTTTGCGGTATTTTCCTGGAAAACTGGTTAACTTTACCTCTTTTATGGTTATGGGTAGGAGTAGTCGGGGGCTTATTACTAACTCTGATCTTCTATTTCTACAACCGGCGAGCTATTCCCGGTAGTACCCTTCCTCTCTTATTACCACTTGGCATCGCGATTTTTAGCCTGGGAGCGCTGCGAATGGCCTGGGCCGCTCCCTCCTACGGGCCGGATGGCCTGCTCTACTACCTCGATCAAAAAGATATAGCGGTTACGGGTGTTGTATCAGGTGAACCGACCTACAGTGAAAAGAGCGGTTCATTTCGCCTCAGCACCCAGGAGCTAAAGTTAAACGGGGAAGACAAACCGCACCCCGTGAGCGGTGAGATTTATGTACAAACCAGCGCAAAAACCTCGGTCAATCGTGGCGACCTGATACAACTGACCGGCACACTGGGCGAACCGAAAGAACTGACCGGCGAAAATTTCCCCTATCGCCAGTGGCTTTCCAGGCAAGGAATTTATGTTACCCTAAGTTATCCTCGCCTTCGCACACTCGCAAGCCAGCAGGATTTCTTCCTTAATCGCTGGTTGTCCAGTCTCAATAGCGGTATCCGAGACGTAATTGTGCGAAACGTACCGGGCGAGGAAGGCGCTTTGCTCTCCGGGATTCTGCTGGGGGACAAAAGCGGTCTGGAAGATAGCACCCGCCAGAGTTTTACCGACAGCGGTGTGGCCCATATTCTGGCCGTTTCGGGCAGTAATATTTCGATTGCCCTGATGCTGCTGACTCTCCTGCTAAATCGCTTTTTCAAACGGCGCACGGTCTTATGGATCAGCCTGGCAGCGATACTCTTTTACGTCCTGCTGGTGGGAGCCAGCCCATCGGTGGTGCGTGCCGGTTTAATGGGTAGCCTGGCCATTATTGGCTGGTTACTGGAACGCGAATATAGCGGGCTGGCAGGGCTGGCAGCCAGCGCCTTACTAATGACAATCTGGCAGCCAAATGTCCTGATGGATATCGGTTTTCAACTTTCCTTTATGGCTACCCTGGGATTACTGGTGCTGGCAAAAGCCTGGATGGAGAAAACGAAAGGCTGGTGGGCCTTTTTACGGGAGGGGTTAGTAATTACGGTAGCCGCAGAGCTACTTACCCTACCCCTGGTAGCCTTTTACTTCCATCAGTTCTCACTCGTTTCGATCCTGACCAATCTGCTGGTCTTGCCTTCCCTGACCGTAATTATGGCTAGCGGCGGAATAGCGGTGCTGGCGGGGTTTATTTTTGGCGGATGGCTACCGGTAGCGGGGCAGATTATCAGCGGGCCTGCCTGGATTTTCCTGGCCTACATGCTGGCGATGGTTAAAATCTGCGCCGGCCTGCCCTTCGCCACCCTTCGTCTACCCGATTTTCACCCCATCTGGGTATTTTTCTATTACGCTATCCTGGGTTTTATATACTGGTGGATGGCAGGCGGAAAGGATAAACCGAAAGCCGCGCACTTACTGGCAAAGTTTTCCAGCCCTCTGGCCATCGGTGCCACGGTGCTGGCTACCATTCTGGTCTGGGCGGCGGCACTGGCGCTTTAAGCGGCAGAAGAATCTATGGGGGCCTGTTTTAGATAATTGACCAGCTCATTGATATTATTAAGCCTGATATCATAGGGGTAATTTTTGGCCGGAAACCGGAAGGCGTGCCCGCGTTCCTGCGCAACCAGGGCCAGTTTACAGCCCGCTGCTTTTGCCCCATCAAGCTCACCGTCTCCGCCGTCTCCGGCAAACAGGCAATCGCCGGTAGCAAGGCCAAGCCTCTCCGCGCCCATCCGGTAAATTGCCAGGTCAGGTTTCGCCAGTCCCACTTCACAGCTAAGAATAATACCGTCCATCAGGTTTGCCAGGTTAAGGCGCTCGACTACTGATGAAGTCAGATAGTTACAGTTTGAAATCAGGCAGGTCCGGTAGCCGCGCTCGCGCAAAGTAGCCAGCATGTCCTCTACACCCGGAAAAAAATAGACGTCCGCGCTCCGATTTTCATATTCAAAATGGGCTAACTCTTTTACCATCTCTGGCGAAGGAGTCAATCCTAGGTCCTTGAGCACCAGTGCAGCCCGTTCTTCGCCGGATTTAATTTGTCCTCTGATAGAAGGCTTCCCGTATATCACCCATTTTTTCCACAAATCTTCCGAATGCACCCCAAATTTGCTGGCAAGCAAGTCATAGTCTTTGCGATGGTGACGGGGGACGTTATAAGCAAGTGTGCCCCATAAATCAAACAAAATGCCGCGAATGTTACTCAAATCGGGTGTTGACATTCCATTCCTTCCCTACCAAGACGCCAGGTGTTAAATATTCAGTAATAACAATAGAATTGCAACGATTGTGCCAGCACTATCTTCACTAATTGACAGTTAGCTTTTATTTAGTATAATATAACTAGGTAAGCAATTTGATTTTCTATAGTAACAATTTGATTTTAACAGAAAGGAGTAAAAATAGAAATGAAAAACAACAGTACAGAAAGTTCTGGCGAAACCATAGAAGATAAGTCAGAAAAGCAGGTGCTGGAGGTAAGCCCGGAACAGCTTGAACAACTGGAGAGCGCGCTTGAACTGACTAAAGCCCTGGCATCTCCCATCCGCCTGGCCCTTGTGGGAGCGCTGGCCAGCAGGCCTGCTACATCCTTAACAGTGGAAGAACTGGCAGAAATAGCAAAGGTAACTGAGCCGCGCATGGAGCGTGATCTACTACAACTGGTAGAAGCCAGCGTTATTCAGGTCGTAGCATGGAAAACTACCGCGCCCGGACGCGAACCTGTACCTGCACAGGTCAGTTTTAACCCGGCCTACTCAAAAAACCTGCCTCAGATTATTACAACCCTTGCGCAGTTGACCAGGCAGCTTAAGCCGGAACAGCAATTCGCGCCCCTCGATGAACGCGCCAAAACGATTGGGCGATTTCTGAAAGATGGCCGCCTGGTGGGATGGCCTGTTCAGGTAAAGCGGCAACTTTATCTACTGGAAGAAATAGCCAAGTTAATTGAGCCGAACGTACGCTATAGCGAGCTACAAATAGATGCTGTTCTCAAAAATATTTACGAATACGATCACTGTACTTTAAGGCGCTACCTGGTAGATTATAAATTCCTGAAACGCGAAAACGGCATTTACTGGAAAGAATTATCTACCGTGGTTTAGTCAGAGACTATGGCAGAAATTAGTTTTCCTTAGCTTACCCTCATTGAATATTCTTTCCAGATTTGATAGAATCAACAGGTAAAGGAACCGGATGTGCTTTCTATAGCACCTATGAGCAACGTGGCGCAAATCTTAACCGGTTGCGAACCAGTAAGGATTGCTACCACTTTAACAATTGTTAGGCTGGCATTACGTTGCTAGTAGTAAAGTCGCTCCTGGATGGTCAGGATTGGCTGACGTGCTTGTATTTAGCACAGGTTAATAAAAGTTCTGCACTGAATTGCGCAAGCGAAGAGCGCAGACTTACAATCAGCAATTACCAGCATGGAAAGGACAAGGAAAATCGTCATGACTTTCTCTGCTAATTGTCTCAATGTGGAGGCTTAAGCAATGACGCAAGCTAAAGAGCAAACCAACACTTCAGAAGCAAAATCGAAAAAAGTTGGAGATCAGGTAGCACAGGTAACACAGGCAAAAGTAGTTCAGGCTAGAGTAGAAGCTGCCAGGGAGGCTAATCCGTTTGAGACAGCCCGCCAGCAGTTTTTTTATGCCGCCGATAAGCTGGGTCTCGAAGATGGCCTGCGTGAAATTTTATCCGTACCGCAGCGTGAGTTGCAGGTTAATTTCCCGGTAAGGCTGGATAGTGGGCGCATTAAAGTATTTACCGGATACAGGGTACACCACAATGACTCGCGTGGTCCAGTCAAGGGCGGCTTGCGTTACCATCATGCCGTCTCGATGGATGAAGTGCGCGCCCTGGCAATGTGGATGACCTGGAAGTGTGCCGTAGTCAATATTCCCTACGGCGGCGCAAAAGGTGGCGTAGTGGTAGATGCTACAACTCTATCCCTCACTGAACTGGAGCGGTTAACCCGCCGCTTTGCCACAGAAATTTCTATTTTAATCGGTCCCGAGACAGATATCCCCGCACCGGATGTTGCTACCAATGCCCAGACTATGGCCTGGATCATGGATACTTATTCCATGCACCGCGGTCACTTTATCACCTCAGTTGTAACCGGTAAGCCACTCAGCGCTGGTGGTTCGCTTGGACGAGTTGAAGCAACCGGACGCGGCGTGAGCATTACGACCGCTGAAGCAGCCCGCCACACCGGAATGAACCTGGAAGGGGCCCGAGTTGTGGTACAGGGCTTTGGTAATGTAGGTTCAATTTCGGCTCGCCTGTTACAGGACCTGGGCTGTACAATTGTGGCTGTCAGCGATGTCTTTGGAGGCATTTATAATCCTAAAGGGCTTGATATTTATGCGCTGCTGGCCTACATCCAGCGCTCTCCGAACCGCTCGGTAGTCGGTTTCCCTGAATCGGAACCGGTAAACAACAGTGATTTACTGACATTACCATGCGATATTCTGGTTCCGGCGGCCCTCGAAAACCAGTTGACCGCTGAAAACGCAGATGCTATTCAGGCCAAAATGATTATTGAAGCCGCGAATGGTCCGACTACGCCAGAAGCCGACCAGATATTCCGTGACCGCGGAATTTACCTGGTACCGGATATCCTGGCGAATGCCGGTGGCGTAACGGTCAGCTATTTCGAGTGGGTTCAAAACCGCCAGGCCTTCTTCTGGAATGAAGATGAAATCAATAACCGCCTGCACGATGTGATGGTAAACAGCTTCGCAGCGGTGGCTGATATTGCCTCCAATTACTCGGTAGATATGCGCACCGCCGCTTATATGCTGGCAATACGGCGCGTGGCGGATGCTACCTCTATCCGGGGCGTTTATCCGTAGGTTTCTTTAACAGAGTCCCCTTTGCTCTCATTAGCAAAGGGGATTTTTGTTTTCATGCTCAGGGCTATACCATTTTGTTTAGCCAAAAGAAGTATCTTATTTCGAAAGTTAATTATTATAATAAAGGCAGTTACGATTGGAAACATGTTCGCAGCCAGCTTCCCAGCAAAGATTGTTAGCGCGGACTTCTTTTAGTTGTGGTTACGACCACCTGACCCTGTCAATGCAATAAGAAAGTTTAACTGATGAGAAAAAGAAAGCAAATTGAGAATCACATAGTGCAACAAATCCAGGCCAATGGTGGCCGTCTGACTGTAGACCTGGAATATACCTCTTATGAATTTCGACACGAGCTGGAAAAGTTAGAACAACATGGTATATTAGCTGCCATATCGACCACTAGCTCCGCGGTGACTTACCAGCTTAAAAACTTACCAGCTATGCCTAAACTGTGAGCAGTGAATTTTAGCCGTATCCCGGTTACTATCAATCTTAAAGTGCCGGTTTTTGAGACTCCTCGTAATCCTCGATTCTAATCTACCCCATCTGGTTTGATTTAGGTTTCAGGTATCAAATAGACTTCTTTGTAGAAGTCTATTTGATACGCGGACAAGCGGTTGACACATTTCTCAAAAGAAAATAAAATTAACCAATCTGGGCGGAATACATACATAATTGATATACATATTCTAATACAATCTCTAAGGACAGAGTTTGTGGTAAACAATAATGAAAACCAGGGCGGAGACGAAAAGATCCGCTCAATTCTTCTGAGCGCCGATATTGCCGCTCAAACAGGGCAGGGGGAAAAGGCTCTGAAGCTTTTGGAAGAGATAAAGGTGGCAGAATTACCACCGGCGCTACAGGCCGGTTATTATGGAATAAAAGGAGAAGCGCATTTCCGAGCACAACAGTATAAAGAAGCGCGACCGGCGCTAGAAAAAGCCCTGGAACTGCACAGGCAACCCGAGGTAGGCACGGCCTCTCCTTTACAAATTGCCCAGCTTCGCAATATCCTGGCCGGGTCTTTTTATATGCAAAATCTGCATAAGGAAGCTTACGAGCAACATAAAATTTGCCTGGAAGCAGTATGCAGCGGGATTATTTCCGAAAAAAGGTTTAAGCTCAAGCTTTTTACCAACCTGGGCAATGATTTAATGTGCCTGGGCAACCCTACTAAGGCTCTCTCATTTTATGAAGAAGCGGTCGAGGTAGCTGAGGATGGCGAAGATGACATGGACCGGGCGAACTCTTACTGGGGTGTGGGAATTACCCTTCGCCAGTTAGAACGTTATAGCGAGGCACGCAAGTACCTGGAAAACGCCTTAAAACTTTATCAAAAGCAGGAAGCCTGGCAATATGTGCCGGGCATCAGAAATACGCTTGGCTGGGTCTTGATTTCGCTTGAAGAATATGAGCAAGCTAAAACAGTACTGGAAAAAGGGCTGGAAGAAGCTCTTAACCGGACTCACAACCGGCATGATCAGGCCCTTATTCACCTCAACCTGGCCTATCTCTACTTCGTACAGCAGCAGGTAGAAACCGCCCTACCTGATGGGTTGAAGGCCGTAGAGTTAGCCCGAGAAGCTAAAAATAAACAAACCCTGGGTTTATGTCTGGCTCAACTGGCCGAAATAAAACTGGCCCTGGGAGCAGGTGCTGAAGAAGGTAAACAACTCTTTAACGAAGCACTGACCGAGTTAAAACAGATCGATTCGGATGAGTATACTCGGCGCGTCTACAAGCGCTACTCCGAAGCGCTAAAAAAAGCGGGCTATATAGATGAAGCTTTTGAAGCTCTGGATGAGTCTTTCAGGTATTTTCACAAGGACTAATTTTCTCCGGTTCTTATCCTTCTCAGTTGAAACGTTGTGCAGGCGCGTAGAAAGCCAGCTCTAAGGAGATTCAAGGAGATAAGTATAGAAAGCTTTTCGATCCAGAAAAAAGGCCTCCTCGAACCACGAGGAGGCCTTTTTTCGATTGATTATTAGCTAACAGCCGGAAGAACCCCTTTGAACGGGTTGTACTGGTAACTACTACTGCTATCAGTTAAGGAACCGGCTACCAGCGTACCACGCAGTTGCGCTCCGTTAAAAGTAACATCTGCCAGCGGCGCCCAGATAGTGCCTTCTACCCGCACGCTCTGCACCTTCAGGCTGGTGGCTTCATAGAAGTTGTAGACAACATGCTGATTATCTACTCCGTTCAGCTTGATCCCGAGGTTCTGCACCCGGTCATTCTGGCCACTAATGTTAATGACGACAGTTGAGCCAGCAGGAGCATTAATTACCAGGCTGTTTGCCTGCGCCAGATCGCTGCCGTTCACACTAAAGACATTCTGGCTGGCATCGGTTCCAGTCAGGATAATCTGGCCCCAGGGTTTCACATCGGTAGTGCCGTTAAATGCTAAACCGGCCCATTTAGTGGCGGCCCCGGTAACATAGGTGCGAAGGCCGGTAACAGGCAAAACATTACTGTTCTGTACGAAACCACCACTTTTGAAAGTGACGTTGTTTGATGACAACTCCCCACCATATACTACGTTACCGCGAACCTGATTACCCCAGTTGCCAAAGGAAACATTACCCTGGACCAGCACTTCATCCGGCGCAGTGTTGTCTTTGCCCAGGTTGGTGCCCTGGAAGGTAGCATTACCTCCTGCCGCTACCAGACCTGACACCTGTGAAGAAGTCAGGTTGAGATTACCGAGCGCCAGAATGTTGAAACCGGTCGGGTTCGGTACTACCGGGAAGGTGCGCTGCACAGGTTGAGCCGCAGCGTAATCTTCGTTACCGGCTTGAGTAGCAGTGATTACACAGTTACCCACTCCCGTTATCGTGACAGTAGTGCCGTTAAGAGTGCAAGAACCACTGGCGGTGAAGCTTACCGGCAAGCCGGAAGAAGCGGTCGCGCCGATGGTAAAGGTGGTGGTGCCGGGATAGACAAAGACGGGATTACCGGCGGGCTGGTTGAAATTGATAGCCTGAGCCAGCTTATTAAGATTAATCTTGACCACCTGAGGTTCGTGGTCACTGGCCTGGTCGGCAAATTCAGAGTTTACGTGTACCACATCATAATTGAAGGGCTGCTGGAAGAGGTTATCGCTTAACAGGATATGGTCAAGAGACTCCGAGTTACCTTCATAATCGTAGGTATAGCGCTCATTCTCCGGTAAGGTTGTAATGAGATCATGCAGGATGGGACTGGCGCAACTTGTAGTCGTGCCACATTCCAGTTCATAGAGCGGTTTGGAGAACTGGAAATCATTCAAGTCGCCCAGCACAGCGATATTGGCTTCAGGATCAAGCGACAGAATTTGATTGACAAAGTCGTGCACAATCTGGGCCTGTTGTAACCGCTGTACTTCGGATGAGAGGACCGGAGGCTGATTGGCGCCAAAGAGTGGCTGATCGCCACCTTTAGAGTTGAAGTGATTGGCAATCACAAAAAGCTTATTGCCGTTATATTTGAATTCACCCACCAGCGGCTTGCGGCTGGTATCAAAGGCCGGATTAGTCGGGTCAATGCGGCCCGGACTGAAAGAAAGCTCCGGCCCATTGTTACCGGTTACGACCGAAACTGAAGCGGTAGAGAGGTCAGTACCGGCAGGGGCAGCCCGGTCAATAAAGCTCAAGTTGCGGTCGGTACGGAACATAAAGACCACCCGGATATTGCCGCCCGGTTCGCCACCATCTTTATCGTTGACCGGGTTGATCTGGCGATACTGGTAGGCAGGGCCACCCGCCGCTTTGATCGCATCGGTCAGAATTTGCATGGTGGTAGCAGGGTCTACTACACCATCATCGGTCGCTCCGTTGTTGTCCTGAATTTCTTCCAGGGCCACAATATCAGGCGATTTCAGATTGTTGACAATCAAACCGGCCAGGTTGTCAAACTTGCTCTGCGGGTCGGTTGGATCGAGATTTTCGACATTGAAAGTGGCAATTGCTAACTGGTTCTCACCTGCCACTGTAGTAACTTCTCTGGTCAGCCCGCCAGACACCCCGTTAATGGCCTGGGTCAGTTCCAGCATAAAGTTGCCAAAGTTGTAATCGAGCACACCTACCGCCGGACCACTGAAATGGTCGCCAACATTTACAACCGGAGTGGTAGCGCTGCTCAGCTTAAGAATTTCATCATCGAGGGTAATACGTTCCGGGTTAAAGTCATTTGAGCGCGCAATAATTCCGCCTCTAGGAGTGCGAATACTGGCACCTGCGCCGTCATCGGCCAGGACAGGTAGTTCACCGTACTGGTTAGTAGGTCCAACCGCTACCGGGTTGTTGACCTGGACCAGCATACCTTCCAGGCTTTCATAAAAATCCAGACCGTAATCCAGATTCAGGCTAGACTCACTATTGACGTTGCCGGTAAAACCGCTAATCACTTCGGTCGGCGGTACCCGTCCGCCCTGGCCAATGATTACCGGGGCAGGTAAGGGCTGGTTACCGGCCAGCACCGCTACACTTTTAGCATTGCTGGAAATTTCGGTAGTTGAGAGATTTCCGGTGCTGGTACCACCGGGAGTAAATTCCGTGACTTTGCCGGATACCTGGATTTCGTCACCTGCTTTGACAACAGGTGCGGAATTCAGAAAAACAAAAACACCTTCCGAGGTAGCCGGATCATTATCAAACTGGCTGGTAGGAGTTTCCAGGTAAAGGCCATTGGAACTGAGAGCGGTTACAATCCCACTGGTTGTGACATTCTGGTTTCTTAAAGGCGAAATGTGCCTGTTGCCCTGAATATCGTGAATAGGGGTTAGTACGGCCACTGTCAGGCTGATAGCGCCGTTGGCCGTCCGATTCTGGGCGTCTGTGACGGCGTAGGGTAAGCTCTTACTGCCGGTAGAGGTACCGGATGCAACAGTAGCCAGGAAAGAGAAGTTGTTATCACCGGCAGCAGTATCACCGTTAGTACCATTATCATAGAACTGCTGGGTAGCAGAACCACCAATTGAGGATAGATCGGCGGTAACTAGCAGGCCAGTGCTGGGAGGGTTAGAACCGGGAGTAACCTGTACCGTCAGTAGAACTGTGTTCCCGGCAACCACCGTTTCCGGACTAGCTGAAGCGGTGGCGGTAGGATTGATCTGACCGCTTACCGAACATTGATTAGCGGCAGAGGCGCTATTGCGCGGAGTGGGATCACCTGCGCTGAAATCAGCCGAGTTGCTGTCGGTGTCCGTACAGCCATTTCCGGCCCGCGAGTCGGCTGTACTGCTGCTTAAACCGGGCGCAGCGGAGCTACCTTCGAAACAATTAGCGGTCCCGTAGCCCACAAAATCGACAACACTACTATCAGTTGGACAACTCACGGTTAAAGCCGTGTTATTGTTGACCAGGGCCACTTTACCGGAAGCGCCGCTCAGGTTAATAGCGCCTGTAGCATCAGGGGTGGGCAGATCGACTGTGCCACCCGAACCCGCCGCTTCCTGTATCAGGTAATAGTGACCGGCAGCAACAGTGCCGCTCAGAACTGTCTTGTTAGTCCAACTAGATCCAGTCGCGGAAGCGTATTGGACCGACCAGCCTGTCAGGTCCACGGTAGTATTGCCGCGATTGAACAGCTCGATAAAATCGTTCTTTAAAGTTGCGCCGCTGTTTCCGCCCCCGCCGTAAACCTGGCTTATAACCAGGTTGGGAGAAGCAGCCTTAGCGGGCTGCACCCAGACAGCAGCCAGCGCCAGGAACATTGAGAACGCCAACAGCATAACCAGGCTGGTAGCCGTAAAGCCAGCCTTACCGATTTTTAATATGGGATTGTGCCTTGGGGAGAAAGACCTTGAGTCGGCCTTTAGTCCGGTTTGCCTCTTCATGAATTCACAGAATCCTTTCTTAAAGGTTGACACCAAAAGCAAGCACACACCAGTGGGACATACAAAAGTTCTAAGCACACTCAAGTAAGAAAAGAGAGTTGTCCGGCGAGTCGGAACACCAAATAACCATCTTTCTTACGAAAGTGGCCTGCGGACAACCTCAACTATTCAATTCCCATCTATCCCAAAATGGAGCCGACAAAAGAGAAACCTTACGGCAGTGCTAACTACTGCCGGGAGGGTCAGGGGAGGTCAAAACGAAAGGCAAGCAAAGTCAAAATATTAGCTGCGACATAAACCCGGCTCTAAAAAAAATAACGAGCATATTCATTATAGCTACAGGAAAACTAATTCGTCAAATAGCCTTAAAGAAAACCATCAGAAACTAGACTATTGCTCAGAAAATTCAGGGGTACTCCCCTGAAAGTAATTCCTTAATATGATTATTTCCGGGCCTGCAACATTCGGAGTGAAAATAAGCATCAAGCTAATTAATATTCGTTTATTGTCTTGACGCACCTGCTATTAGGTAGTAAGCTAGAAGCTAAGTGATACAGTGAGTTTGTGAGAATTTACCGCCTCCTGAAAGAGCGATTTCATTCAAAACTGGCTCATGAAGAGTCTTTAAACCAAATGATTTAGAGCAGAGCTTTCTACTTCTGCAACATAGAATCTTATTGTAACGACACAGCCTGGTCAAGTAAGGATTTCACATGGATTCTAATTCTGCTTATTCCAATGATTTAGTCAATGAGTGGGCGCATGGCCTTAGCGAGAAACCAGAAGGTTTTGCCCGGCAGAGCAGGGCACCCGCCAGGGATATTTCTGCTTACGATACGGTCAAGAAAGGCCGGTCTCCTTTCTTCAATCACAACTTCAAAAACCATTACTTCAACAACTTCCTACAGGAGCAAGCATGAGCCAGATAGATGATCATAAATTTTTAGACCTCCAGGTATTCGACCGGGGCATTGGCGAATATCTTGAAACCAGCCTGGAGCGCCGCAAAAGTGGCAAGATAGCCGCGATGGGTCTGATTATTGGACATACCCACTGGGATCGCGAGTGGTATCTGCCCTTTGAAGGCTTTCGGGCACGCCTGGTGGCCATGCTGGACGGCCTGCTTGACATGTTGGAGCGGGATGCAGAATTTAGCTGCTTCGTACTGGATGGCCAGACCATTATGCTGGAAGATTACCTGGAGGTCCGCCCGGAAGCAGAAAAGCGGGTACGCCAGATGGTCAGCACAGGCAGACTGGTAGTAGGTCCCTGGTACACCGCAACCGATACCCTCTTGCCTGACCCTGAATCAATCGTACGCAACTTACAGCTTGGGCGCTGGGTGGCGCAGCGTTTTGGCGGAGAACCCATGCCGGTCGGTTACATGCCGGACCTTTTTGGTTTCTCCGGCCAGATACCTCAAATTTTACGGCATTTTGGGATTGAAAGCGCCTTCGCCTGGCGAGGTTTGCACCCGGAGAACGAGGCTACCGCTTGCTGGTGGCAAGCGCCTGACGGCAGTAAAGTATTAACTATCAGGGCCGCCGAGGGCTACAGCGAAGCGGCTATGGGCGCAGTAACCCCGCAACGCTTTCTGGATGAAGCCCTTCCTGTCATTATGCAGCGGTACGCACGCGAAGCTTACCCTGATCGCTTCTTTGTAATGGGCAGCGATCATTTCATTGCCAGCGATAAATTACCCTGGCTGGCGGCGGAAATTTCTAAGCAAACCGGGCTTGAAGTAGAAATCGGCTCACATGCAGACCTGGCGGAGCTAATCAAGCTTAATGGGGATAAGTACCCTACAATTACAGGTGAGCAGCGCCACTCCTGCCTGGTTATAAACCCTGCCTCGGTGGCCGGAACGCGGATTCCGCTCAAGCAGGCCAACCAGCGGGTAGAAGCGCTTTTGTTAGGAATAGCCGAACCGTTACAGGCCCTGGCCGAACTGGTTGGAGCAGGTTCTGATCGGGCGCACTTACGCTGGGCCTGGCGCCTCTTGACCCAGAACCACCCGCACGACTCCATCCCTGGTTGTGGCATTGATGAAGTGCATCGCGAGATGGAAACTCGCTTTGCTCGGGCCAGAATGGCGGCAATAGACCTGACCCAGCGCGGCGCAAAAAGACTGGCCTCCGCCCTTTCCCCGGCTACCAGGGGCGAACTGGGTTCTATCGGGCTGGTAGGCCTGATGGGAGGCCGGGAACGTCTGCGCTTACGAGTACATGGATCGGAAACAGGTATGCTACCTTTCCGCCTGACCGAGCAGGACGGAACGGAAGTGCCTTTTACCATCCTGGCAAAAGGTAGCGAGAGCGTTCAGTACCACCGTTTGCAAGATGCCTTTACCACCTCAGGCCAGGCCAGTTATATTCACCTGGCAGCGCCTCAAGAGTGGGTAGATGCCCAACGCAACCGCCCCCACGCCTATAACTTGCCCTGGCTCGATTTAGAGATCGAAGTAGACGCACCTAAAGCAGGCTATCGCATTTTGCGGATAGAGAAAGCTAAAAAGTTCTCACCTGTTCGAAAGCAAGTACGCCGCGCTGCCAGCAGCCTGGAAAACGAGCATTTGCGAGTGTGGGCGGACGAACAGGGGCTTTATATCGAGGAAAAGCGAACGGCCCGCACCTTCGGGCCGCTCTATTTCTCTCACGCCGGGGAAAAGGGTGACGAGTATACTGCCTGCCCACTCCCGGAAGCACCGGTACTCTTCCAGCCTGACGCCAGCAAAGGAGTAGTCTTGCAAGAAGGCCTGGCAGAGTGCCTTTCGCTTCCGATCAAAGCGCGTGTCCCGGCCCGGCTTAAAGCTGACCGCAAGGGACGTACTGGCCAGGTAACGCTCGAAGGAAAACTGGAAATCCGGTTGCAAGGTCAGAGAGCTGACTTGAAACTGGAATTGCTGAACAAAGCCAGGAATTACGACTTGAGGCTGGTAGCACAGGTGCCGAATGCCGAGAGTGCTTTTTCCGGCGCGCCTTATAGTGTAGAAGAACGGCCCTTTGGTCCTTTGCACGATTGGCCAAATGCGCCTCAAAAAGATTTGCCCGATTTTCCTCTGAGAGGTTGGCTGGCGGCGCGTTCGCCAGAAGGTGGACTGGCTGTGCTGGCGCGAGGCCTGTGCGAAGGCGCGGCTTACCAGACCGAGGGTGGCGTTAACCTGGCGCTGACACTCCTGAGAGGGGTAGATTATCTTTCTCGGCCTGATCTCGAAACACGCCCCGGCGATGCCGGACCGGCAGTTCCCACGCCTGATGCGCAGTGTCTCGGTCCTCAAGCCTGGGAACTGGCTTTACTGCCCTTTGTGGCCAGTGAAGAAGTTCTTTTACCTGCCAGGGCCGAACAGTTCCTGCGTCCGCCCGCGCTCTTTCCGGTGCAGTGGTCAGCCGGTAAAGCCCCCGGAGAACTATCGGTCTGGAATGGCGACGAAAAACTGGTAGTAAGCGCCCTTAAGCCGGTCCAGGCTGAGGAAGAGGCGGCGATAATGCTGCACGCTTATAACCCCACTAGGCAAGCGGCGCAAGCAGAAATAGCAGGCCTGCGCTGCCGATTGGATGAAACGCTTCTACCAGCTAACGACAAGCTTGTGGAATCTTTTGCAGTAACCGCCTGGAAAATAAAACCCGAGTAACGATTTTAAATCTAAAAGCCACCCTATAGCTGGGTGGCTTTTACTTATGTCAACTCTTATGGACTAATTTGAGCTTAAGCCGCTTCAGGTACTACAAGCGCTGCTTCAACCGAAAGGGGAGAAGCAATACTTTCCAGCGACTGCCTTTCTGCTTTTACGCCGTAGATAAGTTCGACCACTCCGGCACCCGCCATCAAGGCCGCGCCGATCAGGTAGCCATAGAAAAGATTCCAGACCGAGCCGGACTGAATCAACCAGCCGAAGAAGACTGGAGAAATAGCGGCTGCGCCGGTCGCTACGGCGTAGAAGAGTGCAATCGCCATCGCCCGGATTTCAAGCGGGAAAACCTCGCTGACGGTCAGATAAGCGGAACTGGCTCCCGCCGAAGCGAAGAAGAAGATGATTGACCAGGCGATGGTCTGGGTGACGGCATCCAGCACACCCTGGGTGAAAAGCCAACCGGTAATAGCCAGCAGAATGCCCGGGAAGATGTAAGTAAAGGCAATCATCGGACGACGACCAATAGTATCGAACAGGCGACCAATCGTTAAAGGCCCAAGAATGTTGCCAACGGCAAACGGGATGATAAACCAGGGTACGCTCTCTGACGGTACGTGGTAGAAGGTTTTCAGCACCAGGGCGTAGGTAAAGAAGATAGCGTTGTAAAGGAAAGCCTGGCCTACCATTAGCGAAAAGCCCAGGAAAGCGCGTTGCGGGTACTTTTTGAACATGGTTGAGATAATCTCGGTGAATTTAACCGAACCACGTGGCCGAATACTGATCGGTTCACCGGGGTCAGGCAACTCGCCACCGGAAGACTTACGCACTTCGGCTTCAATCTCGTCCACAACCCTGTTGGCCTCTTCAAAACGACCATGCATCATCAGCCAGCGTGGGCTTTCGGGTACGAAACGCCGCACCAGGAGAATGGCGCCGCCAAGAATCGCACCCAGCCCAAAGGTCAGACGCCAGCCAAGATCTATTGGAACCAGGCTCGGGTTTAGCAGGAAAGCGGTTGCAATCGAGCCGATAATAGTACCAACCCACCAGGTTCCGTTGATCGCCAGGTCAACATGGCCGCGCACACGGGCCGGAATCAACTCATCAATAGCGGAGTTAATGGCAGCATACTCCCCACCGATACCCGCGCCGGTCAGGGCACGACATGCGGCAAACCAGATGAAATTCATGGTAAAGGCCGTCGCAACGGTAGCAACCAGGTAGAGCGCCAGCGTAATCATGAAGAGGCGCTTGCGGCCAAGCATATCGGTCAGTTTGCCGAAAAACAGTGCTCCAATTACCGCGCCGACCAGATAGGCCGTGCCTGCACCTGAAACTTCTACGTCTGTGAAATGGACTGTTTCAGGCCGGGTCAATTGCCCGGCGATTGAACCCACAATCGTAACCTCCAGCCCATCCAAAATCCAGGTAATACCAAGGGCCAGTACTACCAGCCAGTGCCAGCGCGACCAGGGTAAACGGTCCATTCTTGCCGGTACACAGGTCTTATGCACTTGACCCTCATTTTTAGCGTTTACCACCCTACCTACTTCCGTTGGGCGAAATCTCCCGGCACCATTTGCCATGCTATCCATACTGAGAAGTCCTTTCTCCTAATGCCAACTTCGTTGTCGTTTAATAAGCCCAGCAAGCCTGTCTGCTTGCACTATTAACTGCTAATGAATTTCTCATTGGGCAAATGCTATGCCACAAGCTAAGGATTTTACAGGTGGAATTATTGCGGTTTTTAACTTCGCACGATTAATCTTGATTACTAAAGCTTAAATAAAAAAGGGCCGAAGAATATCTTCAGCCCTCGTAATGCTTAGTGGTTTTAGCTACCGGCCAGGCTATTTCGCCAGGTCAGATAATGTAGCCCCACATTACCCATTTCTACCTGAAAAGCGGCCGGGTTATCAGGTGTATAAGTCAGGACGCGCCGCTCGAAAGCCTGTACCAGTACATCCCGCTCAACCCCTGCTACTTTAGCTTTGGTCCAGTAAGGCTCGCTGACCGGTAGACCAACCGAAAAGACCCAGTCCAGTACATCACCATTAATCAGTTTTCCGCCTTCGAATACCGGCCCACGTGTTCCGTTGAGGAAGTTCCAGAAAACCGAGGCGATATTATGCCCGGTATCCGGTACAAAGTGGCTTAAACTCACTTTGCCGGCTAAATTACCGGTCGCAGCCACAACCGTACCGTCTTTTTGCAAAAACTTATCAGCAGCTTTGCCACTTAAATCAGGCTGCTTGCTCTCCGGCATCACCAGCTTTTGCAGACTGGCGTAGGTAGGGGCATCAGGGTTGGCACCTGCGGCATCCCCGGCCATTGGAATCTGGGCCGGAGTGGCCATCAAAAAGTTATTATTGCCTACCTGCACCTGGCCACTGATCATTTCGCGCACCAGCAGGCCATTTGTCACGTACCATTTGCTACTCTGGTCGCCGCCGGGATTATTAATCTCCATCCGACTCTTGTCGAAATACTGTACCAGGCGTTGCCCGCCCGGCGCGTCCTGATAGGGCTCCGTAAAGGCTCCCAACGGCTTCGCGCCCCATAACCATGTGCGACTGGTCTGGCCACTGGCTACCGGCGCATCAGTGCGCTGCCAGAGTTGCTGGAAAGCAGCCGAGGCAAAACCGTTCGAGCCTACCTGGGCTGGCTGGCCCTGTTTCACCGGAGGCGCAACCGTAGTAGGGTCCGGAGATAACCCGGAGGTTGTGTCATACTGGCGGTCCGGCTTAATCCAGCCATTAATTTTTAGGAACTCAGTACCAACGTTGCCGACTTCGACATAGGAAGGGACAGTATCGGAAGCTGGCACCAGTTCGAGACGCGATTTCTCAAAATATTGCACCAGGCGTTTCTGGCCGTTTTGAAAGTTAACCTCTTCAAAGGGCTCGCTAATCGGTGAGCCAAGTACTACGTTACCCCGGTGGTTACGCCAGTAGCTCAAGAAAGGTTCCTGCAAGGCATGATTGGTCTGAGTGAACCACTGGTACTGCGCGCTATCCGCCTGGGTACGGTTGCCGGAGGCAAAGTTATAACCTTTGGCTGCCGCCAGTTCCTTTCCGATATTCCCCACATCTATCAGGAAAAGATATTTATCCAGGCTGCTCGAATTTGCCAGGGCCGCCCACTCGGGCGATTTCTTGCGCTCAGGGTGATACTCCAGGCGCATTTTTTCGAAATACTGGTAAATCGGCGTTTTGTCCTGGTCTTGAGTGAACTGGTGCCTGCCGCTGCCAATATCCTCTGAGAGAAAAACATCGGTCAGGGGATTACCAAAGATTTCAGTTCCACCTGCCCGCCGCCACATCTCCCAGAGAGGTGTACCAATATAATGATCAGTCTCAGGAATATAGTGAGGCATGTTATCGCGTGGCAGCAGCCTGGGCTGACTATTGTTGCTGGTAGTAGCGGCAGGCGGCAGAGCAGTTCCACTGTAATAGTCCCGCCAGAGCTTAGCTACAGGCTTTTCCTGCCCGTTACGTTTTATCATACCGTAATAGAGCGAGTAATCGTCCCACGGTGGCATGCCCTGAGGTTCGGTATCAAACAGCATCCATTGCACTACTCCCGACAGGCCATGCGATTTAGCAACATCAAGAGTCTTTTTGTACTTATCAAATTGTATAGACTCGTTGAAATAAGTGCTGAAAGACGGACCGGTAGGCCAGCCCATTTCTTCCAAAATAATAGGCTTCTTTCGCCCGGTTCTTTCCTGTAGTTCGTAAATTTCTTCGGCCAGGGCATCGGCATTATAGGAATGATCGGAGATAAAATCGCTCAGGTCCAGGACTGACAGACCTTCTTTGCCAACCTGATAGAAACTTTCACGCCTACCCATCCCGATTGTTACCAGATGGTTCGGGTCAAGCTCTTTAATATAGGAGTGCATGCGGTTGAGCCAGGTTAGAGCGGCGGTAGGATCATTTTTAGTTCCCCAGATACCGTAATTATCCGGCTCATTATGAAGATCCCAGGCCAGCACCCGATCATCATTGCGTAAGGCTGTTACTATATCCGACATATAGCGGCGCTGGCGCAATTCATCTTTTGTTCCCGGCGCGGCAAAGTCCTCCTGGTCGAATAAAGTTACAATTGCTCTCTGCCCGTAATCCGAGGCCATCTGCAAAAACTGCTTTAGCATATTGAGATATTGCGGAAGAACCGAACCATCTACAGTATTGGTCCAGCCAAACATAGGTGCAAACGGAATGAGAATACGGACACAATTGTTACCCAGGGCCTGTGAACGCTGCAAACTTTCACGGGTTACGTCCGGGTCCCAGTTCTGCCACATCGCGGCGTAGGAGATACCTAGCGGGTAAAAGTTACTGCCTTTAAGGGTAATTGGCTGTCCCCCTAAAGTAAGGCGATCACCCTGAACTTGCATAAAGGTGGGTGCCGAAGCAGCGCTCGCGGGCAAAGGTTCACCCAGCAGGGCAAGCACCAGTTGCAGGGATAGTAGCGCAATCACCGCCACTAACAGGCGGCGATAAGGTAACGCAAATCTATGATTTAGACCAGGCATAAAGATTTAAAAAAGAATTCCCTTCTAGCGTTCCGTAGCCGGAATTAGTGTTATGGACATAAGAGCTGTTATTTCGAGGAATAACTTTGCAAGCAGGAGAGGCTTTGAAGCCCCTGGTACAATACAAACGACTGAGAAGACTCCTGGTTTCACCAACCGGAAGCAGTTTCTCTAATCCCAAAGGGAATAAACTTCACTATCACGCAAAGCACAGATAGTAATATAGGCTATATAGAGCTTATAAACTGTGAGCGATTGGCCCTATTTTACCCCGATTAATACTTTACTTCCTGAGAGTCAGATTAAGCTTTAGTTAGAGTAATTTGGCTTTTTCTGAGCAGTAAAACACTTTTTAGCTCGTTCTATTAAACAAGCAGGTCTAGTGCCTGGTCGTCACTATCATGAGTAAAAGAGAAACAATGGAGGCAATCGCAAGATATCCGCTGACGCTAAAAGTCAACTGGAGAGTGCTAGTGGTATTAAAACCGGGCAGGCGCTGTAAGAATCGCCAGGAACGGACTTTATTTCTAAAGCGTGCCAGGTCAAAGTAGGTAAGGATACCTGCCAGGATCGCCAGGGGAAGCCCGGCAATCGCCAGAAAAGGCACAACCACTACCAGTGAGAGTATACCAAAGAAAGCGAATATGAAGTAAGCTACACAACCAACCGCTTTGCCTGTGACATCCCCATAACGGCGGCTTGATTCGTAATCGTAAGTGGGATCAAGGTTGTCCTGACGCTCAAGTTTGCTAAATTCCGCCCTGCTATCTTTCCAGCCGTTTTCTGGTCTGGCCTGGTTACTACCTCCATCCGCAGCACCCACAAAATTCTGCGGCAGATTAGAGGCAGGTTGAGACGCGCCGCATTTATTGCAAAAGCGCGATTCAGCCGGAATATCAGACTGGCAGCTAACACACTTCATAACTTTGTGAGCTTATATTTAATTTCAGAAATAGAGGAATAGCTTCAGTAGAGGTGCGGCGTACCGCACCTCTTTACTTACGATTACGAAACCCTGGAAGTGGTTTTTATTAGCTTTTCGGCCGCTATTTTGCCGCTCTGTACAGCCCCTTCCATCGAGTCGTAGAAACGCTGGTGGGTATAACCACCCGCCAACCACAGATTCTTGACCGGAGTCTCCTGGCTGGGCCGGTACTGGTCAATATTTACCCCGGGATAGTAAACCGAGGAAGGGATACGAACTACCACGGCTTTTTCTATTTGAGCGCCTTTACTGCCATCCGGGAAAACCGACTTGAGGTTATCCCAAACCGTCGCCACAATTTCTTCGTCGCTCTTTTTAATGAGGTCTTTGGCCGGGGCTACGCAGCAATGGAAGCGGCTCTTTCCATCCACATAATACTCGGGGGTGGCATTACCCATGTCGGCGTAGACCGGAATGAAGCCATCCGGCGAAAAGAGCAGGTTATTATGGTAGCTTACCTGCCGGTCGATCCAGAGTTGCACCGAGATTACCGGGACGCTCTGAATGTTGCGGAGATTGGCGAAGAAAGTCTCCTCATTATAAAGTTTTTCAGGGATAAGCTTCTTGAGATTATGGATCGGCAGGGCAAAAAGATAGTAATCGGCGGTAAGCTTGTCACCATTCTCAAGCAGCAGCCCGGCTATCTGATGAGAGTCGGTTTGATCCAGCAGGACTTCTTTTACTTTAGCCTCAGTCCGGACTGTGCCGCCTTTATTTTGAACATACTCGGCGATAGGTCCTGTCAAAAGCTTGTTGGGAGAACCCTTCAAGAGACCCATGCGGCTGGCTTTATTCTGGCGCAAGAAAATCCCGATCACATCCAGCACTATCTTGGCCGAGATTTCACTGGGCGGCAGGAATTTGAGGGCCAGGGCCATGGGCAGGAACATCTTTTTCAACATGCGCTTGCTGATACCCCAGCGCTCGTGCCACTGCTCGTAGGTATATTTGTCCTGGCTGGCATAGTACTTGGGCGAACCAAAGAGCATGGGGCCGAGGGCTTTTACCAGGGTCAAGCGCTCCGCCAGGGTAAAATAGCGGTTCTTGAATGCGGCGGGTAGCAAATGCAGCGGGCTGGGCAGGTTGACAGTCTTGAAGGAAAACCGCTCTCCCCCGGCCAGGGTATACATCAATTCATGTTCTTTCCAATCAATATGATGGTATATCCCCAGGTCGCGCATCAAATTGTAAATCTCTTCATACGCTCCAAAAAAGGCATGTAGCCCGGTCTCAATCCAGTCGCCATCAGCGTCTTTCCAGGCCGATACTTTGCCGCCCAGGACCGGCCTTTTCTCCAGCAAAGTTACTCCATAGCCGGCATCCACCAGATATTTCGAGGCCGTCAGCCCTGCCAGGCCTCCACCCACTACCAGCACGGAAGGTTTCTGTTTTCCACCCGCTTCCGGCTTATCATTTACGACCTGTTCTAACATCTCCATCTAAGACTTGTCCTTTCCGAGAGAGTCTCCAACTCTCTACTTACTCCCTGGGCTTGCAGTTGAGCCCTGCATGTAAGTATCAGGGTTAATGGGCCGGTGGGAACTACCCACCAGATTTCCACGCCGTACTAATTTAATCTCGCTGAATTGGTACGGAATAATTTCACAATCTATCTATTATGTATTATAGCTAACGGAGTAAGCAGTAGCGTTGGCAACGCATAATGAAGAGGTGAATCTATTGTTTAGTTGCCAGAAATATTCGCAGGCTTATTTGACGCTTGTGGAGAGGCGCTTTAAAGGAGCAGGTCTTAAATCCAGTTCAGCCGGGTTGGATAAATTAAGAAGCTGTGCCAGTACCGGACGCACTTGAGCTAAATCACCGGTGCTGAAACAGACCAGCTTACCTGGAATAGTTTGCTGATTCAAGAGATTGTTTGAGGTCAGAACTCGTTCAGTCTGGCGGGCAACCGCTTCGCCGCTGTCAATCAGGCGCATCCGGCCATGCAATACCGTTTCTAAAGCGGGGCGTAAAAAGGGAAAGTGGGTACAACCTAAAACCAGGGCATCCGCCCCACGCTCCAGCAAAGGAGTTACTGTTTTTTGCAAATAAGCGACAATCTCCGGGCTATTAGCCCGGCCGCTTTCAACCGCCTCTACCAGTCCTGGCGGGGTCGAGACTAAAACTTCTACATCGGAGGCAAAGCGATCTATAACATCCAGCAGAGCAGGCGCCTTGCCGGTCGCCTCGGTAGCCAGCACACCGATCACGCCGCTCCTGGTCATACTGGCCGCCGGTTTGACGGCCGGAACCATGCCTACTATAGGTAACTCGGGCCATTTCTGGCGCAAACGGGCTACAGAATTAGTGCTGGCGGTATTACAGGCAATCACCAGGGCTTTTGCGCCCTGCGCGAGTAAAAATTCGGTAGCGCTTTCGGTAAGAGCGTAAATATCGTCCGGGCTTTTGACCCCGTAGGGAATATTGCCGCTATCAGCGAAGTAAAGAATATCTTCGTTTGGCAGAATCTTACGAAGCTCTTTGACTACCGAAAGGCCCCCCACGCCGCTATCAAAAACTCCGAGCGGGTTATTAGCCTTTTCTTGATTTACCTGCAAGCTCAATTTTTATCTCCTCACCGGTTATTTTCGGCCTGATTATAACATAAACTCCGCCTGATCCCCAAAGCAACCGGTTTAACATTTGTGCTTAAGAAGGTTTCATGGTATAATTCTCGGGAACAAATGAGCTTTGTGGTAAGAGGTGAGGCGTGTCATTTAGTAATCGATGACACAAAGAATTCCACCTCAAGGGAATGTATAAAACCGGCGCTGGTGCAAGCCGGGTGTAGTGTGAAACCTCCTTTTGATTGATTAACTTCCCCCCTGCCTTGTTCAAAGTTTTACTAAAACAATAGCCCTGTCGGATAAAGCCTTTCGAGAGTATGGGCAAAGTAGCCCGCTGGCTTCCGCGTGGCCTGATACATTATTACCTCTTTTCTGATTTGTCGCCCCGCACTAGCAGTGTGCCGGGTGGGAAGAAGATGTCCGCTGACTTCGTCTTCCCGTGCGCCTTTTTTGAAAGGTTGTGAAGAGAAAGAAGTTTACATCTTTATTTATGACTAACTTGTTAGAAAAAGAACTTAATTTTACTGAGGAAACTCAGAATCCCGAAGTCAGGCAATTGACTTTTAATCGCTACAAACTGCCGGGCTTCCTGCGCGAAGGTTTGAAACGAGCCGGTTTCGTCAATCCTACCACTATCCAGGCTCAGGCCATTCCTGTTCTGCTGGAAGGTAAAGACCTGGTGGGCCAGTCGCATACCGGTAGTGGTAAAACCGCCGCTTTTGCTATTCCTTTGCTGGCGCGGATTAATCGCCAGTCGCGTGATTTACAGGCTATGGTGATTGTACCGACCAGAGAACTGGCTATCCAGGTAACCACGGTTGTAAAAACCCTGGCTGGTCCGGCCATTCGGGTTACCCCGATTTATGGTGGGGCAAGCATGGAAGGCCAGATTCGCGGGCTTAACCGGGGCGGTTACCAGGCAGTGGTAGGTACTCCCGGACGTATCCGCGACCACCTCAATCGCGGCACTATGAAGCTGGGCAATCTACAATTGCTGGTACTGGATGAGGCCGATGAAATGCTGGATCGCGGCTTTGCCCAGGATATCGAAGCAATTATCCAGTCTATGCCTCAGAGCGACCAGCGCCAGACGGCCCTTTTCTCAGCTACCCTGCCCGAATGGGTAATGGACACCGCCCGGAAGCACCTTCGCCCGGATTATGCCTCGATTGAACTGGAACCGACCCCGGAAAGCCGCCCGGACATCGAGCATCTTATTTATGATATGAAACTGGCCGATAAGGGGATAGCTTTACGTCACCTGCTGGATACCCATTTCCAGAGTCCTATCCTGGTTTTCGCTCGTACCAAGCATGGGGTCAAAAAACTGTCCGACCGCCTGGAGCGAGAAGGCTATTCGGTCGCCGGGTTGCAGGGCAACTTGAGCCAGCGCGCCCGCGAAGAAGTGATGAGCGCCTTCCGCAATAACCGCATCCGCATTATGGTAGCCACTAACGTTGGTGCGCGTGGTCTGGATGTGAGCGGAGTAAGCCATGTTATCAATTATGACCTTCCCGAAAGCGCTGAACTCTTCACTCACCGGGTAGGCCGTACTGGCCGTAACGGCGCCAGTGGCACGGCTATCACTTTCCTGACCTCAGAAGATCGCCCGAAATGGCGCGAGATCGAACGCGCCATGCAGCAGCGCGGTATTGACCTGGATCGCAAACCCTGGGATGGCCCGCGGGCTGAACCGGGCAGCGAGCCAGAATTTATCCAGCCGAAACAGCGTTCCTTCTCTGGCAATAACTACGACCGCCGCCCTGGAGAGGCTCGCCCTAATTTTTCACACGACAACGGAAATCGTCGCGAACGCAGTACTTTCTCTCACCGCGAAGAAAGCTTTGACCGGGATTTCCCACGCCGCAAAGATAATTTCGAACGGCGGGAACGCCCTGCCGGCTTTGAAACCGGTTTTGAAGGCCAGCCGGAACGAACCTTCCGGCGCAAAAGCGCCAATGGCTTCAACAACCCTAACGACCGGGGTTTTAAGCCGGAACCGCGTGAAAGACGTGAAAACTCTTTCGACCGTCCCGCTCAGAAGCGCAATAGTAACGGCTTCAGACAGGACCGCCCTAACCGGGGCAATCGCTGGGAACGCTAGAATATTCCGGTAGTTCCAGGACTTATAAATCGCCTGCCCTCATTCGAGAGGGCAGGCGATTTATTTTAGTGATTTATTTCAGAGAAAGTTCTTTTCCTGTCGAAGTAATCGCCTCAATCATTCCGCGGGCGACCATTGAGATAGCGCCGAAGCGCCGGTATACCATCCCAAATGCGTATTCTTCAGTCAGGTCGGCAACCGGCAGGACTACCAGACCTTCTTCTAGTTGGCGTGGTCGCAGTAAAGCTTCGGGCATAAAACTCACCCCTACTCCCTGCTTGACAAATTCCTTCATAGACTCAATCGAATTGACCTCTACTACCGGTTGCAACGATAGGTGGCGCTGGTTAAAAATGGCCTCCGTAATACGGCGAAGGCCATATCCTTCACCCAGCAGCACCTGGGGCTCGGTTAAAACCTGGTCGAGTAAAAGCGGGCCGCTGGAATAGGCCAGGGGATGACTGGCAGCCACGATAAGCTGAATCGGCTGGCGAAATAGTTCGTGGACAGCCAATAATTCAGAGTGGCGGGGCGGGTCAAAGAGCAAAGCAAAATCCAGTTCACCCTGTTCCAGCAAGCGGATAATATCATCCGCTCCGCCTACCCGCACATGCAACCGTACATTGGGGTGCGCCCGGTGAAATCGCGCAAAAGTAGTGGGCAAGTAGGAGGTAGCCAGGGCCTCTACACAGCCGATAAAAATAGTACCGCGCTCCCCTGCCTCCAGGTCAACCATAGCCTGCTGGCCTTTCTGAAGTTGTTCAAGCGCGTTGCGGGCAAAAGCGGCAAATTCCTTACCGGCAGGCGTCAGGTAGACCCGGCGCTCTATCCGCCTGAAGAGTTCTACCCCCAGTTCTTCTTCAAGGGCTGCTATCTGGCGGCTCAGGGCGGATTGCGCAACCAGGCAAATATCGGCCGCTTTACGAAAATTTTCGGTTTGCGCGGCTGCTAAAAAATAGGTCAATTGCCGGAATTCCATTTTTTAATCCCCAGCTCTAAATTTGAGTTGATGCCGGTATAGCATCAACTTTTACCAAAATAGATGTTAGACATATCATAGCATGGCATTTATACTTTAACTCAACAGGAATTCTTCTCTCGAAAGAGAAAGGCTTTTAGAAGCAGATAGTAAATCTTGGTCCTGGTTTAGTGGTGGATTGAAAGAAGTAGTAATAGAGAATGAGTAAAGAGAATAAAAACAAGCTTGGCGACTACTCGCAACCTGCGAGCGGCTCGCTACGCTGGACTGCCCTGGTAATGGTTATGGCGATAGTCATTAGCTGGGGGGTAGCTTTTGTCGGCATGAAGGAGATGCTCCACGATGCCCCTCCCTTCAAAGCCGCCGGATTGCGCTTTCTGGTGGGGGCGCTGCCTCTGCTGGTAATAGCGTTGCGGCCTTCCAGGCTGCGCCGCTTAACCCGCTGGGACTTTGCCAAGTTTGCCCTGATTGGCTTCCTGCAAACCGCCCTGATGTTTGGCATTATCTTTCAGGGTTTAAAGCACGTCCCGGCAGGCGCCAGTTCGATTATTCTCAATACGAACCCGTTTTTTGTGGCAATCCTGGCTCACTGGCTGCTAAAAAATGACCGCCTTACCCGGCAGAAAGTAGCAGGACTGGCGCTTGGGTTTGTGGGTGTTCTGGTGCTGGCGTTGAGCGGTAACGGCTTTGGGGCAATGGAATTTTACTGGCCGCTGCTGCTATTTGTGGCCGCCATTGTCTGGGCTTTCAGCAGTGTGCTGGCAAAGCTACTCAAACTGAACGATATGTTAAGCGCCACCGCCTGGCAAACTTTGTTCGGTTCAATTCTGCTCTTTTTGGTCGGGTTTACCTTTGAGGATCAACCCATTAACTTTACTTTCTCATTCACCTTCTGGACGCTCTTTGTAGGATTGATCGGTTCAAGCTTTGCCTGGTGGGCCTGGTACCGGCTATTGCAACTTTACAACGCCAGCCGAGTAACTGTCTTTTCGTTTTTTATCCCGGTCTTTGGCGTATTGAGCGGAGTTTTGCTGTTGGGAGAAAGCCTGACTATAAACATGGTATTTGGGGGAGCACTGGTCGCGAGTGGAATTGTAATCGTGAATCTACGACTGGCCAAACGGAAAAACCAACCTCAGCCGGCGCTGGTTACTGAACCCCTGTAACCGGATCGCTAGCATATCAATTTCCTCCTTGCTATCTTACAGGTAGCGATATTCCTCACCAATTAGTGCTGATGCGTTTAAAGCTCTCTACCCTTTTCAGGCAGAGAGCTTTTTTTATGACAGGCTCAAGCGTTGAATGGCAAAAAAAGCCCTGCTAACTTGACTTCCAAAGGCCAATCTTATATAATACGCAACGTACCACGATGGGGGTGTAGCTCAGTTGGGAGAGCGCTACAATCGCACTGTAGAGGTCAGGAGTTCGAGCCTCCTCACCTCCACCATCACCAATTAAAGGCGTTGGCCTTTTTTTGTTTTATACCTCTTTTTTAACTTATTCCATAAATTACATCTATTATGTCTATTTAAGCGATTGATGTTAATTTCTTCTTTACTGATTGTTAATTAAGGTACAGATTAGCCTGATTGTGCTATTATTTATACGTCGTTAATTGTCACCAGTAAGGTCCAAATTGCTAGGCTGTTTAGGATAAGCTACTTTTTCAAGGGTGGAACAAAAGTATGTTTCCAGCCTTGTATTCCTTAAAATAAAGAGGAGGAGCGAGATGAGCCAGGATAAAGAGCAAGCTCCGGCATCACCTGAAACACAGCCAGCGGAAGTACGTGAAGAACTGGATCAAGAACAGATAACCCACGAAGGTAGTCCTCTACGAGGTTCAGAGGATAAGTCTGATTATGAGCGTCATATGGGCGCGATGGAAGATAATGTAACCAGCGTTATGCCCCCGGTAGAAGGCCCAGCCAATCTTACCGGTAGCGAGGGAGAGGAAGACAGCGATGTCAACCCGCGCTCAGAACTGACGCCCGGTTAAACCTCAGGTGGGTAGTTGCGAACCGCTTTTGAAGAAGCGGTTCGGTTTTCACATAACTTGTTAGGAGTATGTAAAACTGTTTTTCTGTCTTGAACGATTTGGACTAACTCAATAGTCTTCGGGATCACGGTTTAGAACAACCAACAGCCCTGGTACATTAAGGCCTTACTACGAGGAGGTAGAAACACCTTATGAGTATAGCGATTGAACAGCCCCTGGAGCAGTCTCAGGAAAAAGACCGCCGGGAGGTAGTCAATGATTTCAATATTACGGCCGCTACTGTAAATGGCTCCGGCAGCCAGACTGCCAATATCACTCTTATCCGGGCCATGTTTAAAATGGGTATCCCGGTCAACGGCAAGAATATCTTCCCTTCTAACATTGCCGGCCTTCCAACCTGGTATACAATCAGAGTCAACAAGGATGGTTATATCGCTCGCCGCGAGACAACCGAAATCCTGGTGGCTTTCAACCCCCAGACCGCCGATGCTGACCTGCAAGCGCTCCAACCGGGCGCAGTTTGTATCCATCCCAATGATTTAAATCTTAAAGATAAAGCTAATCGCTCCGATATAATCTTTTACGACTTGCCGGTCAAGCAGTTTGTTAAAGAATCAGGGGTAGATGTTAAATTAAAAGACTACATCGCCAATATGGTATATGTAGGGGCCTTGATGGAATTGCTGGGTATCGAACCGGAGCAGATTAAAGCCGCCCTCAGTTATCACTTCAAGGGCAAGCCTAAACCGGTAGAACTTAACTACAATGTCGTAGCCAAGTCCGCGGAATACATTCGCAATAACCATCCAAAACGGGATCCTTTCCGGGTCGAGCGAATGGATAAAACGGCAGGGAAAGTATTAATTGATGGTAACAGCGCGGGTGCCCTGGGAGCCGTTTTTGGCGGCGTTACTTTTGTAGCCTGGTATCCTATTACGCCTTCTACCTCGCTGGTAGATGCCATGAATGACTACCTGCCAGAACTGCGGACTGATCCCGAAACCGGTAAAGCCAACTACGCCGTAGTGCAGGCGGAAGACGAACTGGCCGCCCTGGGTATGGTACTGGGCGCAGGTTGGGCCGGGGCACGCTCTATGACCGCTACATCCGGGCCGGGTATTTCACTCATGACCGAGTTTACCGGCATGGGCTACTTTGCCGAGTTACCGGGCGTTATCTGGGATATTATGCGTATGGGGCCAAGCACCGGCTTACCTACCCGCGTTTCTCAGGGCGATGTAATGAAAGTTTACTACCTCGGCCACGGCGATACCAAGAATGTCTGCTTGCTGCCCTCTTCGATGGCGGAATGCTTCGAGTTCGGCTACAAAGCCTTTGACCTGGCGGAACGCTTGCAAACACCGGTCTTTGTCTTGAGCGACCTGGACCTCGGCATGAACCTCTGGATGACCGATCCTTTCGAATATCCCACTGAACCGATGGATCGCGGCAAGGTCTTGAGCGCCGAAGATTTGACCCGCCTCGGATCGTTTGGCCGTTATCAGGATGTGGATGGAGACGGCATTCCTTACCGGACTTTGCCCGGCACAGAACATCCTGCCGCTGCTTACTTTACGCGTGGCAGCGGGCACAATGCCCAGGCTGCCTACAGCGAGCGACCGGACGACTGGGAAGAGAATATGGAGCGGCTGTTCCGCAAGCATGAAACCGCCCGCACCCTGGTACCGCCTCCGGCGATTGACCTTAAAGAAGGGGCCAAAATAGGCATTATTTCTTATGGCTCGGCAGACCCGGCTATTGTAGAAGCCCGTGATCTGCTGCGCGCCGCTGGAACCGAAACCAGTTACTGCCGGTTGAAAGCACTACCGCTTGAGGAGACGGTACGTGATTTCGTCAGCCGCTACGAACATGTATATGTGGTTGAACTGAATTTCGACGGTCAGATGCACAAACTGTTGCAACTCCATATGCCGGAGTACGCCACCCGCTTGCGCTCGATTGCCAAGTGTGACGGCTTGCCGTTAACCGCCTCGTTTGTGAGCGAATCGATTGTCGAAAAGGAGTAATAGACATGACTACTGAAGTACGCGCTCCCGGTGAGAAGCTTAACCGGATTGGCCTGGCTAAGACCGACTACAAAGGCCGCCCTTCAACTCTCTGCCAGGGTTGCGGCCACGACTCGATTGCCAGCCAGATTATTGGTGTCGCGTGGGAACTTTCGCTGGATGCCACCCAGGTAATCAAAATGAGCGGTATCGGCTGTTCCAGCAAGTCTCCCGCCTATTTCTTGAATCGTTCGCACGGCTTTAACGCGCTGCACGGTCGGATGCCTTCGGTAACTACCGGGGCTATTATGGCCAATCGCAATTTGACCGCTATCGGTGTCTCCGGTGACGGCGATACCGGCAGTATTGGTCTGGGTCAGTTCAAACACCTTATTCGCCGGAATGTGCCGATGGTCTATATCATCGAAAACAACGGTGTTTATGGTCTGACCAAAGGCCAGTTCTCGGCAACCGCCGACGTAGGCCAGAAGCTCAAGTACGCCGGAACTAACGAGTTGACCCCGCTGGATCTCTGCCTGGAAGCGGTCATCGCGGATTGCGGTTTCGTAGCTCGTTCGTTTGCCGGGGATGCCAAGCAGGTACGCGAACTGCTCAAGGCTGCCCTGAGCTACAAAGGAACGGCAGTTCTGGATATTATCAGTCCCTGTGTAACTTTCAATAACCACGAAGAGTCTACCAAGAGTTATCCTTACGGCAAGGCTCACGAAGAGCGTATTCACGATATTACCTTCGTGGAAAGCAAAGAGGAGATCCAGGTAGACTACGACCCGGGTACGACTCAACTGGTCAAGTTGCATGACGGGCCTACTATTCAGCTACGCAAGCTCGACCAGAGTTACGACCCGACCGATAAATCGGCGGCAGTCGCGCTGCTGGAAAAGGCTCATGCCAACCAGGAGTTTGTAACCGGCCTGATTTACATCGATGAGTCGCGCCAAACTCTCCCCGAACAGCATGAGCTTCCCGCAAACGCGCTGGGGACTCTACCACCCGAGAAAGTACGGCCATCGCGAGAAGCTTTGCAGAAAGTTATGGCCGATCTTACATATTAAAATAAGATAAATAGTTACAATTTTAACAAAAAGAGCGGGAAAATTCCCGCTCTTTTTCGATTTAAAAATTGATAAAAGGTTAAGTTTGGTTAAAATTTCGATAAATTCTTATCCTACTACTATTCAAAATGGACCGAGTCATATAGTATAATTCCAACAGATTGCTAACTCGCCATTACAACACTTTGTAGCAGCTAACCCTGGTTATAAAATGGCCCAATAGGTAATTATTACCTTACTTCTACTGTAGTAGATAGAGATTATCTACGGATATGAGGAGATGACATATGTTAGATCAACACAACGTTCCGGGTAACGGATCATCGTCGCGCCGTGGTCCCCTTGTAGGGTTTGGTCTTTCTTTTACTATCTTCCTGGTACTTTATCTCATTATCTCTTTTATTGTTATGAGCATGGGTTCCTGGTCAAAAGATGTAATATCAGGAGTTATGGTAGGATTTATCATCGCTACCCTGCTCTTCTGCTCTATCTACTTCTGGATGGATAATAGAGCGAGCCATCACCACAGCTAAAATACTATATACCGGCAAAATCGAATAGATTTTTAATAGCGGTTCAACTTCCAGAAAACGAGAAGTTGAACCGCTATTACTTTTCAACAATTGTGGCGCCGGGACGTTTGGCAACCTCCCAGGTATTAACTGCACTGGCCTGGTTTAGAAAATTTGCCAGGCGCTCAAAAGAGACTTTAAGGTTGGCCGGAACGGTTACGGCAAGCCCTTCTGCTGAATAACGCTCATAACTGCATCCAATTGCCACCAGTTCTTTGATTAGCCAGGCCGCCTCCGAACTATCCAAGTCGGTAAAATAAAGCCTGATAGTGCCGTTACCGCTATCTTCAACCAGTTCCCTTACCTGCGGCATCCCATGACGTTCTTCACAGCGCACCACATCCTTTTCAGCGTAACCAATTGCTCTAATGGGAATATTTAACAGGCGATATAGATTATTGCCGAGACTCTCTGCCCAGACCTGTTCGCCGGAGGTAATTACATCCGGCTCACCCTCAAATGTAAATCGGATTTTTACGGCTTGTTCCATCCTGCCCTTTTTTCAATACAACGTGCTTTAACCGGTTTATGAATAAATTGCTGATACTACCCGGTTATTCTAACACAACACTTTAGTTATCAGTAATCTGTTACAGACTATAATTATTAGTCAATTTCGAGAAAGCAGTAGTAAAAAATAGATTATATAAGTGGTTATTATAGACGTTATTTATACATCTGTGAAACTTATAACTAGTGTGCTATATTGTAATTGACGAGGTTTTTATTTAAAAGTAACTTTCGGTTGTAGCGGCTTCAATAGGAGTAGCCAAATATGCCAAATTACACCTCTGCTGAAGAGGCGGTCTCAGTCATAAAATCAGGAGACCGTGTCTATATTCATAGCGTCGCAGCAGCGCCCCAGCACCTCATCGAAGCTATGACCGCTCGCGCCCCCGAGCTAGGAAATGTGGAATTGATACACTTGCATACTGAGGGCGCCGCTCCTTATGCAGAGCCTCAGTACGCCGAAAGTTTCCGGCCTAATGTATTATTTGTCGGGCCAAATATGCGAAAAGCGGTCAATGAAGGACGAGCAGACTACCTCCCGGTATTTCTAAGTGAAGTGCCTTTTCTCTTCAGGCGAGGCATGTTACCGCTGGATGTAGCCTTGATCCAGGTTTCCCCGCCTGATAAGCATGGTTTTTGTTCACTGGGAATTTCGGTAGAAGCTACTAAATCGGCTGTGCAATGCGCCCGCTATGTTATAGCCCAGGTTAATCCACAAATGCCTCGTTCTCACGGCGACAGCCTGATCAATATCAATCAAATTGACGCTTTTGTAAAAGTGGATGAACCTTTACTTGAGTATCACCCCGCCGTTCTAACCGGAATTGAAACCGCGATTGGCCAGCATGTCGCTTCACTGGTAGAAGACGGCGCAACCTTACAGATGGGCATTGGAGCAATACCTGATGCGGTGCTATCCTGGCTGGTAAACCATAAACGCCTGGGGATTCATACTGAAATGTTCTCGGACGGCGTAATTGATCTGGTAGAACGAGGTGTTATCACCGGTGAAGAAAAACGAGTGCGCACAGGTAAAATTGTAAGCGGCTTTGTGCTGGGTACTCACCGCCTTTATGATTTTATTGATGATAATCCTCAGGTTGCCCTACTGGATATTGCTTATGTCAATGATACTTCTGTTATTCGGCGCAATCCTCGGGTAACAGCGATTAATAGCGCGATTGAAGTAGATTTGACCGGTCAGGTTTGCGCCGATACGATTGGCACTTACCAGTATAGCGGTGTAGGCGGGCAGATGGATTTTATTCGCGGCGCTTCCCTATCCGAAGGCGGCAAACCGATTATCGCCCTGCCCTCGGTTACTTCGCGAGGCGAGTCGCGGATTGTGGCCTTCCTTAAACCGGGGGCAGATGTCGTTACTACTCGCGCCCATGTACACTACATAGTTACGGAATACGGCATCGCCAATCTTTATGGGAAGAATTTACGCCAGCGTGCGGCAGCTCTAATAGAAATTGCGCATCCCGACCACCGCGCTATGCTGGAAGAAGAAGCTTACAAACGCTTTGGCTCTCACCAGTACGCCATGTAGAGCAACCGGCATCCGGTAAACCTGAAATCAAAAAAGACGGGTTTTATGCCCGTCTTTTTTGATTCATTCCCTCACCTAAAACTAAAGTGAAGTAATTATTATTCTTAGAGAGCGGCAGCTTTAACCTGCTCCTTATGGTAGAACTCCAGAGAGTCTCCTACCTGGAAATCGTTAAAGCCTTCTAGACCGACACCGCACTCATAACCGGCAGCTACTTCGGTAACATTATCTTTGAAGCGGCGCAGTGAAGCGACTTCGCCATCAAAGAGCACGGTACCGTTACGCAGCACGCGCACTTTGTTGTTACGAGCAATCTTGCCATCTGTTACGAACAGACCGGCAAACTGTTCGACCTTGCCGACCTTAAAGACCTGGCGTACTTCGGCATAACCATCGGTGACATCCTGGTAAGTCGGCTCAAGCAGACCGCTCATGGCCAGCTTCACTTCATCAATCAAGTTGTAGATGATGTTGTAGAAGCGAATATCGACCTTGCTGCTATCAGCCGCGCGGCGTCCTGCCGGGTCAGGGCGGACGTTGAAGCCGATTACAATCGCGCCGGTAGTCGAAGCCAGCATAACGTCAGATTCAGTAATGGCACCGGTACCACTCAGAATGATCTTAACCGATACCTGATCGTTGGACAGTTTTTCCAGCGAACCGCGAATCGCTTCAATCGAGCCTTGCAAATCAGCCTTGAGAATAATACGCAGTTCTTTAACCTTACCGGCCTGGATCTGATTGAACAGATCTTCCATGGTAACGGCCTTAACCGCTTGCTGGCTTTCCACGCTCTTGGCGCGAATACGCCGCTCTACTATATCTTTAGCTGTCTTTTCATCCGGCACTACCGCTGCAATATCGCCTGCGCTGGGTACATCGTCCAGACCGAGGATTACCACAGGCGCGCTCGGTCCAACCCGGCGAACTTTCTTACCACGGTCATCCATCAGGGCGCGCACCTTACCGTAGATGTTACCTACGACAATGAAGTCGCGCTCAGAAAGGGTACCATTCTGGACCAGTACAGTGGCAACCGGGCCACGGTTTTTATCCAGTTCGGCTTCGATAACCGTACCGACCGCCAGACGGTCAGGGTTAGCTTTCAGTTCGCCTAACTCAGCGACCAGCAAGATCATTTCCAGAAGATCTTCAATACCGATCTTCTGTTTAGCCGAAACGTGTACGAACGGTGTATCGCCGCCCCACTCTTCCGGCATCAACCCGGCTTCACTTAACTGGGTCTTTACCCGGTCGGGGTTCGCGCCTTCACGGTCAATCTTATTGACCGCTACAATGATCGGTACGTTAGCTGCCTTGGCGTGGCTCAAAGCTTCCAGCGTTTGAGGCATTACACCGTCATCCGCCGCAACTACCAGCACCACGATATCGGTAGCCTGCGCACCGCGAGCGCGCATCTGGGTAAAAGCTTCGTGACCAGGTGTGTCCAGGAAAGTAATTTTCTTACCATTAACTTCTACCTGGTAGGCACCAATTTTCTGGGTAATACCACCGGCTTCACCCGCTACTACGTTCGTAGAACGAATAGCATCGAGCAGCTTGGTTTTACCGTGGTCAACGTGACCCATAATAGTAACCACGGGCGGGCGCGGTATAGCATCAGGATCGGCATCAATTTCTTCTTTAGTCGGAATTTTAAATTCGTCTGTCTCTTCTTTTTCCGGCTCAAGTAGAGTAGTTTCAAAACCCAGTTCACTGGCTACAATCGAAGCTGTATCGTAGTCAATTTGCTGATTGATGCTGGCCATAACGCCGTTTTTAATCAGTTCACGTATAATTTCACCCGAACCGATACCCAGTTCGTCAGCCAGATCTTTTACCGTCATTTGAGGCGGCAATTCGTAAACTTCAATTCTCTTAATAATACCGGTACGTCCCACCGGGCGTTGCGGAGCCGCTTGAGCACCACCACGACCGCCAGAGCGACCAAAGTTACCGTGACCATTGCCACCTACGCCGGTGCGAGGAGAACCTCCGGCGGCGCCACGTTTGCCTTTCTGGCCGCCCGCAAAACCATCGCGCTCAAATTCGCGATCACGAACCTGCTCGCGTTCACGATCACGCGCTTTATCACGGGCCTTATCACGGCTAGGCGCAGGAGGAGGAGGAGCTGCCGGGGCAAATCTTCCGCCGCCACCACCGCTATTGAAACCACCGGGGCGCGGTCCGCGATCTCCGCCGCCACCACCGCTATTGAAACCACCAGGGCGCGGTCCGCGATCTCCGCCGCCACCACCGCTGTTGAAGCCACCAGGGCGCGGCCCACGATCTCCACCGCCGCCACCGCTGTTGAAGCCACCAGGGCGTGGCCCGCGGTCGCCACCGCCATTGTTAAAACCGCCGGGACGCGGTCCGCGGTCACCGCCGCCACCGCCATTGTTAAAACCACCGGGGCGCGGTCCGCGATCTCGGTCGCCGCCACCGGGGCGCGGTCCGCGGTCGCGGTCGCCCTGGTAACCACCACCCTGGCGCGGTCCGCGATCTCCGCCACCGCCACCCTGGTAACCACTACCGCCCTGGCGCGGTCCACGGTCGCGATCTCCGCCACCGCCACCCTGGTAACCACCGCCCTGGCGTGGACCACGGTCGCGATCTCCGCCACCCTGGTAACCACCGCCGCCCTGGCGTGGGCCACGGTCGCGGTCGTCCTGGTAACCACCGCCGCCCTGGCGCGGAGTATAATCACCACGATTACCACCATTCGAGGGGCCGCGAGTGGAACTAGGGCTTTCTATTTCATTTTCATGTTCTAACTCAGAATCTTGATTATTATCTTTACCGGGCATCTACTTTATCACTCCTCCTCGGAAAATTTGCTACTACCTGCCTATTCCACGTCTGCGGCGCTCCTTTCCGGTAAACTTTCGCCATAGCTTTTTAGCCTAGCCCTGCTCTCCGGGTCAATTTGGATTTTTAAAGCATTATCCAATGCCTTGCGAGCCAGTCCGATTTCCCAGCATTCACGCGCGCGGCACAGGTAGGCTCCGCGCCCGTTTTTCTTACCGGTTTCATCTACTTCAACCTGCCCAACAGGGGTTCGCACCACTCGTACTAAACCTCGTTTAGCATCGTGCGTGCGACAAGCAATACATGTACGTTGCGGGACGTGTTTAGGTCGCGTAACTCCCCCTTTAGGGGCTTTTGATTTTACTCCCTGATCATTTTTCAGGGAAGCTGACTTTTGAGTTTTAGATTTAAGTTCCATTGTCTTGGACATCTCTTTCGTTGCGGTTGGGATAAGGGCTGGCAACCGTAGCAAACTTACAGCCAGGCCAACCAGGGTACTCTCCCAGACCGCAACCCTGGAATTTACTCTTCCAGTTATTACTCCTGGTACAGGAAGCTGTCGAGCAACTCCCCATCCAGGAAAATATCCAGATGGTCCCCGTTTAATTCCAGCTCAACCGTCTGTCCGGCATACCTTTCAGGGAGCGGGCCAAAGGACTGGTTGCGGAAAACTACAGTGCCATCCTTGCGAACCTTACGCGTCTCGCGCTCGGTAGCCTCGCGTGACCTGGTTTCTTCTTCTTCCTCTTCGCCGTGTTCATACTCTTCGGCGCGGAAGGCGCGAATCAGTTCATCCCCGAGCATTACAAAAAGGTTACGACCATTGTCCACCAACCGAACCGTCTGATCGGCTACGTGAGGTGGTAACGGGCCAAGTACAACCCCTTTGTAGGTGAAAGTGCCATCCTTGCGAACCCTGCAAAGTTCGCCCTGCATGGCCGGATTTTCTTCCTTCTGAGTCTCAGCCGTCTCGCCAGAGATATCTTCAAAGCTGATACCGGCCGCGCGCGCCGCCTGAGCAAAACTGGTATTAAGAGTTTGTTCGGCATCTCTTTCGCGCTCGCGCTCGCGTTCCAGGGCGGCCCGCGCCAGGCGAGCAAAAGCATCATCTCCGGTATCGCGGCTACCACCAAAGCCACCGGACGAGACCGAGGCTGCTACGGCAGCGCCGGCAGTTACCGGTTTGATATCAATGCGCCAGCCTGTTAACTTGGCAGCCAGGCGAGCATTTTGACCTTCTTTACCGATGGCCAGCGACAACTGGTTCTGGGGCACCAGCACCAGGGCGCTCTTTTCGTTTTCGTCCAGTTCGACTTTGACAACCTGGGCCGGGCTAAGGGCATTAGCAATGTACTTGGCCATATCGGCGTCCCAGGGTAAGACATCAATCTTCTCGCCATAAAGTTCGTTAACAATATTCTGGATACGCACACCGCGCATACCCACGCACGAACCTACCGGGTCAACCCCTTCCTGGCGAGCGGCAACCGCTACCTTTGAGCGCAAACCGGGCTCACGGGCAATTGATTTAATCTCGACCGCGCCGGTATAAATTTCCGGCACTTCGATTTCAAACAAGCGACGTAACAGGTTGCGGTGAGTGCGCGAGACGATCAACTGCGGTCCGCGATGGCTCTTCTGCACCTCCAGAAGGTAGACTTTGATTTTCAGGCCCACCCGGTATCGCTCGGAAGGAACTTGCTCCGAAGGCGGCATCAGGGCCTCGGCGCGCGGTTCCAGCTCGACCGTAATACCTTTGGAGTCAATTCGCTGGATAGTGCCGTTTACAATATCCCCTTCGCGGTCGGTAAACTGTTCAAAAATATGGTCGCGTTCTCGCTCGCGGAAACCCTGCAAGAGTACCTGCTTGGTGGTCTGAGCCGCAATACGGCCAAAGTCCTTAGGGGTATTATCTACTTCGTAAACGTCACCCAGTTTCAGTTTAGGATTAAGCCTGCGCGCTTCTTCCAGCCCGATTTCGGTAGTCTCATCTTCAACCTCTTCGACCACGGTGCGCTGCACCAGTACCCGGAGATCTTCGCCGCTCATATCAATCCGAACATTCTGGTTGGCGGCGGCCGGATGACTCCGACGATAAGCGGCCCGAAGCGCGTTTTCCAACACTTCTAAAACAATTTCCCTGCTCAACCCGCGATCAGCCGCAATCTGTGTCATTGCTGCTCTTAAATCGCTTCTCATAAAAACATCCTCCGACAATCACCAACCGGAACTTATAAAAGTACTAAAATAATAAGTACTGATTTCTAAAGATAAAGACGGCCCAAACCTGTATAACAGGGTGGGCCTCGTTCAGAACTGACTAGATTGCTTTTGCCAAGAAAGGCCGGTACTGCTACAAAGGCAAGAACTAACCCTCAATCTCAGCTTCTAAATATCCCAGTCTAATTTAACCCATAGTTTTCTCAACACTCACGACTCTACGTGATAGTCATAACGACAGTGGCATGGGACGGCAACCGGGCGCAACCAGTCGGGCCGCTATAACCCTGCAAGCTACAAAAATAAAAGTGGGTAGCAATTCAAGCCCACTTTTCAGGAACTTTATCACTTCTATATTATAGCACCACGAATAACTCGGCGCAATAGTTCAGCCTCAGGCTTAACAATCGCCAAAGTGACCGGAATGCTGATAATAAGATTTACCCACTTATTTTAACACAATCGGTTTCTCTAAATCCAGTCTTACTATGTGTTTAATAAGGGTAAAAAGTTTGATGTAGCCTGATCAAGCAATTTTATATACGCTTTACCGGATCTAAAGTTTCACTCCGACTAAAAACGCCCGCATATTTTCTTAAAAGTATCTTCAAAGTATAGGCCAAAAGGCAGTTCTCAGCCTCTGTTTAAGCTGTTATCATACAGCCGTTATTACTGATCTATTCTATACCCTGGCAAGGCCTGTTGTATATGTGTGAGCAATTTAAGTGGCCAGCAAGACTGAAACTACGCACCGAGGGTGAGGAAACTGCCGATGAATGAGACTGTGCCAGAAATAGCTAAAAGCTTTAGTTTTGAAGTAATTCTTCCCGCGCCGCTCGACCCGGCAACCTCGCTGGAGATGTTCCGGCGCAACGGCGATGATTTGTTGGACCGCTGGGATGGCATAACTTTCCGGCGGACTTTGCCAGTAGAGGGCCGCTTTGTGCCTTTCATCTGCACCTTCAAAGGAGATTTATTCAACCCGGTAGCGTGTGTCACCATAACCAATCCTGAAGACAGGCCTGCTGTCGAGGAAGGAGTTAAAAACACTTTCGTCGCCTCTCCTCCTGATTTTGAAAAGCTCCTGGCGGTTGACCCGATCCTGGCTCGCCTGGAAATGCTCTATCCGGGCGTAAGACAAGTCCGCCAGCCTGACCTTTTAACATGCCTGGTACGCTGTATTAGCGCTCAACAGGTTAACTTGCGCTGGGCGGCGGTTACCAGGAGAAGACTGGCCGAAGCGTATGGAGATATATATACACTACCGGATGGAGAGACAGTCTACAGCCTGAATGCCGAAAAATTAGCAGGTGCCACTGTAGCAAGCATCCGCCAGTTGCAGTTCACCACCCGCAAAGCGGAATATATCATCGGCTGCTCGGAAGCGATTGCTTCGGGTGCTCTGAGCGGCCCAGAACTGGAAGCTCTACCGGACGAAGGGGTTATCAACCGCCTGACTGCCCTGCGAGGTATCGGAGTATGGACGGCTGAGTGGGTGCTGGCGCGCGGGCTTGGCCGGCCTACAGTAGTGGCCGGAGATCTTGGCGTACGAAAAGCGGTCGGCATGGCCTATCTGAATGAGCCGCTACCCCCTGAGAGCAGCGTCCGCCAGGCTACCGCCCACTGGGGCCATGCGGGGAGCGCTGCCCAGGCGCTATTGCTGCATGGCTTAGCCAATAATACTTTAACGTGCTAATATCAGGCTCCGTCCCGTTCTTCTTGCTGGACTGCTTCGAGTGGATAGAGCTTTTTCGCGGAACATAAACGAAACATGGTCGCCAGCGGGCCGGAGCGGAGCGGAACTTCCTGGCGCTCAATCTCTTCCAGGCTCAACCAGCGTCCATTTGAGATTTCGCCTGCTTTAAGCTGCAAGGCCGGCAATCCATCCGAATCATTTAAGCGGCCAGCAAAACAGACAAAAAGGTTGGGATCATCACGATGCCCGCTCAGGACGTTGCCGACAAAGCCGGACAGTTCTACACTCAGGCCCGTCTCTTCGCGGGTCTCTCGCAGCGCGGCATCGGTAAGCTTTTCACCGGGATCGGGCTTACCACCCGGCGGTCCCCATTTTCCGGGCTGGCGGCGGCTACGCGCCTGTTGCACCAGCAAATACTTGTTTTCATGTTCCAGCAGTACGCAGGCTACAAGCGTTACTTTCATCTGCCCTTTCTCCACTTTTAGTTAATTGAAGCTTTTTCCGGCTGCTCAAACGAGCTTCTGTCACCTTCAATATCCTTTAACTATGCTTATAACATAATTGAAGCCAGGGTTACATCATCTCTGGCCTTTTATTAAGAAAAGAGAAAGTCTGGTGAATAATGCATGAAAGTGTACAAGCCTGGCACTAGCCTTGCTCAACTTTTGTATAGGATTTATAGAGTATCAGGCTTTTAGCTAGTTGGAGAGCCTGGACGAACAACAAGAAAGGTGTTTTTATAATGAATAAAGAGAAAGAACAGGGCAGCAATAAAGTAATTGATATCGCCTCCTTGATTCTGATGGCGAGTTCAATAGTCTATTCTATCTCGCTCTTTTCGAAGGGTAATCGCGAACAGGCTATCTTCGTAGGTCTGTGGCCGCCGACTTTTGTGGCGCTGGGTACCCTGCTAAAGCAGACTTTCGGCAACACCGGCAACAAGTAGCTTTTAAGAATTCACCATAGTATTAAGCAAGAGGACTTCCACTTACACTGCTGTAAAGGAAGTCCTCTTGTCACTTATTGCTACTTGCTGTAATCGTAGAAACCTTTGCCGGTCTTGCGACCCAGGCGGCCCTTTTTCATCATCTCTTCCAGGAACGCCGGAGGTTTGTCGTTCTCATCGCCGGTTTCCTTGAAGCGCTGGAGCATGGCGTTATACATAATGTCCACGCCGCTGAAATCGGAGAGCTCAAACGGGCCCATCGGGTGATTGAGGCCGAGTTTTAGGGCCTTATCAATATCCTCGAAAGAGGCATAGCCGCCCCGGTAAAGATTCATGGCGGCGCGGGTCATGTACATGAGCACGTAATTGACGATAAAGCCGTAAATCTCTTTATTCATCAAGACGGGCTCTTTGCCAATCCGGCGCCCAAGCTCCATTGTCACCTGGGCAGTCTCGTCGCTGGTGTCCGGCCCTTTGACCACTTCCACCAGCTTCATTACCAGCACCGGGTGAAAGAAGTGCATATTGCAGGCTTTGTCCTTGCGCTGAATATTGTTCTCCACGATTTTGCTGATAACAATGGTCGAGGAGTTGGAAGCCAGGATGGTATGCGACGGACAGACCTTATCCAGCCGGGCGAAAATATCCCGCTTGGTATCGAGGTCTTCAAATACAGCCTCGATTACAAAATCGGCCTGAGAAGCGGCTTCCTCCAGGTTAGGGACGGCTTTCACCCGGTTGAAAGCAGCATCAGCCTCCGCCTGGCCCATCTTACCTTTACTAACCCGGATGTTGAGCTGATTGCGGTTGCTTTCGATGCCACGCTGCAAAGCGGCTTCGTTAGCGTCAGTAAGATTGACATTGTAACCGTGCAGAGCGCACTGCTGCGCTATCTGCGAACCCATGGTACCTGCTCCCACCACACAAATCTGTTTAATGTCGTCAGCGCTGATTGTCATCTTTGACCTTCTTTCGTTAAACATTCTGGTTCACAGCAAGAAAAATCAGGAAAAAGCATTCAAGCCAGTTAGAGCCTGGCCCAGGATCAGGGTATGTATGTCGTCCGTACCCTCGTAAGTGTAAACCGACTCCAGGTTATTCATATGGCGGCTGACCGGGTATTCCAGGGTAACACCGTTCGCTCCCAGGATAGTACGGGCTTCTCGGGCAGTTTCGAGAGCCTCGCGCACATTATTGCGCTTCGCCATCGAAACCTGTACCGGGTGGGCCTGTCCCTGGTCCTTCAAGCGCCCCAGTTGCAGAGCCAGCAATTGCGCTTTGACCATCTCTGTCGCCATATTGGCCAGTTTCTGCTGTTGAAGCTGGAAACCGCCTATCGGCTTGCCGAATTGAACACGGGTCTTGGAATACTCCAGGGCCGCTTCAAAGCAAGCCCGGGCAGCCCCGGTCGCCCCCCAGGCGATACCAAAGCGGGCTTCGTCCAGGCAGGAGAGGGGACCACGCAGGCCTTTGACATTGGGTAACATATTCGAGGCCGGTATCCTACAGTTATCAAAATAAAGCTCAGATGTAATGGAGGCGCGTAAGGAAAGTTTGTGGTGAATATCGCTGGCGCTAAAGCCTGGAGTACCGCGCTCTACCAGGAAACCCCGTATACCTTCTTCGGTTTTGGCCCATACCACCGCCAGGTCGGCGATGCTGCCGTTGGTAATCCACATCTTTGAGCCGTTCAGGATGTAAGAATCGCCATCCTTACGAGCGTTAGTGCGCATCCCACCGGGATCGCTGCCGAAATCCGGTTCGGTCAGTCCAAAGCAACCAATCACTTCGCCCCTGGCCATACGCGGCAGCCACTTTTCTTTCTGCTCCTCGCTGCCAAAAGCGTAGATTGGAAACATCGCCAGGGAACCCTGCACCGATACGAAAGAACGCAGACCACTATCGCCCGCTTCCAGTTCCTGGCAGGCCAGGCCGTAGCTTACCGCGCTCATGCCGGCGCAGTCGTAGCCTTTGAGGTGCATACCGAGCAAACCAAGCTGGGCGATTTCTGGTATCAATTCGCGCGGGAAAGTACCCGCTTCAAAATGCTCCCCAATAACGGGCAATACGCGCTCGCGCACAAAACGACGTACGGTATCGCGCACCATGCGTTCCTCTTCGTTGAGCAGCGAATCAACATTATAAAGATCCGTGACGGGCGGCAACTGCGCCGGGCGTGCAGCAATGGTGTCAGACATATTTTTTCCTCTTTAGTGATAGCTATAACAATCTCATAGTAAATTTATAGCCTTTCCAGCCTTTTTTGTCAACGCCGAAAGGAGGCTATGTTATAATGATTTCATGTGACAAGCGATGCCAGCCTGTTCAGAAATTTTAAATTAAGTGAGAGCGCCGGAGGGGTCCGGCCAATTTTTTTGAGAAAGGCCGGAGAGCAACCGGCTTCATAAGCTTAAGAACAATCTATTCTATCTATTCTAATGTAAGGAGTATTGATAATGGGAACTAACCTGGCGAGAAAGATTCTAGCCGCTCACCTGCTTTCAGGCGAGATGGTGCCGGGTAAAGAAATTTCAATCCGTATAGATCAGACGCTCACCCAGGATTCTAGCGGTACCACTGCTTACCTGCAATTCGAGGCGATGGGCATTCCACGCGTCAAAACGGAAGTTTCGGTCAGCTATGTGGACCATAATATGATTCAGACCAGCTTTGAAAGCGCCGATGATCACCGTTTTCTCCAGTCTATTGCCTATAAATATGGCCTGTATTTCTCGCGACCTGGCAACGGGATTTGCCACCAGGTCCACGCCGAGCGCTTTGCGGTGCCGGGCAAAACTTTGCTCGGTAGCGATAGTCATACCCCTCTCTGCGGGGGTCTTGGTATGATTGCGATTGGAGCAGGTGGTCTGGATGTAGCGGTCGCCATGGGTGGCGGTCCCTTCTATTTGATAATGCCTAAAATCGTCGGCGTCCGGTTGACCGGTACGCTCCAGCCCTGGGTCAGCGGTAAAGATATCATTCTGGAACTGCTGCGCCGCTTGAGCGTCAAAGGCGGAGTCGGTAAAATAATAGAATACACCGGGCCGGGCGTGGCTTCCCTCGGCGTGATTGACCGCATTACCATTACCAATATGGGCGCGGAGTTAGGCGCTACCACCTCAATCTTCCCCAGTGACGAGCAAACCCGCAAGTATCTGCGCGCCCAGGGTCGTGAGGAAGCCTGGCAGCCCTTTGAAGCGGACGCCGATGCCGAATATGATGAAATCGTAGAAATTGACCTCGATACACTGGAACCTCTAATCGCCCAACCGCACAGCCCGGATAACGTGGTGCCAGTGCGCGAAGTAGCCGGTATTCCGGTGCAGCAGGTGTCGGTCGGTTCCTGCACCAACAGTTCCTACCGCGACCTCTCAATTGTGGCCCATGTCCTTAAAGACCATGCTGTTAATCCCGGTCTCAGCATGACGGTCAGCCCCGGTTCGCGCCAGGTTTATACTACTATTGCCCGCACCGGTGCACTGGCCGATTTAATCGCCTCCGGCGCGCGTATGCTGGAATCGGCTTGCGGTCCGTGCATCGGCATGGGCATGGCCCCGCCCAGCAACAGTGTGGCCGTTCGCTCTTTTAACCGCAACTTTGAAGGCCGCAGCGGTACTCGCGATGCCAAAGTTTACCTTGCCAGCCCGGAAACCTGTGCAGCCACTGCTATCAGCGGCGTAATCACCGATCCGCGCGACCTGGGCGAGTACCCCCGCATCGAGATGCCCGAAAGATTTGAAATCAATGATGCCATGATTATCGCCCCGGCCACGGCAGGAGAAGAGGCTGACAAAGCGGAAGTCTTGCGCGGCCCTAACATCAAACCTCTCCCGCGCTTTGGGGTAATGGAAGAAAAGCTGAGTGGTCCGGTTATTTTGAAAGTAGGCGATAACATTACCACCGACCACATCTCGCCTGCCGGAACCAAAGTGCTGCCGCTGCGCTCTAACTTACCTGCCCTGGCCGAATTTACCTTCGAGCGAGTTGACAGGACTTTTGCCGAGCGGGCCAAAATAGCCGGATCGAGCTTTATCGTGGCTGGTTCGAACTACGGCCAGGGTTCGGCCCGCGAACATGCCGCCCTCGCGCCGCGCTACCTGGGCATCCGGGCGGTCATCGTGGTGTCTTTCGCCCGTATTCATCGCGCAAACCTGGTTAACTTCGGTATCATTCCGCTGACCTTCGCTAATCCCACCGATTACGACCTGATTGAGCAGAACGACGAGCTTGAGCTGAACAATATTCGAGAACAATTACTGGCCAGCACTGATATTGTGTTGCGAAATGTGACCAAAGGCTACGATATAACCGTTAACCACAACATGACCGAGCGTGAGCTGGAAATCCTGCTCGATGGTGGCTTGCTAAACCATATTAAAGTGCTGGATGAGCAGAAGTAATTTTTTCTAAATTTTGAGGGGCTGCGAATTGCAGCCCCTTTTTCGTGCCTCTAATCATGTCCTAATCCATTTTTCGCACCGTATTTATTATAAAACTGTTGACTTCATTGAGGAAAAGAAGATAATTAGGTACAAACAAAGTTTACCTGTTCCAGCCTATGTAAAGCATTAGTTGGCAATCCGATAACCAGGGGTAAGGAATTATATTAAAAGTATACTTAAAAGCTAAATCTAGAAACAAGCTCAATGATGAAACTATTAAAATCACGGCAGGCCTGGTTAATAGTAGGTCTGATTGTTATCCTGGGCTTTGTGATTGGCCTCTCAGAGCTTCAGGGTAATAACAAAAATGAGACTACCCCGGCAGCCCAGGCGGCGACTAATACTGGTAGTCCCGCTCGGCAGAAACCGCTTACGCCCGACCCCAATTCACCTTTAGGCGATGAGTACCTCGCGCTGGGCGACTCGGTGGCGTATGGGGTGGGAGCTTCTCCGCCGGAAGAAGCGGGTTACGCCGGAGTCTTTTATAACCAGTACCTGAAGAAAATTAAACCGCAGGGCTTTACTTATAAAAACCTAGGCATTCCGGGGGAGACTACCACCAGTTTTCTGAGCAGGGGTAAAAGCCGCAGCCAGCTTGATAACGCCCTGACCGAGATAGACTCTGCTCAAAAAGCGGGGCGCCGGGTAAGCCCGATTACCCTGACCATTGGCGCGAACGACGTTATCGGGGCGCGCGGTTTAAGCGACGACGGTAAGGCTGCCGCCCTGGAACAGTTCCAGAGCAACTTGAAGCAAATCCTGGAGCAACTGACCGAGCATACCGGGGGCAAAAGCGACATTATCGTGACCACCTACTACAACCCTTTTGCCGGTAACAGTAGCCTGGCGGACGAAGCTACCTGGATGCAGCGCTTTAACGATACCATCAGGCAAACGGCTAGCGATTTTAAAATGAAAGTAGCGGATTTCTATACCCCGGTAGCCGGGAAAGAGCAAAGTCTGACCTGGATTGGCAACGGCGATATTCACCCTAATAAGGCTGGTCATGCTCTGCTGGCTCAGGCCATCTGGCAGGCCTCCGGTTACGCCAATTTGAAGCAGTAAAGACAGAGGAAGCAGTACAGTTTGAAAAGATTTGCCTTTTACCTCAAATATGCCTGGCGCTCGGTACGGCGCGGCGGACAACTCTCTATCTTTGCTATCGCCTGCGTGGCGGTGGGAGTTGGTACCCTGGTAGGCTTGCAATCCCTTACCAGCAGCATCCGAGATACCATGCTCGGCGACATCCAGGAGCGCGCCGGGGGCGATATCGTGGCGCAGGTCAATTACGATAGCTACTACCAGTCGGTCCTTTCCCCGCAAGCCCAGCAACTGCTGGACAACATGAAAGCTGAAAACCGCATTCAGGATTGGACCGGCTTTAATAAACACTCCGTCCAGATTACCGGCTATTTTAACGTGCCGCCAACCGTCTACATCGTGGACCCGGCCCATTTTCCGCTTTACGGGCAGGTCCAGGTAGTCGAACCGGCAGGAGCCAACCTGGGGAAACTCCTTTCTGAGCCCGATACTATTGTTATCAGCAAGTCTATGTGGAAATCGAAGGGCTATCACCTGGGCGATGAAGTGCAGGTAAACAGCCTGATAGACTTTACCCAGGTAGGCGACCGCTCGGCCAACCTGAAAGTCGTGGGTGTGGTTGACCCGGTTTTACCCGGTATCAACTTTGACCCGGGCCTCTTTATTGGCTTTGGTATCACTTCGCAGCAGGCCGCCCGAGGCTTTTTGAACGATGATGAAGTAACGCCGACAACTTTCTTCATTAAGAGCGGTGCCAAAGCGGATAACCCGGCCATTATAAACACCCTGAAAAACTTCAATGAAGAAAAGGCCAAATATTACCCTTTCTTTTCCGATATAAAAACGGCCTCTGAAACCCTGGGTGAAAGCAGCAAAAATCTGCAACCGGTCGAGGATGTATTGCTCTATATCGGCCTGGTAGCCATGCTGGTCGGCGGCATCGGTTGTATCAATACTATGCTGGTGGTAGTCGGGCAACGGACAACGGAAATCGCCACAATCAAAGCCCTCGGTCTGAAGTCGCGCCAGACGCTTTATATTTTCACCATACAGGTGCTAATTCTAGGCGCTATTGGTAGCGCCGCCGGGATGGTGATAGGGGTGGGTCTGGGCTACGTCATGAAGGGAATAGTAGAAGGGCTCTTTTCGCGCCCGCTGCACTGGGGACTTTATCCGGGACCGCTCATCACCGGCTTTCTGGTAGGAACGCTGGTTTCAGCCATGTTCGGTCTGTTGCCCGCTTACGCCGCTACACGGGTACGCCCGGGCGAAGTGCTGCGGCAACAGGCGGGAGGCATGCCACGCATCGGCAATCTGCCTACCTTGCTTACCATCGTACTACTGACGCTGGGCCTGGGTCTACTGGCAGGCGTATTACTCGGCAAAATTACCCTGGGCCTGGAACTGGCTTTTGCCACCCTTTTAAGCAGCGCGGCTTTAGCGGCCTTGATGTACCTGGTAGTCTTCCTGACCGGAAAATTCCCCTTCTCACTCGGCCCAAGTTTCAAGCTTGCGGTACGCAGTTTCAACCGCCATCGCACGCGCACGACCGCTACCCTGCTGGTTATTACGGTCAGCCTCTTTTTCATCAGCCTGATCAGTATTATTTCCAGCAGTATTGAAACTACCCTCAAGGAGACCTTCGATTACAATCTAGGTTTCAATGCCGGGGCAGTGAACATCTATAGCAGCAAAGATGAAGACCTGAAAGCTACTTTTGAGCGGGAAGTGCCCGGTATACAGAAAATCTTCGTCAGTAACGACGTGGGAGCCTATATCCAGGGTGTTAACGGGCAGCGGCTTAACCAGAAAACGTCCATTGCCGACCCGTTATGCGCTCCGTACCTTTACCAGGACTATAACAAAGATTTTCACCTGAAAACTTCCATTCAGGTCAGCGGGCGCAGTCTGGCCGGGACTGAAAGCGTCAGTCCTAACGGGCCGCAAAAAGTGCTGGCCGGGCGCACCTTCCAGCCCGCCGATATGAATAAGCAGGTCATGCTGGTAACGCAGGAAGAAGCGCGTTGCTATGGTATTAAAGTGGGCGACTCGGTAACTTTGCGCCTCCGCTCGAATAACCTGCGCACTACCAGCCGCACCAGTGGGCCGCTGGAAATGCAGGTGATTGGGATTGTCAGTAAAGGCACTGCCGGAACCAACTTCGAACAGGGTTTCGTAGTGCCTTTCCAACTGGTAAATGAAGCCGGGGCCGACTTCAGCATTTTCTTTATGCAAATAGAGCCGTCCCAGATTCAGGCGGCGCTTTCCCAGACTCAAGGCAGCCTCTACAGCAACTTTGTCTTTGACCTGACCGACCTGATTCGTTCCTTTACCGATCTGCTTAACCACATTCTGATGTTGCCACTCTTGCTCAGTTTGCTCAGTCTCTTTAGCGGCTCGGTGCTAATTGCCAATAACGTTGCTCTGGCCGTGCTGGAACGGCGCAAAGAAGTGGGAGTGTTAAAAGCCCTGGGCGCGGACCGGCGGCGGGTGCTTTCGATGTTACTCTGGGAGAGCGGGTTGCTGGGCCTGCTGGGAGGCGTAATCGGGGTAGGCGGCAGCCTGGCTGTGGTTTTGTTGATTGCCAGGCTGGTAAAGCAGAGCAATCAGTACGTCGGGCTAAATGTCACCTGGTCGCCTTTAAGCGCCGGGTTGATGGTAGCTCTGGGAATTGGCCTGGCGACTGCCGCCACTACCTTGAGCGCCTGGCGAGCAATTCAGGAAAAACCTCTGGTGGTGCTGCGCTATGAGTAGTTTTTCTTATTAGAAAGATCTGAATAGATCCAAAGGATTAGCCACCGGGCAGATGTAATCTTCCACTTCAGGTATTATGCTGAAAGTAACTATTAGAATCCCTCCTCTTCCCCTGACGGTAGCAGCGCTGCTACCGTCTTTTTATACCCTTTAATCAACTTTATAATTGTAGTTTGTCAAAACGCTGGTATAACTTATGCATTTTAGGATAGCCGGTGCAGTTTTCAAAGTTATGTAAGTAACCGCAGATAAAAAGTTAGCCTGGATTAAATAAGGCTCAGATATTAAAAAAACCATCCCAAAAGGGTTAATAACAGGAAAGAAGAATGAAAGAGAAGAGTCAGGCAATTGGCCTGGGTGCAGAAGTGACGCAAGAGGGCGTTGAATTCAGGGTATGGGCGCCGCAAAGAAAGAAAGTAGAACTGTTAATTGAAGAAAAGGGGAAAACTGAACAAGTTACTCTTGAGAAAGTTGAAAACGGTTACTTCGCCGGGCGGGTAGAAAGGGCCGGACATGGAACACTATATCGCTACTTACTGGATGGAGAAGGTCCTTACCCGGACCCGCGTTCGCGCTTCCAACCGGAAGGGCCACATGGGCCCTCAATGGTAGTTGATCCCGGTCGTTATGAATGGCACGACCAAAAGTGGCCGGCAGTAGAAATCAAAGGCCAGGTAATTTACGAAATGCATATCGGCACTTTTACGCCTGAAGGTACTTTTGACGCCGCCGCCGAACAGTTAGCTGAACTTAAAGAACTGGGTGTAACCGTTCTGGAAGTGCTGCCGGTTGCCGACTTCGCCGGACGTTGGAACTGGGGCTATGATGGCGTTAATCTCTATGCACCTACTCGCAATTATGGTGACGCTGAAGCCTTCAAGCGCTTCGTAGATACCGCTCACGCAGTAGGACTGGCGGTAATTCTGGATGTGGTATATAACCACCTGGGCCCGGATGGCAATTACCTCTACTGCTTTGCCCGCAACTATTTCAGCCAGAAATATAAGACCGACTGGGGCGAGGCCATCAACTTTGATGGGCCCGATTCGAAAGAGGTTCGGGAGTATTTTATCGGTAATGCACTCTATTGGGTTAAAGAATTTCATCTGGATGGCTTGCGTATCGACGCGACTCAGAGCATCTTTGATGAAAGCAAAATTCACATTCTGGCAGAACTGTCACAGCGCCTGCGCGAAACTGCCAGGCCACGCAAGATAATACTGATAGGAGAGAACGAACCGCAGAAAGTTATTAATATCACTCCGGTTGAAAAAGGCGGGTATGGCCTGGACGCTCTCTGGAACGATGACTTCCACCATTCAGCGCGGGTAGCCCTGAACCAGCGCCACGAAGGCTACTTTGCCGACTATCGCGGCACTCCCCAGGAGTTTATATCTGAAATCAAGCGAGGCTTTTTATACCAGGGCCAGTATTATAGCGGGCAAGAACATGGACGAGGTACTAATGTCACGGATGAGCCTGCCGATGCTTTTGTAGTCTTCAATCAGAATCATGATCAGATCGGCAATACCTTACGCGGAGATCGAATTCTCTCCCTGACCAGTTGGGGTATCTACAAAACCCTTACCGCTTTAATGCTCCTGGCTCCTCAAACTCCCATGCTCTTTATGGGACAGGAGTTTGGCGCTTCCACTCCTTTTACCTTCTTTGTAGACTTCAAAGATAAGAAGCTCAACAAGCTGGTCTATCAGGGGCGTAAAGAATTCATCAGCCAGTTCAAGAGCTTTGCTTCACCCGAAGCCCAGGCCCTGGTACCCGACCCGGCGGCAGAAAGTACGTTTACGAGTTGCAAGTTGAATTTTGCGGAAAGAGAAACTCACGCAAGCATTTACGCTTTTCATAAGGATTTACTGAAAATCCGGCGAGAAGATCCTGTGATTGCAGCCCAGGACCGTAAAAACCTGGATGGCGCTCTTTTATCAGACAAAGCCTTTGTGCTGCGATTTTTTAATCAGGAAGAAGGCGACCGCCTCTTGCTGGTTAACCTGGGCCAGGATCTCGATTACTGTCCGGTTCCCGAACCATTGCTGGCACCCCTACCCGGCACTATCTGGAAAATGCTCTGGACCAGCGAAGACCCGCGCTACGATGGACCGAGCGTAGTCGAACCCTGGAACGGTAAAGGCTGGTATATTCCAGGCTCTAGCAGTATTTTCCTGCGAACAGAACCTGTTTCAAAAAAGTGAAGGCTAAATAAAGAAGCTTGAACTGGAGTAAATTTAAAAAAGCGGTATGAGCTAAGATTCTGTTATAGCCCATACCGCTTTTTATGTAAACCCGCTATCAGGCCACCATTTCTTCCAGGGTCTGAAGATCAAGAATTGAAATGGTGTGCTTTTGCACATCAATCAGCTTCTTTTTCTGCAATTCAAGCAACTTGCGAGTAATCGTCACCCGGTTAGAACCGATCATATCAGCCAGTTCCTGGTGAGTTAACTCCAGTTCAATCGAAACAGAACCATCTGGCCTGGCAACTCCAAATTCACTGGCGAGCTTGAGCAGAATATTAACCAGGCGAAGCGAAATATCTCTACCCAGCAAGCCTTCGATTAAGACTTGCGACTGGGAAAGTTGTTGAGAGAAGCTGTATATAATGCGGGTAGCCAGCAAAGGGGCATCTTCCATTAATCTTTCCAGGGAACTTTCCCGAATATTGGCGACTATCGAATCCTGCATCGCGTCCGCATAAACATCGTGGAAGTAGCTATTATGGTTATTAGATTGTGCGAAGACATCATTGACACCCAGGATAGAAAGGGTAATAGAGCGGCCATCCGGCAAGATTTCGTAAATCCGGATTTTGCCGGACATTATGAAGTAAAGATCAGTATTATAAGAGCCGGGTTGCAGGATATGGCTGCCCTCGTGGAACCGGGTAATCCTGAAGGCTTGAACGGCTTTAACCAGGTCTTTCAAACTGGTTTGCTCCAGGCGTAAACGGCGCATTTCGGAACTTTCAGCGGCCTGTTCATCCTGAATTAAGCGGTTTTCAGCGTTGTAGCCGCGCAGGATAGCATCGGTTGCGCGAGTGCGCAAAACATTAAGCCGTTCGGTAAGAGGTCGGAGTAAAGCCGGATTGGTTCTGACAGAGGATGTTGAACTGGCCACTTCCCAGAGCAAATTCATCATTGTACAAAGTTGAGTGAGCAGCGCTTCCAGGCGAGTAGAGGCCCGTGCTTGAAGGCGACCCTCCTCCTCAAGCAAACCCAGATACTGCTCAAAATTGCCTGAGTTGACAGCATCCGTCAGGTGTTCCCAGAGTGTCTGGTGCCGGCGTTTTACCCTGGCATCAAAAAAAGCAACCTCAAAATCATAATTATTTTGTTGAATTCTCTCAGCCCATTTTTTACGAAATAGAGCCCTGGCCTCTCTCATAGCTAAAGCCAATTCTTCGCTCATAAATTTGCACCCTCTCACCTAAAAATTAAGAAACCCCTCTAAACCAAACCCGTAAGCAGTGGAACGGCAAACTCCTATTGATATAGCATTATTGAATTCAGGCTTGAGCTGTTAGAAGAGTATTAGGCAGATAGATATGTTTTAGAGCGCTTTAAAAACTTGAGTTCTAAGAGTCTCAGCCTTAATGATAGCTTCAACCTCAGATTCAACTTTTGTCGAAGTTCTCAACTTACTAATGAAAACAAACAGTCCTGACAATGATTACATTATAACAGCGTTTTGCTCAAATACAAGCGCTAACTGAGAGTCTAATCATAAAGAAGCTATAGAAATTTCAAATATTGGCTTTCTTAATATCTTAAACAAGAGTTGTACATGCTAGAGTTGATATAATCCAGACAAACCTTTGAACAGATCGGAATTGACTATTGACTATTATGTACATAGGTGTATTATGTACCCACTAAAATAAAAGTTAGTAAAAAGGCTATTACCCACAATCCTGGGCTTTTCCCCGGCTTGAAGAATGGACCTCAACCGCTAATACTATTTCTAGTTTCTGGATCTTTACTAGTTCATAAACACTTCTTTATAACAGCGAGGTTAATACCATGAGTTTCTATCAGCCGACGACGGCTAATTTAACTTACCTTACCCAACAGTATTTTAAATTATATCAGAGTTCAGTTTCGGTGGGCCTGCTCGCCAACCAGATATATCTGGAAAGCATGGGAGAGATGATGATCTCTCCTCAATCCTTTATCAAGCGCAACTTCGACTATGCTAAAGAGGTATTAACTCCGCCTCAGCCAGCCTGGCAAACTCCTTACGAACCGGTCAATCTACCGCAACCGCATGCCCGCCTTGTAAAGCTGTTACATTTTGCGCAGCCGGATGTACCTGCCCACGCGGTATTGCCCACCCTGATTCTGCCTCCCCAGGCCGGACATCACTCTTATATCGCTGACTACAGCCCGGAGCAAAGCCAGACCCAGACTCTACGCCGCAGTGGACTGGGGAACATCTACTGTATCGAATGGCAGCCCGCTACCCTCGAAGATCCCCACGCCAGTATTGAAGAATATATGGAAGCGGTAAGATTTATTATCGAACTGGTTGGCGGAAAGGCTAACCTGGTGGGAGATTGCCAGGGCGGTTGGATGGCTACCATCTTCGCAGCCCTTTACCCTGAAATGGTCAATGCCCTGGTGCTGGCAGGCGCGCCCATTGATTTCCAGGCAGGCAATAGCCAGATTACGCAGGCGATTAATTATGTAGCCAGAAACTACCCGGACAGAGGTATGGCGTTCTTTCGGGCAGTCGTAGCGCTTGGCGGGGGGATTTACCGGGGCCAGATGCAGATTACCAATTTCAATCTGATGCGCCCGAACCAGTTACCGGAACGTTATATGAACCTTTATCGTAATATACATGATAAGCACGCTCTAAAGCGGTTCCGCCAGATGAAAGACTGGTACGACTATCCCCAGGATATTGCCGGTGATTTTTACCTCTGGCTGGCCGAGCATCTTTTCAGGGATAACGAGCTGATCAAAGGTGAGTTACTGGTAGGAGGCCGCAAGGTGGATTTGAAAGCCATAACATGCCCGCTATTCCTGATTGGAGGATCACAGGATCACATCACTATTCCCGTGCAGGTCTTCAACGCGGCGGAGTATGTCTCTACACCGGCAGATAAAATAGAAAAATACCTGATTGATGCCGGGCATATTGGCCTCTTTATGGGCAAAAATGCACTAGACCAGGTCTGGAAACCGGTTGGTGAAAAACTATACAGCTTTTCTCAGTTATAATAAATGAAGCGGGTCTAGCCGGGTTTACCACTGGAACAGGTTTTTAAAAGCGCTTCCGGTTAGCTGCTAACCGGAAGCGTTATTGAAAAAGTAATTATGCAGGAGAAACATAATGCAGGAAATCAAATTTAATGGTATTAACCATTTTGCCCTGATTACGCCGGATATGGAGCAGACCGTCCGCTTTTACCGCGATATTCTGGGCTTACCCCTGGTAGGAGCGGTTAGCTCCGATACTTTCCGCCATTATTTTTTCGACCTGGGCAATCATAATACCCTGGCATTCTTTGAGTATAAGGGAGTGACCGATACCGGAGGGAAGAAAGAGTCGGGGGTGCCGGGCAGTGGCCGTCAGTTTGACCATTTAAGTTTCAATGTCGAGAACGAAGCGGCTTTGCTGGGCTTGCAGGAACGTCTGCGCGAACAAGGGGTCGAAGTTACGCGAGTGGTAGATCACGATTTCATCCAGTCCATCTACTTCACCGATCCCAGCGGAATCGAACTGGAAGCAAGCTACTGGGTACGCGACATTACCGAACAACCTGCTTTAAACGATGCCAACCCGGTTCCGGCGCTAAAAGAGCAGTTGGAAAGGCAAAAGTTACTGGCCGGATCAGGTTCGGCCAAATGGCAGAGTGAAGTTTAACTTAAAATTCAGGTCGATGCCTTACAGATAAATATCTACATTTAAGAATTGTATCAGTAGCAAGAGCGCCCGGCCAAAAATAGCCGGGCGCTCTTGCTATACCTGCACTTTTATATTCTTTACCAGGCTTGTAGCAGTTTCTTACGAGCGGTCAAGCGCAGGTTCTTTGACATTAACAGTCGCTTTACCGGGAAATTTGCTGGCGGTAACCAGCATCATCAATATACCGAGCGCCACGAAAACAATATTCAACCAGTAAGGCGTAGCGTGGCCGAACTGGGTGTAGATATAGCCAACCCAGAGCGGGCCCAGCACCCGCATCAATGACTGGAGTGATTGGCTGGCCCCGCCTACCAGACCTTGCTGGTCGGGTCCAACCGCCTGCGAAGTAAGTCCGGCCAGGGCGGGCTCAACCAGGCCGCTGCTAAAAGCATAAACCGTGGTGCCCGCCAGCAAAAGCAGGGTAGATGGTACCAGGGCAATCAGGCCGATTAAACCATAAGCAACGGCCTGAAGCACCAGCCCGGCGGTAATTAATTTGCTGGCTCCAAACCGGGGTAGAAGCTTGCCGAATAGCCATCCCTGCACCACAACATCCATTACACCAATGGACAACGAAACCAGACCGATGCTGGTGGCATCCCAGTGCAGGCTGTCAATGATTAAAACCCCGAAGTTGGTGGTCAGTACGGCAAAGGGGAAAGCGTATAACATTCCGAGTGCCAGTAAAGGCTGTAAATTCTTGAGCCTGACGACCGCGCCAAGCTGGGCGAAAGGATTTAATTCACGCAAAGCCAGTTGATCACGTTTAGTAGAGTGATGAAGGCTTTCCGGCAAGAAAAAGTAACCCCAGATAAGCGCCAGCACGGTTAACCCAGCCGCCAGGTAAAGCGGAGCACTAAGGCTGATTTTTGCCGCTAAACCTCCAATCACCGGGCCGATTATAAAACTCACACCCGTTACCGCGCCAACTTTCCCAAAAACTTTGGGGCGCTCTTCGGGCGCGGTGGTATCGGCAACATAGGCAAAGGCTACACTGAAGTTGCCGCCGGTCAACCCGTCAATAATTCGGCTGGCAAACAGTATCGCCAGTCCTCCGCCTAACCCAAACATCACATAACCTATCGCTGAACCCAGCAGGCAAAATAAAAGCACAGGTCGCCTGCCATAGCGGTCGCTGAGAAGACCAAGCGCGGGCGCTACCACAATCTGGCAGATGGCATAGACGGCGGTCAGCCAGCCGATTACTGCTCCCAGGTCATCCGGGTTCGAAATATAATCTTTTACGATAAAAGGGACTACCGGGCCAATCACGCAAAAACCCAGCCCGTTTAAAAACATTATGCCGATCAGGAAAAGCAGAGCTTTGCCTCCCGGTCGAGCGCCACTTTGCAATGGTTTAATTTCTGTATCCATAATATTTTGAATCTCCTGTCGTTACTAACCTTAAAACCGATAGCGGGACAGGCGCTGCAAACCTATCCAACAGGTTTAAGGGTAACGCGAGAGAGGGTGAAAGAGCATCACACCGGGAGGGTGAAAAAGGGGGTTAAATCAGATGCAGGCGGCGGGCGGTCTCACGTGCTTCTTCACGGCTGTTTACATCAAGCTTGCGGTAAATGCTTTTAACCTGGCTGCGTATGGTGTTTACCGATACCACCAGTTCACTCGCGATCTGAGGGTTAGTTTGACCGGCGGCCAGCAAGCGCAAAACCTTTTCCTCCTGGCGAGTAAGGGGCTCGGGTAAAAGTTGTTCGCGCTTAGGGTGGGATGGCCAGTTAAAGGCTTCAAGAAGCGTATCAAGGTAAAGCTTGATATTCCTGTCATCGTTGATAGTCCTGGAAGCCTGTGTCAGCAGTTTAGCCATGAATGGCCCTTCATCCAGAAAAAACCTGATATAACCTTCAGTACGGGTAAAAGCCAGCACCGAACGGATCAATTGTAGGGCTTCCGCCTGTCTGCCGGAAGCATTGTAGGCCAGGGAGATCAGTAGCTGGATTTCAAGAGCGCTACGCCTTCGCCCGGCTTTCATGGCTGGAGCAAATAACTCTTCGAGCGCGGCTAGCGCCCTGTCGTACTTACCCTGAGCTATCCACAAACGTGCTATCAGAATTTCGTCACTTTCACGCTGAAGTAGCGGCAGATTCTCAATCGGATTATCTCTCAGGCGGTTTTCTTGCCACTGCTCGACCGACCAGAAATCACCTTCCAGCAGTTTCAAACGGGCCTGCGCAGCGCGCGCTTTATGATAGAGCTGAAAAAGCAGCGGTGAAAGGTGTGGTTGCAACCGAGTTAGCAAACTACCGACCCGGGCCAATCCTGCCGTAATCTGCCCGTTTGCAGCCTCAATTCGAGCCATAGTCAGGGTTGCTTCAACCTCAATTAAGTCATGGGCGAAGTGCTGGCCAAGTTCGAGCGCTTCCTGGGCCTGCTCTGCGGCCTCGTCCAGTTGATTCCATTCGTAGGATAGCTGCGCCAAAGCAACCTGAGCGTGAGAGATATCATCCGGGTCGTCTTCCGCTCGTGCTTCTTCCAGTACCTGGCGTATATAGTAGGCCGCCTGGTGCAACTCGCCGCTGGCGCCATAAACGCCGCTTAACATTCCGGCATTGGCTCGCAGATAAGCATTGTTGCCTTCAATCTGGCCAAGAGTCCGCGCCCGTAACAAACGTTCAGCGGCAGTGACCATGTCACCTTGCAGATAAGCTTCGGTCCCCAGTACGCCCAGGCTCCAACTGCGCCAGGCTACTTCTTCCGGTTTTAACCACTCTTGAGCAAGCAGGGCGTACTCAACGGCCTTTTTAGTATCTCCGCGCTGGCGAGCCAGTAACGAACGGAAAGCCATTACTTCCCCCAGTCCGGCCAGATTACTCACTGCTTTGAAACTGGCTTCAGCCGTATCAAGTGACTGGGTCATCAGGCTGAGCGTCATGGCAGAGGGTTGCGATGGCATAGCTACAAATAAAAGAGCCACAGCGTAATTCAGGTGCAGGACAGGGTGATTGTCCAATACCGGGCGGGGTAACTGCTCTACCCAGCGCCTGAGGTTATGTACTTCTATTGCCTGCAAACCACCCGGAGCATGGTCGCTTAGCACCTGCTCAATAAGACTTGCGGCTCTTTCAGGGTCACCCGCTCCCAGGGTAGCTTCCACAGCTTGCTCAAGCAACCCATTTTCCTCATACCATTTTCCAGCCCGGCTTAAAACCTGCCTGACTCCAGCATCACCGAGCCGCCGCCGGGCTTCTTGCTGAGTGGCTTCGGCAAACAAAGCGTGATAACGATACCACAGTCCAACCCCCTCTGATACATCTAAAAAGAGGTTGGCGTGAGCGAGTTTTTCCAAAAACATGGCGCTACTGGCCTGACCGCTTACCGCTTCACAGAGCGAGGCAGTCAAGCGATCAAGCAGGCTGGTTCTAATTATAAAATCTTGCATCTCCTCGCTCTGAGCGTTCAATACTTCATTTACGAAGTATTCGAGAATGTTACGCTGACTCCCGGGCTGGAAATCTTCCAGGTAGCGAATAATAGCTTCCGGCGCGGTCTTCTGGTTTAGAGAGAAAGAAAGCAACCGAAGACCGGCCGCCCAGCCTCCAAGTTTTTCATCTACCCGGCTAAGAATTTCAGCCGGTATAGTTACTTTCAAATTTTGCTCAAGAAAGAAGCGGGCCTCCGCAGGCGCAAAACGCAATTCAAGCGCGTTTAGCTCGCCCAGTTCGTTCATGGCGCGCAGACGAGAAAGCGGTAAATGGGGTTTAGTACGGCTGATGATAATTAAGTGCAAGCGAGGAGGCAAATGATCAAGGAAGAATTCAAAGGTTTGTTGCAAATAAGGAGCGGTAATATGGTGGAAATCTTCCAGCACTAAAATACCGCCCCTTTCAAGCCGGGAAAGTTCGTTAAGCAGGGCCACAAGCACACTCTCGAAGGCATGAGCATCGAAAACGGGCTGAGTAACGGCCTCCAAGATAACCAGGGCCGCCTGGCCGGTATTGTTCCCAAAATTCTGGCAGGCCGCGATTAAGTAGCGCCAGAAGCGGGTCGGGTCATTGTCCGCTTTATCCAGCGAGAACCAACCGACTGGAGGGAAAGCAGGATTACTGGCGCTGCTTGCCTGGTGCGCATCAAGCCACTGGCGAACTACAGTCGTCTTGCCAAAACCGGCCGGGGCAGACACCAGGGTTAATTTACGCTCCAGGCTACTGTCCAGTAATGCCAGCAGCCGGGGTCGAAGCAAAGTATCGCTATGCAAACGGGGTAAACTCAACTTGGGAGCCAGCAGCGTAGCTGAACTAACTCTGCCTGTTCTATTTTGGGTAACACCGACAGTGGGTGAAGAGTCTACCGGCAAACTCTCAGGATCAGCAACCAGGGGATCTTCTGAATGCTCCAGCAAGTGGGCCAACTCCTCTAACCGCTCCAGAGTCAGTTCGAGGCTACGGCCGGCATATTTTTTATGGATGCGGCGCCCTTGCCGGCGATAGGCATACCAGTAGCTTTCACCTCCGCGCGCTTCTTTCAAAAGGTTCATCCGCCCCTGGCGCCCGACAAAGGCAAAGGAAGAGCATTTCTCCAGCCATTCATGCCAACTTTGCGCGTTCTGTAGCGCGTTGCGGACAGTACCGTCCGGGTAGTTCAAAAGATAGCTATTTTCATTTTCTTCCCAGCTTAAGCGGTAACTGGCGGCTTTAGGCATTCTAATCCTCTTTTTTTGTTACCCAATAGCTGTTACGCAGTATAGAAGCATACCTGAAGTTTGGCAAGTGTTACCCAATTCTAAATTGGATTTAACCCGGAAAGCTTAGAACAGGATGTAAAGAACAGATTAATAAGGTTATTAGGCTTAAAAAATTGTATTTCTGCCTCCAAATCAAGTATAATTACATCGTAGTATGAGAACGACCCGGACAATCTCTGCTCCGGGTCATATTATGTGAGTTATGAGGTGCTTTGGAGAGAATGACGGCAAATCTGGCAGGACTTGAAGAAGGAAATACAGTCACTGGCGACCAAAAATCCGCAGCGCAAGCTAAAAATAACTGGATAAGACCCCATGGGGCCGAGGCCGAACCGGTCGAGTTACATGAAATAGGTGGCCCGGCCATTCTAGCTCTGGAAGACGGGCGCGTCTTTCGAGGTTACAGCTTTGGGGCTGAACGACCCTGCGAAGGTGAAGTAGTTTTTAATACCAGCATGACCGGATACCAGGAGATCTGTACCGATCCGTCCTACCGAGGTGAGATTGTTTGTCTGACTTACCCGCTGATAGGTAATTACGGTTCTACCCTCCTGGATGATGAATCTAGGGAACCCTGGATTAGCGGCCTGATCGTCCGAGATTACACTCCCTACTGGAGCAACTGGCGAGGGGAAGACAGCCTGCACCAGTATCTCAAGAAGCACAATATTCCGGGTATTTACGGCCTGGATACCCGCGCCCTCACCCGGCATCTCCGCAATAAAGGGTTAATGCGCGGTGTGATTGTTCGCCTGGCACCCGGTATGCGGGAAGAAGATATGGTAAACAGAGCCCGGCATGCCCTGATGCCTGCCGATAAGAATGTGGTCGGCGATGTAACCACTCCTGCTATCTACCGCTACCCGGCGCGCTCCCTGGAAGGCCAGAATCTAAGATTAGCCGTGCTGGATTGCGGGTTGAAAGAAAATATCCTGCGTTCCCTAGCGCGACGCGGCGTAGATGCCACGGTAGTTCCTTATGACGCCAGCCTGGGTGACATCTTAGCTATTCAACCCGACGCGGTTTTCACTTCCCCCGGTCCTGGCGACCCGGAACGCAACCTTGAAACTATCGAGACGCTACAGGGCATCATTTCCCGGCAAATTCCCTTCTTTGGTATCTGCCTGGGACACCAGTTACTGGGCCTGTCCATCGGGGCTACTACCAGCCGTTTGAAATTTGGTCACCGGGGCGGCAATCACCCGGTAAAAGACCTGACGACCGGCGAAGTGCATATTACCTCGCAGAACCATGGTTTCCAGGTTGATGCCGACTCAGTCCCTACTTCCGCCGGGTGGAGAGTAAGCCAGATTAATCTGAATGACGACTCGGTAGAAGGGCTGGCTCACGAGAGCTTGCCGGCCTTCTCGGTCCAGTATCACCCGGAAGGCTCGCCCGGTCCCCAGGACAACCAGTACCTCTTTGACCGTTTCCTGGCAATGGTCCAGGACAAAAAGCAGTCGAAGTAAGCTTTACCACGGAGACTTCGAAACAGGAAACGCCCTGGCAAAGAGGTCTTCGTGGTAAATGAAAGTCTTTGCTACTCGATAAGGGAGAACGTGCGGCCCTTCCAGATTCGTTTCAGGTGAAAAGAATATGGACCGTTACAACAACAATCCCAATAATCCCGGTTCGGGCGATTACGACGACGAAGATTATTATGATAATCTTCCCCGCCGTAGCCAGGGGGGACAACCTCCTCAACCACCCGAAGAACCCGGAACAGGCGATTACGATGACGAAGATTACGAGGAAACCAGGCCTTACGACCCGAATTACGGCGCAGGCCAGCCTTATAATCCGAACCAGCCACCACGTCCGGGTCAACCGCGTGGGCCGTATAATCCCAATCAGCCTTACACGGGTGGAGGTGCCTACAATCCTAACGCCAACCAGCCCTATAACCCAAATGTTCGAGGGCCTTATGATGCGCCTACCAGGGGCAATCCGGTCCCACCACCCCGCCGCCCGGTAAATCCGAATGCGGGAGGGCAGTATATCTCTAACCAGCCGACCGGGGCCTACTATCGAGGTTATCAAAATCCGCCACCACCGCCTGATGATTACGACGACGGAATACCTGAAGTATATGATGATATACCACCCAGACCGCAAACCTGGTGGGCCCGGCAATCAAATGCCGCTCGGGCAGTCTGGATACTTTTACCCGCTGCGCTGCTGGTTCTAATCGCGCTTATCGTTATTCTGTTGCAAACGGCCCGCAATAATCCGAACGTGCCAACCGCTACCGTGGTAGCTATCGGTACAATTACGGCTTTGCCTACCAACACTATACCGGCAGTTACGATTGTCCAGACCCAGGCGCCGGTGATAGTGCCTACGCCGTTACCAACTCTGACGCCTAATCCCAACTTGCCAACCGTTACTCCAGTGCCGAACCCGACCGATACTCCCGTGCCTGCCGCAACTAACACGCCTGCGCCACCTCCTCCTACCAATACTCCCAATCTACAGGCGACAAATGCGGCTCTAACCTCGATTGCCGGAACCGCTGCGGTTAATAATGCTTTCAATACTGCTAACGCTGCCAGGGTAGCCACCGAGACGGCCCGGGCGGTTGCAACGGCCAACGCTAACGCCACGGCAACCGTGATTGCGCGTCCTACCAGCACGCCTAAAGTGACTGCTACGGCTACTATCCCGGCTTACTGCCTGACGCCCACGCCTTCACCGTCATCCACACCTACAATCAATCCGTCCGTGACGCCGACCTTGACTCCAACGCCAACACAAACTCCAACGCCAAATCCGTCCTTCTCGCCAACTCCGACGCCGTCACCGACACCGACTTGCCCCACTCCTTAGAAAAAGGGCCTTCCCGTAATCCTGTTCGGGAAGGCCCTTCAACTTTATAATATCCTAAGGGTTTTTAAATTCCGAAGCCAGGCAGTCCATGTAAATCATGTCGTGAAATTCTTGGCCAACTCTGATAGCTTCACGCAAGCGACCTGCTACTTTAAATCCCGCTTTCTCATAGGCCCGTATCGCGCCCGGGTTGTTGCTCAGGACTGCCAGGTAGATGCTATGCAGTCCCATCGCGTTGAAGCCGTAATCAAGTAGCAGGTTGGCTACTTCCGTACCATAACCTTTATTCCAGCACTCCTTTTCACCTATAAGTATACCGAATTCGGCTCTCTGTAAGCGGAAATCTATATCTTTAAGGGCAGCATTTCCAATTGGAAGCATGTTTTCCCGAACATAAATGGTGAATTGGCGTTCTTGATTGTTACTGGTCGAGGAGTTAAACCACTCCGTCTCTCTCTCAAGAGTTACCGGAGATGGCACGACTCCGAGGGTAGTTACCACGGCAAAATCATTCATCCAGCGAGTATAAAGCGGTAATAAATCACGTATTACTGGGCCAAGCGCAACATTCTGTCCCACTATGTTAATTACCACTTCCCGATTTTCCTCGTTCATGGACTACTCCCTTCTTTTAACAACAGGCTACAATAGCCGCTCCGTGACTGATATTTTCCACTAATTCCAGTTAAGCGTGATAGCATCGGCTCCCGAAGAAAGTTTAGCCTTCTGGCCACCAGGTGAACGTAGCCATCCCAGGTATAACTGTAGTGGAGCATCCGGAAACATCTGGATCTGCCTAACACGCCAGTCATCCAGTACCAACTCGCGCTCGTCCTTTATTAACTCACCGGTCTGCCATTTGAAAGTCTGATAGCGCCCGTTACAGGGAGGGCCATCGTTCTGACCAAAGGTTTGAGCGCCGCTAACCAGGTGCACAAAACCTACCCAGTTCTCTTTGGTTGGTTTAGTAGCACGCCAGTAAAGAGTTAGCTTCAATTTTCCAGCCTTGATCTGTTCCCGCCTGGAAGGTTCGAGAGAATAGCCTTCCAGCCGCATAGCGGGACCGAAGGTATTATCTGCAGTTACTTTTATGGCGTGTGGGGGCAGTTCTTTTAACAGAACCTGGGGGCGAACCTCTGCAGTTGTCTGGTAAGCCGGCTTGATGATATCGGTAAGAGCATGCTGGTTAAGCCAGAATAAAGCGACTACTCCCAGGGCTAACCCGGCGTAACCTGCCTTAGTATCAAGTGATTCAGGGGATAAGTAACGTAACCAGCCGGCTAACCAGCATAGCCCGGCACTAAGAGCCAGGGCCAGGGCAGGTAAAGCCGGAAAGAGATAACGGCCCTGTGTACCGGCATCGCCGAAGGTAACGGCGTAATTAAAGGCGCTAAAGCCCACAAACAGAATTGTAAGCGCTACAAACAGCAATCCCAGACCGGTACGATTATCATAACCCGGTAAGGAGAGTTTACGACCGCGTTTGGCCAGAATATACCCGGCCAGCAAGGATAGCACTAAACCTAGCAAGCTTAAGCCAGCCAGGGCTGAAAATCGGGCTAGCCACTTATAAAGCTGCGGCTCAAAAGGCAGGTTGAACCAGCCAAAGTAGCCCCAGAAAGAGTTAAACCAGCGCTCCCAGCTATGAGCGAGAAATTCGCCGGTCAGCTTGAAGTCTTTAGACTGGTCAATCGAATTATAACTGCTGCGCCACATGCTCCAGCCTGCCGGGTCTCCATATAGAATTTGAGCCCGTAAGAACCACCACCCCGCCACGCCAACACAACTCGCTCCGCTGATCAGGGCGCCCCATAAGAAAAAGCGCCAGTCTCGTCGTTTCCAGGCCGCAATTGCCAGAGCCAATCCTACCAGCGGAATGAAGGTAACTTCATTGTACTTGGCAAGCAGGCCTAGCCCAACTACTATCCCTAACCAGACGAAAAACGGCCGGTGAAACTTGCTTTCTTGAGGAGATAACAGTGCCAGGCGCAAACACAACCAGAAGGTCAGGCAGCAAAAGAAAATTACTAAATTATCATTATTGGCTGCCCCGCTCAGAAAAGCGAACTGCGGTAACAGGCCTACCCAGGCTGCCGCGACTGTTGCCGGGAGACGTCCGCCAGAGGCCCAGCGCCAACCAGTTCCACCAAAAACCAGCAGGCCACTGGCGTAGATACAAATAAGCGTTCCAACTCCGAACAGCACAGAACTGAGACGCATAATATGCAGGGCTGTCAGGGTACTGGGATAAAGCTGGGCTTCATTACCATGTTCCATGCGATTCGGCCCACCATCATTGTTGGAGAAACTAAAATAAGGATTAGTACGGATATGGCTGAAATCGCTAATATTAAATGGAAGAGTCAGGATATTTCCAATGTAATAATACAGTGGAGGATGATGGCCGGTTTCAACCTCATTCTGGCCCTCCTTAAAACTCTGGATAGGCGGCCCTCCACTTATCCGAATGTGGTGGGTATAGGCAAAATGAGCCGGTTCGTCCGGGGCTTCCCAGGCAGGGACAGTCAGGCTATAGCTAACGGCGCAGTAGAGATAGAGCGCTAGCGTTAACAAAAACGGCCAGTGTTTTTGCATACTACTAATCAAATTACTGGCTTTTGACGTGGAGGAAATTTCCCGTTCTGGAGCAGTACCTGTGGTTACAGGTACAACAAAATTTTCGAAGGTCATATTGTAGTAGACGGGTTTTCTTTGTTGATTTTTAACTTTTAGCTCAGGTTTAACTTTGTCAGGGAAACTAACAGTTTACACCGAGATAGGGAGAAAGCATTAAAACTTTCTCCCCTCGCTCATATCTCAAATGTAAATTAGCAAGTCCGGTTTGCTCTAACCGGGTACATTATTACGCAATTCATCCAGCCAGACTACCGCTTCCGAATCGCTAGGCGCGCGCCAGTCACCACGAGGTGAAAGTGAACCGCCTGACCCAACTTTTGGCCCGTTCGGCACGGCAGAGCGTTTGAACTGGCTAATTTTGAAGAAGCGGAACAAGAAAACGTCTAACCAGCGCTTGATAGTTGGCAAATCGTATTCATGCCGTTTTTCAAGCGGTAATTCAAGGGGCCAGTCTCCGGCAGTTTTATCGTGCCAGGCGTGGTAACTCAGGAAAGCAACTTTGCTGGGCCGGAATCCGAAACGCGTAATATAGTATAGATTAAAATCCTGCAATTCGTAAGGCCCAATTTTGGCTTCGGTGCTTTGGGAAGGCTTATCGCGTTCATCCGCGCTGGAAGGTACCAGTTCTGGTGAAATTTCAGTATCCAGAATAGATTGCAGGATAACACCGGTTTTTTCATCAAACTGGCCCGTGCCGATAACCCAGCGAATCAAATACTGAATCAAAGTTTTGGGAACAGAAGTATTTACATTGTAGTGCGACATGTGGTCGCCTACGCCGTAAGTAGCCCAGCCCAGGGCCTGCTCACTCAAATCGCCGGTGCCCAGTACCAGGGCATCGTGGTAATTTGCCAGCCTGAAAAGGTGTGAGGTACGCTCGCCCGCCTGGACATTCTCGAAAGTGACATCGTATACCTGTTCGCCCTCGGAAAAAGGATGTTTCAGGTCGCGCAACATTTGCAGGCTGGATGGTTTAATATCAATTTCGGAAGCGGTAATGTCCAGCGCATTCATAAGGGCATGTGAATTCCGGAGGGTCACATTACTGGTAGCAAAACCGGGCATGGTATAGCCCAGAATATTGGTGCGGGGGAGGCCCAGGCGGTCCATTGTCTTGGCAGCTACAATCAAAGCCTGGGTTGAGTCCAGGCCACCTGATACCCCTATTACGACCTTCTTGATGCCGGTGCTGGTAAGGCGCTTCATCAGGCCGTGAACCTGGATATTATAGGCTTCGTAACAGCGCGCATCTCGTTCAGCCACATCATTCGGAACATAGGGGAATCGTTCAATCCGCCGCTTGAGGGGTATTTCACCTTCCGGTATGGTGAAATCAAACTCAACCCGGCGAATAGCTCGCGCTTCCTCCAGGTGGTCGCCGACCGCATCATTAAAGCTGGTCATGCGCATGCGGTTCTGGGCCAGTAATTCCAGGTCAATATCGCCGGTAATCATATGCTCTTCCGCCGCGAACCGGTCAGACTCGGCCAGTTTCTCGTTATTCTCGTAAATCAGGGCATGCCCATCCCAGGCCAGGTCGGTAGTAGACTCGCCCGGTCCGGCAGCAGAATAGAGATAGGCCGCGATACAGCGGCCCGACTGAGAAGCGCATAGATCACGGCGGTATTCAGCCTTGCCAATCGTAATATTACTGGCCGATAAATTAGCTAGCACGGTAGCGCCCGCCAGCGCAGCATAGGTGCTGGGCGGAATAGGAGTCCAGACATCCTCACAAATCTCAATGTGAAATACAAAATTATTGATCGTAGAAGCGGCAAAAATAACATCATTGCCAAAAGGAACTCGCTGGCCCAGGAAAACTACCTCGCGGCTGACCGCATCACGCCCGGAGGTAAACTGGCGTTTTTCGTAGAATTCACGGTAATTGGGCAGATAGGTCTTAGGGACAATCCCCAGAATCTGGCCCCGGTAAATAGCCAGGGCGCAGTTAAACAATTTGCCTTCAAAGCGGATGGGCGCGCCAACCAGTAGAACAGGGCTAAGATCCCGGCTGGCTTCAACGATCTGTGCCAGAGCGTCTTTCGTGGCGTCCAGCAGAGCATCCTGCTGGAACAAATCCTCATTGGTATATGCGGAAATACCCAGTTCGGGAAATAAGGCCAGCGCGGTGTGGGCCTCGGAAGCCCGGCGCGCCAGCGCAATCGTTCGCTCGGCGTTGTAACGAGGATCAGAAACGCGCACGAAGGGTACACAAACTGCGGCCCGAATAAATCCATGCGAATATATCGAATTGAAAGGTTGGCGCATACCGTTGCAGACCTCCCTGGACACCTTTTAAGTGTGCTATAGCCGGTAAATTTACCGGAATTAAACTTCCCACATAACAAACGTTTCCAAACTGCTAAAAGTTACGATACCAGACCGAGCTGGTTTAAGCAATAAATCGCATATCTTATTCCATCCTGGTAATTAAAAAGGCCGGTCCGACAAGATGTCTACCGGCTAACTTTTCAAAAAATACTCTTTCTATTATATCCTATGGCATTTTACATTTCAGGAATTATTTTCAGAGGGCAGCACGCTGACCAGTAGATAATCTCCTTCTACTTTTACCGGGTAGGTAGGCAAGCATACCGGCACGCCTGGCGCTACATTTTTTCCGGTACGTACATTGAACTGCCAGCGATGCAAATAGCACCGCACCAGTTCACCTTTCATATCGCCGGACCAGAGTGGCCAGCCCTGGTGCGGGCAGTGAGCAGCAAAAGCATAGAACTGGCCGTTTATGTTGGTTAAAGCCAGTTTAGTTTTGCCGACAGTGCCTTCTCGAATCTGGCCCGGGCGTACATCCCTGACCTTTGCCACCCGTACGAAACCGGCTTCCGTACTGGAACTAACTTCTGTACCAGTATCCGTCTTTTTGCCAAACATGGTGATAAAACTCAACCTCAAGAAAACAAGACTAATAGCAACTGTAACTGGAATAAGTAACACCAGTATAAGTTTAGAAAGCCCGCATAGCAAGTAGCAGGAGATTTGCATAACGGCCTTAATCATTACCAAACTTGTAGTAATACTTAGCCCGCTTAAGTTGTGATATTTTAAAGCAATCTTTAGCTTGATATTAACTACTAATTCAAGTCCTGGCTTGCTTCTTGCTGCAAAGTAAACGGACAGCAACAGTCCAGGCTGTCTTTCGAGGTCGCAACCCGTACACTAAAAGCAAGATTAAACAAATTATTGAATCAGTTTAGATAGCAAAGATCTTACCTGGTTCGGCTGTTTATAGTATACGGGGAAATATTCACGGTGCAAACCAGCCTTATTAAGCTATGAGTCTAACCGGTTGGTTTACAATTATCAGGTAACTTTAGAATCTACAGTATAGTCAATTAGCAGATTTAAACCGATGCGGTACACAGAAGTCATCAATCCCTGCTAGAAAGAACTATTGTAGAAAGGAGAACTGCATGAGCAAGCTTCGTGTGTTCAGTCTTCTTACGGCGGGGGTACTCGCCTGGGGTTTAATAGTAATGATGGGCCTGCTGGTAGCCTACCCGCAATCAGTATCTGCTCAGGCCACTACCCCTACCGCTACCGCAGGCGCCACTACTGCCGCAGCCACTACTGCTGCGGCCACTACCGCCGCTGCTACTACTGCCGCTGCTACCACCGCTGCGGCCACTACTGTCGCTGCTACTACCGCTGCGGCCACTACCACGGCTGCTGTGCTGGGACAGGGAGGGGCTCCTTCTACCGGTCAGGGTGGTTCTTCCGTAGCTGCTGATTATACTCCATTAGCGATAATGTTATTTTTGGTTGGTTTAATAGCCTTAGCTATTTTTGGTCTGGTTGCAAGGACTGGCAAGCGCAGACTTTAAATTAAAAGAAAGTTCTAAATAAAAAGGGCTTCCCGGAAGGGAAGCCCTTTTTATTTTTCTGATTACCAGCGCTCGCGGCCACCGCCACGCTGCTGGCCACCACCGCCCATTGGGCGTCCGCCACGGTCATTGCCGCCACGATCCGGGCCACCGCGACTACCTCCCCGGTCCCCGCCACGATCCGGGCCGCGACCACGTCCGCCATCGTCGGTCTTGGGAGCAGGCATCTGGCCGGTTAAGACTGCGCGGCGTGAGAGGCTGATCTTGCCGGACTTATCAATATCAGTGACCATAACATTGATTTCGTCACCCAGGCTAACCACATCTTCTACATTCTGGACGTGATAATCTGCCAGTTCGCTGATGTGCACCAGCCCATCCTTGCCGGGCATGATCTCGATGAAAGCACCATAAGGCATAATGCGGACTACCTTGCCCAGGTAGATTGCGCCAATTTCAGCTTCTTTGGTCAAAGCCTCGATACGCTTTATGGCGTTGCGTGCGCTTTCGCCGTCCACGCTGGCTACAAAGACGCTGCCGTCGTCCTCTACATCAATCTTAGCGCCAGTTTCCTCCACAATCGAGCGGATAGTCTTACCACCCGGCCCAATCAGAGCACCAATCTTTTCAGGATTGATCTGAATGCGAACGATACGCGGCGCGAAGGGTGAGAGATCCGGGCGCGGAGTAGAAATTACCTCGTTCATCTTCTCCAGGATGAACATACGACCATTGCGAGCCTGTTCAAAAGCCTGAGACATGATTTCAAAGGTAATACCGGTGGTCTTAATGTCCATCTGAAGTCCGGTGACGCCTTCGGCGGTGCCTGCAACTTTGAAGTCCATATCACCTAAGGCATCCTCGATACCCTGGATATCGGTCAGAACTTTCCAGCCGCCATCCGGATCGGTAACAAGACCCATAGCCACACCTGCTACCGGGGCTTTGATCGGCACACCGGCATCCAGCAGAGAAAGCGTGCTGCCGCAAACCGAGCCCATGGAGCTC
>DATAKM010000195.1:0-87910 GCA_036261665.1 Chloroflexia bacterium
GAAATCTGGCGCAGAGCCTTTCAACAGCGCGACCATGCAGCCTGGGAAGCGGTTTACACTATCTACTCTACCCAGGTGCGTAGCTGGTTAAAGAAAAGTACCGGGCGCTGGCCTAATATTCAGTTTGACGAAGAGGCTTTGTTAAACGGAGTCTTTATCAGGGTATTTCGATTTATCACGCCCGAAAAGTTCAATAACTTTGATAGTCTTGCCAGGTTACTGGAATACCTCAAGATGTGCTGCCTGACGGAAGCGCTCGAAGTGATGCGCAGTTTTGAAGCGACAGCTAAAGATGTGCCGCTGATTACTGAAGTGGATGAAGCCAAAGAGAGTAGCTCTCCCGAAGCCCATCTTACCAGCCAGGACGATGTAGAGGAAACAGTTTCAGGCAGGGTGGACCGGCCCGCCTTCTGGCAGGTTATAGAACGCCGTTTACCTGAGAAAGCCGACAAAGTGGCTATTTACTGCCGTTTTGTTTTACAGATGCCTCCTCGCGAGATTGCTGCTCTTTACTCACAATATTTTCCGAATACCGAGGCCGTGCATCGCTGCTTACGGAATGCGCTCTGGCGCCTTAGAAATGACCCGGCCCTGAAGGAATGGCTCAAAGATTTTTAAATCTCTTACAGAGGAGTTACCGAAAAAGAATTATCACGCGTTTATTCAGCCAGAGATAACCTATAGCTTAGGACCGGAAAGCAGTTCTAAATATAATATGCGCCTGTTTGATCGAGCAGTTTGAGCGGTGTACCAGGGCTGTAGGTTTACTATAAAAGCGCCCTACAGCGTGGTGAGGCGCTGGAATCAATGCGGATAATACGGCTGTTATTAAAAGAGGAATGATAGTAAATGACCAATAATACCGGCAGCTCGAATGGGTTTCGATGTACAAATCCAGGGCTAGTGCGTCTGGAAGATGTATCCTCCTATGCTTCGGGTGATGCTCGCCCGGAGTTCGTAGCGCACCTGGCGGAGTGCCCGCATTGCCGGGCGGAAGTGCAAGAATTTAACGCTTTAGCTGACCGGTTCGATACTTTGCTCAATCGTAAGCCGGTTAGCTATCGCCAGAATTGCCCTGACCCGCAAATGCTGGGTGATTATGCCTTTAATCTGCTGGAAGGCTCTGCCCGAAAAGTCCTGAAAAAACATCTCGATACTTGCCGCTACTGCCAGGCCGATTATGGCTTGCTTTTATCCGAACTGAGCGAACCTGCTATGCCCGAACTCAGGGCTACTGTGACTGGTTCTGAGCCGTCTTCTGAATGGCTGCGGCGCGTTTTCGCTACGCTTGTTCCACAGCGCACTCAGATGGCCTTACGTGGGAACAGCCTGGCAGGTGGAGTCAGTTCGCTGGAGTTTCAGGCTGAAAATATTTCGATTGTGCTGATGGTGCAGCCTGCTCGGCCTAAAAAGAATTTACTGGTAATTCGGGGAAACGTAGTAAGCGAAGAATTAAGCCTGAGCGAGACCACCGGGACAGAAGTGCGTTTAATGAGTAATGATGAAACCAGGGCTACCGACACCCTTGATGACACCGGCAGTTTTACTTTTGAAAATGTCCTGCCGGAAGAAGATTTGAAACTGGAAATTCAACTGAGTGACAGAGTTATTTTAATCGAAAACCTGTTACAACCACGCTAGATATTTTGGCTAAGAGTACCGTTGATTCAAATTAGCTGGAAGAGAAAACAGCGAAGGCCTAATTTATTTTATTTATGGTAATGGGTAGATAGAGCTACAAAAACTAAAAAGAGGTTTAGAGGGCGAAACCTCGTCTATGCGGAAGTATATTGCAAATTCTTGTCTCAAAGGCAGGGTTTAGCCGGGAACGGCGGCAAAGTAGCTCTAAGTAGAACCTTCTGGAGAGTCTTATGAGTATAGCCAACCAGTTGGTTGAAAGCAGCAACGCTGAAGAATGGCGTGATTTTCTGCTGCAAAATTTTGCTCAATTGGAGCTTGATGAATATAACGAAGATGTTACCAGCCATGTAACCTACCGGGTCAAACTACACGCCAATCAGCTTTTAAATTCCAACCAGCGCCAGAAAGCCCTGGAACTTGCCGATTTACTCCTTTATCTTAGCGAAAACCTGCCTGTAACTTTGCCGCGCACTCGCCACCTGGCGCGGGCCCGCGCTCTTATGATTCGGGCTAACTACCTGAGGACGAATGGTGAAGTCGAACAGGCTGCCGCATATTATCGCGAAGCTCAGCAGCTATGCCAGGAAAATAACAATTCACTGGAAGCTATTCGATGCCAGATGACCCTGGTAGATGCGCTGGCGCGCCTCGGTCGGGCCGGGGAAGCTTTTGAACTGGCGGAGCTTATTATCGGGCAAGCCGAAATGCTTGGGGATATGACGCTGTTGGTGGGCGTTTTAAGTAATGTAAGCGCTTTTTACTACAACCAGAACGAGTACCACAAGGCCATAGAGCTTTATAACCGGCAATATCAGCTTCTGCAAGAATCAGATGAAACCGAACCGGTAGAATTACTTGATTGTTATCTTGGGCTGGCCTGGAATTACCTGCGCCTTAATAATTACCAGGAAGTGATTAGCTGGGCCGAAAAAGCTCGGCAAGTTGCGCAGCGTATAGATCAAGCTCTATCCGAAGCCCGCGCACAACAACTGATCGCCAATGCCCTTTATTTACAGGGACACTTTACCCGGGCCTTGCGAACATGGGAAAGCGCGCAGCGTCTTTTTCAGGAGCAGAATAGCCCCCAGGAAAGCCACCATGTCAGCCAGTGGCGCTGCGAATGTCTGGTCCAGTTGAACCGCCTGGAAGAAGCGCTTGAACTTTGCGAAGAGCAAATCACAGAAGCCCGCAGCAACCACTGGGCGGATGACCTGGCCGACCGTATTCACTGGCGAGCCAACCTCCAGGCGCGCATGGGACTGAGCGAAGAGGCCCTTGCCAGCTATGATGAGGCCACGGCGCTCTACCAGCACTTGGAAAAACCTAACTTCCTGGCTAATATGCGCCTCGATCAGGCCGAATTATTGGTAGAGTTAGAAGAGTTTGAACGGGCAAGCGAGATTTTAAGCCAGGCGATTCCTGAATTTGAGCGGCAGGGTACTTACCAGGGCCTTGCCAGGGTCTGGTTAATGCAGGCCCGCATAGCCCTGGCTAAGGTAGCTTTAGAGCAGGCCCGGAGACTGGTGGATAAAATCATGCTAGTCGCCCGCGAGTCGGACCTGCCATCGTTGCTTTATCGCACCTGGTATCTTACAGGCGAAATCGCTGAAGCCAGTGGCGAACCTCACCTGGCGCTTGAAGCTTACCGCGAAGCCGCTACTCAGGTTGAACGACTACGGGGAGCGGTAACCCTGGAATTGCGGGGAGATTTCCTCAAAGACAAAATGCAGGTCTATGAAGCAGTCGTTAGCAGCGCCCTGGAAGAGGGCAACCTTGAACTGGCCTACGATTACATCGAACGCTCCAAATCAAGGGCGCTAACCGAGCTACTGGCGAATCAGGTAGACTTGCAGGTTAAGGCGCGCAGTCCTGAAGATGAAGCGCTGATTGAACAGCTCAACGGCCTGCGCGGCGAACATACCTACTACTACAACTTACTCAACCAGCCTCTGGCAGAGGTTGAAGCGCCTCCCTCTGCTGAAGTGCAGGAAGAGTTACGGGTGCGTGAAAAGAAGATTGAACAGCTTCTCCGGGCTTTGCAGGTCAGGAATTCAGCCTACGCGGAAGATTTCAGCTTAATTGAAGTGCAAAGTGAACTGCCGCAGGCTTGCCTTGATCCCGATACTTTGCTGGTAGAGTACTATATAGTGCGTGAAGAGGTGTTAGCCCTGGCAATCTCACGGGATGAGATTAAGCTCTACCGCGATTTAAGCAGCTTGAGCAAGCTGGAACGTGCGATCAACAATTTGGCGCTGGTCTTGCAGCATATGGAGCCGCAGATTGCACCGCGCTTTTTGGCTTCCACCCAGGCCCAGCTTTATAATCTTTACAGGCAAATCTTAGAACCGCTGGCCGGATTGGCGGCTCGTTACTCACGCCTGATTATTGTTCCGCATGGCCCGCTGCATCACCTGCCCTTCCACGCTCTATGGAACAGGCAAAGCGAACGCTATCTGGTACAGGATTTTGAAATTTCTTATTTACCTTCAGCCAGCCAGCTAAAATTCTACCGGCAACGCGCCGAAGAGTTACGAAAAGCGGCAAATTCGGCTAGTCACCTGGTGCTGGGTTACAGCAGCAAAGGTAATCTGCCCTATGTCGAGCAGGAAGTAAATGAGATTTCAGCGCTTCTCGGCCAGAATGCCCTGGTTTACCTTGAAGAAGAGGCCTGCCGAAGTGTCCTGGAAAACCTTAGCGGTAACTATCGCGCTATTCACCTGGCTACGCACGGCCATTTCCGCTCTGATGCGCCGCTCTTTTCTTTCGTGGAACTGGCCGATGGTACCCTTCTCACGGCTGACATTTTCAACCTGAAACTGAACTCGCAACTGGTTACCCTTAGCGCATGTGAGAGCGGTCTGAACGTAATAACCGGCGGGGATGAATTGACCGGGCTGAGCAGAGCCTGCCTTTATGCAGGAGCGGCCAGTCTATTGCTATCGCTGTGGCGAGTAGAAGATTACTCTACCACCTGTTTAATGAAAGAGTTCTACCACCGCCTGAATCAACCAAACACGACCAGGGCCGGAGCTTTGCGAAGCGCTCAATTGGCGTTGCTGAGCGGTGACCTGGCTCCTGATCGGACTGACTATTACAAGCATCCTTATTTCTGGGCGCCTTTTTTTCTGATTGGAGAGGATGGAGCGCTATAAAGATTATTTGCAGCCCTAATTTTCGTTCTATTTTGAAAATTTAGCTGCAATCAAGGAGTGAAAAGAGATGCCAACTGGTTTTTTGCTGCTGAGCGGCTCAGAAGATGATCTGAACCAATTTGAGCGAGAAGTAACCGATAATGAACGCTTCCGGCTTTCACTTGGTATCCGCGAATTAACGCCGGAAAGTTGGACCGGGAACAGCGCTATCTGGGTGCGTCCGGAACCAGGAGCGCGGTTTGAAAAATCACTGCTGCCGCTGGCCGGTAAAGCCCCGGTTTTAACGGGCAAACCCGGGGATGGCGAGAACCAGGGCCAGAGCCAAAAACATTCCAGCGAAAGCGCTCCGGGAAGAAATGGCGAAGAACCCCCGCCAGCGGCAAATCTGGCAGAGCCTTCGCAGAGCGAGAGTGAAGGTTCAAGTGTCGCCGGTTTTCAGGCTTCCGCCTCCACTCCTCCTTATCCGTATCCGGTTACTCACCGCGAAGGGCCTGCCCGGGAGGAAGAAGGGGAACTTTCGCGCCTGCTGGAACTGTTCCTGGCCTTTGTCAAAGCTGCTTTGCGCCTGGTTCTGGCCTGGATTAATCATGAAATTGCGGAAGAAAGAACCGAAGAGGGCAAGAGACCGGGTGAGCTTCCCCTCTTTGATCCTTGCCCGCCTGGTGCGGAACGTCCCCGGCAAGACGGTTCTGGACAGACCAGGCCGCAAGGGCCTCGTACTTTTCGATACTTCAGGCTTACCACCCTGCCGGGAGTCTCTGTTGACGAGACGCTCAAGAAGATCGACCAGATAGCAAATAAAGCTTACGATAAGTGCTTGCGCTATCCTACTTTGCTGGTAGAAAAGCAGACCGCGCTTAAATCTGCTGGCGGTGGTGGCCCTCAGCCAATCGGTGCGCCTATGTCAATTGATGCTATCCCTGAACCTGATTTGAAGATAAAAGACTACCTGAACCAGGCTTATTTCAGCCGCATCAATTTGCTGGCGGGCGGCCAGACAGTTGATCCTGGAAGTACCTCGCCTTACCGGCAAGCTCTTTATTTCCCGGTACAAGAATATTCCCAGGGAAAAGGAACGGTCATTGTGGTGATTGATACGGCTCCAAAAGTAGATCCTAATGATCCCTCAATTGACTGGTCGGCCGTAGATGTCTACCTCGATTTAGAGCCAGAAAACTACACGGATAAACGCCGGGCCGGTCGTAACGTGCCACCACCGCCGGTTGCCCTTGAATTTCACGGGTTAATGGTAGCTAACCTCTGCAAGCTTATCGCACCTCAATCCCGCGTGGTACTGGTCCGAGCGCTTGACCGCTACGGTGAGGGTGAAACCAGCCAGATTATTCAGTTTGTGACTGAACTGGTGCAGCGCCAGATTAGTTCCGAGTTCGGTAAAGTAACGCAGCCCTGGTATAAACCGGGAGAGCGCCTTATCTTCAACCTGAGCCTGATACTCGATGGTACAAGTCCCGAAACAATTGACGCCCCCGGTATGCTGGAGGCAGTGGCAAATGCCAATCTTTTCCACGCCCTTTTTGTCTGCGCGGCGGGTAACGCTTCCAGCCTGGGAGTAGCGCGTAATCCTATGGAACCGGCGGCCTATGGCTACTTCGGTGGCTACAGCGCCGACTATTCAAAAATGGATAAAGATGAGGAAGGTCCGGTTACTACCGAACAAGAACCTCGCCTCACTCCCCTGGGAGATGACCCTTATAACCTGGTAATTGGCGTGGCCGCTACTTCGGAAACCGCCTCCTACCTGTATGCTCGCTATTCACATGCCGGGCCGATTGGCGCTCCTGCAACCGAAATCATCCTTGATCCCGGGTGTGTCTTGAAGCTACAGGATGTCAAGCGCAAAGCAGACGGCACGTATGAGTATGACCCGGTGACAGGGGAGCATATACCCATCTTTTTGAAGCAAGGAGGAAGAATGGTTCCCAGCATGGTTAATTCCCGTTATGTAAAGTGGGCAGGAACCAGTTTTGCCACTCCGCTTGTTACGGGACTTGCTGCCTTGCTGCTTGGCGATAAAGGGGAAGGAACTTCTCCGAACCGGGTTTTGCAGGTAAAGGAGCGCATCTGGCAGACCGCCAGAGACCCCATGTGGTGGAATCGCCCGCACGAGATCGATTTTGCAAATGCTTTGGAGATTGAAGGTCAACCAGCCAGCGGGGTGGTTGTCGGTGTAAGTTCGACTACTCCCTCAGTGGAGGGATGAATGAGCAGGAGACCGGGTTAAAGACGCGGGATGGGGATTGAAATAAAAGTTTGTTGTCTATCGCTCTATCTTCAAGGCGGTTACATCTTCCGTAGAGCCAAAGTCGAAGGCGCTATGGTGGACGGGTACAATCACTTCAATACTCATCCCACCTTCCGGGTCATTTGCCAGAAGCAGTTTTCCGCCCAACCATTCAGCCCGTTCAATCATGCCGGTAAGGCCGAAGCGAGGCCGCCCATCGGTTCCCCGGAAAGGCTGAGTAAGATTGTATAAAGCTGTCTCAGCTTGAAGGGACTGCTTAAAGTGCTCTAAAATTTCCGGGGCTAACCCCTTACCATTATCTCTTATTTTCAACGCTACCGTTTGATCATTTACAGCCAGGGTCACCCAGACCTTGTTAGCGCTACTATGCCGTTGCACATTTTCAAGGGCTTCTTCAATAATAGCCATGAGTTCGTAGACCGTACTTGGATCAATATCCTGATCAGAACCGGATAATTTCAAATCAGTCTGAGAATTATAGGCCACCTCCCAGCGGCGCAAATACTCTTTAACTGAGGCGAAAAGAGGTTCTTTGTTGCCCTGTCGTAGATCAAGAATGACCTGCCTTAGTTGTTCTCCCTCGGTATGGCAAATATTCTGAATAAAATGGGCCCGTTCCAGGGCAAGAGAATTGCCGGGAGGAAGAGCCTGCGCCAGGGCCGCCGCACTATATTCAACCCCCAGCAAGGTTTTAGCTACCCCATCATGCAGTTCTCGGGCCAATCGGGTTCTTTCGCGCTCACTGGTTAACAACTCAATGCGTGCCCGGCTGGCCTGTAGTTGCTGTAGTTTTTCGCTAAGTTCCTGGTTGCTCACATGTAAAGACTTCAACAAACGTAAAATGAGCAGGGCACTGGCGCCAATTCCCAGAAAAATAAGAAAAGTCAGCCCGGCGCTGGGGATAGCAATCTGGGCAAGTGGTCTGCCATCGGCTACATAGGTTGCTACATAAAATAAAATAGTAGCAGTAATACTGATTGCCACGATTCCGGCCCAGTCGAAGAGAACCGCCGCCAGGGCAATCGTTATGAAATGTAAGTCAGTGATTGGAACATCATCTGCTACCCAGTAATCGAGGAAGCCGATAAGAATTTCCAGGACTACGATTGTAAGCAAAACCGGTCCCTTATTGTTGCGAAGCCAGTTTATAAAACTCATGGCTCGATGCGCGAATGACACAACCTAACCTTTTACTAACTCTATAATTAACAAAGTCTTTTCAGTAGGTCTTTGGACCCTTTTTGGGACATGTTATACTATTTAATGAATAGATACAAGTCTTATTGTTGTTCCAGGGTAAATATTGAGTAGTACATGTATTTTGGTATTAGATAGAAATAGTTGGAAAAGTAATTTATGCTCAAGGAAAGCCTTTTAGAAAATGAACCGGTTCCTTCTGAGTCAGTCTCGCGTACTCGAATTGTAATCATAGATGATAATTTCGTAATGAGGGCCGGTCTACGCAGCGCGATTGAGTTGGACCCTGAGTTGGTAGTAGTAGGTGAAGGCGAAAATGGTTATGACGCGGTACGCCTATCAGAGGAACTAAAACCTGACCTTATGTTAATGGATTTTAGAATGCCCAAACTGGATGGCATTAATGCAACCCGCCAGATTACGGCTTCCCGACCTGATGCGCGTATTCTGATGACTACCTGGAACGAAGAGCCTCAAACCCTGGTTGAAGCCATTCTGGCCGGTGCCAAAGGTTATCTTGTTCACGGCCGGTTCAACCTGAATGAGCTTTCTAACGCAATACGGGCGGTACGGGATGGAGGCGCTTTGATCACTCCCTCTTTAGCTCCGGTTTTGCTCGAACTGGTTAGAAACAGCAATAATCAGGAGCGGCAGGAAGCAGGCTCCCCCTTGAAAGGTGGCAACTCTTCTGAAGGTAGTGCAGGGGAAAATGGAAAGGATGAATCGCCCGTTGATGATTTGCTCACCCGGCGCGAACGTTCTATCCTGGAATTGGTGCAGCAGGGAAAAAGCAACCGGGACATAGCAGAAGCCTTGACTATTGAAGAAAAGACCGTTAAAAATCACATTAACAGCATCTACTCAAAGTTGCATCTGCGTAACCGTTACGAAGCCATTACTTTCCGGCGAGGTTCCAAATCCTAATCATTGGAAAACGGTAAATAGCTAAATTAGGCCCCCATCCCAGTTTTTTTGGGTCTGAGGGCCGTTTTATTTAAGAGCAAGGTGCGGTATTCTTATATTGTGGTATTTAGGTACCAAACCTGATAGCACTATTAATTACCCAACTACATTTTACTTACTCCTATATCAAGGGCAAGGTTGAGCCGATACAACCTTGCTCTATCATTTTCATAAACCCTATTTTGACTTTGCCTCCCCCATACCCTTTCCTGTATTCAATTTACCTCCTTATGAAAGCGTTATGAAGCTTTACCCCAGTCGGGCTTAAAAAGTGTCCTTTGCTACTGCTTGTTAACCCGAATGTGCTATAATACAGCTCAGTTACGCTAATTGGTCACTGCTAGATATTACTTCCTCAAAAAGAAGTGGACCTGCTTTTCTAAAGATTGCTTAATGCAAATAGTTTCGGAAAATGTAAGGTTAAATGTAAGCTTGTTGTGGTAAGTTGTAACTGTATAAGTAGATAAGGTGCTGCTTACATTATCTACTATCCCTTAAACAATAGAAATCAACGTGGTTCTACGAGCCGGTTTTAAAAGTAAGCCTGTAGTGTGAAACCGGCTGAGGTATATTATGACAGACACATTAACGACTGCTTACGCTTTTGAATGCTTTGTAGATCAGATCATCAGCCCTGCTATCCCTGGTTTTACATCTGGCGTAGCAGGTAGCTATTCCTACACGCATGAATTAGCTAATCAAAAATGTAACCGCCGCCTATTAGTGATTAAAGAAACTAATAGCAATTACATCCGTATCCTGTTAGAGGTTGAGTACCAGCTTTTTGAAGGTGACACCCATTTGCATGTACATGAGGTGGATCGGATTGAAACATCCGAAGCCTCGCTGAAGCTTCTAACTTTAGTCCGTGAAGCCTACGAGCAACTGGTGAACTGGCGGCCTTGTCTGAACAATATCGAAGACAACGCTTACCTTCCCTGCTAGTTCTCCCGTGAGAGTACCGGGAATCAGTGGCAAGACGCGCCACAATAGTCTTGGATAGTGTTCTGGCATGAAAGAAACCGAGTTTCAGCAAATTGAAGCGCGTCCCGGAGAACAAATCTCGACTCCCGTAGTTGAGCAGGAAAGCTCTCCACCTCCTCCTAAACCAAATTTTCGGCGAATCAGGCTTTTTGCCCTCGGATCAGTAGCCTGGATTGCTATTATAGTTGCTGTCTGGTTCGTCCTTCATCCCCTCTTTAATGTTGAATTTCCGATATATCCATCCGAAACCGCAGGCCACATTGTAAACGCCCTGGGCAGCTTCGGGCTGGATATTCTGATGCTGGGGTTATGTGTGCTGGCCTCGGCAGGGGCCGGTTTAACGCTGTTACGGCTCTTCTGGGGCAAGGCTCTGGTTTTAGCAAAACCGGCCGAAAAAGCCATCTTCAGCGTGGGGCTGGGGCTTGGCCTGAATATGCTGCTGGTGCTGGGGCTTGGTTTACTCGGGGGCATCAATCCGGTTGTCGCCTACGCCTTATTAGTGATAGAACTGGCTTTGCTGTGGCCCTGGCGCGGAACGCTCTGGAGCGGCGGTGTATCTAGCTGGCAAAACCTGGGCGAATGGCGCAAGGAAGCAAACTGGCGCGAAAAACTGCTGGTGGGCTGGGCGCTGGCTGCCGCTGTGGCCACGCTGCTAATTGCCCTGGCGCCTCCGCTGGCATGGGACGCCCTGATGTACCACCTTGAAATGCCAAAGCGCTACATCGAAGCCGGTCGCATCGAAGCCCTTCCCCGGCTAGGACAGTCCAACTTTCCTTCAGGGGCTGAAATGCTCTTTACCTGGGGAATGTTACTGCGCGACGATGGTCTGGCGCAGGCTTTTAGCTGGCTTTTCGGCCTGCTGGGGGCCGGTAGCTGCTTAATCTTTGCTGGACGCTTCTTTCCCCGCTTTAGCCGCTCCCAGGCTCGCCAGGTCGGGCTGCTGGCTGCGGCCCTCTATCTCTCCATTCCGCACGTCTGGCTGCTCATGACCTGGGCTTACACCGATACTATGCTGACTTTTTACGCGCTGCTGGCCTTCTACGCTTTGCTGCTGGCGCTTGAGTATCGTGAACAGAGCAAAGTGGCGGCAGGCTGGGTAGCCCTGGCCGGTATAATGGCCGGGTTATCCTGTAGCGGCAAATACACGGCTGTACTGGCGGCGCTTGGCGCGCTGGCCGGAGTAGCGGCGGTCGGTGGACTCAGCAGGCAACGCCCGACTTACCGCCAGTTAGTGGTAGGCGCTCTTATTTTCGCGGCGGCAGGCAGCCTCTCCTTTGCGCCCTGGCTTATTCGCAACTACTTTTTCGCGGGCAACCCGCTTGCCCCGCTTTTTGGAGGGATAAAAGGCTGGGAACCGGAGGAAATTGCGGCGCTGTCCGGAAAAGATGGCGGGGTGGATTTATCGCTGGCTGTCGTGCTGGGCCGTCCCTTCCAGATGGTTTTACAGGGGCGCAATAGCGGACTGTACGATGCCACGCTTTCGCCGCTCTTCCTGGCGTTAGTACCGTTAGGAATCTGGGCGGCTCTGCGCGAAAAAGTGCTGGCCGGTGCATGGCTGGCAATCGGTATCAATTACCTGGGCTGGTTAATCGGTATCAAGTTAAGCGCCGCTGCCGACCACTCCCGCCTGATATTGCCGGTTTTTCCGCTGCTGGCCCTGATTACGGCATATGCCCTGGTAGATTTCAGAGCATTTAAGGGTTGGGGCAGACAGGCCAGATTATTACGCCAGGCCGCTAACCTGGCAGTAGGGCTGGTTTTGCTGGTAAGCACATTCTGGCTGGTCTTGTTCTATGTGGCCAATGACCCGCTACCATACCACTTTGGTCTGCAAAGCCGGGACGAGCGGGTTGAAAACGAACTGGGAGCCTATTACCGTGCAGCCGCTTTTGTTAACAAACAACTTCCGGCCAGTGCCAACCTCTTCCTTTTCTTTGAGCCGCGTTCTTACTACTTCGACCGGCAATTATCTCCCGACCATAACGGGGGCGGCCAGTTTCTCTTCTTCACTGCCCGCTACAAAACTGCTCAAGGGGTTTATGACGAACTGAAGAAACGAGGTGCTACACACGCCCTGGTAAATGAGGAGTTGCTGAATTTCCTGGTCAATACGCCTGAATATCACGAGGTAGACAAAGCAAAAGCAGGTCGCCAGATTCTGGACGACCTGCTCAAGCAGGGGTATTTCGAGAAGCTTTACGAGGAAAAAGACCAGTACACCGTCTACAAGTTGCGTTAAGCTTATAGCCTCAATTCAGCCGCCTGTAGGTGAAATTGTGGCTATAAACTACTTATTTTCTTCCTCGCTGTGCTTCAGGTTATAGCGTTTTTCAAGCTTGCGGACGTTAACCTGTTTGACATCATCCAGGGTTACGCCCAGCACCTGGCATAGCTCATCCATGTACCAGAGTAAATCCCCCAGTTCGTCAATCAACTTCTCACGGTTGATCTCTCTGCCATGAAAAATATATTTCTTGATGGGCTCGGTAATTTCGGATAATTCTCCGGCCATCCCGATAGCCGCTTCCAGCATCCGGCGTCCTTCGGGTCCCCCCTCAAGAGCGCCAGAAAAGTTGCGGGTTCGGCTTGCCAGTTGCTGGTAAGTCGCGTCGTCCATTTTCCTCCAGGTTCTGGCTCTTTACGAGCGATTATACAGCATCATGCGCCTGATCTGCTCGATAGATTTGGTTATAGGAATATCGCGCGGACAGGCATCGGTGCAGTTGTAAACGGTACGGCAGCGGAAGACGCCTTCGCCCGAACTTAAGATTGCCAGGCGTTCGTCTGCGCCCTGGTCGCGGCTATCAAAGATAAAGCGGTGTGCGTTTACAATTGCAGCGGGGCCAATGAAATCGGCGCTCGACCAGTAAGGAGGGCAAGAGCCGCTACAGGCACCACACAGTATACACTTGGTAGTATCATCGAAAATCTCGCGATCTTCCGCGCTCTGTAACCGTTCAGAACTAAAAGGCGCCGGATCGTAATTGATCAGGTAAGGTTTGATCGAGCGATACTTATCGAAGAAAGGCTCCATATCTACTACCAGGTCGCGTATGATTTTGAAGCCCAGCATCGGCTCAATCTGGATACGCTTGCCCTGGTCGCCGCCGACATCCTTAACCAGCACTTTACAGGCGAGACGATTGCGCCCGTTAATACGCATAGCATCAGAACCACATACGCCGTGAGCGCAACTCCGGCGATAGGTTAGCGAGCCGTCCCTGTACCACTTAACAGAGTTAAGCACATCCAGGATACGGTCAAGAGGGTCAGCTTCGACCTCATAAGTTTCAAAGTGCGCCTTGCGGTCCTTATCAGGATCATAGCGCAGGATTCTCACAGTGACCTGTGCCATTATGTGTTGCTCCTCTATCTAAAAGCTCTACGAGGGCAGGTGGTTTTATTCACCTGCCGCTTGCAAAGGCTTAGTATTTTCTCTCTTTAGGCTGGAACTTGGTAATAACGACCGGTTTGTAACGCAATTCTTTTACGCCGCCATCGGGAGCGCGATAGGCCATAGTATGAGCCAGGAAATTAACATCATCGCGTTTTTCATAATCTTCGCGATACTGAGCGCCACGGCTTTCTTTGCGTTCCAGTGCGCCCTTGGTGGTAACTTCAGCACATTCCAGCAGGTTGCCCAGTTCCAGCACTTCCAGGCGTTCGGTGTTAAACTTGGCGCCACTATCTTTGACCGCCACCTTGCGATAGCGTTCTTTCAGTTCCGCCAGCTTGCTCATCATAGTGGTCAGAGTCTTTTCGGAGCGCACTACCATCACATTATCGTTCATGCCGTTCTGCAATTCCTTGCGAATATCTGCGGCATTCTCAGTGCGGCCAGGCTGTGCCCCGGTAACTACGAAGCTGAGAAGTTCGCGGGAACGCGCTTCCGGGTCAGCGGGTAAAGCTTCCAGGTCGGCCTGATGAATATATTTCAGGGCGCTCTGTCCCGCCCGCTTCCCGAAGACTACCAGGTCTACCAGCGAGTTAGTTCCCAGGCGGTTCGCGCCGTGGACCGATACGCAGGCCACTTCACCGGCGGCGTAGCAGCCCGGCAGCACAGTGCCTTTCTCGTCCACAATTACTTCACCGTCAATGTTGGTTGGAATACCACCCATAGCATAGTGCGCGGTCGGTTGAATCGGCACACCTTCTTTGTAAGGCTCGACATGCAGGTAGGTGCGGGCGAAGTCGGTAATATCCGGCAACTTGGCGTCAATGACTTCCTTGCCGAGGTGGTCTACGTGCAGGTATACATAGTCTTTATTCGGCCCGGCGCCACGCCCTTCTTTAATTTCCTGGTAGATAAAGCGGCTGACCATGTCGCGTGGGGCGAGGTCTTTAAGAGTCGGCGCATAGCGCTCGGCGAAGCGTTCACCTTCGGAGTTACGCAAAATACCGCCTTCACCACGGGCCGCTTCACTCAGCAGAATACCGATACGATAAAGGCCGGTCGGGTGGAACTGGTACATTTCCATGTCCATCAAGGGAATACCTGCCCGGTAGGCCGAAATCATACCATCACCGGTACAGGCGTGGGCGTTGGAAGTAACCCGCCAGGCCCGTCCATAACCACCGGTAGCGAAAATGACCGCTTTGCAATGGAAGGTATGCAGTTCACCCGTTTTGATTTCAAGAGCGGTGACACCCACGCAGCGTCCATTATTAATCAGGACATCCATCAGGTGGAACTCATTGTAGAAGGTAACATTTTCCTTGATACCCTGCTGGTAGAGGGTCTGGAGAATCATGTGGCCGGTGCGGTCGGCGGCGTAGCAGGCGCGGCGGACCGGGCCCTCACCATAGTTGCGGGTATGGCCGCCAAAGCGGCGCTGGTCAATTCTACCTTCGGGAGTGCGGTTGAACGGTAGGCCCATATGTTCCAGTTCAATAATCCGCTCAACAGCGTCACGCGCCAGCACCTCGGCGGCGTCCTGGTCGGTTAAGTAGTCGCCACCTTTGACGGTGTCGAACATGTGCCACTCCCAGTGGTCTTCTTCAGTGTTGCCGAGGGCGGCGCAGATACCACCCTGGGCGGCTCCAGTATGGGAACGGCTGGGGTAAAGTTTGGAAATAACGGCCACGTTGGCTTTGCCGACCAACTGCAAGGCTGACATCAGGCCTGCGCCGCCCGCTCCCACTACGACTGCATCGTATTTGTGGTACATTTTATAATACTCCCTTATCTAGGATCGCTTACTTGTTCGCAATGTTCTGAATCTGGGGCTGGAAGGAAATAATAACTTGCGCCCCGATCAACAGGAACAGCAGGCCAATCGTATACATAGCGGAAAGAGCGAACGTGCGCCAACCCCGTGAGTGAATGTAATCGTAAATCAGGACGCGAACACCATTCAAACCGTGGCTCAACGCCAGTACAAGCAGGATAATATCAAAGGTGCGCCAGAAAGGAGAAGCCCAGCGGTTTGAGACCCATGTGTAATCAATGACATCTACGTTATTCAGCAAGTGCATGATAACCAGGTGGCCCAGCGCAAAGAAGAGTAATAAAATACCGCTAACGCGGAAGTAGTACCAGCTAAACAACTCAAAAGCATTACCTGGGCGAGGCCGGGCGCCTCCGCGGGTCCAACGCCGGTTGCTAGTCCCGGTAGGGGAAGTATCGGGCACAGTAGGCTGATTAGGAGAGCGTGTTTCAGTTGACATGTCTCTGTTTATTCCTCCCAGTTAGGATCAGAGTAAGTAATTGAATGCAGTCTCTGGTCTTCTAACTGCTAGCTTTACTTGAAAAACACCGGCTTGAGCATGAAATAACCGGCGGGCAGCCACAGTACAAAGAAGGCGATTACGGTGATTACAAAAAGCTGCTGGTGCCGCTTAATGCCTCCGGCCCAGAAATCAAGCAGAATAATGCGCAGGCCATTGAGGCCGTGGTAAAGCACTGCTCCAACGAGGAACCATTCCAGGATGCGGAAAGGAGCATTGCGGTACAGGAATAGAAGGTCATTGTAATAATTTGCGCCAAAGCCTACCAGATAGGTATCGGCGATATGCAGGAACAGGAAAGCCAGGACGCCTACACCGGTTAAACGATGCAGCACCCATAACCACATACCCGATTGACCTCGATACATGAGTGAGTCCTCCTCCTTGAGTGCGCTAGCGGGATGATTCCCTATTTACTTTCAAGGGTTTGAAGTAGAATATTTCTGGACTACGTGTAGCACGTACTAGCTGAGTTTCATGAAAAAAGCCTTTTCAGGCCATTACCGAAGCAAGTAAGAAAGTTTTGACGCCCTTTCTAGGCATAGCAGTTTATTTCTTGACTTCACTATGTGAGAATTATAACACTCGACTATAGGCTTTGCAATACAGCTAAGGATTGGAGCAAATTTTAACTAATTATCGTTACATATAGAATATATCAAATGTCTTTATAGCTCCCGGTGCTATTCAGCTCAAAAGGGTTTTTTCTGACTTTAGCGAAAACCATATAAATTAAAATTTCACAAAGATGATAGGCTTGAAAAAGACCAGGGAAGAGAATATACTGAAACAGTGGTACGTATAAGGAAACGTCTGGTGGAAACTGTGCCTTTCGTTAATATAAAACCTGTTTTTAGCGCAGTAAGAGTGTATAAAGAAATTTAGTTACCCGTCAAACCAGCCCTGGCTTGGCGAGTTAAATCAAGGAGGAATCGCAGTGGCGAGTCTTGCTCAAGAAACTTACGTGGCTAAGGACTTTAACCTGAGCGGTCTGAATGGCATTTCAGACAAGACTCTGGAACTTCACTTCGGCCTGTACAAAGGCTATGTTACCAATACTAATACTCTGAACGAACAAATTTCAGAACTGATTAAAAATGGCAAAGCGGGCACTCCGGCATACGCGGAACTGACCCGCCGCCTGGGCTTCGAGTACAATGGCATGCGCCTGCATGAATACTACTTCGGCAACATGACCTCAAGCCCTACCGGTCAGCCTTCCAGCGGTAAATTACTGGATGCGATTAACGCCAGCTTTGGTGATTTCGAAACCTGGAAGACTGATTTCACTAAAGTCGGTGCTATGCGCGGTGTGGGTTGGGCCATTACCTTCCAGGACCCCTTCACCGGTCGCCTGTCCAATAACTGGGTAACTCTGCACGAAGACGGCAATTTGGCCGGCTTCACCCCGGTCCTGGTTATGGATGTGTGGGAGCATGCCTTCTTGCTGGACTACAAACCGGCGGAACGCCCTAAATACATCGATGCCTTCTTCTCCAACATTGACTGGAGTGCTGTCGAGGAACGCGTTCGCTAATTAGCCCGGACAAAATATAAAAAGCTGGACTCTTTCGAAAGATTCCAGCTTTTTTAATTATTAAGTTACATTTAGCCTTACTTTAACCTGATAAGGCAGGCGGTTAAATTAGCTGCACGGCTACACCTTTTGCTCCCTTCCATTAATCCAGCGAGTTGCATATGCAACCATTATTGCCTCTTGCATATGACGTTGCGTTATATTTTATAATAATATCTGGCGATTTAATCAGGTTCAAAAAAGAGAGTGCCGGATATGGTTACTGAAATTAAAAATATAGAAGAGGCTCTGGCTGCGCTAGGGGTAACTGAAGAAACGCTGAGCGAGACAGAAAAAAACGCCCTGAATGAACAGGGTTATATTGTGCTACCGGCAGAGATTGACAGGCTATGGCTGGCAGAACTGCGCCAGGGAGTTGAACAGGCCGGGTTGGAGGCCAGAGAAGTACCGGGCCACCGGGAAGGTGGAACGCGCCACATCAGTGGCTTACTGAATCGAGGGGCTCCTTTTGAACGTCTTTTCACTTACCCGAAACTGCTGGCGGCTATGTATCATATCCTGGGCGAGTTCAAGTTTACAGGCATGCATGCTCGTGACCCTTTAGCGGGTAACGGGCAGCAAGGTTTACATGCCGATTGGCCTTTCCGCGCTCCGTCGGAACCCTATCAGGTAGCCAACTCCATCTGGATGCTGGACGATTTTACAGTCGAGAACGGTGCTACCCGCGTGGTGCCGGGCAGCCATGCTATCAGCCATCAACTACCGAAATATCTGGCTGACCCTGCTTATACTCACCCCGATGAATTAATCGTAACCGCGCCTGCCGGATCAGTCCTGATTTTTAATGGCCACCTGCTGCACAGCGGGCGGCGCAACCAGAGCCAAAAACCGCGCCGTGGCATTTTGTGTTCTTTTTCGCGGCGTGAAATTACCCAGAACCAATCTGAAATAGAGTGGGATACTTTTGAACGCCTATCACCTGCGGCCTGGTATATTCTGGGATTGTAAGACAGAGTAAACGCCCGGCAAGTTGTTCGCCAGTTAAGCCTGTAGTAGTGAATAAGAAGCATATAGAAAAGCCGTCTTACATTCAGACGGCTTTTTGGTCTTCGGGCATCAATATTGCACCAGCTTTAGTTGTAGCTGTACATCAAAATTAGTGAATGACATAGCTAAAATGGAAATTAAAGGAAACAAAGCGGGTATTACCGGTCAGAAGGAAGAGTATGCTTTTCCTTTTCTAAACCGCAACCTGCTCATTCTATTACTGGGTTGGACTTCAGGTGGAGTAGACGTTATCAGTTATCTGGGTCTTGGACATGTTTTTACCGCTAACATGACCGGCAATACGGTTTTATTAGGAATCGCCCTGGGTCGAGGTGACTGGGCGCAGGTGTTGCGAGCAGTGGTAGCACTGATGGGCTTTCTTGTTGGCGTAGCTCTCGGCGCGTTTATTGTCGAAGCACACGACCCGCACCTGGAATGGTCCGGGAAAATCACCAGGGCGATTGGTATTGAAGTGATAGCGCTGGGTTTTCTATCACTCGGCTGGGAATTGGCCAGTACTTCCCTGACCGAACTGGAAAGAAACGGATTAATTGTCCTGGCGGCTATCGTAATGGGTTTGCAAAGCGCCACAGTTGTACGCCTGGGAGTAGTAGGTATTTCAACCACATATATCACCGGCATGCTTACCACTTTTACTACAGGCATAGTAGCTTTAATTCGACCAACTCGAAAATCTCCCGATAAAAGCGACCTGACTCTGCAAGGCACTGTCTGGATAGTTTACATTCTGTCAGCGGTAGTCACAGCGCTGCTGGAGCAAAACTATTATAACCTGGCCAGCCTTTTACCATTAATAGCAGTAACGGTAGTCTGGATAGTTGCGCTGGTATGCTACCGTTCGAATGCCGCTAGAAACTAAAGCTGTTCAAGCCCTGGCCCATTTTTTGCCTATTAGCAATTTACCAGGGTAAAAAAGATTAATATTTTAAACCGTTTCAAGACTAACCGTCTGAAAGAAAAGCAATAAAGAGCTATAAAGAACTATAAGGAAAGGAGTTACCGGCCATGACTATTTCACTTAACTTTACGATCCCGGACCCGCTTCAACTACTGGTCTATCTGGTGATCGGCCTTATTGTAGCGCTGCTGGTTGGAAGCTTAGCCCATCTAAGGCCCGGAGGTTACCTGGGTACTTTCATCCTGGCAGTTCTGGGCGCCTGGATCTTCGCCAGCATTTTACAAATCCAGGTAGTGGGTGATGTGGCTATTCAACATGTACCGATAATCGAAGCCCTGATAGGCGCGTTGCTCTTTGGTTTAGTTGGCGCATTGCTTTTCCGCCCTCGCGCCGATGTGGTTGTTTACGACGAGTAAGCAAGTTTTCTATTAAATCTAAAAAGCCAACCGGAACAAAAATCCGGCTGGCTTTTTAATTACTATCCTTTTCTGTTTACGGTACGTTGGCCTGAACTATCAGGAAACCAGGAGTGGTGCTGATACCGGTAAGTTGTATCGGGCGCTTATTGACCAGAATCTGAGTTACCTGCTGGTTCAGCGAAGGTTCAATAAAGGCCGTATTAACCACGTTTATAATGGTGTTAATACCGGGTGGAAGTTGACCGCCCAGTAAACGAGGCTGACCAACCGCTTCCAGTCTGATATGACCGCCACTGACCGAAAGTTGTTCCGTTACCGTCACATTGAAGTTTACCGGACCGGTCACAGCTTTCAGATCAATATCTATCTGGTTATTAGCCTGTACCCGTAATACCATATCGCTAATATCAACCATCCCGGCTTTAACCGGACTGGCAGACAGTTGCTGCTGAATTACCCGGTTAAGAAAAGTCTGGCTGAGAGTAGTATTGATATCCGAAGTGCCAGACTGAGGAGCAGGACGCGCCAGGGGGCCAGCGGCACTATTACCATTGTAAAAGTACAGGAAAAAGACTACCGCCACCGCAATAACCGTAGCGGTAAGGAACCCAAGCATATAAGCAGCGCAACCTGCCCCCGCTCCTGGCCTGCTGGCCGGTCGAGCGGAGCGCCGGGTACCCCTGGCCGGAGGCACATACCGGCGGTCAGGGGCATAATTAGCTCTTGATTCTTCCGAACCCCGGGAAGGAGGGGGATAATAACTCATTTCAGGCTGCCTGCATTTGCTCCACGCGGCTGATCCACCGCTGCGGTTCCTTGACTTCCTCTAAAGTAGGCAGATATTTTGCCTCGGCCCACATAAGGTTAGCAAAATCAATGCCTTTGGCGGCTACCACCGTATCTACAAAAATCTCGCCGAGGCGGTACTGCTCCATCTTCAGGTTCATGCCGGTCAGCCGGAAGAAGAGACGGTCAATAATGCTGCGGTTCTTCTGGCGGCTCTCGATACGCTCTTTGATCTGCTCATAATTGGGCAGCAGAGTAGCGCCAATCGCGTTCATCATGTGGTTGCTGTAGCCTTCCACGATGCTCATGATGGCCTGCAACTCCTGGAAGAGGGCACGCTGCTCGGGTGTCATAATCCGCTCAATCCAGCCGTCCGCCGGGGCGGTATTGGAGCGAACCCGCTGTAAAAAGCCTCCCAGGCCGCCATTCTGGCGCATTTTGCCGAGGTCTTCCGAGATATAGTTGAAGTACTTTTCCAGGATGCTGTTGAAATGCTGGCGCACCCACGGGTGAGACTCGAATTCGAAAGCGTGAGTAGTCTCATGCAGGGCGATCCAGAGTCGGAAATCGTCCCCGTTCAGGTTGAGACTCTGCACCGTTCCGTTGATATTGGGCTCCACAAAGTAAACTTTCCCGGCGGCAACCGGTTCTTTGCCCAGCAGGCTTAAATCATACTGTCCGAGCACTCTACGGGCCAGGTAACCCAGCAGTAGACCGACTTCGGCGCTAATCACGTTCTGATTAACACTACCCATTACCACCTGAGTGAAGGCGCTGCTCTTCTGGGCAGCCTCGCGGTTGAGGCGTTCAAAGGGCTCGAAAAGCTGCTGGAACGAGGCGATATTGGCATCAATCCATTCGTTCCGGCTGGCGGCGCGAACCGTATTCAACTCTCGCGGGAAAGAGGTATGGGCGTAATCCTCGATAATAGGAACGGCCTTGCTCACCATCTTGCTATAATATTCATCCCAATGTTGCTGCCACTCCGCACTGACAGAAGATTCAGGATTCATCCGGTAGGCCATACCGCGCACTTTGTCCCAATCAATCAGGGTGGGAACTCCACCGGTGCGCTGGTACTGGCGGCTACGAGCATTGGCCCAGGCCGCGCCTACGGCAGCGGCGGTGGCGATACCCACGCCAGCAGCTACTTTACCTAGCTTGCTTGAGTTCGGACGGCCACTGTCGTTACCAGAATTGAAATTATTTGCCATTGTATTACTGCTCCTTAGCCTCTTTATAAGAGTCTCTCTGTCATAATAATGTGGCAGACGAGTGTGATAATTCCTTTTAAAACTCACAGTATCTGGGCCTGCCAGACCCGTTTGGCCCTACAGCCGAAAACAAAGGTTTTACTTTTTACGTTTTTTCCAGCTCTAAAGTTTCAAACTGTTGTCGATGATAATCCTGTTTGACTGGACGAGTCAAGTTAAAGACGGTTAAAACTGTACAAAGCTTAGCATCTTACCCTGTATTCTGGCTCTTCCATTTATTTCAGCTTCGCTTATACTACTACTTTGAATCTGACTATTTTCCAAAACCGCGTTAGAATAGGCTATAAAGTATTGGTAGCAGCGAATTCTAGAATAAAGTAGATGATGAACGACTTTTCCATCAAGATTATCAAACAGGGGTGGTTAGAAGGTGGTTATGCCGAGGATGATCTGTTCTCGCACGGTTTAATAGAAACTGGAAGAGCAAACCGAAATATATTAATAAGCAGGCAAATCTGCGTATTTTTTCTCATTTAAAGCAAGGGCGTAGTTTGTAGCTGCGCCCCTGCTTTTTGCTTTTACTCGATATAGACCCGGCGGATGCGCCGTCCGAGGCCGGTCAGGATTTCGTAGGAGATGGTATCGCAGAGAGCGGCCACTTCTTCGAGGGTAATAGTAGCGCCTTCCTGGGTACCGATTAGCACCACTTCATCGCCTTCCTGCACTCCTTCGATGCCCGTTATATCGACGGTGAACTGGTCCATCGAGATACGGCCTACGACCGGCGCTTTTTGCCCGTTAACCAGCACCGCTCCTTTGTTGCTCAGGGCGCGGCGATAACCGTCGGCGTAACCGACCGGGACAAGGGCCAGTTGGCGGCGTTCAGGGGCCATCCATGTCCGGTTATACCCGGCAGTTTCACCCGCCTCAATGGTGGGAAGGCTGGCAACCGTGCTTTTGAGGGTCAGGGCCGGGCGCAGGAACAGACCCGCCTTACGGGCTTCCTCGGCTATAACCGGGGTGGGGTAATACCCGTACATAGCCAGTCCCACCCGGCACAGGCCGTAACGAGCCTCCTTGACGCTGATGCCAGAGGCGCTGTTGCTTAAGTGCTGGTGTTTGAAGGTGTAGCCGTGAGAGGCCAGGTAGTCACGGATAGCCTCAAAACGGCGTTTTTGCTCGAACACAAAGCTGCGATCTTCTTCATCACCGGTAGCGAAGTGAGTGTAAAGCCCCTGTAAAGTCAGGCCCGGCAGGCTGGATATAAGGTGGGCCAGTTCGAGAGCCTGCTGGGGCTTCAGACCAAAACGATGGAGGCCGGTTTCAAGCTTCAAGTGTACCGGCAGCGGTCCGGCTTTGCGGCGAGAGCGGTTGGCAGCGCGGGAGAGCGCCTGGGCTAATTCTGCGTTATTAATGGTCAGAGTGAGGTCGGCTTCGGCGGCAGCGGGAGCCAGTTCCAGCGGCACATAACCTAACACCAGGATGGGAGCGACTATACCGGCGCGGCGCAGTTCCTGGCCTTCTTCGCAGGTAGCGACAGCCAGGCCTACCGCTCCGGCTTCCAGAGCAGCTTTGGCAATCGGGATAGCACCCAGGCCGTAAGCGTTAGCTTTTACCACGGCGGTTATTTGCGCCGGAGCGAGGTGGCGGCGTAACGCTCTGATATTATGTCTGATAGCGGCCAGGTCAATTTCAGCCCAGGAACGAGGTTGGTTGAGTTCAGCGGCGTTGACCGCCAGCGGGAGAGCCATTTATTGACGATCCCCCTTGTGCTGTTCAAAATGAGTGGTATCTATCTCCGGTTCATTAACACCTTCGGCGGTAGGCGGCTCGACCGCCATATTCTGTTCTTCTTCCGCTACCATCAGGCGCACCAGGTCTGAGCGGCTGACGATGCCAACCAGTTCTCCGCTGCGATCTATTACCGGTACGGGATTAACTTCTTTCTTTACCATCAAGGTAGCGAGTTCCTGCACTGAGGCGTCCTGAGAAACTGTGATAACTTTGCGATTCATCAGGTCGCGAGCCTCGGTAGCCAGGATTTTGTGCATTTCTTCGTCAAATTCGTGTTTTCTCACCGGGTAGAAAACCGACTCGAAGAAGCCAAAAAAGTGCGGCATGTCGATAATAGCGTCACGCATAATCAGGTCTTCTTCAGTTACAATACCGATAACCTTACCATTTTCAACTACCGGTACTCCGCTGACACTATGCTTGACCAGCATCCGGGCTACTTCACTGACCGGGGCATCCGGCGTAACAAAGACCACTTCGCGGGTCATAATATCCGAAACGTTCATTTGTTTTTTGACCTATCTTCTCTATTGGTCCTCAAGGCTTTCTTCTCAAGGCTTTCTTACAGATGAATTATACGCACCTGAATCGCCGATTGCAAACAAGCCAATTGGAGCAGCATACAAACAAAAAAAGCCCGGCCGGGCTTTTTTTGTTTGTATTGTGGGTAAGAGAGTTATTCGAGGCTATCACCGTTTTTGAGCGCCACCACCGCTTCGGGGATACTCTGCAAGAAATCTCCGGCCAGTGGCCCCATATCTCCCAGTTCGCGCCGGACCAGTTCCCCGGCCATGCTGTGCAGGTAAACCGCCAGGCAGGCTACATCGAAGGCATCGGCTTCTTTCTCGCGCACGAACTGGGTCAACAATCCTGCTGTGATTCCGGCCAGCACATCGCCGCTACCGGCAGTTGCCATGGCCGCGTTTCCGGCAGGGTTGATTTTTACCCGGCCATCCGGGGCGGCTACCACCGTATAGGCTCCTTTCAGCACTACTACCTGGTTGAAAGCTTTGGCCGCTTCCAGGGCCGATTTCAGGCGGTCAGCTTCAATCTCGGAAATACTCTGGTTGCGCAGAGTGGCGAGTTCGCCCGGGTGAGGGGTAAGAATGTTATTGGCGGGAACCTGCTTCCACCATTCGGGTACACGGGCCAGCAGGTTCAAACCATCAGCGTCAACTACCATCCGCGGCCATTTGAAGTCGGGCTCTTTGCCCCAGCTCAAGACATTCCGCACCAGCGCTGCTTTGCCTTCATCGTTACCCAGGCCCGGTCCCATTAATAACACCTGGTACTTGCCTTCGGTTAGCTGCTGGCGAACCATGCTGGCAGCCTCTCCCGCTTCCTTCTCACCGGTAGGTTCCGGCAGTACCAGAAAAGTATTTTCGCTGAGCTTGGTAGCCACTATATTTACGATGTGCTGCGGGGCGGCCAGCGTTACCAGCCCGGCACCCGCCCGCATCCCGGCGCCCGTACAGAGGTAAGGCGCGCCCAGGTAGTTGGAAGCGCCGCTAAGGACCATTAACTTACCAAAAGTGCCTTTATGCCCGGTCAGGGGGCGGCTCGGCAGGTGAGCGCGAGCCCAGGTAGAAGTAATAATACAGGGGTCATGATTCTTTTCGGCCTCTCGCTCAATCTGAGTCGCCAGGGCCGGCGAGATACCGATATCGCCGATGGTAATACGTCCGGTATAATCGGCGGCCTCGTAAGTGTAGAGGCCGCGCTTGGGATAACCCAGAGTTACGGTCAGGTCAGCCTTGATCGCTACGCCTTGCGGCTGTCCATCATCGCTGTTTATGCCGCTAGGCACGTCTATCGCTACCACCATCATTGGAGCGGGATCATGCTGGCGCTCGTCATGGGCCTCGTTCACCATGTCAATAATGCGTTCCAGCGCCCCGGTCACCGGTCGCTTCAGGCCCGAACCGAGCAGGCCATCTACCACCAGCACGGCTTCTTCCAGGTCACTTTCGAGCGCTTCAAAAGCCGGTTCACCATCCAGTTCCATGCCGTCTTGCTCCTCGGCATCGGTATAGGTCAGCTTATCCGGGAAGCCTCCCTCGTCATCGGGTCGAGGTCGATGGTAGAAATAGATTTTGATATCGGCCTGCGGAAACTGCTGGCGTAAAAGGGCCGCGGTTACCATCGCGTCGCCGCCGTTATTGCCCGACCCGGCCAGTATAACCGCGGTGCCTTCTTCCAGTTCGCTGTCGGTGTCGGCGCTTACTTCAAAGCGGCTCTGGACCATAATCGCTTCAAAAACGCTCTGCCCGGCGTTGAGCATCAATTCGCGGGTAGGAACGGGAAATTTCTCGTCCTCTTCCGCCCGCCGCTCGATCTCCTTCATATCCTGGGCCGTTACCAGCTTCATAGTTCTCCCTGATCCTCTCCCTGAAACTCAAATATCTCTTCGTCTATAACATCTTCCAGATTACTTCTTTGCCGGGATTGTTTCCACCAGTCAATTGTCATTATAATGAAACCAGCTAAGTTTAACAAACCGGCACAAAGGCCCTGAAACTCAGATAAGAATTGACAGGAGAGATAGAGTGCAAATTTGTATTCTCAGGAGAGTAGAATGGCTGATTTAAGGGGAAAAGTAGCGGTAGTAACCGGAGCCAGCCGGGGAGTAGGTAAGGGCGTGGCGCTGGGGTTGGGCGAAACCGGAGCAACTGTTTATGTAACAGGCCGCACCGAACGCGAAGGGGAAGGGCCGGATTTCCTGCCCGGCACTATTTATCAGACGGCAGAGGAAGTAACGGCGCTAGGTGGTAAGGGAGTGGCGGTGCGCTGCGATTCGCGTAATGAGGCGGAAATTGTCGCGCTCTTTGAGCGGGTGCAAACCGAGCAGGGTCGCCTGGATATTCTGGTAAATAACGCCTGGGGCGGCTACGCTTACATGCTGGAAAAGGGTGAGTTTACCTGGGAAAAGCCCTTCTGGCAGCAACCGCTCTGGCGCTGGGATGAGATGATTAACACGGGAGTGCGAGGGGCGTACATCGCCAGCCAGCATGCCGCTCGCCGCATGGTAGAGCAGCAGAGCGGGCTGATCGTCAATATTTCATTCTGGGCCGCCCGGGTTTACATGGCTAATGTGGTCTACGGCCTCTCCAAAGTTGCCAGTGATAAGATGATACATGATATGGCGCACGAGTTAGGCCCTTATAATGTGGCAGCGGTCAGTCTCTATCCCGGATTGGTGCGAACCGAAGGCGTAATGCGCGCCAAAGATTTCTTTGACCTCAGCAACTCCGAGTCGCCACAGTTTATCGGCAGAGCGGTAGTGGCTCTTTACAGCGACCCAAACCTGCTACAAAAATCAGGCTCGGTGCAACTGGCCGCCGCCCTCGGTCTGGAATACGGCTTCACCGATATAGACGGCAAGCAACCTCAGCCGATTAATATGAGAGAAGATGCGGGATAGAGGTAGCCTGGTTAATAAAAAACCGCCCGGAAATGCGTAAGATGCCATTAATGAAATATCGGAGCAATGATTCGAGCGCCCGGAAATAAAATTTCCGGGCTCCTTCAACGAAGCCATCTAAATAGGCTAAGAGTAATTTAAGCTCTAGAGATCAACCATTGCTATCAAGCGGGTTCAGCCGCTTTCGTTAAAATAGCGCGGGGATTCATTCCTGTGCAATCATGCCCTACCATTGCTCTTGTTTAAACGGCATTCTTATAACTAAGAAAAAGATGACTTTAACGGAATATTTTGAAAAGCATTTCAAACCCCTTGAGGTGTTTCCACAAGATTTTAATGAGGTTATAGGCTTTGTATATATTTATATACAAGGGGCAGTTCGTGATAACTGTGATACATTAACTTTAACTTCTACCGATTTTATCTGTTCTAAAGAAGGTCAGGTAGTTGATAGTTTTTATATAGGTAATATTAATCCAGACATATCATTCAGAGATGCATTAAAGTTGATTGTTGAACGAGATGAAGTTATAAGGCAACATCTGGAACTTGTTGAAGATAGCCAGGAGAAGATTACCTACAGGCTGAACTAATATTAATCAAAGTAGAAACTGATGAAAGGGGAAAGGCTATCCTGTAGCCACCACCAGGGCAATAGCATCGCCGCGTGAGTGCGATAGGCTGACGCTCCAGTTGGTCAGGCCCAGTTCGGCGGCGCGGTTGGCCGCCTCTCCATGCAGGTGCAGGTGTGGCTTGCCGCTCGGATCATTGACTACCTCGATATCATGCCAGTTGACGCCGTGCCGCCAGACACCCGTTCCCAGGATTTTAGCGGCGGCCTCTTTAGCGGCAAAACGGGCCGCCAGTTGCGGACCGCGCCCGCGTGCGTAAGCCCGCTCCTGTTCGGTAAAAACGCGATTAACAAAGCGGTCACCAAGCCTGGCGACCGCTTTTTCTATCCGTTCTATTTCGATTAAATCAACGCCGCATTCCAGCATAGCGCTAATTAATCAACCAACGGACGACCCACGCCGCGGTAGATGAAGCCGAGTTTGCTCATTTCCTGCGGGTCGTAAAGGTTGCGGCCATCCAGCAAGACCGGTTTATTCATCAGTTGTTTGACCCGCTCGAAGTCTACCTGCTTGAAGAGATTCCACTCAGTCAGCAGCAGTACGGCGTCTGCGCCCTTTGCCACTTCATAGGGGTCATTGTGATAGGTGACCGCGCCGGGCAGCACTCTTTTAGCCACGTTCATGGCTACCGGGTCATAGACCTTGACTTCCGCGCCTTTACGTATCAGGGCGCTGATAATATCAATCGAAGGAGCCTCGCGCATGTCATCGGTATTGGCCTTGAAAGCCACGCCCCACACGCCGATGGTGCGGTTGGCAACCGAGCCGAGAACGCGCTCGATCTTCTGGACAAAGAAGCGGCGGGCGTCCTGGTTGATATCCATTACCGCCAGCAAAAGTTGCGGGTGCAGGTTGCTTCTTTCAGCCATATGAGCCAGGGCCTTTACGTCTTTGGGGAAGCACGAACCGCCATAGCCGATACCGGCATGCAAGAAATGATGGCCGATACGCTTATCGTAGCCCATACCTTCCGCCACTGTCCTGACGTCCGCACCGAGCGCGTCGCACATCTGGGCGATCTCGTTGATGAAGCTGATACGAGTAGCCAGGATAGCGTTCGAGGCGTATTTGATCATCTCTGCCGTGCGCAGGTCGGTGATAATCACCGGGCAATTGAGCGGGGCATAAAGCTCAGACACCTTCTCGGCGGCAGTGCGATTGGTAGAGCCGAGCACCACGCGGTCGGGCACCTGGAAATCCTGCACGGCCGAGCCTTCGCGTAAAAATTCTGGATTGCTCACTACCGCAAAGGTAGCGGTGGAGCGATTGCCGTTCAGGCTGCGGTCAACAATACCGGCTACAAGGTCGCCCGTGCCAATCGGCACAGTGCTCTTGTTGATGATGATAGTCTCGCCCTGAAGATATTTGGCAATAGTAGAAGCGGCCTGCTCTACGTAAGTTAAATCGGCTCCGCCATCTTCACCCTGCGGTGTACCGACGGCGATAAAGACAAAATCGGCTCCGGGGACAGCCTCGGTATAATTAGTAGTAAACTTCAAGCGCCCGGCTTCGTAGTTGCGGCGCACCAGTTCCTCAAGACCGGGTTCGTAAATCGGCAATACTCCGCGCTTCAGACCTTCAATCTTCTGCTCATCAATGTCCAGACAGGTAACGTCATTACCCAGGTCTGCAAAGCAGGTTCCGGTAACGAGTCCGACATAACCTGTACCGATCACACAAATATTACTCACTTAGAAAACCTCCTGAAATGTTGCAAAGAAAAGCTGCATACTAGCTTTAACGTCCGATCAGACTGACGTCCGTGCAGTAGCTATCATATAAATGGCCGGAAGAGCCAACAGTGATCCGTAAAATACGAGCTGGTTTGTTAAGAGTATCCATTAGATTAAACTGTTTCATGACCCATTCGTTTTGAGGGATCTTAAAACTGCGTCCTAACTGATCCTGAGTCTGGGTCTGACTATCCTCGGAGCGGTAATAGAAACCCCGGAAAAATTCCTGGGGTTGCCCGTTCCGGTCGAGGTAGTTTATCTTGATAAAGAAGGGGTATTCTACCCCCAACTGGCCGCCACCGGAAAGGCTCTGGAACTTTATCTTCAACTTAAGATTGAACCAAAGTTCTTCGTACTCGCTGACATCCCGGTTAACATCCTGGAAGAGACTGGTTTCAGCGTTGTTGCCATCAGCGCGAGGGTCAAGCCGTAGGATGTGCAAGAGTGGTTGAGCCCCATCGGCAATCCGCTCGGCATCGAATTGGATCTGGCCGTCAATGTTACCGCTATCGCCACCCTGGTTGAAATAAGGCGACCAGCTATCCACGCCATTAATGAAAGAGCCGTTCACCACCAGTTCTTCCTGCTGAGCGGAAGGGTAGTTAGGCTGCCCGGGGTCAGCATTTTGCACGAAGACCCGCATGCCAGGTAAAACCTGAACTTTACGCGTAGCGCCCTGTACGCTTACCGTATCCTGGGCTTTATTGGTAAAAGAGGCGCGTACGCCATTTTCCTGGGTATGGCTGACGGTCAGCAAGAAAGTACCGTCTACATAGTTGCCGGAAGCCGGGTCATTGAACAACACCTGGGGTTTGAGGTTATCGCCAGTATCGGAGGGAAAAAGCGCCTGGACGGTAGACTCGTTGTACTCTTTAGCCGGGATGAAAGGGGCCACGGTAAAGCGCACCTGGCCATCCTCAACTTCCACGACAAGCCGCTTTTCGCTTATTCGAAATTTTTGGATTTCGACCCGCGACTCGGTTAGCAGCACCCGGCTACCGGGCGTGAGATCAAGTCTACTACCGTCAAAAAGGTAGATTACCGCGTCACTATTCTTATCTGTGCGGATTTCGTCGCCCTCTTTGATTATATCGTCACCACTGACCACCGTTTCCTGGGCCTGGCCGCGATGGCGTACAAAAACATTGGCATCCTGGTCTTTTACCGCCTGCACCCGGCCATCTTTGTATTGGACCGAATGGCTCAGGTAATCGGAGACAGCGTTAAAGGCGGAGTAAACCAGCACACAAAAGAGGCCAAAAGAAAACAACAAAACAAGCCATGCCACTATTTGTGGATGGGGACGTTTGCGCCGGGTAACCGGAATATTTACTTCAGGCTGGCCGGGGCTACTTTCAGGAGCGGTGGCCGGGACACTATCAATACTCATACGGTTGTCCTGAAACGGGTGAAAGTACCCTGCCCATCCTCCCAGTAAGTCTGGACCGCCTCGACACGCGCGGCGGGTGGACCATCCTGCAGGGCCCGGAGCAGTTCCTCCAGGTCAGCTTTGGAACCTTCCGCCACTACTTCCACTCTCCGCCGGTCGTCCTGGTCGTTACGGACATAACCTGTCAGGCCCAGCCGTTCAGCCTCGTCTTCCACGAACATGCGGAAACCGACGCCCTGCACCCGGCCTATTACGGTTGCGTTTAATCTTTTTAAATCACTCAAAGTTGTCTATTTCCGGCTTTAGAGCACAAGCCGCTACAATATTCCCGGCTATGGATAAGACCCGTCCTCTATTTAACGAACGAGCGGACCAAAAGTCGCCAGGCACGCGCTCCATTTTAAACCTCAGTAATCCAGTAGTCAACTTTGGGCTAAAATTGAGTTAAATTGCAAAGTTCTTGACAATAATAAGACCCGGTGTAAAATGACTCTAAGCTTCTGTTTGGTAGAGGGGAAAGTACTAACCGAATAAGCTAATTTCACAGAAGGGAGGATTTTGCGCGATGGGCGATAAGAGTCCGAAAGATGTTGCCAAGAAAAAGCAACAGAAGGATGCTACCAAGGACAAGAAAAAAGCGCCGCCCGCCAGCAGCGAAACCACCAAAAAGAAGTAATGAATTGGTCTGGTTTTGAGCTGGCCTCGGAGCTGAGGCGCAATAATTTGTGTGATTTCAGTAGTTATAAAAACAGATAACGCTTGAAGAGACGGCCCTTTGGTAAAGGCCGTCTTTCTCTTTATACCGCGTTGTAGCGGTTCATGGCCTTCTCGATGCCTTCAGTCAGCCAGATACGTACCGCTTCTTCCACCCTCGGATAAATCTGGTCCATCACTTTCTGCTCTTCCGGGCTAAAAGCGTTTAGCACCCGGTCTTTGGCGGTGCCCTGGGCCGGGCGCCCGATACCGACCCGGATGCGCTGGACATTTTGAGTGCCGAGCAGCTCTATAATATTTTTTACTCCGTTCTGGCCGCCGCTGCTGCCATTCGGGCGCAGCCGAATCTTGCCCAGGGGCAAATCTAACTCGTCGTAGATTACGAGCAAGTCCTGGGCAGGGTTGAGCTTGAAAAAGCGCACAATCTCGCCCACCGACTGGCCGCTGAGGTTCATATAGGTCTGGGGTTTGGCCAGCAGCACTTCCTGCCCGGCGATGGTGCCTTTCCCCCAGTGGGCCTTCATGCTTTTCTTATCAAAGGTAATATTGTGTTCCGCCGCGATAAAATCGAGGCATTGAAAGCCGACATTGTGCCGGGTTTTGGCATAAGCAAGGCCCGGATTACCCAGGCCAACAATCAATTTCATTTTCTCCCCTGTTGTGCTATCAGGCTTACGCCCGAAGAGTCTTTGCAAGAACATTCTAAAATTTATTCTCTATTTTAAGTGCAAGGTTTCCGCCGCCTCGAAATAAACCGCCAGCGTCTCCTCGGCTGCGCGCCGCCAGGAGAAGCGAGCGGCCCATGCCGGGCCTTCCGCCAGGGCTCTCTTTTTATTTTCTGCTCGGCCCTGCCAGTACGCGACTACTGCACTCTTCCAGGCCTCGACATCCTCGGCAGGTAGTGTTTCGCCCAGCTTTCCGACCACTTCCGGCAGGCTGCTGGTGTCAGCCACCACTACGGGACAGCCACAGGCCAGCGCTTCCAGGGGCGGCAGGCCAAAGCCTTCATAGAGCGAGGGCATCAAGAGGCAGGCAGCCCGGTTATAGAGATAAAGTAAATCCGAGCTATCCACGCCGCCCAGCCAGACCAGGTGCGACTGTAATTTTAGCTCTTCCGCCTGCTGGTAGATTTGTTCAAAGAGCCAGCCTTCCCGCCCGGCCAGTACCAGCCTGGGCTTTTCAACCTCAGCGGGCAGGCTATCTAGCGCGGCCCGGAAGGCCTTCAGCAAGAGCGGCAGATTCTTGCGCGGCTCAATCGTACTGACAAAGAGCAGAAAGCTTGCCTGCGAATCTAACCCGGCCGCTGCCAGCTTTTTAGCTACCCCGGCGGCCTCTCCCTGAGCAACTGCCTCTATCTCCTGGGGGGTGAAAGGCTTGTAGAGCGAGTTAGCGGCCTCGTAGACCACCCGGATTTTATCGCGGCCTACCCCCAGGCGTTCCACCACATCACGGGCCGTGCTTTCCGAGACAGTGATAATACGGTCGGCGCTGGTTACAGCCTGCCGGATTTGCCCGTAGTAGCGTTTGCTCTCCTCGGTCAGCAGGTCTGGGAAGAGCATGAAGGCCAGGTCGTGAATAGTAATGACCGAAGCCACCCGGTGCAACCCTTTCGCGCTGGCGGAATAACGCCGCAGAGGTGGAATAAAATCGGGGCTGTGAAAGACCTGCGGACCGCCGGGCAGTAACTCCAGCGGGAGGGCCAGTTGCTCAAAGCGATTGTGCGGCGGAGTCCAGAGCGCTCGTTTTTTAAAAGCCGCACCCTCCCGCAATTCGAGCCATTCCAGGGGAGAACGCCGCTCTTTACGGCTCTGGTAAACCGTTATCTCGAAATCGCGCCGCTCGTTCTGCAAGCAGGCCAGTTCACGCAGCATGTTCAAACAATACTGCCCGATACCGGCCTGGCGGTAGGCTACCATGCGAGCGTCAAAGCCTATACGTAATTTGCCAGTCATTTTTCCTCTTTCCACGCGCCTATTTTGCTATAGATGAGGCGGTTTGGCAAATCTGGATAATTCGCCAGCCTATTGCTCTTTTACTCAAGCATGGTTAGAATCGATTCAAGTTATAACGCGTCTGCATAGCCACAGTTAAAAACTCAAAGAAGGGAGATTTCGCCAATGACGGTGCAATCAGAGCCTGCGGGTCAGGGCAAGCATAATATGGATGATTATGCCGCCACTTACGCCAGCTTTACGCTGGACGTACCCGAATATATCAATTTCGCCTACGATGTAGTGGACAACTATGCCGAAGATCCCCAGCGCGAGATGATGTACTGGGTAGATGAAAGCGGCGAGGAACGGCGCTTGAGCTACGCCCACTTCCGCGACCGCTCCATGCAGGTAGCCAAAGCCCTGCTCAAGTTAGGCCTGAAGCGGGGCGACAACGTCTTTATTATGATGTCGCGCGTACCGGAATGGTGGGAGAGTATGCTGGGTATGATGAAAGCCGGGATAGTAGCCATGCCAGGCACTACCCAGCTAACCCCCAAAGACATTCTTTTCCGCCTGCAAAACTCCCATGCGCGGGGTGTAATTACCGATATGGACGGTGCTCCCAAGTTTGACGAAGTGCTGGGCCAGTATCCCGGTCTGCAAGCGCGGATAGTCACCGGCGGGCAGCGCGAAGGCTGGACTGCCTATGAAGAGATTGTAAGCGCGGAGAGCCCGGAGGGCCCACGCCTGGCCGATACCAAAAGCGACGACCCGCTCCTGCTCTACTTCACCAGCGGCACGACCGGCTTCCCCAAAATGGTACTGCATACCCACAGTTCCTACCCACTCGGCCACCAGATTACCGGGCGCTTCTGGCTCGATTTGCAACCGGGCGATCTCCACTGGAATCTCTCCGATACCGGTTGGGCGAAAGCGGCCTGGAGTAGCTTCTTTGGCCCGCTCAATATGGGTGTCTCGCTCTTTGTGCATAACTCGAAAGGCAAATATAACGCCTCTATCACTATGGGCCTGATCGAGAAGTATGGCGTGACCAGTTTCTGCGCCCCGCCCACGGTTTACCGTATGTTAGTGGCGGACGACCTGACCAAATACGATCTGAGTAAGTTACGCAGTTGCGTGGGAGCAGGTGAGCCCCTCAATCCTGAGGTTATCGAGATCTGGCGTAAACAGACAGGCATGACAATCCGCGATGGCTACGGCCAGACGGAAACCTGCCTGCTGGTTGGCAACTTCCCCACGCCCGATATGCCGGTAAAACCCGGTTCAATGGGCAAAGCGGCGCCAAGTTATGTGGTTGACGTAGTGGACGATGAAGGAAACGTGCTACCGCCTAACCAGGAAGGCGACATTGCGGTACGGATCAAACCGCTACGCCCGGTAGGGCTCTTCAAAGAATACTGGAACAACCCGAGCGCGACCGAGGCTTCCTACCGGGGCGACTGGTATATCACGGGCGACCGGGCTTACCGGGACGAGGACGGCTACCTCTGGTTCGTGGGCCGGGCCGACGATGTGATTATCAGCGCAGGCTACCGCATCGGGCCGTTCGAGGTGGAAAGCGCCCTGGTAGAGCACCCTGCGGTATTAGAGGCGGCGGTAGTAGCCAAGCCGGACGAGGTGCGTGGCGAAATCGTCAAGGCTTTTGTTATTCTCAAGCAGGGCTACGAAGGAACGCCTGAACTGGCTGCCGAAATTCAGAAATTCGTGCAGCAAATCACCGCGCCCTACAAATACCCGCGCGAAATCGAGTTCGTGACCGAGTTACCCAAAACTGTCAGCGGCAAAATCCGGCGCATCGAATTGCGCGAGCGCGAGCGCAACAAAAAGTAAATCCTGTAAGACGAAAGGACAGGCGCGAGGCCTGTCCTTTTTGTTAGTGCAAATTTTCTCTAAAATATTATTCAAACATGATGGGCAGGATTAACAGGTTAAGCCCACTCTATAAATAATGTCAGTTTATCCTCAACACCCTATCCATCCTGTCAGTCTTTATTGGCGCTCTGCACTTCACGCAAATTTACACTTTCGGACGGCACCATTTCAAGGGTCTGTTTCAGGCGCAGCATAGAGCCGCTCAGCATGAGGCTGACGCTGGAACGTACCGCATTGATAACAGGTTCGACTATCAGCGAGGTCATTCTGGCAAAAACCTGGTAGCGCGGAGTAATCTCCAGGGCAAAGCTTACCTGAGTAGCCGCCAGACCCTCCGCTTTAAAGCGCCAGACTACCTCGCTATCAATCGTAATACCGTTGACATTCTGGCCCTGCGCTACCAGGCGCAGTTTTTTATTCGGCTGGAATTCTTGCACTATATAGAGCAGCTTTATATTTACTCCCAGGTAGTTGAATGCGGCCACCACCGGCGTACCTATGCCGTAAGGTCCGGGACCGGCAGCCTGTAAGTAGAAAGAGGGGCCCAGGTAGAAACAGCTGTTGTTATAGTCCGTGACGTATTCAAAAACTTCTTCAACCGGCCTTCTTATCAGGACACGTTTTTCCATTTCAAGTTCCTTGTGTTACTGCTATCTTTATTTCTAAACATAAGCCGGGTTGTTGCCGAGCAGTTGCTTTACCAGGTGGCCCAGCTTATGAGTGGTCGGCACATAGGCGCGCTGGCTAAATACATCGTAGCCATTGCGTTCGATGCGGTCCAGGATACCGCTGTACATGCGAGCGGCAACCGTAATAGAAAGGCGGCAGCGCGGGTCAAGGTACTTCAGGCCAGGCCAGGCCAGTTTATAATAGTGGCGGGCGCGGGCAATCTGGAATTGCATGAGCTTAATCCAGCGCTCGTTAACTTCGCCCCGCAGCAACTCTTCCTCGCTGTAGCCAAAGGCTTCCAGGTCTTCTCGCGGAATATAGATCCGGTTCAGAGCAGCATCCTCGCCCACGTCCCGCAGGATATTGGTCAACTGCATGGCAATGCCGAGGTTTACAGCGTAATCAAGCGCGCAAGGGTCGCTGTAGCCGATAATTTCTGACATAATCAGGCCGACCGTACTGGCGACCCGGTAGCAGTAGAGCCGCAATTCATCGAAAGTAGCGTAGCGGTTCTGGCGCAAATCCATACGCATGCCCTCGATCAGTTCCAGGGCGGGCGAAAGCGGCAATTTATACTGGCTGACGGCGTGACTCCAGGCCTGCATCCCCGGCAAAGAAGGACGCACCTGCCCGGCATAAGAGCGCCGGATTTCATTTTCCCAGCGGTCAAGTAGTTCAAAACTTTTATCAACCCCGCCGGCAGCCCGGTTATTGTCCACCAGATCGTCAGTAGTACGGCAGAAACTATAAAAAGCCCAGACCGCCCGGCGCTTGGCGGCAGGCAGCAGGCGCGCCCCAAAATAGAAGGTTTTTGAACCGCGCCGGGTAACTGCCTGGCAGTGCCGGTAAGCACTATCTATTTGCGGGAGGGGCAACCCGCTTAGATTCTTATAAGTTTCGTCATAGAGTTGTTCATCCGGCTGCAACAAATTTTGCTCTACATTGAGGCTTTTGATCTTATCCATTCACTTACTCCACCGAAAGGTTCTTTATCCAGGATGGACAGACTAATCAGGTTAAACCACATATAAGGTAAATTCCTGTCTATCCTTAATATCCTGTCCATCTAGTTAGTTTTTATGGGCGTTATTGCCTCTAGCGCATCCGGTTCAGCTTCTTCTATCAGTTGATAGACGAAAGGCAAAAATAATCATCAGGACTGTCCGGCTAATAAGCCGTGCAGGTAAAAGCGAGTAAGTTTAGTTGCTATTTCGCTTTCAGACTCTTCAAAAGAAGACTTTCGTTGTTCCAAAGGGTTACTATCTTCAGTCAACGTCGAGATCATACTGTAAAACATAAAGGCCAGGGTAATATAAGATAGACCGCTGGTATGCTCTCCATTGCTACTTTCCGGCGTCTTATTTTGCTGTAAAATAGTGACTACAGGCAGAATCATGCCCTTGTAAAAGGCTTCGCTAACGTTATTACGGGCAGTTTCATGCAGTTCAGCTTCGATATCGCGCAACATAGGACCTACCTTTAACCGGTCTTTAGAAAAGCGCAGGATATGGCGGATTACAGCTTTTAGCTTCTCTTCGACAGTGATATCGGAAGCAGTAGCAATATGTTCAAGTTCGATCTGTATGCGGTTAAGCACTGCCAGCATCACCGCCACATAAAGCTCCTGCTTATCGGAAAAGTGATAGTAGAGGGTAGGTTGCGAAATGCCGGTGTACTGGGCCACCTTGCGAGTGCTGACCGCCCGGTAGCCGTGCTCCATAAAGAGGTCTTCAGCCACACGCAGGATAGCGCGCCGGGTTTCTTCGGTTGAGTCGTGCCGGTGCGGAGAGCGTTTTTCTGGCATAGCTGCTTATTTTCGGGCCTACCACCTGTTTATCTACTTGTCTATCACATGATAGATTGTAGCAAGGAAGTTCCGGCCAGGGCAATAGAGTATGATTAGGTTTTGTAGAAGTAAGGGTTAAAATTGGGTTTAGCGAGTGATAGACAAAACATTCCATTTTAATTAAGTTCAGGAAAGGTACTTTTATCGTTCATGGATAATTCTCTTAGCTTAATCAACGTTTTAGTCGAGCAGTTAGAAGCTGAGGATAATGAAGCGGCATATAATTCTTTATTGAAAATTGGTACAGTAGTCTTACCTTACTTAGCAGAAATTATTAAGAACCAGAATGAAGCTATTGATAAACGTATTACTGCAATTAACCTTTCAGGTGAGATCGAAAGTAGTCTTGCTGTAAGTACTCTCGTTGTTGCTACCTCAGACCAGAATTGTTATATAAGGGAAGCATCCGCAAAAGCTTTAAGCTGGTTAGATTACGACAACAAGGCATTGGAAACTTTGCTGGCTGCTTTCGATAATCAAGATAAAAAAGTACGGTCTGGGGTTGCTTTTACTATTGGCCGCGCTGCATTACAAGGAATAAAAAGCTCGGAAGCCGTCAACTTGCTTATTACAGCCCTGGATGACGAAAGTTGGGAAGTGCAAGAACAGGCTGCCCGTGCTTTAGGTGTAATGGAAGCTAATCTTGCCGTGCCAGCCCTTATTCAGCTTCTTCAGTCTGCTAAAAATCATCACGTAGAAAATGCCATACTTATGGCTCTGGGTAGTATTAAAGATGAAAGGGCAATTGAATCTTTGCTTAAACTTTTTGAGGCAACAAAAGATTCTAACTTACGGAAAAGCATAATAACCACTTTAGGAATGGTTGGAAGTAAAAGTGGATTCCAGGTTGTCCTTGATGCTCTTAATAGCGAAGATAAAGATTTACGTTCAGCAGCAGTGGAATCTATAGGATGGTTTCATGATACAAAAGCCTTTGAACCCCTTTTGAATATACTTGAATCGGCCGAAACTCCAAATAACGCCTATGCTGCTTTGTCTTTAGGTATTTTACAGGACCAGAGAGCTTTAGAGCCTCTATTACAATCACTTAAATCAAAAAATCCTTTAGTACGTCTTTACGCTATCAGGGGTTTAGGGGAACTGAAAAACCCAAAAAGTTATGATTACCTGATAACGTTACTACGCAGCAAAAGCGCTGATTATCGTTATGAAGCAGCTGTAGCTTTAGGCAAATTAGGTGATGTTCGTGCCGTGGGTGAATTAAAAAGATTGGCTACTAGTGATTTCGAGCAAGTTAGCACTGTGCAATCGGATGTAACAGTTTCTGTAGCCGCAATAGAAGCCATAAAACTTTTATCCCGGAAAAGTCCGCAATAACTTGATGAATTTAATTCTTAAATGGAAAAAGCACTTAATATTTCCGGGTTGCCAACACGAGGTCTTTGTTTGAAATGAATAAATCACATTTTTGGACGCAATTTCGTTACGATGCACAGCATAGTGGTAGAACTTTATCGCCAAGACTGTCAAAACCCAATTTACGGTGGCATGCCAATGTTAGCAGGCGATTAAGCGAAGACCTCTTGATTGGGCCAGACAATACCCTTTATGTTGGAGGTTTCGAGGGGTGTTACGCTCTTAATCAGTTAAGTGGAGAACAACTGTGGCTGTTTAAAACTGAGGACCCCTGTTATGGATTAGCTATGGATTTAGCAAAAGGTACTATTTACGTTACCAGTATGGATTTTAATCTTTACGCTCTTAATCTCTATGGTGAAGAATTGTGGCGCTTCCGTGCTGGAAACGCCATCTCGGGCGCTCCTGTAGTTGGGTTGGATAGTCGAGTTTACTTCGGCTCTCATGATAGTTACCTGTATTGTGTAGACCCAGAGGGTAATGAGCTTTGGAGTTTTAAGTCTGGAGGGGAAATTTATTCAAGCCCGGCGGTAAGTACAAATAATGATCTTTATTTCGGCAGTATAGATCATAATATTTATGCCCTTGATAAAAAAGGTAACCAAAAATGGGTATTTACAACCGGAGATGAAGTAGTATCCAGCCCGGTAATAGGCGAAGATGGAACTTTATATAGTGGTTCACGCGATGGTAATCTTTATGCCCTGAGCCCACAGGGAAACCTTATCTGGTCATTTTCAACTAAAAGCGCAATTCACGGCAGCCCCGCGCTAGGTTTCGATAGCAGTGTCTTTACTGGCTCAGAAAATGGCAACCTTTATGCGCTTGATAAAGAAGGTACTCTTAAATGGTCAGTACAGACCGGCAGCGAAATATATCTAAGTCCTACTGTTGTAGAAACAGACGATGTTTATATTTGTTCTGACAATAACACTCTCTTTGCTATTGATTCTAAAGGCCTACCGAGGTGGGAATTTAAGGTTAACCATAAATTATATTGTAGTCCAGTTGTTGCACCCGATGGTACTGTCTATATCTCATCAAGCAACGGTAATCTTTATGCTATTGGACTGTGATTTGTAGATACAGATACATTTTTAACAACCGTCAGATGGCTAGGCTTGAAATAATTTTCTTTCTCAAGATTAGCTTATATTATCCCAATCCAAGCGGCACATTATAAATAACTACCAAAAGGCGATCACCCGTAGTTAGCTGAGAGGCGAGGTTGGGAGCGACGGAGCGCACCTGGGAAAGATAGGACGCGGTCAGGGGCGGCGTAACTACCAGGGCGATATTGTCGTTGGCGGCGCCGCTTTTGTTCTGATAACCGATAACCACGCTGCCCGCTAATTTCAGTTGGCCGTTTGGTCCGGTGAGGGATTGCAAGTTCTGTTGTCCGACCTGGCGGTAGTTCCGGGATAGCGCCTGGTTGTAGTAACCGACAATCGCTGCAAAATTGTCGCGAGTGCTGAAGATCTGGACACTGGATGCCTGGTTACCACCGGGCAAAATACTGGCGAGATTTTGTTCCAGGTCGCTCCCGGCGTTGAGAGGTTTAAACGTACTTTTGGCTGGAACCGGCGGTACATTCGTTTGCCCGCCCGGTAAACTGGCCTGTGCCTGGGTGGGCGCAGGAGCGGGAGTGGCAACGGTGGCAGGAGCAGAGGTAGCGTTCGCGGCGTGAGTGGTAACAGCGTTATTGGGATTGAGGTTGAGCGGCGGAATAGTAATAAGGAATTCGGGCGGGATAGTGGTGGCAACCGCTGCCGAAGGTGGAGCGGTGGTTTCGCTGGGTACGGGCTTAATCAGGGTCGGGGTAGGAGTGGGGCCATTTCCCTGGTCGGAACAGGCCGCCAGGATTAGCACCAACCATACGCTTAATAGCAGAACGAGAACCGGTATAAGCCCGTAGTTTTTTCTTCCCTTAGCCATAAATCGCTATTCCTCAGGTTGCTGAAACGCTCTTCTGTAAAGCCTGTTCTTATACCACGTACTACCCCAAGCCACTTGCTACATACTTCAGGTGAAGCCTGCTTATAGCTTAAACCATATTTATGTAAATTACAATAGTTATGTCAAAAAGACCGGAGGGTTTGCCGTACCCGGCAAACCCTCCGGTTGGGATGAGAGTAGTAAAGGTAGGGGACACCCCTACCATACCCTGCACAGGGGATTTTCCCCTGAGAACCCCTTTCTTAAATCCCAGGCGCGTTTTCAAAAAGATTCGGGACATCCCTACTAGACCCCGTATCGAGATTATTCCTTGAGAGCCCCTTTCTTAGCTTCCGGGTAGGTTTTGAAAAAAGATACCAGATAGCCCTACCAAACCCTACACAGGAATTAGACTTTGAAAACTCCTTTCCTGGCTTCCGGGCAGGTTTTCAAAAAGATTCGGTACATCCCTACCATACTAGACCTTGCACAGGGGATTTTCCCCAGAGAACCCCTTTCCTGGCTATAGGTTTAGGCAGACTTGCAATCGTGAGGGGTCTGGGTTAAACTGCCTTCGCTCAAAATGATTGCTATCCCTTTCCCGCAAGTCCCCGCAAGGGCGGCATAAAGCCAACTGCGGGCTACTGGCTGAGGTGCGCTAAAGGCACTATTAGGGCTTTACAAAGATATAAACACCCCAACCCCCTTTAGCGGGTTTGAGCTGTTAGCCCGGCCTTTAGTGCCGGACAAAAATCTACAATAATAGACTGATGAAGCTTCCGCGTTCGCTGGTCATAAAAATAGCGCTTATCCTGGCGATAGTCTTTGCTTTCGCGGTTATTCTGACTCTCCCTGCCCGCACCTTCCGGCACGATCCATATTCCGATAGCAGCAGCGGCTTTAACGGCTTCTCAGGAGCAGAGGTCAACGCCAATAAAATTCCCTTCACCTGGGCGCTGGGCGACAGCACTATCGAGTATGCCCAGGTGCCGCGTTATACTCCGCTAGACTTACGCCTGAGATTGGGTTTGCAGCGCCCCGCCGGGAGTCCGCCTGCTCGCATTGAGGTTTACGAAAGCGCCCTCGATAAAGGCTCTCAGCCGCGTCTGTTGACGGTTATCCAGGCGGATAACGGGAACAATGACGTGCGCGACTACTACCTGACAGTACCACCACGCGATGCGGGCCAGGGCCTGAAGATTGAGTTGCGCTCGAATACTTTTAAGGCTCCCGGGGATAGACGCGAACTGGGCTTTATATTCCTTGAATCGGAGTTGCGCTTACCCAAAAGCCATATTTTAAAATTATTCTGGCCTTACCCCTACTGGATAGCGGGGCTAGCTCTGCTGGCCGTTTTAAGCCTATGGTGGCTGGAAGCAGGTCTGACCCTGCTCGAAACGGGTCTGATGGCGGCGATGATCGGGCTGGTGCTGGTTTCGTGCGCGCCCGCCACTTATCAATATAGCTGGTGGCTGTTACTGCTGGCAGGTGGTATTGCTGCCTGTTATGGGCTCGACCGTTACCTGCGCCGCAAAGGCAAGGATACCGTCTGGCCAATAATGGCCGCTAGCGCCTTGCTGCTCGGGTTCTTCCTCTATAACCCGGATACCAACATCTACGACATTGACTTTTACCATAACTGGAGCCAGTCGGTGCAGCACCATGGCCTCTGGAATATTTATAACCAGACTCCCTCGCTCAATTACCTGCCACTGATTGTCTATGTGCTTTGGTTCTATAACCTGATAGTTTACCCGCTGGGGCTGCAAACTAACTACATGGCATGGAGAGTTTTTGCGGGTCTGCTCTATCTGGTCACGCTCGGTATAGTTTACCTGCTACGGCGGGCCGCCACTAACCCGGTTTACAACACGGCAGTGGAGCAGAATTCAGGGCCGTTCCCCAGGCGCAGGATGGTCTTGCTGGCCTTCAATATTGCCCTCTTTTACAACCCGGTGATCTATGGGCAATCCGATATATTGCCCACGTTGCTGCTGCTGCTCTCGTTTTACCTGGTTTACAGGAGGCAACCTTTGTGGGGCGGCCTGCTGCTCGGCCTGACCGCCATCTCGAAGCCGCAGGCCTGGTTTATTCTGCCTCTGCTGGTCTGGTGGTTGTGGCAGCGCTGTGGCTGGCGTAAAGGACTGGCGGGTAGCGCTCTCGGCGGAGTGGTAGGAGCAGGGTTAGCTCTCTACGCCTTCGGCCTGGACTGGCACTCTATCACTGCCTACCTCACCCAGTCGCAACTGGCCGGGCAATACGAGAATGATATCCCGACGGCCTTTAATCTTACTTTCCTGGTGCTGGGCAAAGGCCAGGAGAATCTACCTCTCTGGTTGAGCCTGCTCGGCTTCCTGTTGGCAGGCCTGGTGTTGCTCTTTACCGTTATCCAGAGCCGGGGCTACCGCCAACCGCTCGAACGCTACGGCTTGAGCGCTATGCTGGCCGGCCTGGCCTGTTTCAGCTTCCTCATAAAGATGAAAGAACGCTATCTGCTCTACGGCCTGCCCTTTATGGGTCTGGCTGCGCTGCAATCGCGTAAGTTCTACCGGCCATTCGTGCTGTTAAGTGTCCTGCAACTGGTGCACCTTGTAATTAGCCTGTACAGCAATGGCCCCTGGGGAGAACGCGGTATCGCCAGCCAGTTCTACCTGTGGTGCGTTCTCGTGGGCCAGGACTGGTTCTTGCGCCTGCTATCGGTAGCTACCCTGGCTCTTACCGGCTACCTGCTTTACCTCTACTGGCAGGAAACGCGCACTCAAAAGCTGAATTAATCTTTCCCTAATAATTACTTAACATGACTTTCATAGATTCTAACTACAATTATCCCAGGCTGAGGCGGGTAATGTTTTTTGATGAGCCCGCTTGAAGCTGAATATGAAACTAGTTAGCGTTTCCAGCGTAAATATATAGTGTAAACGCCCGGGTCAGTTACTCAGACAGATAAAGGGCGCTAACAAACGGTTATAATGCACTTTATTAAAAAATAGCTTTGACTTCTCCTGTTGCAAAAAAACCGGGTTGTGCTAAGATGAAACAACTGAGTAAAACAGCTCTATCAATCTGAGATTGGCTTTGCTACGGTGGCAAGCGCTCATTTGACTAGCGCGAGGAGATAATTTTTTATGTGGAATAATAATCCTAACAACAACCGGGGTGACTGGCGCAACCGAACGCAGCAGAACAACCGACCCGGTGGGTTCTGGGGTAGCCCGAACAACCAGCCAAATGGTCTGGGAGCATGGAATAACTCGCGCCCCGGTTATGCCGTTGGTTCAACCAGCATGGCCGAACGCAGCAGCCTTTCGGCCAAGGTGATGACCTTCACCTTCTTCTCGATCCTGGCGGCTATGGCCGGTGCCTTCGTGGGCGCTCAGATGAACCTGGGCTTCGGCGGCGGTAGCTGGATACTTTTCATGATCGCTGAAATCGGCCTGATCTTTGCGACTTACGCTTTTAAAGACCGTATGCCGATCAACTTCGTACTGTTATACAGCTTCGCGGCTGTTACCGGCCTGGCGATTAGCCCCGTTATAAAGATTTTAACAGATGCTCACTACGAGGGTATTATTTTCCAGGCCCTGGGTATTACAGCCGGTCTGACCCTGATCCTGACCTTCTACGCCTGGACCACCAAGCGCGACTTTAGCGGCTTCGCGCCGTATCTGTTCGTGGCGGTAATCGGTTTGGTGCTGGTAGGACTGCTGAATATGCTGTTCTTCCACAGCCCGGTGCTGCATATGGTCTACCTGTACGCCGGTGTGGTCATCTTCAGCTTCTACCTGATCTTCGATGTACAGCAGGTCAAGAAGTTCCCGGATACGGTCGGTAACGCGGTAATGCTCAGCATCGGCATCTACCTGGACATTCTGAACCTGTTCCTGTTCATCCTGCAAATCCTGATGTCGCTACAAGACAATCGCTAGGGCAGGTTTGAACTAATTAAATAGAAAGTTTGCGGCCTCTGGTATAATCTACCAGGCCGCATTTTTTATGCTCGAAAACTACAGTCAGATCAAGATTCGAAAAAGCGTATTCTCAGCAATACTTTATCTCTTCCCGGAAAAGGAGGGCATTATTCTCTTGAAAAAATTCCGCTTATCAGGCTTTAGCTTTATTCTGTTTCTTCTTTTTATGGCTCTATTGTCTGCTTGCGGTGACGAGGTTATACCGACCTCCATACCGGTAATTACCGCGACTCCCAGCGCCGTTGCTAACCCGGGTAGCAGCAAGGTAACGACAGGGTCGGAGACTACTATAACAACCGCCCAGAGCACTGTTCCCGGTCCGCTGGTTTTCGCCAATGCGACAGATAAGCCGGTGCTAGAAGCCCGGATATCTACCCCTTTACCCAAAGGAGCGCCAACCGATTGGCTGGTTAGCATTGGTGCTGACGGTGTGGCGAAATTCACCAGCCAACCAAATGACCCGGCCAACGCTCAGACTGTCGAGTATTATCTTAACTCGGATAAAATGAACAGCTTATTACAGGAACTGAACAAACTGGGAGTACTTAACTGGCCTGACGAGACGCCGCTTAACAAGCGCTCAACCGGCGGTAGTGGCCGCAGCCTGACCCTGGTCCTGAAGAGCCATACCAAAAGTATTCTAGATCAGACCGGCGAAACCAACGATAACCTGAGCAAAATGCTCGATCTGATTAAAAGAACAGTACAGTCCGCGCCTCCGCGCAATTCGCCCTAGCAAAAGAGCCTAACTAAAGAATCATCGGCTCTTTTACACCTTGTACTATTGATATTCCGCCCTAGTCCGAAGCGTGGGGCAAATGGGTCCAGTTTACCGACCCGGATGGCAATGAATTCGGCATCCGGGGAGCGCCGGACTCTCGTTAATAAGTTATACTAAAAAAGAGCGCTCATCTGGCGCTCTTTTTTGTAATTTTCCTTGTTACTAGACTTCCAGAGGATTGGTGACAACGCCGTTAAACTGTTCGGCGGTGTCCTGGTCGGGGTTGCGGGGCGCGCCGTATTCTTCCACCACATCTATCAAAGCCTGGATACAGTCGCGATCGAACTCAATATCAATCAGCTTGCTCATGTACTGCAAGGCATCTCCGGCGCTCATCGGGTCACGATAGTAGCGTTTGACCGTAATAGCATCATAGACATCGCAGACCGCCAAAATTTTGGCTTCCAGTTCAATCATATCGCCGGTCAGGCCCAGGGGATAGCCTTTGCCGTTGATGCGCTCGTGGTGCTGCCCGGCAATCAGGGGGATGCGTTTTAACTCGCCTATGAAATACATGTTGCTCAGAATATCTTTGGTCTGGACCACGTGCTTGCGCATAGCCACCCATTCCCCATCATCCAGTTTACCCGGCTTGGTCAGAATTGCTTCCGGTACGCCAATTTTCCCGAAGTCGTGCAGCAGCCCGGCGAGGTAGACAACGTGGGCACGTTCCGGTCCCAGGCCAAGCTTTAAAGCGACTTTCTGAGCATAAAAAGCGACGCGACCGCTATGACCGGCAGTCTGGGGACTCCGGGCGTCAATTGTCTTCGCCATAGTCTTAACGAAACTATTGAACATGCGCTCGATGTCGCGGCGAAGGGTAGCATTTTCGATAGATACCGCCGAAATAGAGGCGAAAGCCTCCAGCACCTCTTCATCATTTTCGTAAAAGTAACCGTGACGTTTATTAATCGCCTGGATAACCCCGATAATCTTGTTAGAATGGCTGCGCAAGGGCATCGTTAGAATATTACGGGTGATATAGCCGCCTTCTACATCAATATCTTTGTAAAAGCGCGGGTCGCTGCGAGTATCCCTGACGTTAATAACCTCGCCCGTTTTAGCCACAATTCCGGCCAGACCGGTTCCAATCGGCAGGCGAATCTGGCGGCCTATACCGAGGGCTACTACGCTATAGATTTGCTGGGTATCGTGATCTACCAGGAAAAGAGAGGCACGCTCGGCATCCAGTAGCGGATTAGTTTCGCGCAGGATCATGTCGAGCAGCTTATCGAGGTCATTTTCAGAGTTTAAGGAACAAGCCAGGCGAACGAGGGTACGATAACGGTAATCTTCGTGGGTCATTCGCGATGGAACTTCCAAAATTTCAGGAGTGGGCGCGGTGGTGGTTGGTTTCGTGGGTAGGTCGAGGCCAGCAGAGGCTAACTCGTTCGGCTTAGAGATCATTGTAGAAACCCCCTTAATCACTTGTTCTGACGCCGGCTCAAGCTGCGTACCTGGCCTGGGCCGGATTAGTTTTGAAACGCTAAATTTCATCTGTGATAGGACTCCATGCCACCTTCTCTTCAATAACTATCGCCACATAGTAGAAGGAAGCGGGTACAACTCAAGAGTCTAACAATGCACAGACTGTGGCAAAGTCCGGGGAAGGCTTTGAGCCTTCAACCCGGACTGCTTCGTTTTCAATCTAAAAAGTAAATCCAGTGTCGGTAAAGTTAGTTACATTTTACTCGATGTAAAGACCTTATACAACCCTACCGTGACACTTTTTATACTTTTTGCCACTGCCGCAGAAACAGGGGGCGTTGGGGTTTAGCTTGCTGGACTTAGCCGGCTGCTTTTTCACCGGGGCGTTGTCACCGGCCGGTTCGCCCGGCCCGCTCTCAGTCAGGTTTGTGGCCATAACGGGGGGAGGGGTAGGCGCGGTCCGCTGAATCTCCGCTGACCAGAACTTCTGGACAATCTCGCGTCGGATATCCGTTTGCAGGTCGTTCCACATCGAGAAAGCCGCCTTGCGATAAGCCTGCAAAGGATCTTGCTGGCCGTAAGCCCGCAAGCCGATGCCCTGGCGTAATTCTTCCATAGGAGTCAGGTAGTTGACCCAGTTGCGGTCGATTACTTCCAGCATCACCAGGCGCTCGATCAGTTGCATATCCTCTTCGCCTACTCGCTCCAACTTCTGATCGTAGATCCGAGCGGCGACATCGGCAAAGAAATCCTTTAGTTCATCTTGATTTTTGCCTTCCAGTTCTTCGAGGGTTACACCAAGCTGATCTTCCAGGGCTTCGAGCACCAGGTCTTCCATGTCCTCTTCGTTCTCGGGACGGCGGGAAAGTTCCAGGGCTTTGGTCTGGAGAATCAGGCCTACGTTACGGAGCAAGCGTGGCAAATCCCACTCTTCCTCGTTGCCCTGGGTGTACTCATCCACGATTTCCGAAATGCGCTGGTCGGTCAAGTCCAGGACGCGGTCGCGCTGGCTTTCGCCGCTCAGCACCTTGCGACGGTCTTCGTAAATGATGGCGCGCTGCTTGTTCATTACATCGTCATATTCAACGAGGTGTTTGCGGTAGTCGAAGTTCTGGCCTTCTACTTTGGTCTGAGCCTGCTCGATTGAGCGGGTAATCATACTGTTTTCAATAGCGGTTTCTTCGTCAAAGCCGAAGCGCTCCAGCAGACCGCCGATGCGCTCCGAACCGAACCGGCGCATGAGTTCGTCTTCCAGCGAGACGTAGAAACGGCTGCTGCCAGGGTCGCCCTGGCGCCCGGCACGACCACGCAACTGGTTGTCAATGCGGCGCGACTCGTGACGCTCGGTCCCGATGATATGCAAACCGCCCAGTTCCAGCACTTTATCATGAGCTTCCTGCCAGCGTTGTTCGGCGGCTTCTTCTGCTTCCTGGTAGGCCTCGGTACCGCGGTCCGCTTCAGTCAGGCCACGGGCCTGCAACTCTTCTTCCAGGTAGCTTTCAGGCGAACCACCCAGGATAATGTCGGTACCACGACCGGCCATATTGGTAGCAATCGTGACCGCGCCAGGCCGTCCGGCCTGCGCTACGATACCGGCTTCACGCTCGTGCAATTTGGCGTTCAAGACGTTGTGCTGGATGCCTTCGTGCTTGAGCATTTCGCTCAGTTCTTCCGATTTCTCCACGCTGACCGTACCAACCAGCACCGGGCGGCCCATTTCGAACATTTCAACGATTTCTTCCACCACCGCGCGGAACTTGGCCGGTTCGTTCTTGTAAATCAGGTCGGTAAAGTCCTTGCGAATCATCTCGCGGTTGGTCGGGATTACCACTACGTCCAGGCCGTAAATCTTCTGGAATTCTTCGGCCTCGGTAGCCGCCGTACCGGTCATACCGGCCAGCTTCTTGTACATACGGAAGTAGTTTTGCAGGGTAATAGTGGCGTAAGTCATATTCTCGTGCTGAATATGGACGCCTTCTTTGGCTTCAATCGCCTGGTGCAAACCACCTTCCCAGCGGCGGCCTTCTTGCAAACGACCGGTAAACTCGTCTACGATGATGACTTCCTCGTTATTGCGCACCACGTACTCGCGGTCGCGCAGGTAAAGCTCTTTAGCTTTGAGAGCGTTTTCAAGATAAGGAACCAGGTGGCTCCACTTATCATCGTAGATGCTTTCGGTTTCCGCGATGCTCAGGATGCGCTCCACCCGCTCAATACCGCGTTCGGTAATGGTTACAACGCGCTTCTTCTCGTCAACCCAGTAATCATAATTGGGCCGGAAATTAAAGTCTTTGGCATCTTCGGGCGGGGGACCTTTGCGCAACTGGCGCACGATATCGGCGAAGCGCACATAGTCATCCTGGGCTTTCTGGCCCTGCCCGCTGATGATAAGCGGGGTTCGCGCTTCGTCAATCAGAATGTTGTCTACTTCGTCAACGATAGCAAAATGTAACTCGCGCTGCGAGAGGCGCTCTACGTCGGTAGCCATATTATCGCGCAGGTAATCGAAACCGAATTCGTTATTGGTACCGTGAGTAATATCGGCCAGGTAAGCTTCGTGGCGGCTTACCGGGCGCAGGTGGCGCATGTTAGGGTCAGGATTAGTGTAGTCAAAATCCAGAACGTAAGCATCCGGGTTCATAGGGTTGCCGCCGTTACTTTGAATAACGGCCACGCTAAGGCCCAACTTCTTGTAGATCGGTCCCATCCATTGAGCGTCGCGGCGAGCCAGGTAATCGTTGACGGTAACAACGTGGACACCTTTACCGGTAAGCGCATTAAGATAAGCGGCCAGGGTAGCGACCATGGTTTTACCTTCACCGGTACGCATTTCAGCGATTTTGCCGTGGTGCAGCACCATACCGCCGATCAACTGTACTTTATAGTGCTTCTGCTTGCGGGTACGCCAGGCCGACTCGCGTACGGCGGCAAAGGCTTCCGGCAGCAGAGCATCCAGCTTTTCACCCTCTGCAAGGCGAGCTTTGAAATCCTCTGTCTTAGCGGCCAACTGCTCATCCGAGAGGTTGGAAAACTTGGGCCCCAGTTCGTCAATAATACGTTTGGCGACCACTTCCAGTCTGCGGACTTCCGCTTCGTTCCCGCCTCCGGTAATTAAATTCTTTAAACCTTTAAACACTGCTCACTCACCTGTTATCTATTTCGCTCTTTATAAGCTTCTGCCGGTCAATAGTTCAAGTTTAACTCAAACGCGCTTACGCAGCTATAAAATAAAAAACTGTCCGGCGAAATATAGTTAAAAATAATCCAGTGAATATTATACCACAGGTAATCATCCCGATTGGGACTCCTGTTTCTACAATACTGTTCCGGGTTTATATACGAAGGATACCCTCAAAAAATTTCATTGTTCAAAGGTTATTTAATGGACAATTTGAAAGAGTTATGCCGGCAACCGGTTCTTTCGCAACTTTTACTGCCTTAAAAACGTATTAATCTACAGTAACAAAAAGGTGAAAATCCGGCTTAAAAAAAGCGGCAAAGGGTCGCTCATAAAGGCGCAACACAGGCGTCTTTGTTTAAGCCTTTCAGAAAGAGAGTTTTTTATAAATGTTAGACCTTAACAAGCAAAATAACAGTTCACAGACAGATAAGTTAAAAGTCAGCCTGGAAGAGCAAAAGCGCGAGATCACGCACACTTCTGAACAGGATGGGCACGAAACCGTAGCCGTAGATACCGCAGAAGCCGATACCGCTGCCGCCGCTCAAGAAACCCCGGAACGAACCACCCCACGTATACGAGTGCCGGTACACGGTAATCAGAAACTTGCCGCAGTCCTGGAGCGAGTTAATAACGATATTGAGCTTTTCACTATGTGGAAATGTGCCAACATTAATGCCGTAGACCGTCTAGGAATCAGTGACCACGGGCGAGTACACGTCCAGATAGTAGCGAACATCAGTCTCAAAATGTTGCGTTTATTGCGGTCCGCCGGGGTGGGCAGTAGCATCGCTCTGCATCACGCCGCCAGCGGAATGACGGAGCAAGACGCCGAAGTAGTGGTAGTGCTGGGCGCTCTCATGCACGACCTGGGCATCTGCGTACACCGCGATGAGCATGAGCATCACAGCCTGTGGCTGGCTGAACGGAAATTGCGCGAATTACTGGATGGTATTTACGACATCGAGGGCCGCACTATCATCATGGCCGAAACCCTGCATACGATAGTGGCTCACCAGCGGTCGCAACGCTGCCTGACCATTGAAGCCGGGGTGGTAAAAGTAGGAGACGCGCTAGATATGGCGAAGGGCCGCTCGCGTATTCCTTTCGAGCAGGGACATATCAATATTCACTCTGCCAGCGCCGCCGCTATCGAAAGTATCGAATTGAGCGCAGGCGTTGAGAAGCCTATCCACGTGCAGGTGAATATGCTAAACTCTACCGGCATCTACCAGATTGATGAGTTGTTGAAGAAGAAAATTCAGAATAGCACTCTCAAAGATTACATCGAACTGGTAGCCAGCATCAAGGCTGAAACTGAGAAGAAACTGATCACTGATTTCCGGTTTTAGCTTTTGCGATAATAATAATTTGCCTGTAGTGTAAAGAGTTATAGATAACTTCTATCGACTTTCGCGGGCAACTCCAGCTCTGCCGTGCTTACGGTAGAGCTTGTTTTGTTTGACAAGCCTCTACTGCTGTGTTAGTATCCGGCCAAACATTGCTGCTCTGTCAGCACTACGGGAGGCGGGGGTTGGCGCAGTTCCGCGTCCTCGTCAGTAAGCTCAATCCAAAGCAGTTTCAACTGAGCTTAACAAAGTAATAAAACTAACCAATAGAAGTCAGTGTGCTAGTTGCCCGGTTCTTTCTTAGAACCAGGAAGACCACGGTTGTTAAATTGCGTCTTAGCAAGCGGTCATTTCTTTAGCACGTCAAGCTGGAGTCTTATCTTATCTCCCCAGCCAGCTTCTTTCTGACTCAAGGAGGGTTCTTTTGAATCAAACAAGTAACAACCGCTTTAGCAAAAGTAGTACCAAGAAGTTTCCCTGTCGCGCTACCTTGAGTGTTATTTCCAGAAAGGCGCGCAAATCCACTCCTGTAATCCTGTTTCTGACTTTATTCACCCTGGTGATCTTCCTTCAGCCGGTTTCAAGCGTCTTTGCCGAAGACGGCCTCGAAATTAATGGGCCTGCTCGCGTCGCTAATACCGACGGCGATGGCGTGCGTATGCGTGAAGGACCCAGCACCGGCGCTAACAGCATTACTGTGATTGGCGAGAACGAATTAGTCATGATCAAGGGCGCTACCGTCAAAGATAAACAGGGAAACGCTTTTTACAAAATTGAATACGATGGCAAGTCCGGTTACGCTATGTCCGAGTACTTGATTTTTGCCGGTAAGGTTTCCAAAAACTTCAAAGGTCTGCCTGCCAATAGCACCGCTAAAATCAGCGGCACCAATGGCGACGGTGTAAATATGCGCCAGCAAGCCAACTCCGGCAGCAGCGTACTGGCCCGGCTGAACGAAGGTGCTGTTATTAACATTATTGGCGGTCCTTTCGCCGATAAGCAGGGCAACAACTTCTACCGGGTGAATAACAACGGCCAGACTGGCTATGTCTCTATCGCCTACGTGGCCTCTACTCCTAAGGGCGCCACTTCTACTTCTACTTCCAGTAGCAATAGCGCGGCAGGCACTTACATGAAAGTGACCAACACCGACGGTGACCCGATCCGCTTCCGCACCGCCCCCAGCCACCAGGCTGATACCAACGGCTTCATTCATGAAGGTGAGGTCTACAAAGTGATAAGCGGGCCGGTAAAGGACGATGCCGGAATCAAATGGTATAAGCTGGATCGCTCCGGGGATGCCGGATATGTAGACGGCACTTACCTGGCCAAAACCGATGGACCTGCCGCACCTAAACCGGCCCCAGTCCAGGTGGCCGCCGCTCCTGCGCCTAAACCGGCAGCGCCTGCTATTCAGCCTGCCGCTTCCAATGGCCCGCTCGGCCAGCGGGTCGTCAATTATGCCAGGCAGTTCCTCGGCTGGCGGTACGTCTGGGGTGGTAGCAGCCCGGCAGCAGGCGGTTTCGACTGCTCCGGCTTCGTCTACTGGGTACTGAGCCAGAACGGTATTTCAGCCGGTCACAGCGTTGAAGCCGACCTTGAGATCGGGGCGCCCGTCGCGCTGAAAGATATTCAGCCGGGCGATATCCTGATATGGGCCAACACTTACAAAGCCGGTCCTTCGCACTCCGGTATCTACATTGGTGGTGGCAAGTTCATCCATGCCGAGAACGAGTACAGTGGTGTCACCATTGACGACATCAACGACAGTTACTACGCCTCGCGCTACTATGCTGCGCGCCGTCCCGGTGTGTAAGCTTTAGAGCTTGAAAATCAGAGGCCAGCCGTAATAGCTGGCCTCTTTTTTATTCTCCTGGGTCATGTCTGACAGCTTTAACGAGTTGCTCCAGGTTTGTACGTATATCAGACATAGCATCCTTGCCCACCAGATCGGCCCATTCCTGCTCAATGCTCTGTATAATGCTACGACCGGCAGCGGCGGCGGCCTGACCTTTTTCCGTAAGCCGCACCAATTTTGCTCTACCATCCTCAGGGTCGGGGATGCGCTCTACATAGTTACGTTCTTCCATCGCTGTTACCAGGTAATTTACCAGTTGTTTTGTCAATTGGGCACGTTCTGCCAGGTCTGTCAGTCGTATTCCTTCTGTACCTACCAGCGCAAAAATAATAGTGTGAGTAGGTCGAATATCTCCATATCCAACTTTTTCTAATCGTTCGTGCAACTCAGTTACCAGCGCCTGAAACGGAATGCGTAACAGTTGAGCCAGGTTGAGGGGTCTTTTCTCTGCTTGATTTTCCATAGAACTTAAAATCACCTATTGACAAATTAGTAAAAAGTTTGTACTATCTTATTTAGTACAAACATTGTACTAATTTAGAGAAGTAAAAGCAAGGAGATAGCGCAAATGGTAGTTGAGCAAAATATTTCTACCGCACGCCGGTTTATTGAAGAAATTCTCGGAAAAGGAAATTTCGAGCTATTCAGGGATATAACCACAGACTCCTATCTCGACCATAGTCTCCCTTCAGGCGTCACGCCACTCCAGAGTATAGGTGGATTCCGGGCTGGTTTCCCTGATCTTAAGGCTACTGTAGAAGATATCGTAGCTGATGGGGATAAATGCGTGGTACGCTGGACGGTTAGAGGTACAAATACTGGCTCATTCTTTGGTATGCCTCCGACCGGAAAACAGGCAAAGATGAGCGGGATTTCCATGTACCGTTTCAAAGAGGGCAAGCTGGCAGAAGGTTGGGTCGAATACGATCAGCTCAACCTGATGCAGCAACTTGGCGCGATTCCTTCCTGATACCGATAGAGATACTGATCTTCACTATTTGTAACACCGCTACCGGCTACTGGCTCCGGCAAGGGGACAGAGAATAAAGTTCTAATAAAGAAAAAGCCCGGTCTAGTATGACGGGCTTTTCTTATATAAAAATTCTGGTTTCAGAGACGGGACTAGCTTGCTAGCGCTTGAGGCATATCTACCGGGCGTCCGGCTTCCTTCCAGGCTTTGATACCACCATCGAGGTGGGCGATATTGGTATAGCCCATTTGCTGGAGAGTATCAACCGCCAGGGCCGAGCGGCCTCCCGAAGCACAATGCAGGATAATACGGCTGTTCGGGTCAAAGTCGGGTCGGTGGTAGGGGCTGGTGGGGTCGGCATAAAACTCCAGCATGCCACGAGGAGCGCTGATAGCCCCAGGTATAACCCCGTTCTGGAGGCGTTCTTCGGGCTCGCGCAGGTCCACCAGAACGGCGTGGCCTTTTTCCAGTTCAGCGGTCACCTGTTCAACTGTCAGATTGGAAACTCTTTCTTTAGCTTCTTTTACCATCTGGGCGGCGGTCTTATTCATCTTTATTAACCTCCTGTACTTGCTTCTAAAATATAGGCCAGAGTTGATTAACTGGCTGGCAATAAAAGTGTACATGAGGGCGTAGCATGGCACTACCATAGAACAGTGGTATTCAGGCCGCGCGGTATATGGTATTGTAGCAACCGCCCGGAAATGAAATTTCCGGTGGTTTATTGGAATCTCTATTGAGCTAAAGGGAAGAAGTTTAATTATATTTTGTTAGTTCGTCTTGGTTAAACCTGTCACGTTCCCCTAGAATTTAGTTGAAATAGCCCCGAAATTTTATTTCGGGGTGCTAGCGTTAAGGTTATTTTCCAGGGCGTAGCGGGTGGCGGCGGCACGAGAAGTTACTCCCAGCTTGCCGTAGAGCGAGTGCAGATAGGAAGCTACCGTTAGCTGGCTGAGAACCAGTTTCTCCGCTATCTGGCGGTTGGTCAGGCCCTGCGCTACTAATACCAGCACCTCTACTTCGCGGGGAGTTAGCCCGTTCTGGCCGCCGGTGCTTCCCGAACTGACCGGAACGGGTACTTGCGAGGTGGCAGCGCTAATTTCTGTGGCGACCTGTTCGCTGTAAACCACCGTCTTTTCAAGCGAAAAAGTTTGCCCCTCGGCAAAAGCCGTCTCAAAAGCGCTTTCTCCCAGGTGCAGGCGCACTTCCCGAACCGATTCGTCAAAACAACGGCGCTCTATCAGGCAAAAAGCCATATTTATGTCGGCCATGATAGCCGAGGTAGCGCCCAGCAAGCGTGCGGCATGGGTCAGACAGGGCAAATCGGGTGAAGCGGGATTTTTGTAACCCAAACTCCCGGCCAGGCAACCCAGCAATGCTATATTAACAATCAGATTCTTATCATTAATCTCAGCCAGCATAGCGATGCTTTGCCGGTAATAATCTAAAGCCCTCTGGTAATCCTGTTCTTTAAAGGCAATTGTTCCCAGGTTAGCCAGGCAAATAGCTACACCGCGCTCGTCATTAAGCTCTCGGAAGAGATTCAGACTTTCCCGCTGTAGGTCAAGAGCTTGAGCGTAATCACCCATAGCCAGATTAAGATCGCCTAATGGATTCATTACCGCCGCCAGCCAGAACTTGTTTTCAAGCTCTCGAAAGAGATTCAGACTCTCTGTAAGGTAAGTCTGGCTCTCCTCCAACTTTTCCAGCTCTTTAAGAGTCATTCCCAACCAGCGCAGCGTAATACCGGTGCCCAGCCGGTCGTTAACCTGCCTGAAAAGGTTAAAACTTTCTTCAAAACAGGGCAAAGCTTTATCGAAAGCGGCTTGCAGGCGGTGGATAGCACCTAGCGCATTCAAAGCTCTCGCTCTTACTGCCGGGGAGGCGCTTTGAGGCAAAGCCAGGGCGCGTTCAAGATAACCCCGTCCTTCGTTAAGATAGCCCCGTGTCCACCAGTACTGCCAGCAAGCCCCGGCCAGTTCTAAGGCGACTTCTACCTTATCATATTCGATAGCCCAGTCCAGGCATCTACGCAGGTTATCGCGTTCGGCATCCAGCAGAGCATAAGTAGCCGCCTCATCGCCAGATTTAGTACTATCTGCAAACAGAGCCAGGAAATAGTGGGCTAATGCTTCGTGTAGTTGCCCGCTCTCGCCACTCTCTTCCAGTTTCTCATAGGCGAACTGCCGGATAATCTCCAGCATTACCAGCCGAACTGCACTGCTATCCAGTTCTACCTGGTTTAACAGGCTCTGTTCAATCAGGCTTTGTACATTATCGAGGAAAGAGGCAGGTGTGTCGTTTTCAGAGCTGCAAATTTTTTCGGCTATATCAAAGTTAACTCCACTCACAAAGATAGCCAACCGCCGAAAGAGCTGTTTCTGGATAGGAGTTAAAAGATCATAACTCCATTCGATTGTAGTCCTGAGGGTTTGTTGGCGCTCCGGTAAGTCGCGTGCTCCGCCGGTCAGGAGGTCGAGGCTGTGCTCCATTCTTTCGAGCAAAAGCGGCGGGGGCAAAAGTTTGATCCGAGCGGCAGCCAGTTCGATTGCCAAGGGCAGCCCGTCAAGCTTGCGGCAAATCTCTTTGACACTGCCGGTATTGGCGGGAGTAAGCCGGAAAGCGGGGCGAATGGCCTGGGCGCGCTGCACAAAGAGCGTCACCGCCGAAGTTTCGTCCAGAGGTGCGACGACAAATTCGTGCTCTGATGTCAGGCGCAGAGCCGCCCGGCTTGTCACCAGCAGTTTAAGACCGGGGCAAGCCGCCAGTAATTTGGCCAGTAATGGAGCGCCGGATAAGAGTTGTTCAAAGTTATCGAGCAATAAGAGGGTAGTCTGGTAGCGTAATTTTTCCTGGAGGGCCTCCAAAATAGAATGGGCCGCGTTTTCTTTGATCCCGGTAGACTGGGCAATCGCCGGAATAAGGCGGTCTGGCTCGGTAACAGGGGCCAGATTCACACTGTAAATCTTAGCGAATTCATCTCCCAGGCCAACCGCTACCTGTACGGCCAGGCGCGTTTTGCCCACTCCGCCCGGCCCGGTCAGAGTAACCAGGCTTACATCTACCCGTCGGAGCATGGCCTGTATAGCCCCCACTTCTCGCTCTCTACCCACCTGGGAATTAAGCTGAGCGGGCAAATTGTGTTTATACCCTTGCATATCTTTTAAGAGCGAGTCTGATTGTAGCATGGGAACCACCCCGTTGAGTCTACAGGTTTACTTTGATTATTATATCTTATATGAACAGTCAACATCTGAAAATATGAGAATAAAAAAACCGGGCTTCGATAGCCCGGCTTTCTGATTACTTTATATTACTGCTTGGTATAAGGTACACCATCGGCGGCGGGTGGCCGGCTTTGTCCGATCAACCCAGTCAGGACGATGACGGTTACAACGTAAGGTAGAGCCTGGGTGAAGGTATGCAGCCATTCGATCTGGCCGTACCAGCTTTGCAAGGATGAGTCGAGAGCCTGGCAGAAGCCGAAGAGCAAGGCGGCTCCCCACGAACCTAGCGGCGTCCACTTGCCGAAAATCATGGCGGCCAGGGCTATAAAGCCGCTACCCACTGTCATATTTTCGCGGAAATAGCCAACCACTTGCAGCGAAAAGTAGGTGCCGCCCAGACCGGCCAGGAGGCCGCTGATCAGCACGCTTATATAGCGGACTTTAAATACATTAACCCCGGCGGTATCAGCGGCCCTGGGATTTTCACCGACTGCGCGTGTCCTTAAACCCCAGGCTGTATAGAAAATTACGTAGTGGGCTACAAAGACCAGTACAATCGCAATTATCGAGATCAGCCCGATTGAAAAATTGACATTGTTAACCGCAAAGCCAACAGAAGGCAGGGTTCCGGCGTCCTGGTTGCGGTTAGAACTGGTAAAGACCAGGCTGAGCAGATAGGAAGTCAGGCCGAGCGCAAAAATATTGATGACTGTGCCGCTGATGATCTGGTCTACCCGGAAATAGATACTGAGCACCGCGTGCAAGATGGCCAATGCCATCCCGGTAAAGGGGGCAACCAGTACGCCGAGCCAGATATTGCCGGTCAGAGCGCCAACCATCGCTCCGAAGAAAGCGCCGGTCAACATCATGCCTTCAATTGCAATGTTTACCACGCCGCTACGTTCGGAGAAAGTGCCGCTTAAGGCTCCCAGGGTAATAGGGGTGGCAAAACTGAGCGTCAGGGTAGAAATAGAGAGCAGATCAATCAGGGGTTGATTGCCACCTACGGTGCGCCAGATAAAGACAATGACCAGAATAGCCACGGCCACCAGAGGCCAGCGCCAGCGGCGCAGGTAGCGGGCACTAACCGGACGCTCTTTGCGTTCAATTGCTGCTGTTGCCATCCTACTCCGCCTTTCCCCAACCACGCGAAAGCACTACCTGCGGGCCCTGTGCGGCGCGCATACGGTAGAGCCAGCGCAAGACCTGGTCGGCAGCCACAAAAATAATGACCAGCGCCTGGATAATCGAAATAAGGTCTCCCGGCAATTGCCGCCCATCAGCCGCAACCGTATCGAACTGCATCTGGCTTGCGCCGCTTTGCAAAGCAGCGAAAAGCAAGGCAGCCGGAATTGCCGCTATCGGGTTGTTTTTAGCCAGCAGGGCAATCGCGATACTGTTAAAACCATACCCTGCGCCCAGCGAAGCACTGTACTGGTAACGCAAATTGGGGTTGCCCATTACCTCAAGCGCCCCGGCCATTCCAGCCAGCAAACCTGCTCCGGCCATAGAGATTACAATAACGCGCGCTACCTTAATCCCGGCATAGCGGGCCGCACTGGGATTAAGCCCGACAGTGCGAATCTCAAAACCCAGGGGGGTGCGCCAGAGTATCCAGTAAAGAATACCGGCCGTGATAATCCCCAGGATAAAAGCCCAGCTTAAAGGAGTGTTGGGAGAGCCGGAAGCTTCGGCAGAGTTCCAGTTGAAAATGGTAGGAATACGGGCATTTTGTCCTACCGGAAAGGTAGTAGTCATTTTGTTGCCGCGCAACGGTCCTTCGGAGCCGACCAGGTAGTTCGTGATAAACCCGGCAATGTAATTAAGCATGATGGTTGTAATAACCTCATGCGCGCCGGAGAAAGCTTTAAGCGCCCCGGGTATCGCGCCCCACAGTGCCCCGGCCAACCAGCCTGCACCAAGCGTGAGGGGCACAGCAATAAAAGGTGACCATCCCCCGACACTGATACCTACCCATGCGGCAGTAATCGCGCCTATGCGGAACTGTCCTTCCGCCCCAATATTGAAGAGACCGCCTCGGAAAGCAAACACCACCGCCAGAGTGGTAAAGATATAGGGTGTGGCAGCCGCCAGAGTTCCGTTCAAGCGCTCCAGGTCGCCAAAAGCCCCTTCCCACAATCCTACATAGGCCGTAATCGGGTTGAAACCCGAAATCAGAATGATAACCGCGCCAACTACCAGCGCAGTAACAATGCCCAGTAGAGGTAAGAAAAGTTGCCGGGCGGCGTTTTGCAGCCAACGGAGAGCAGGATTACCAGCAGGGAGAGAAGTTGCACTCATACTTTCTGCTCTAGTTCTATCAGGATAACAATAATAAGAGTGGGGGGAAGATAGTGCCTGTGACTTACTTTAGATCCAAAGAAGAGAGAGCGCCCCCGATTAACTCACTTCTTCAGTTCACTAAAACCCTACTAACACTGAGAAAAAGACGGAAACCGGCCTGAGCCGGTTTCCGGGACTTCTATGAATTAGCCGACGTTAACGCCGGTTTTGATCGTGCCGTCTTTCAGACCGGCATCTACCGTCTTCAGCAGGTCTTTCAGGCCAGCCGGAATAACGGAGTCCATATCGTGGAACGGAGCCAGGCCGACCGGACCAACGTTGTTGCCGCCTTTGAAGGAACCGCCCTGGGCCGCCTTCAGCAGGTTGTAGACGCCGTCCGAAATGAGTTTGGTCGCGCTGGAGAGCATCTTCGGAGCGGCTTTCGGCAGGGTCAGGTACTGGTCGGTATCTACACCGATGACGTAAGCGCCCTGGCTAGCGGCCCCTTCAATAGCGCCGTTACCGGTACCGCCACCGGCACCGAAGATCACGTCAAAGCCGGACTGGATCAGGGACTGGGCCTGCTGGGCGCCCCAGGTCGGGTCGCCGAAAGCGTTGTCGCCATCCGGGTGATAGGTCAGGTTAACTTCAGTCTTACCGGCTTTAACCATGTCCTTGTGGTTGGCATCCAGCCAGGCAGCCCCGGCTTTATAGCCTTCACCATAACGCGCCACTGCGGGTACGCTCTTGGTGCCGAGAATGGAGGCAATTTTGCCCTTCTGGCTCATACCAGCGGCCAGCACACCGGCCAGGAAGCCGGCTTTGTCTTCCTCAAACACCAAACCGGCGAGGTTATCAACCGGCTTCTGCTGGAACTGGTCCACGCCAATGAACTTAATGTTGGGATTGGCCTTGGCAGCGTCGGTAGTAGCATCGCCAAGCAAGAAGCCTACGGAAACGACCACATCGTACTTCTCGTCGGTGAACTGTTTAATGTTCTTTGCGTAGTCTTTGGTGTCTTTGGTCTCAACGTACTTAACGTCGGCGCCGGTGTCCTTGGCAAACTTCTGCACACCTTCCCAGGCGGACTGGTTGAAGCTCTTATCATCAATGCGGCCCACGTCGGTCACCAGGCCAACTTTGAGTTTTTTGCCACTGCTTGTGCCACCGGCAGCGGCAGTGGTAGCACCAGCGGCGGTAGTGGCGCTGGCGGCGGTAGTAGCACCGGCAGCAGTTGTCGCAGAAGCGGTAGTAGCACCAGCGGCGGCAGTAGTTGCGGAACTACTGGTAGCGGCAGGTGCGGGAGTGTTGGTATTATCACCGCAGGCTACCAGCAGTAGCGCGGCCAGAAGCGAAAGCACTGTCAGCAGGCTTACGCTCGCAAATTTACGCATCTGTAATGCTCCTCCATTTTTAAGAGATAGTTTTTACTGTACTGTTCTTCCAGTTAAAAACCGCCACCCTAACAGTTTCAACTTTTAAAGAGAAGAAAGTCTGTATAACTAGCTCACTTTTCGACACCCTGGTGTTTGCTTTCTTTAGTTCACTCGCCCCTGTATTCCTGATGAATACCCGGTTATAAAGAATACGGAAAGCAATGCACTCAAAAAGGTTGTGCTAACAACTTTAGTTATCATCCCAAAGCACAACTACCAGACTGACAACGTCTACTACAGATCAAGCACAGTAATTAGTGCTTTGTTCGCGAGGAATTTTTTACGGAGTATACTAAGCAGGTACTCCGCAGCAACTTTTTACTAGTTCTGTTATAGAATTATTATATCATAAGCGATTGTAACCAGCAATTTGAGCATAAAGTATCTACTCAATTTACTTTTATTAAAAATATTCCGGTTTACCTTTTACACTTGTGCATTTATTTCACTCCAATACGCAATTTGCCTCAACTACTTTCCATAAGATTCATTTAATGGTAGAATCTGTTATCTAAGTTTTCTAAGCAACTTTTAGAATTCATTAGTTGCATAAAAATCTCACAAACTGAGCAGCAGGGTCAGAAGGGGTGTAATCCCTGCAAGGAGGACCCGGGGGACTTCCCCCAACTATTTTACTACTCCTGGGTCGCGCCTCAGCGCGGGAAATGGTGAGAGAGACGCTGGGGCTTCCTCCGCGAAGCCTCCAGCCTATGGGCTAACGCCCCCTTGCAACCCCCTTTACAGTTTGTGAAAAATTGATGCGATTCATAAGTTAGAAAAAGTTATGAAATTTGTAATAATCGGGGGAGGCTGCTACGGCATCTACCACAGCAACCAGCTCTATAAAGCTACTCAGAAGGGCAAATTGCCACCCGACTGCCGCTTTATAGTGGTAGATCGCAACGCGGAACCGCCTATTAAAGAAAAGTTCGGGGCTGCTCCAGCCTTTGAGTTTGTGCAAAGTGACTGGCACGAATTTTTGATGAGCTTTATGTCAGACCCAGCGCAGTTTGAGCCTGAACGGGATGGCGAGCAGGTTTTGATTGTGCCTCCACCCTACGCCCCGCATCTCTTTTTCAACTGGCTGCGCTTTGCCACTATCGAATGGTTGCGAGAAACCGGGCACGCAGAAGTTGAACAGGAACGTGAAGGAGTGGAGTTCAAAATGCACACTCCCTACGAATTTATTGACCCTAAAAACGGCAATCATTTTCTCAGTCGCGCCGGGTGGACCTGCCCGGCAACCTGCATAGAGCCGCATATCTGTCCCGCTGTAAAGGATGTACGCGACTGGGATCTGGATACCGACCTGCGAACCTTTGTAAAAGGCCAGCCTTTACAGCCCTCGCAGAGCGCGGCTGCCCAACTGGCTGCCAAAGGGCTGTCTAACGGCGGAGCAGTTGCCACTGTCGCGCAGGATGTGCCGCCTGCCGGTTATTTTGATGGTATCGAAACCTTTACCTGCCATCACTACATGCATGGCATCGGCGCAATTCCGGCTATGCGGCTGTATGAAGCTCGCCAGCGCATGGCCCAACTGGCGCTCAGACTTACCCCCGACCGCCCGGTAGCGCGGGTGGCGGTCGGGACCGTTTCACACTGTCACGGCGTCGTGGCAACAATTGCGTTCAAACGAATTTAACTTAAAACAAGTAACCCAAGCTGGGAGAATAGATATGGTTGCTCGGGCCTCCGCGGCTGCTTCACTCCAGACTTCTTTACCGCTGGATACCGTAATTCAAGACGATTGCATCAAGGCGATGGCGCAACTGCCCGATAAATCAGTGGACCTGATTTTTGCCGACCCGCCTTACAATCTGCAACTTCAAAATGAGCTATGGCGGCCCAATATGACGCTGGTAGACGCGGTGGACGACGACTGGGATAAGTTCGACAGTTTTGAAGCGTACGACAATTTCAGCCGCCGCTGGTTGGCGGAATGCCGGCGTGTACTCAAGGATAGCGGCACTATCTGGGTAATCGGCAGCTACCATAACATTTACCGGCTAGGTACGGTAATGATGGACCTGGGCTTCTGGATACTGAACGATGTAGTCTATGTAAAGCTAAATCCGATGCCCAATTTCCGGGGGGTGCGCTTCACTAACGCCCATGAAACTCTGCTATGGTGCAAAAAGAGTAAGAGTCAAAAGAAATATACCTTCAACTACCAGCAGATGAAGCAACTCAACGACGATAAACAGATGCGGAGCGACTGGGAAATCGCGCTTTGCACCGGCAGCGAGCGCCTGCGCATCAACGGTGAGAAGTTGCACAACACCCAGAAACCGGAAGCGTTGCTCTACCGGGTGATTCTCTCCAGTTCCAATCCCGGTGATGTCGTGCTGGACCCCTTCTTTGGCACAGGCACGACCGGGGCAGTCGCCAAAAAGTTACACCGCCACTGGATCGGCATCGAGCGCAACCCGGTTTACGCCGCCGCCGCCCGCGAGCGCATTGAAAATATCCAGCAAATGACCCTTGACCTACAGGTCTTTCCGGTCCAGAGCAAACGCACTCAGCCCCGGGTGGCTTTTTCGGCCCTGATCGAAAGCGGCCTGATTGCGCCCGGCGCGAAACTCTATTACGCCCGGCCCGGCAGAGAAAAAGACATAGTAATCGCTGAAGATGGCGCAGCTAATGTGCCGGTCGCCCTCGTCAGGGCCGATAGCTCGCTCAAGTGCGGCGAACATGAAGGATCTATTCACGGGGTAGGTTCAAAAGTAGGAAACGCTCCGGCCTGTAACGGCTGGGAACACTGGTGGTACCAGGACGAAAATGCCACACTCCAGTCGATTGACAGGTTACGGGAAGAATTCCGCAAGCGCGCCGCCCTGGAACAGGCTTGAGCAAAACTCACAGGAGAGGCAAGATAAAATATAAAGGTTTCTGTGTATCTTAAAGATCCTGTCTATCCTGCCAGTCTGAGTTGGCGTGGCTCTTAACTTTAAGCCAAAGCAAAAGAAGAGTATTACCGCAAAGCTACACCAGGATCGCGCAGGCGCGGCAGGTTGAACCAGACTTCGTTGGCGGTATCCATTTCTTCCTGGTCGATCTTAAGGTCAACTGCAGGCAAAGTCTCTTTCAACTGCTCGGGTCTGCTGGCTCCCAGGATGGCCGAAGTAACGCCCGGTTGGGCCAGCACCCAGGCCAGCGCTACCTGCGCCAGTGAGCGGTTACGCTGCTCGAAGTAACGCTGCAAGCCTTCCACCGCCAGGAACTGCGCCTCCTGCCAGTAACGATTCTGGTAGAGCTTGCCAGCCTGGTAGAGCGAGAAGCGAGTGCCCTGCTGGACATCCTGGCCCGTTTTGTAGCGCCCGGTCAGGAAACCTCCGGCAAGCGGGTTATAAGTAATCACTCCTACCCCTTCCTGGCGGCAGAGCGGCAAAATCTCATTTTCAATTTCACGGTAGAGAATATTGTAACGCGGCTGGTCACATTCAAAGCGGGCAAGGCCCAGTTTATCGCTGGTCCAGAGAGCTTTAGCAAGCTGATGAGCCTGGTAGTTGCTGCATCCAATGTAGCGGACCTTCCCGGCTTTTACCAGGTCATTCAGGGCATCGAGAGTCTCTTCAATTGGCGTTTCAGGGTCCGGTTGGTGGACCTGGTAAAGATCAATATAATCAGTTTGAAGACGGCGCAGGCTGTCATCAATCGCGGCCATAATATGCTTGCGCGACAAACCGACATCATTAGGCCCTTCGCCCATTGCTCCGCGCACTTTGGTCGCCAGCACAAGTTGATCACGCCGTTTGCGCTGCTTGATCCAGTTTCCTACAAACTCTTCGGTACGCCCGCGCATTTCAGGGGTAGACCCAAGCGGGTAAACGTCTGCCGTATCAAAGAAGTATACCCCCGCTTCCCAGGCGGTATCCATGATGGCAAAGGAAGTAGGCTCATCGCACTGATTACCAAAAGTCATAGTTCCCAGGCAAATTTCGCTTACTTTCAAGCCGGTTCGACCCAGACGTTTAGTTTTCATCCTTCTTTTCCTTCCGTTATAAGCTTATGCCCCACGCCAGGCAATCTTAAGTACTAAAACTTGCATTGGCCATTCTAGCACAGCGGAATTGGACGGCACAAAAGCGCGCTTTTTACCCTTCAAAAATAAGATAAGTAAAGTAAGATATGTCCGGCCCGGAAATTAAACAAAAACCTTGTATTTGACAACTACACTCAAATAGTGATATAAATCCATTAATGTTCAAATAATTCTTCTATGGCCTGGTAAAAGTATTGAGAAGTATTCTGAGATAAGTATCCGATTTCAAATCTAACGATATCTGATACCCTCTTTGGTGTAGGTACTTGTTACTCATTCTACTGTCACTGCATTACAACCTTGCAACGTCCTGCCAACCTCGTTAGCTTGTAGCAAGTTTTCAAAGATAGCAGCGGTATTTGTTGCGGAATTAGTTCATGGCGAACTAAACCGTAACTACTGTTTTCTTACTCTGAAAACTGGGTGGTTTCCCCTGGCATTGTTAAAGGTAGAAGGAGATTTGAAAATCGTGAAAACACCTCATGTCTGGAACTATGGCAGTTCCATACGCCAGCGTATGCTAGCCAGCATGGCCCTGATGGCGTCAATGCTACTTTCCCTGTTTAGCTCCGGGCCCATCGCTGCTAACGCAGCTTCAAATGTACAGCTCAGCAATAATGTAGCCCCATGGGTGGCAAACGCCCAATTGAAGGGCCGCTCGGATTTACAGAGCCGAGTTACTATCAGCGTTTATCTGCAACTGCAAAATGAAGCCGGTTTACGCAACTTTATCCAGCAACTCTACACCCCCGGTAGTACCCAGTACGGTCACTTCTTAACACCGGATCAATTCCGGGCTGCCTATTCGCCTTCGGCCAGCACTCTCAGCCAGGTCCAGGCCTTCCTGGGACAAAAAGGCTTGAAGGTAGAATATACCCCGGCTAACGGTATGTATGTGGATGCAAGCGGCACGGTTAACCAGCTTGAGAGCGCTTTCAATATTACCGAAAATCAGTATATTTACAACGGTAAAGAGCTGCGGGCAAACGCTCAGGCTCCGACCATTCCGGCCTCACTGGCTTCAGCAGTCTCCTTTATTGGAGGCCTGGACGAGAGTGAAGCTCTGGTTCAGCCGCGCATCAAGAGCGACGCGCCTCCAGGCGTTGGTTATGCTACCCCTGGACCCTGCTCAACCTACTGGGGCGACCAGACCGGCACGGTCAATCCTTCTGCTTACCAGTATGGCCCCACCTTGCCCTGGCAGCCCTGCGGCTATACCCCTCAACAGATCCGGGCCGCTTACGGCGTAGATGCTACCGGCCTGACGGGTAAAGGCGTGCGGGTAGGTATTACAGACGCTTTTGCTTCGCCGACTATCGTAGATGATGTAAATCGCTTCTCGGCCAACCACGGACTGCCTTTGCTCGACTCGACTAACTTCCAGCAGATTGTAGTACCGGGCACTTACAATGCGCCAGAAAACCGTTTCGACCCGGCAGGCTGGTATGGTGAGGAATCCCTGGACATTGAGTGGGTACATTCAATTGCGCCTGAAGCTACCATAGTCTATGCGGGCAGCCAGAACTCGAATGCGCCCCTGGATCACGCTCTTATTCACATGATTGACAATCACCTGGTGGATATAGTGAGCAATAGCTGGGGGTACGAGGGTGAACCTTCTCAATACGGGCATATCCAGGCCGATGAGCGGGCCTTTATGCAGGCGGCCGCGGAAGGTATCAGTGTCCTCTTCTCTTCCGGTGACGATGGAGATGCGGCTGCGTTTACTGGTATCGCCGGGGGTAGCTGGCCGGCTACCAGTCCGTTTGTAACCGCGGTGGGCGGCACCAGCCTGGCAGTAAATAACGCTTCCGGCGCCAAAAATGAATGGGGCTGGGGCACTTACCGGAGCGTCTTGAGCAGTGGAGTCTGGTCTCCCTGGGCCCCGACCTACCAGTACGGCTCAGGTGGCGGCCTCAGTCTGAACTTCGCACAGCCTTTCTACCAGAAGGGTGTTGTACCGCAAGCCCTGGCGAATTCTACCACTACGGCCAGTGGACAGACTATCAATTTCAGTACGCCCCGCCGCGTTACGCCCGATATTTCGATGGTAGGTGATCCTAATACCGGCGCTCTTTACGGGCAGACCTATGATGTCAGCGGCGATCCTCTGATTGATCAGGGGTGTACTCCGCTGCCTCACAACCAGGAGTACTGTGAACGGCGCATCGGCGGCACCAGCCTGTCATCTCCGCTCTTTGCTGGTATGCTGGCCCTGGTCAACCAGGCCCGTTTCCAGTCCGGCAAAGGCCCGGTCGGCTTCGTCAATCCGGCGCTTTACAAGCAGAATCCCGGTAGCGGCGCTATCAGTGATGTGCTGCCACCCTCTGCTCCGACAGCCGTTCTGCGCAATGTGGGCGACAGCACGGGCCTGACTCTGACCCTGCGCACCATTAACTCCGTTCCGACTGGCACTAACGGCCCGGTCATTGAAGGCGCGGATAGCTCTTTACGAACTACCAGGGGGTACGATAACGTAACCGGGTTGGGAACCCCTGAGGGAACAGCTTTCGTCAAAGCTCTTTCACAGTAAGCTCAACTGGCGAAGTAGTTCTAACTTTTCAGGACTCCGGGTTTAACGACCTGGAGTCTTTTTTGTGAAAGTAAAACTTTCGGGAAAAGGGGGATTAGCCTTCCAGTTTGCCGTTCTGGTATAGCCAGCGCGCAAAGGCCAGCGAAGCGGGTATTCTGCTCATGTCACGCGTCTGGCGGTAGACTGCCCGCATGCGGGCCAGCTTCACGATCTGCTCTTCGGACCAACCATCATCCAATAAACCATGCAGCTTATAGGCAATATCGCTATTTTCATTCATACAGCTAATCTTATCGTTATTCATTATATGGCTCCCTTCCGTTAGTGTTTATATATTCCACTAAACGTGGTCTTTTATTTTTTCGGAGATTAACCGGACTGGTGTTACAAATAAAAGTTGTTTTTTCGAAAAGTAAGTTAAGGCTGTATATATTAAGTGGCTTGAATAAATTCCTACTTTATATTTATCTCTAGATGGTAAAAAAGGTGGTAGCAACCGGTAAAAATACGGTGAACAAATTTTGGTATTCTGAAATTAAGTAAACAAAATTTACCCTTGTTGACGAAAAGCCCAATTAATAGTAAAAAGCACCTGCACGTTTTGTACTATCCTGATGTGCACGATTTACAACAAGTTCTAGGAAGGATGTGTCAATGAGGAGATTCAGGCCTCAAGACTTGCAAATATTTTCAAAGTTTAACTTCGTTCTGGTCCTCGCTCTGCTCTTATCGCTTTTCATTACTTTATCTATCCAAAAAGTTACTCCTGCTTCTGCTGATGCTTTCGCCAGTGCCGATTTCCAACAAGTCTGGAACCGCACCGACAGCCTGGTTAAAAACGGTGGAACAAGCCGCACCTATATGTGGGGGCCGGAACCGTTTACCGGGGCAATCCAGGAAGATTATGCCGAAGCTCCGGGCGGCCGGCGGTTGGTGCAATATTTCGATAAAAGCCGTATGGAAATTACTCACCCAGATGGCGACCGCAACAACGCCTTTTATGTTACAAACGGTTTAATCGTGCGTGAAATGATGGATGGGCGGCTGCAACTGGGCGATAATAAATTCGAAAACCGCCCGGCGGCTGAAATCGGGGTGGCGGGCGATATTGATGATACAGGCGGCCCGACTTACAAAGCGCTGGGCAGATTGACCGGCGCTACCTCCAATCACAGCAGTGCGACAATCAACGCCACTGTAGATCGCCAGGGGAACACCGGCACAGCCGGCAATTTCGCCAATTACCACGTCACAGACGCTTACTTCGAGGCCAGCACCGGCCATAATATCGCCAGCGTTTTCTGGAATTTCTTGAACCAGAGCGGACCTGTAGTAAACGCCGGGGGAGGTGTCAGCAACGGGCGTCTTTTCGAGCCCCAGTTTTATGCCACCGGCCTGCCTATAACCGAGGCTTACTGGGCCAGAGTGAAAGTAGCCGGAGTAGTCAAAGATGTCCTGGTGCAGGCTTTTGAACGGCGCATCCTGACCTTTACTCCCGCCAATCCGGCCGCTTTCCAGGTTGAGATGGGCAATGTCGGGCGGCATTACTACCTCTGGCGCTATTCGGGTGCATCGCCGGTACTGGGTGCAACCGGGCAACTACCACCTCTGCCTAAAGGCTTAAAGAATACTTTCATGCTCGGCCTGGCTAACGGGCCTGCCTCCGTTAACTGGATGCTGGAAAGCGGCGTGAAGTGGGATGCCCGATACCAGTACCTCTCCGGCGGTGTTAACACCGGAGGTGGTTGGGCTACCTGGAACAGCCCGTCAGGCATGTTTTCCCGCTATTATATGGAACAGAGTGACCAGCACGGCTTCCTGCCTGTTTTAAGTTACTACCAGTTGTTACAATCGAAACCGGCCAGTGGTAAGGACGAGGGAGAGAAGGACTATAACAATCTCAACAATCCTTCCACCATGAACGCCTATTATGCCGATTTCAAGTTATTGATGGATCGCGCTCACGAGTTTGGCAAAACGGTAATTGTGCACGTAGAACCGGACCTGTGGAGCTATATGCAGCGCCGTTCAGCCAATCCGAACAGCATCAGCGCCTCAGTAGCCAGTAGCGGCAATCCCGATCTGGCAGGTTTGCCCAACACTTTTGCTGGGTTTGGCAAAGCGCTTACCACTCTACGCGATAAGTATGCCCCGAATGTGCTGTTGGCTTACCATGTATCGGCCTGGGGCTCGACCGTAGGCGATCTCAGCACCAATATTGAGGGAGGCTTCGACACTAATCGGGCCGCCACCGAGACGGCTAACTTCTATCGCCAACTCGGGGCTAATTTCGACTTGATGTTCTATGATGTGGCCGACCGGGATGCGGCTATCTACGTTTCCTGGGGTAACAAGTACGCCTTCTGGGACTTGAACAACCAGAAATTCCCCAACTTTAACCGGTTCCACCAGTTTGTGGCTACAGTAACCTCAATCACCGGCAAGCGAGGAATGCTCTGGCAGGTTCCGGTCGGCAATACTATTTACCGTACCATGAATAATACCGATGGTCATTACCAGGATAACCGGGTACAGTACTACTTGAATGATAGCGGCAACCAGCACATCCAGGATGCTGCGAACAGCGGCCTGATCGGTATTCTTTTCGGTGGCGGCAATCCCGGCACAACTTCTTATACCGACGGCAAAAAAGACGGAGTTACCAACCCGGCGCCTATCAACGGGAACGATAAAGTAGCCGCGTATCCCGATGATGATGGAGGCTACCTGCGCCTGGAGGGTAAAGCTTACTATGACCGGGGTCCGGTTTCGCTGGTGAAGTAAGTCTCTTCCTGCTATTATTCGGCAGTGATAACTCATTGGTAAGTTACGGCTTCAGTCCCAACCATCAAGGCAAGCGGACTGAAGCCGTTGCTATCGCTGGCCGCAGTAAACAATTTTTAACTAGAGGAGCAAAGGGAGAATTAAAAATGATTGAAGTTGCCATAATGGTAGAAGGCCAGAACGGCTTGAACTGGCCGCGCTGGCAACGTGTAGCTAAGGCAGTGGAAGATCTGGGTTATGTGGGTCTCTACCGTTCCGATCATTACACCAATGCAAACCCGCCCGACCTGGATTCGCTCGAATTATGGGTATCCTTAACCTGGCTCGCCAGCCATACCAGCCGGATAGAATTTGGCCCGCTGGTCAGCCCGGTCTCCTTCCGGCATCCTACTATGACCGCCCGCATGGCGGCGGCGGTTGACGACCTTTCGCAGGGCCGCCTGACTCTGGGCCTGGGAGCAGGCTGGCAGGTGCGCGAACATAATAATTATGGCTGGGATTTACTGGAAATTCCGCAACGCTTTCAGCGCTTCGAGGAAGGCCTGGAAGTAGTTACCCGCCTTTTACAGAGCGATCAACCGGTGAATTTTGAAGGAGAGTACTATCATATTAAAGATGGTATTTTGCTGCCGCGACCGCAGCGCCCTGGCGGTCCGCCCATCCTGATTGGTGGAAATGGCCCGCAGCGCACTCTCCCACTGGTAGCCCGTTTCGCCTCAGAATGGAACGCGGTCTTCACCACGGCAGACAATATCAAGAAATTGAATACCCGCCTGGATGAGTTATTACAGCAAAACGGGCGCCAACCGGGTGAGGTGCGCCGCTCCCTGATGACGCAGGTGGTATACGGCAAAGACTCGGCCCAGGTGCAACAAAAAGCAGAGCAGTCGGGCCAGACCCTGGAAGCCTTGCGCGAAAGTGGCCTGGTAGTAGGTACCGCTTCTGAAATTGTAGAACAGTTAGGCCACCTCTCTGAAGTAGGTGTCCAGCGTGTAATGCTGCAATGGCTCGCTCTCGATGATCTGGACGGCCTGGAAAATATGGCTAAAGAAATCCTGCCCCAGGTCAAAGCTTAACTGTTTCTGCTACTAACTGGAAGAACCGGCCCGGTTTCGACCGGGCTTTTTATATACCGGGGGAAAGGCACTTCATACACTATTTGAACAAAACCTTGACAACCTGCTACGAATATGGAAACTATGAATATGGAAACTACCAAGAAGTAACTGAAAAGGTCAAGCAGAAAGCAGGTGTGAATGGGTACTTCAATTGATCAATACCAGTACTTATTAGAGATTATGCGTAACGGTGATCGCAACTCCCCGATTTCACCCAACATCAGGCGCTCTACCGTAAAATACGCCTTTTTTGCAAGGCCTGTAACAACCCTGATGAAGTTTGCGAAGCAGCAGAGTGTAATTTCTACGGATTGAAACCAAAAAAGGATCAGAAGGATTTGCTCGGGCATAGCCAGTAAGGCAAATAAAAGGCGGCGCTCCGGGGAGCGCCGCTCTCAGCGATGAAACAGAAGGGTTGGCAGGTTAATAATTTCAAAATAACTTTTATAACAGTGAGAACTTGCTGTACCGCTCAACACAGTTCTCAAAACTAAGTTACTTACCGCTTTCCCAGATACTCTTATATAACGGGTTTTTGCCTTTTATCAGGTCTAACCACTGGGTGTGCTCGATCTGCTGCAACTGTTCGAAGGCTTTGTGACATGCCTGGGCCGCGTTCAGGCTATCTTCTCCCGCCATCTGCAAGCGCTGTTCCAGACGGGTAACAACCCCGTTTTCTTTGAGAGTACGGATAGATTTGGTCCAGGGAATACCGGCAATGCTCCGAACCCGGCCCATGCCGGGGCGCATTTTTTCAATCATCGCCATGCGTTCTTCCATTGAGTTAACTTGATTGACGATTTTAACCAATGGACCTTCTTCATAATTCCGGCGAGTATCTACAATCAAGGCTTTTGCCAGGTTAGGAAAGAAAATAGTTAAAACTTCAGCTTCATCTATAGTGGTTAGTACCTGAGTAATGAATTCATCACGCGCGTCCACTTTATGTACTCCTTCTGCCGCAGGCTCTTCCAGTTTAAAGCCATTCAGCTAATGCGTTAGTCATCCTTTATGCCACTCATATTTGAACTCCCCCTGAGTTCTTTGACCGCTAGCAGAGTGATAGTGTTTTCGGTCTTATGAAACCATATTAGCATAAAAAATGCCCACTACTATTTATGTAGTGGGACTTTTCTATGAATATTAAAACACCAGGTTTTTGGATTTTTGTAGAAGTTTTAAATAAGGCAAAAGAGTTGTAGAATATACTGCCCTTTTACCCTGTCCGCTACTTTCAGGCCGGGCCAATCCCGGCAATAGCAGCAGCCAGTTTTCGGCGGAACTCCGTCCCGGCCAGAACCTGCCACTTTTGGGCAAAATCAGCGTAGAGCTTTTCCATCTCTTCTTCTCGGCTATCCCGGTAAGCCTTTAACACCTGGTTATCTTTGTCCGCTTTAATTAGCGGTGTAGCCATCTCCAGCGCTACCTGGTTATCATGCAATTCGCCCAGGTCATCCTGCACCTCTACCAGTTGGTCATGCAGCTCACTGGCTTCAGGTGGTAAGGCATCCTCAAAAAATTCCAGGGTATAGCGCAAATGCTTACAGGCCACCCGGAGACGGTGTAAGGTGGCAACCGGCGCGGAAACGCTTGAGGTAGGTTTCACTTCGGTCTCGTAGGCCAGCACTTCTTCATAGCGCTGCCAGATCGCGCTGCCCGCGAAATGCCGCACCAGGCTGGGAGCAACCTCATTTTTCCCGGCGCGGTCTTCCAGCACTCCCGCTCCTTCGGTAGTGACAAAAGTTTTGAGCTTATCAAACAGCTTTTCGGTTTTGGGACTATCGAGGGTTTTAAGCATCGCTTTGCCACTATGCCGGCGGCGTTCGTGCAACTGGCTAAAAAGTGGCTCAAGGCCGGCTCTTTCTGCTTCTGACAAGTTCTCGGCGTACTTTTCGAGGTGCTGGATAAAAACATCGGTATCGCGCGTATCACCCAGGGCGTTAGCCAGGGCACGTAACTGCCTGCGGAACCGCTCCGCTTTCTTCGGCCTGTAAACGGTGCCTTCCAGGATTTGAAGCCCGGCCCGCAGGCGCCGGGTAGCTACCCGCATATCGTGAACGCCTTCCGGGTCGCTGCCCTCACGCGCAACCGGTTCAGCTTTGCGCAGTTTGTGGTACTGGTGATAGAGAAAGCCACGTCCGGCCTCAGCCAGCGGAGCATCTCCGCTCATAGGCACCACGTGGTCTTCCTGGTCAGAATGTTGGGGAGCGGCAGATTCTGACTCCGGTTCCGAAGCTTGAGTTTCAACTTCCCTGGAAATCCCTTTTTTATGGCGAGATCGGGGTTTTTCCGGTGCCGGTACACTGGAAATTGTCTGTCCGGTAGGGGAGACAATCTCCTCGGTTGGAGCAGGCGATTCTACGGAAGAAATTGTTTCTCCGGTAGGAGAGATAATTTCCGCGGTGGGAACTGGTTCATCCCTGCGAGAGTCGGGATTTAGTGTAACCGGCTCGTCAACTACCACAAGGATTTCGTCTGCCCGGCGCTCCAGGTTATCAATCTCTACTTCCTCTACCGGATTTTCCTGGTTATCAAGATCAGTTGATATTAACTTCGAACCGTTTCGATTCCTCCGCGTCATAACATCCCTCCCTTTATAGCTCACCCAACAACTTCCCTGTTGCGTTTTAATGAGCAAAATGTAGCTCAGTAGACCGTTTCCGCGCTGTGTTTCACTGAGCAGTAATTAAGGCGCTAATCCCAGCCGCGCCATTCCGTTTTCTCCAGAAATGGAGTGGGAGTGCGTTCCGGTTTAGGAATAGCCGGGTATCCAACATAAACAAGACCGACTACATGTTCTTCCGGTTCGAGACCAAAAAAAGCTTTTACACGAGGATCATAGGACGAGTCACCGCTGCGCCAGATAGTCGCTACGCCTTCTTCCTCGGCTACCAGCAGCATATTTTGCACCGCCGCTGCTACGGCTTCGATATTTTCAATATCCTTAATTTTCGGCTGTTGCGGCCTGAGGCTGGCCACCGCAATTACGACCGGAGCGCGACAGGGTTTGGCACGTTCTTTGGCCAGGGCTGCCTGGGCTTTTTCACTCTCGGTTTCGGTCATCTTCTCGCGCAAGACCTGCTCCATGAGAACACCCAGTTCCTCACGCGCGTTTCCGGCCAGAACGATAAAACGCCAGGGTTCTACTTCGTGGTGATTAGGGGCGTAGGTTGCCGCTTCCAGCATACGCTCAATTACTTCGCGGGGTGGCATCTGGGGTTTTACTTTCCCCACGCTCCGCCGCGATTTTATTACATCCATTATAGACACTTTTATTTTACTCCAATATTAAATTGCATTCTTCTTAATGTACTATTAATAAACAACTTTTATAAAAGTTATTCCTGTAAATAATATCCCAAAGCCTCTTAATCCACAACCTCAACGAACTGAAATTTACGAAGTTGAGGTATTAGAAGGTTATTAAACACCGTATAAAGAGAAGCGCTATGCAAAAGCGCTTCCGGTTCTTTTGATAATAAAAATCTAGTTCGGTAGCAGGAACATTCAGACCAATACCGGTTGCAACTTCTTATTTACAGATATAAAGCTACTATGCCGGGCCAGAGTATCCCGCCGGATATTTTCGACGGATGAGCCAAAGTGGGTGATAGGTCGCAACCAGGGTCGCAGTGTGTGAACTTTTGAAAGGATCTCGAAATTAATTTTGCCGGGTTTGTTTTCAGTTGAGCCGGGGCAAATGTCCAGTTCCTCACTTCCGATTCTCACTCTTACCCATGAATGGCCGCTAACGCCGCCGGACCAGGGAAAACCGTCTATTATTTGCGGGGGGAATTTACAACGCATGGCAAAGACTACTCTCGACTCGATCCCCAGTTTTTGATAAATCGCATTGAGAGAAAGAGCCTGCTGCTCACAGTAGCCTCTGCCTCTTTCAAAAGCGCGTGAGTACGAATCCCAGGTGTTAAGCCGGGAGTAGACCATTTTCCGGCTGACCAGGTGCCGGGCATATTCCACCAGATCCCAACCTTGCAAACCGGACTTGCGGCAGGCGCTTATGGCGTCATCAATAGTGGTGATACCACCTGTTGAGACCCAGGTGGGCTTAGGCAAACGCCTCAGCAGAGGAAGTGAGAGGTTATAAAGCGCTACAGCAACCAGGCCTATCAGAAAAGCAAAAATTAATATTACTTTCTTTACCATTTTTCACCTCCTGCTTTTGAAAATAACTCTCATTCAATTATCAGAGAAGAAGGTGTAAAACCTGGTAAAAAATAACCCGCTCCATCCATGAAAATCCGGAGCGGGTTACAGTTCTGATCCCTCTTTAGAATAAACCTGTTTCTATGGGAAATTCAGCTTCAAGGAGGCCGTACAACTACTATCCGGTTTAGCTTTTGGGTTGGTTAAAAAGGCTGTCATTACGTTGATAGCGCAGGTGTTACCTGGTTGTACTTCTACGTGGGTGCTGGCCGGAAATTCAACATAAAAACTATTACTCAAGCCCTTCGCCACGCGCTGGCCGTTTTCGGGGGGTGTAATCGGGTCTATCTGGCCCTCCATTACCAGGGTAGGAATGGCGCTCTTAATAAGCGATATCTGAGCCGGGGGAGCTTTTTGCACGTTCCACTTCTGGCAGAGCGTAATGGAACCCTGCACTTCTACGTCACTATCCTGGGCAAATTCCGGCCAGGCATTTTTGATGGCCTGCTGGTTATCGGAAAGTTTGCTAAAAGGCCATTCCTCGCTGCATTCTACAGAGTAGTACATACCCAGGGCAACTCCCTCGTAAGTTTCAAAAGGTACGGACATCAGAGGACCGAGTATAGCCTGGTTTCCGCTATTAATACTATAGAGAATTTGCGGTAAAAGTGTGATAGCTTGCTTATCATAAAGTAGCAGGTAAAGAGCTTGCCTGAAACTGACTCCATCTACCTTTGCATTAAAAGTCTTATTATTGGTCAAGGTTACTTTAACTGTGGGAGGATTGGCGTTAAGCTGGGCAAAGATTTTGGAAAAGACGTTTTTCAGGTCAGGATAGGACCGGTTACATTTTGCGTCTGCGGCGCAGGCCTGGAAGATCAGGTTAAGAGAGCGGGTACCGCTAGCGCTGGACTGTATATCGAGGTTAACGTCAGGCGGTACGACCGAGTCGAGTATTACACTTCGCAGAATCTGTGGATAAAGTCGCATAACAGTCTGGCCCAGGAGAGTACCATAAGAACCGCCATACAGGTCTATCTGCTTGTAACCAAGAGCCTGCCGAATATCATTAACATCCCCGGCGTTTTCAATACTGTTATAGGCGTTCAGATTGATGCCCTCGTTTACCAGACGATCGTGACAGGCCACCGCTGCGTCAATATTATGTTGCTCGCTCTCTTGCGGGCTAAGAATTACCGGGGCGTCTTTTATAGCCTGCGCTTCAAATTCGGGACAAACCAGAGCCGGTTGAGATTGACCAACCCCGCGCTGGTCAAAGAAGATAGCATCATCACGCGAAGTAAAAGCCTTGTAGAAATCGCCTGTCATCAGGTCAAGAATGGACTGAATATCACCACCTGGTCCGCCTTGCAGGTATATAACCGGTTCAGGGGCAGGGCTGGAGGCGGTGCTTTTGAAAATGACTACTCCTAGCTTGATCGTTTTGCCGTTGTTAGGCTGCGAATGCAGCTCGGGAACGATGATGTAGCCGCAGCGAACGGTCTGGTTCAAGGTCTGTCCTTTAGGTAAGGTGTAAGGGCAGGGATTGGCGTCCTCAAAGCGCGGTACCGTGCCAGATTGAGTTGTTGCGACGCCAGTGGTAGCGGCGGGTGCGCTGGTTGCGCTAACTGTAGTACTCGGGGCTGTAGTAGCCTGAGTTTGCGCCGCCTCTGTGGTAGGGACCGCAGTCGAAGCCTGAGCGGCAGCGGTGGTAGCAGCGGCCTGAGTTGTGGCGCTGGCAACGGTATTAGCAGACTGAGTTGTAGGCGCAGCGGTAGGCAGGCTCAATACCTGGGTAGGACCGGAGTCTCCACAGGCCATCAGAATTAGCATCAGTAGCAGCAAATTAACGAATCCGAATTTAGCTGACTTCGATTTTAACAAGAAAGACCTCCCCTTTTAGACCTAGCGCCGCCAAAACTTTTACTCAGCATAGAGTTGCACCATTATCAATTAAATTGAAGTTTCTATCAAGTAAAAAAGTTACAGCCGGGTAAAAAGTAGTAAAGTGAACGCCAACCGAGGAGCTCTTTTGGATACACACTAAATCAACTGGCTAGCAGTCATTAGCTTCCTGGGCAGCGCAGAAAGCTTTCACCACCCGGCAGACCTGTAAATCCAACCAGAACCTGAGATGTTTATCTTTACCTCTTACCACTTTAAGATTCCACAGGCCGTTTGCCTGCTGTTGCTCTCTGAACCAGGCAAGCCCTTCCTGAATTTCAGGTTCGGACGAAGAAAAACCGAGCCTGACCAGGGTATCGAGCGAGGATAAAAGATCGGTGAACCAGAAGGGGTAAGAAAATTCAGTCCAAAAATTGACACCTTGCCGGTCAACATAGCGGTCTCGCTGGAAAAAGCGGCTTAGGAGTAGCTTGCCGGCCGCTTTTGCCTCTGATACCTGGCAATAGTAAGGATGGGCCGCGAAAGCTCGTAAGACTACCCCTGTTACCATATGCGAGAAGGGCCGGGTGGTATCAGGTTCCAGGGTCAGGCCACTCATTACTTCAGGTGTATAATTAAGCTTGCGGGTGCGGAACGGAATAGCCCACCCTCCATCATCTTGCCTGATACTGAGTAACCATTCAAAACCTCTTTTTATACGGGCATCATCAGCATAACCGGCCTTGATTAAAAGTTCCATCAGGGCAGCCGAGTAGTTCGGGGTATACTGGCTGCCATAAATCCCTCTAAAGTCGCCCTGGACGGTCTGGCAAGAAAAAAGAAATTCAGCCGCTCTTTGCATAGCCGGGTGTCGTGAATTGAAACCATACTTTTCGACTAACTCGCCCAGCATGCGGAAAGTTTCAATCTGGTCATAATTGGTCTGGCTGCGTAAATTTAGTTTCCCGCCTTTATAGCTCCAGCACCCGTTACTTTTCTGCTGATTAATAATGCGCCTGGCAGGAGGAAGTTGCCATAACGCTTCAACCGGCTCAACCGGCGCTTCCAGTAAATCGCGCTGAATAAAGTAGCGGAGGGCAGGGTTTTCTACTTCCAGCAAAGCCGGTAGGGGGTCATACTTGAGGATATTTTGAGCCAGATGCCAGAAGGGGATCTGGCTATAATTTAAGGTATTCATACTTTACCTGGCCTTTTCGCTCTTAAATAGTAGTTCTATTTCAGTTATAAGCCAGGTCTGGAAGTAAATCAAGCTTTGCCAGCGAGTTTATCAGGCTCTTTTTAGCCGGTACTAACATTTAGCTAAATAAGAAAACTCTTATCCTGTTTTAAGAGACTTCTTAATATTCACCGGTATCCTATAGTATAGAAATTTTGCTGAGAAAAGAGATAATCTTTTACCTGTGGTTAAGGAGTAAATAAAATGAAAAAGCACGTCAGGCGGGCCGTTTCCCGTCGTAAATTCATTCAACTGGCCGCCGTAATTTCTCCGGCGCTGGCTCTGGCTGCCTGTGGAGAGCAGGCTACCATTTCTTCCACTTCGCAGGCGCAAGCCCAGCCCACTACAGCAACCTCCAGTGGCACCCCGACTACCACAGTGGCGGCAACTGCTTCTCCCACCACGCCAGTCGCAACAACTCAACCTGCCTCTACCACCCAGGCCGCCGCTACAACAGCCGCTGCCGCTACTATTCAGATAACCACTCAAGTTGCCGCCAAGGCGCTGCCGCCAACGCCTGCCTGCACTTCTAAAGCCAGCCAGACGATGGCCGAAACGGAAGGACCTTATTTCAAGCCCAGTTCACCGGAGCGGAAATCTTTGTGGGAAGCAGGTACGACCGGCACCCGGCTTATCGTTACCGGCTACGTACTCTCTACCGATTGCCAACCGGTCAAAAATGCCCTGCTGGACTTCTGGCAGGCAGATGCAAACGGCCAGTACGATAATACGGGTTACAGGCTGCGCGGTCACCAGTTCACCGATGAAAACGGCGTTTTCCGCCTCGAAACGGTAATACCGGGATTATATCCAGGCCGGACGCGCCACATTCACGTAAAAGTGCAGGCACCTAATCAGCCTATCCTGACGACTCAGCTTTATTTTCCAGGTGAAGCCCGTAATCAGACCGACAGCCTCTACAATAAGGAGCTTCTCATGGAGATGACGAATAACGCTGACGGCAACAAACAGGGAGGTTTCAACTTCGTTCTGAAATTAACTTAACTGAGACAAAAAGTGGTTGGGGGGTTAAGCTGTAACTACTCTCGGTTACCAGGATATCAAAGTATAAATTAAACTAAGCCACTCTGATCAGAGTGGCTTAGTTGCCGCAGCTAATCTTATTGCTTTCAAAATAATGTTTGGTTTCCAGACATTATTTTGGACACTATTAAAGCTTATTTTTTAGCTACCACACACATTAACTTATTCCCTGTACCTTTTGTAATAATTTGTTGACCAGGGAAATGAGTTACTTTAAGGTTCTTAAGACTGTTCTGCCCCTGGAGCACCAGACCTTTTTCGGCTGTTAAGGCCTGCGAACCATCCAATGTAACAGGTGAATTACTGCAATTTCCGCCATCGAGAATAACGCCTGCCGGTACAGGCGGTAACGGCCCGGTTACGTTAATGACCGGTAAACCAGCCAGGTTAAAGCTAATAGTCTGACCGGCGATCGTATGTTGATTGGTCAGGTAGTATGATAGTGTACCGGGTGTATCACCCAGACCGTTATCACTACTCTCAACCACAACCAGTGTCCCGGCGCATTTAAGATTATAGGTAACAGTATTTTGGTTCGGGTCGTTAGTAGTAAGAGTAAGGACAGCCGTATGTAATCCAGCATTAGCCGGAGTGCAGTTTACAGTAAACGATTGTGGGGCGCCTCCATCTGCAATATTTAGCGGGAAGGTAGCGCCGCTGATACCAAAGTCACCGGCATTAGCTCCGCTCAAAACCGGATTACTTACCGTAAGGGTAGTTGTACCTGTTTCGCTAATGCTAATACTGGACGAGACATTTGTCCCTAACCGGGCATTACCCAGGTCAATTGTACTTGAAGGCGCAGGATTTGAACTGAAACCAGGTACAGGGGCGTCCGCCTCGAAAGCAACCAGAGTTTTGCCTGTTGGAACCAGCAATAATCCTTCACCTGCTGACAGTCCCGAAATTAGTCTCAAATCACCTATTCCATTTGGCGCACCAGAAGTACCTTGCCAGCGTACATTGCCATTTACATCGTAGCCATAGATGCTCCCATTACTCGAACCAACATAAGCAATATTATTGATTACAACTGGCGCAACGGAGAAGGAAGCATTCTGGATCTGTTTAGTCCAGAGTAGCGTGCCAGTGGTTGCATCATGGCCTTCTAGCTGACCATTACTGTTTACTACAAAAGCGGTATTACCGGCGAAACTGGGTAATAGACTGGTAGGCAACCAATTTCCCAGGTATGAGCCGTTGCTGGCATCCAGGATGAGACCCGGTGGATTACTACCGGCCCGGACATAGATACGATTATTATATAGAGTTCCTTCCTGGCCTTGATAGGGACAGCCAGGGTTATAAGTCCAGATCGGACTACCATCAAAAATTCTAAACTTGAAGGCTTTCTGGCAGCTTCCCGCTACATAAACCCCATCGTCACCTACGAAAACTGAAGGGCCATGCATAAAAGTATCATTACTGGGCTGTATAGATTGCGACCATACCTGCAAGCCGTCACTGGCGCGGTGAGCATGAAGAGTACCAGCGCCTCGGGTGAAGACAAATCCATTTGCGGCTACTGGCGGAGCGATATCGTACCCTACAAAACCACCAACAGAATTGACACTCCACACGAAACTACCATCTACTGCTTCAAAAGCGCTTAATTTACCATCATCATCCAGCACAAAAAGGCGCCCGTTATCATAAGCCATCGCTCCATAATAATAAGTGTGACTGATCTTTACCGGTCCCCAGAGCACTTCGCCGGTAGCCGGATTAAGTGCCCAGAGGCGACTACCGTAACCCATGTTAGGAGTGGAAGAAAGAGCAAAGACTTTATGCTGTGCTGCTACCGCATAAGTAACAAAACCATACATACCATCTAAATCTACCGACCATTTTTTGTGCAGAGGGGGAGTGAAATTCGGCATGGTGATCGTACCGTTTAAGGCCGGGTTGATCTGGTAAGTACCAGGGGTAAAGTTACCGAAATCAGAAGGCAAATTAGCCAGGTTAAAATTGATAGTACCCGCTGCTGAAAAACCAACTACACTTGCGCTTATGCTGTATTGGCCTGTAGTACCGTTTGCTGTGAATGTAGGGGCAGTAACTCTTCCACTTGCATCTGTTGTGCCCGAAAAGCTAGTTTGATTACCTGAGAATGTACCACCCGCTCCACTTGCAGGAGCAGTAAATATAACTGTCTGGTTGCTCAAAGGATTTCCACAACCATCGTTTACCTGAGCTTTCATGGCGGTCGCGAAATCAGTACTGATTAGAGCTTGCTGGCCAAAGCCACTAATTGGAATAATACTGGCAGGATTGCCTGGCTTATTAGTCAGGTTAAAAGTTGCGGTATCCGAAACACCGCCTATGCTAGCTACTACGCTGTAGCTACCTACTTTGCAATTGGCTGTAAAAGTGGGAGCCACAGCAAAACCAGCAGCGTTTGTTGTGACCGTAACATTATTAGAGCCGTTAAACGTACCACTCGCGCCGCTGGTTGGAGCGCTGAACTTTACACTTACACCGCTGACCACATAATTATCGGCATCTTTAACGGTAAGACCCAGGGCATTACCAAAGGGGCTATTTACAACCGTCTCTTGAGGCGTGCTACCATCCGCAACAGTAAGACTGGCAGGCGGTCCCGCCTTATTGGTCAGGTTGAAGTTGGCTACTCCTGCCACACTAAAACCAATCACACTCGCGCTAACGTTATAACTACCTAACGTAGAATTAGCAGTAAAAGTAGGCGAAGTTGCAATTCCATTTACATCAGTTGTAACCAGCGCAGTGGCACTGTTATCAGGAAAGAAACCGCTGGCGCCACTGGATGGAGCGCTAAATAAAACTGTGAAATCTTTGAGAGGGTTATTACAACCGTCGCGTATCAACGCCTTGAGCGGACTGGCAAAAGCCGTATTATGAGTGGCAGACTGGAGTGTACCACTGGAAGGAACAATACTTTTAGGACTACCGGGAATATTTGTAAGATAGAAAAAGGCTGGAGTAGCTGCACCATTTACATCGGCGCTGATCTTGTAACTCCCTGCCTGACAGTTAGCCGTAAAATTGGGAACAACAGCAACCCCGTTTGCATTTGTCAGAACAACGACTGTCTGGCTACTATCAAACTTACCGCCCGGACCAGTACTACCTGGCGCAGTAAAGGTAACGCTCTGCTGGTTTAGAGGATTATTGCTAGAGTCTGTAACTGTTACCTCAAGAGGCGTAGCAATTGAAGATCCCACTACTACGTTTTGTGGAGTACCGCCAGTAGCTTTGATTTTTGCAGTAGGAGGTGTAGTAGTATTGAGCAAAACGCTCAGGGTATTAAAACTGTTGTTAGCTGTTACCAGGTCAGGCTTGCTATCACCATTAAGGTCTGCTACAACCATACTATATGGATTCGCTCCGGCAGAAAAAGAAGCAGGTAGGCTGAAACCCGAAGCACCATTGTTAGGTAAAACTGTAAAAGTAGTGCTATAGAGATTCGATGTAACCAGATCAACAATGCCGTCAAGATTAAAATCACCAGGAGCTACATTCGTTTGACTGCTGCTGAAATTACTGGCGGAGCTAAAGCTACCAGCTCCATTACCAAAGAGCAGACTAAGTGTAGTCGAGCCAAAATTTGCCGAAGCAAGATCGAGATTACCATCTCCATTAAAATCCACTACTGTTAATTGCGTGGGGTTGGTGCCAACGGGAAAGGCCTTAGCGGAGTCAAAGCCCGAGCCATTGTTAAGGAGTAAACTCAGATCGTTACTACTGTAGTTAGCAGTTGCTATATCTGGTTTACTATCACCATTAAAATCGGCTACTACCAGCGATTGAGGATTACTACCAACTGTAAAATTGGTGGGTGAACTGAAATTGCCAGCGCCATCACCAAGCAGCAGACTAACATTATTTCCTGAGGAATTAGCAGTAACGATATCCAGTTTACCATCTCCACTGAAATCTGCTACTGCTACTGCGTAAGGTAACAAACCAACTGAAAAACTGACCGGAGAGCCAAAACCTCCGGTGCCATCACCCATTAATACAGTAACGTTATTAGTTGTAGCATTTGCAGTTACTATATCAAGGTTACCATCTTTGTTCAGATCTCCTGCTGCCACGGCCAAGGGACTATTGGTACCAACAGAATAAGAGTGAGCCGCCTGGAATGTCCCATCCCCATTCCCAAGCAGCAGGCTTATATTATTAGAAGAAGTATTGGCACTCAACAGGTCAGCTTTGTTATCTTTGTTAAAGTCGGCCACCAATACTGCTGAAGGAGCCGTACCGACTTGATATGTAACTGCCGTGCTGAAACTAATGGTAGTAGCACCTTTGCTTGTAGCAGGTTGCAACCAAACCAGAGCTAAAATCAGACTGAGGACTAATAAAACAGCAAGACGATTAAACCGGAAAATCTGGCCAAACGGTTTCGAGGAAAACATAGCTAGAACCTTTCAAGAGTACAGCTTAATTATGTTATGCTTCGGTTCTCGACAAACTGCTGAAACCAAATAGCAACCAACCTTACCGAATTAAGAGGTGGTTATATTAGCGCGGATAATGAAAACGAGTAATCACTGCTACTTGAGTCTAATACAATTATATCTTTTTCTTATGAGAAAACAAGCGCTTTTTGCTATAATTTTCTTAAATTCTTAAGTAAGAATTAAGAAGCTTAATGTTAGACGAAATTAATTCAAGTTACTTTATTTAAAAATTTGTCAACCTGGTAGTAGCAGGAAATTCAGGCTCTGGTTTCGCGGTAGAGAGTAATCAATAAGGTAAGCGCAATCCCTATAATAAAGAGATATCCGGCAGTTCCTTTAAGGCTGCCGGAAGCACTCGTATTCTCAAGCAGAGCCACCACCAGCAGCGTTATGGCTACGCCGCCCAGGATAATCCAATCTCCCACGAAAAAGTTGAAAACGGCTTTCAAAAAACGGGTAACTGGCTTCATTTTCTTCTTCTCTCCGCTAAATATTATTGGTTTTGCTCAACCTCAACCGGCTCTGGTTGCAGCGCTACATTTTCTCGTGCTACGTTTTCTTTTAAGCTTTCTTTGTAAGAACGCAGCCAGCCAACCAGCAAGGCGCTTAATAGCAGATAACCTCCGACCAGCAGCAGCAGAAAAGCGTCATCCAGGGGCCACTCAATACCGAGGCCCTCTCCGGCCCAGAAAGTGCCGAAACTGGTGAGCATTATGCCAACGATGAACTTCAGAGTGTTTTCCGGTATGCGGGTAAGAGGACCGCGCACCAGCGCCCCGGCAATCACCACTAGCACGCCTGCCGCCAGCGCACCTGTGGAAGCCGCCAGTAAAGTGGGGTATTTATCCTTATCGGTCTGGGCGGCGGAGGTGCCGAAGGTAATTACGATAAAAGCTACTTCCAGCCCTTCCAGCAAAACGCTTTTAAAGGCGGTGGCAAAGCCGAAGCCGTCAATCTTATCGGGCAGCGTTTCGCCACGCTGCCGCATGGCGCGCATCTCTTCTTCGTAGATCGCTTCCTCATCGTGCATGGCCTTAAGTCCACTGTAGCGCAGAATGGCTTTCTTGAGCCACTTCAGGCCAAACAAGACCAGGATGACACCTACGACTAACCGCAACACATCCAGGGGAATAAAGGCTACCAGGGCCGTGCCAAATATCGCGATCAGCCCAGCCAGGGCCAGGACCGCCGCGAGAGTTCCGCTCAGGGCCGATTTCCAGTTTATCGTGACACCCACGACCAGCACAATTGTCAGAGCTTCCACAAATTCAACGAGCGAGGCTAAAAAGGCTGAAACAGCCGAGGACCAAGCCATGATCTCTGCTCCTGCAAAAATTCCGTATGCCAGAGCCAATTTCCCGCTCCTCTTTCTAAAAAAGGGAACGCGGAATAGGCGAGTTGATTACTATAATCTAAATCAACTTTATACCTCTATCTCCTTTTGTGCAACTACTGGTGCTACACGCCTCTTGTCATACTCTGGCTAATCAGTTAGTATCAAGCCAACTGTAACCTTTATTTAATGCAAAAAGGATTGGTAACATTATGGCAGGAGTCACTGGCAACTATTACACTGTCGAAGAATATCTCTGGGAGGAACAACGTTCGGAGATCAAGCGTGATTATTATAAAGGCCAGGTCTATGCAATGGCCGGGGGTAGCGCCGATTATAGCCGAATTGCCATTAACCTCACTACCGAATTAACCGTAGCCTTACGTGGACGAGATTGCGAAGCTTTTAACAGTGACCTTAAAGTAGGAATAGCAAGCGCACCCTCACTCAACAGAAAAGGACGAGCTAAAAAGCCGGAGAGCGAAGATTTTATCACATACCCGGATGCCAGCGTGGTCTGTGGTTCGCTTGAATACTACAAAGGGGATCACTACACGATTGCTAATCCCAGCCTGCTATTCGAAGTCCTCAGCCCTTCCACCCGAAATTATGACCGCAGCTTCAAGCTTGAACAGTACCAGAAAATCCCCAGCCTTCAAGCCTACGTAATGATAGACTCAGAACAGGTGCGCGTGGAGTGTTACACCCGCCTCGGTTCAGGCCAGTGGCTGCAACAAACCCTGCTTAACCTCGATGATGTCCTTACTCTGGAAGCCCTCGGTATTTCCCTGCCGCTGAAAATGCTTTACGAGCGAGTAGTATTTGAAGCGGATGAGGAAGAATAAACTAAATAATACCCGTTAAGACGACAAATTAAGGGTTATTTGATTTACGGTCGTTAATAACCCATAAAAATATGTCGGCTTTGCCAGTTTAGCTTGAAGGTAATTTAGCCAGCCATTCATAGGCCATTTCTAATTGAGGATGTTTGGGATTTATCACCTGTATTTTATCAAGGTAGGCTTTTGCTTCCTGACGTTCAGATGAAGTGAAAGCTAACCAATGTAATAGACTGGTATCATTCGGATACTGTTTTAAAAGTACTTTGAATTGGGTGTGAGCATCTTTAATCCTGGCAGCTTTAGCTGTTTCGACGGCCAGTTTGAACTGACTACGAAAAGTGTTTTCATTTGTATAGTTTGCTACACCAGACGAACTTACTTCTAAAGTTGGTTCCTCCTGAAGCCGAGTTTCTAAAGGAGTCTTTGGTTTTTCCAGGTTTTTGATCTGATCCAGGGTATTTCCCATCTGATAGTACTGCAAACTGAGTTTTTCGAGCAGGCTTACTTGTTGCTTGAGCTGTTCAATCAGGAGAGCTTGCTCTGCGCTTTTTTCTACAGCTTTTGCAAGAGAAGTAGTAAGCGCTTCTACTTTTTCACTTAGTTTCTGATTTTCCTGTTGTTGCTGACTTGTAAGCAGACCGTAATGATGGGCTTTCTGTTCAACCCGAGTCAGTGATGATTTACAGCGAGTTGCAGAATAATTGAGCCAATGATAAAATGAGAATATGGAAGCATATTCACAAGATTTAAGAAAACGTATCGTAGCGGCTGTCAAAACTACCGGCAACCAGACCCAGGTTGCTATCACTTTTCAGGTCA
>DATAKM010000196.1:0-246867 GCA_036261665.1 Chloroflexia bacterium
TCCTCTCTCATTACCATTTTTGAGAACCCTTCAGATTTGTTCTCACTTCGCGGTATAAAACTGTTCCTGGTTGTCTTAAAAGCTTTTAGTACTACAGGAGGAGACTTTCATGGCTACTGAGGAGACCAAATTTCTGCTCACCGAAAAAGAGATGCCAACCGCCTGGTACAATATCCAGGCTGATTTGCCTGTTCCCCTGCCGCCTGTGCTGCATCCCGGCACGAAGCAACCAATAGGCCCGGCAGATCTGGCTCCGCTTTTTCCAATGGAATTAATCAAGCAGGAGGTCAGCACCGAACGCTATATTGAGATACCGGAGGAAGTACAGGAAATCTACAAGCTCTGGCGACCAAGCCCGCTCTACCGCGCTACCCGGCTGGAAAAAATGCTCGATACCCCGGCCAAAATTTATTTCAAATACGAAGGAGTCAGCCCTGCCGGGAGTCATAAGCCCAATACAAGCGTTCCACAGGCTTATTACAATAAGCAGGAAGGCGTCAAGCGCCTGACTACGGAAACAGGCGCGGGCCAGTGGGGTACGGCCCTGGCGATGGCCTCTAATTTCTTTGGCCTGGAATGCCTGGTTTATATGGTAAAGGTTAGCTACCAGCAGAAGCCCTACCGCCGCTCTTTAATGGAGGTTTACGGCGCTAAAGTGCTGGCCAGTCCAACCGATACTACCAATTCAGGCCGGTCTATTCTTGAGAAAGACCCTGAATCTCCCGGTAGCCTGGGTATCGCCATCAGCGAAGCGGTCGAGGATGCCGCCCAGCGTGACGATACCAAGTACGCCCTGGGTAGCGTATTAAACCATGTCTTACTGCACCAGACCGTGATCGGGCAGGAAGCTAAACTTCAGATGGAAAAGGCTGGAGTATATCCTGATATCGTGATTGGCTGTGTAGGTGGCGGCAGCAACTTTGCCGGTATCGCTTTTCCTTTTATCAAAGATAAAATTGAAGGCAAGGATATCCGGATTATCGCGGTTGAGCCTGCTGCCTGCCCTTCGCTTACTCGCGGAGTCTATGCCTATGATTTCGGCGATACCAGCCAGCTAACTCCGCTGGTGAAGATGCATACCCTCGGTCATGACTTTGTCCCCGCCGGGATTCATGCCGGTGGTCTACGCTACCATGGAATGGCTCCTCTCATCAGCCACCTTTACGAACTGAAAATGTTTGAAGCTCGCGCTTACCCGCAGAACCCGGTCTTTGAGGCTGCCGTGACTTTCACTCGCGTCCAGGGTTTGCTACCCGCTCCTGAGCCGAGCCACGCTATCCGGGCAGCCATTGACGAGGCTATTCGCTGCCGTGAGTCCGGAGAGGCTAAAACTATTCTTTTCAACCTGTGCGGACACGGCCACTTCGACCTTACGGCTTACGATAATTATCTCTCTGGCCGCCTGGTAGATTTCGAGCTACCTGAAGATCAAGTCAAAGCAGCCATGGACAACCTGCCTGTGTTGGCCTGAGCTTAATTCCTTAAAAGTGAGTTTACCTGCTTACAGGATGTGGCGGACAGGGTGTATCTTTAAAAAAGAAAAGGCTTGCGTGGTCAGTTACACCACGCAAGCCTTTTCTTTTTTCGTCTTAGTTTCAGACCAGCCCATTTTCACGCGCATAGATGATTGCCTGAATGCGATCACGCAGACCTAGCCGGGACAAAATGCTTGAAATATGGTTTTTAACTGTACCTTCGCTGATTGACAGGCGTCGGGCAATTTCGTTATTGGAAAGGCCTTGCGAGGTAAGCTTTAATACCTCCAGTTCGCGCTCGGTCAGGCCGGCGTTGTTTTGAAAAGCGCCTTGAGCAGGCTGAGCTTGAGGGCGGTTGACCGGGACAGGGGCAGGGCTATTGCCCAGGGAGGCTACCACTTTCTGAATCGCCGCCGGGTCAATCTGGAAGATGCCTTTATGCGCTGCGATGACTGCCTGGGCCAGGTCGTCTTCCGGAATATTTTTTAGCAAATACCCGCTGGCCCCTGCTTTAAGGGCCTCAATCACATATTCTTCATCATCGAAAGTGGTTAGCATCAAGACTTTACAGGCCGGCAACTGGCGCTTGACCTGGGCGGTTGCCGCAACTCCGTCCATTACCGGCATGCGGACATCCATCAAAATCACGTCCGGTTTCAGTTGCCGGGTTTTATCCAGAGCTTCCTGGCCATTAGCAGCCGTTCCGACCACCTCAATCCCCGGTTGTAAACCAAGCAGGGAAGCAATTCCTTCTCGGAGCAAACGCTGGTCGTCTGCAATCAGCAAGCGGACGGTAGTGCTTTGACTCTGGTTTGAGGTTTGATCGCCGGACATAAACTTTGTTCTCCTCAGGAATAAGCTGGATCAAAGTGAGGTTCGTGTGGTAAGGATACCGAATTTTGGGCAACACTGGCCACCAGGCGAGTACCTTCGCCGGGATGACTTTCCAGATTGAACTCTCCGCCGACAATTTCAAGTCGCTCCTGCAAGCCCCGTAAGCCATATCCTCCACTCTTTGGGGAGGGCATGTTTTGCAGGTCAAAGCCCTGGCCGTTGTCTTCCAGTATCAGTTCCGCCTGGTGGTCTTTAAAATTTAATTGAAGCCTGACGCGGTTGGCCTGGGAATGGCGCTGTATGTTCGTCAGACCTTCCTGGGCTACCCGGTATAAGACCATCAGGGTTTGTTTTGAAACGCCTTCTTCACTGCCGTTTATCTGCAACTCTATTTGCAACTGTTCGTTCTGCAAACCTGCGACCAGTAGCGGCAAGTTTCTTTCAAGGGAAAAAAGTTCCTGGCTGGAGCGCAGAGATTTAACCGACTCGCGCACATCCTGCAAAGCTTCGTTTGCCAGGCGGCGGGCGTCATTCAAAGCCTGTTCGGCTTCTACCGGATTTTTCTCCTTAAATACCCTGGCTTTACCCAGCAGTACGCTTATGACCGTTAAATAGTGCCCCAGGCTATCATGAATATCACGCGCCAGGCGATTACGCTCCCGGGTAGCGGCCAGTTCCTCTACCTGGCGCTGGGATTGTTCAAGTTCGCTCAAGAGGCGCTCTGCTCTTGCCCGGCTGGCTTTTTCCCTTAAAAGGGTATAAGCGTTGGTCATGATGAAAATGAGGCAGAGGGTAAAAATGTTTATAAACGGCAAAGGCTGGACTACTTCAAAAGAAGTGGGTGGAAAAATGACTAACCGGCTGACAAACGCCAGCCACGTAACTACTGCCATTCCAATACCGGCTAAACTGCCAAAATGGAGCAGAGCCGAAAAGGGAATTATAACGTACATAAAGTAGGTGATCTCATTCGGGTTTACCCATGAGATTAACGCAACCAACCCAACCCGCAGCAGAAAGTAGCCCAATGCTACTCGCTTTGGAGTTTCTTCCCCCCAGTAGCGGTATTCATAACGATCCATAAACAGCAGAGTCAGGGTCGCCATCACGACCACTCCTATCTGCCACCACTGGAACTCCTGGTTTTTGTTTCCCAGGGGATTCCGGTCGTAGATCAGGCTGGAGCAGGCTCCCAGGTAGAGCGGGGTTGAGATCCAATCAAAGGGTTTGGAAATTAGCCAGCTATACCAGTGCCGTGAAACTGTAGTCATAGCTGGATTTGGCTGGATAGATCTATGCTTATTCAAATCGTCCGGAGCTTCAAGTTTTTCATCGCTGTACATCAAAGGCACCTCTTCTCAGGCTTAACTATAGCAGAGGAAATACAGAGGGACAATATGCCGCGGGGCATATTACCAGCGACCTATGCAAAATGTGTTATTTATCATAGACAAAAAATAAATGTTTGATGAGAATAATACTAGAGTCGCAGAAACCGGTAGTTGCTGCACAGTTCTTGATAATATATTTCTTGAGAATATATAAAATGGAATTATACTTTTTAACAAATTTTTTATTAGATAAAAATGTTGTTACAAATACAAAATGAGAAAAAAAGCCGAATATTGACTGATGTAAAACACATACTGGTTGTGGAGGATGACAGGAATATTTGTGAGATTCTGGAAATCCTGTTAAGCGATGAAGGATTTCAGGTAACCTGTAAAACTACCGGTCAGGAAACTATTGAAACGTTGAGTAAGGAAAGGTTTGACCTGATCACTCTGGATATGCGGTTGCCGGATATGAGTGGGAATGACTTGCTGCATTATTTTGAAGAGAGGATTCCTTCTACTCCGGTGATTGTAATTTCGGCAAACACAAATCTTTACCAGACGCATTCCCAGGTAAAAGCCATAATCAGTAAGCCATTCGATCTGGAAGAAGTGTTAAACGCCATCGTCAATTTCTGATACGTTTGTGTCAGAGATTATTTCAGCCTGAAGCGGCTTAAAAAATAGAACCAAAAAAAGCGATCCCGATCTTACATCGGATCGCTTTTTTGTCCCTGGTTATAAGAAGGTAAAAAATTTTCCCTACTTGAGAATGTTATCGAGCCAGTTCAAGGTAAGCGTCATAGCTTCGCGCGCCACGGATGGGCGATAAACTTCCGGTCGCCTCTCGTTCATAAAACCGTTAGGAGCGCCTGAAAAAACTTTCAAATCAAAGGCCTTGCCTTTTTCTCTCAGGCGACGTTCCAGCAGGCTTACATCCTGGCGAGAAATAAGATCATCGGAAACACCGTATATACACAGTACCGGACAGTTAATGTAAGGAATCATATCTAGAGGCGAATTGGGTTTGGTGCGGCCGATAATTTCTTTGGAGTAAACAATATCTCCATAAAAATCTACCGCAGCGGCCAGTTCGCGATTCTGGGCGGCTGCCAGGAGCGCAATAGTGCCTCCAAAACCGAAACCAACTACGGCTACTCTCCTCGAGTCTACATAATCTTCGTTTTTCAGATAGTTATAGCCGTTGTTAATATCACCCACTGCCAGCAGGTCAGGCGTATTTAACCGCAAATGTTGCTGATCCTCAAAGGTGTTAGTAGGGCCTGGGCCACCTTTGGTAGAGTAGAAATCGGGAACAAGTACGGCGTAACCTTCGCGCGCAAACCTGATGGCCAGTTCCTCCACATAGTCATCCAGCCCAAAAATATCATGAGCCAGTAGAATAGCGGGCATCGGTTGGGGGACGCTCGGAACTGCCAGCAAGGCGTTTACTTCCCGGTAGCCGCTGCGATAACGAAATACGGCTGTGTCCACATAAAAGCGCTCTCTCATAGCCATAGCTTGATCCTCCAGAAGGGTACAGCACAATCAAAAAACTAAATCCCGAAAAAAGTCCGAATGAAAGGTCTCTTGATTTTATTGTAATGCTAGCGGCTAAATTTGCGGTTTAGATAAAGAGGATATTGCATATAGTTTGCGCTAAGGTCTTGAAAAAAACACCGGGAATTAAAACCTGTTAAAGATAAAAGGCCAGGGTGCAATTCCGCACCCTGGCCAATTTTGATTAGTTCAACTACCGCTGGCGGTTATTACTGCACCTGAACGTATACCACCGCTTTGTAATCGCTGGTGGCGGACTGGAAGACCCAGTACCATAGACCTTTAGCAAGACCGGTAGTATCGAACTCAAGGCCGCTGGCGCTGCCGCTTGCCCCAAGACTATAAGTCCTGACAGTACCGACAATACCGCCGCGTGGGTCGGTCAGCCAGAAACCAATTTTGTCATTGGGTTTGAAGCCATGTATTTCCATTACAAATTTAGTACCCTGCGGACCGCACTTGGCAGGTTTTACGCTGCCGTTAATAGAGTCCGGGACGCCTGCGCAGGGGTCTGCCGGAGTGGTTGGTGGCGGGGTAGCTACCGGGGTGTTGTAGCGCCAGTTGTAGTAATGCTGGCCCACGTTACCCATCTCTACCTGGAAAGCCGGGCTGTTGGAAGGGGTGAAAGTCATAATCCTCCGCTCGAAAGCCTGCACCAGCACATCCTTGACCTGCCCGCCTACCTTCACCTGAGCCCAGTAAGCCTCGGTAACCGGCAGACCGGTGGCGTAGTAGACCGGGTCGAAGAGCCGTCCGTTCACTACCTGACCCTGGCCGTTCAGCACCTTGTCGGTCTGATTGAGGAAGCTCCAGAAGATCCCGGCAATGTTGTGGCCGGTCAGCGGTTCGTAGTGAGCGTAGCTGACCTGGTACTTCTTGCCATAGTCGCCCACATCGAAGCGGGTATTGCCTACCCGGTCTACCGAACCGGCCACCAGGATACCGCTCTGGTCGTTCGTACCACCGGTCAATTTGCCGAGGGCTTTGTAAGTCGGTCCCTGGGTATCATCGGCATCCCCGGCCACTCCTATTTCAGCGGGAGGTCGGTTCTCGAACTTGTTATCGCCCAATTGCAGCCTGCCGTCCATCATTTCGCGGACAATCAGGCCGTTGGTGACGTAGTAGGGGTTAGAGCGGTCGCCGTTCGGGTTATTGATCTCCATACGGCTCTTGTCGAAGTATTGGACCTGGCGTTTGCCGCCAGGAGATTCGGCGTAATCTTCGGTTAAACCAGCGGTAAAGGGGGCGGGACCCCAGAGCCAGGTGCGGCTAACCTGCCCGGCGGCGACCTGTTTGTCGGTGCGATTCCAGACGTTCTCGAAATCGGCGCTGCCGAAGTTCGGGGCGGCGGAAACGGTGAGGGTAGACAGCATCAGGGTGACAAGTAAACACGAGAGGGCGGCGGCCATCGTTAGCGGGCGCGAGCCTGTTTTGTGAATTGGCTTCACAGATTCCTCCACTTGTTAGTTTTAATTGTAGAAAAAAGACTTATCTTCAGAAAAAAGTATTTATGCAGGTGAGGAAGACAAAACAAGCCAGTCTAACCGGTACCTGTAATCAAACCACCAACCAGAAATTATACCGATAATGCTTGTAGTTTAAACACTATTGGGAAAGCTAAATCATAATAAGCTTTAATACTTTTTAAGTATAATCTATCAAATTTTAACAGTCAATATCACCTTTTTAACTCTTAATTTGAGTATTTTATACAAAATACGTTAAAAGGAAAATCGAGTTATTCAACTACCCTGATAAAGGTTCAAAACTACAAACCGGTATTGCACTACCAGCCAATTACACTCAAGATGAAACGTAAGTCCAGGAATAGATCACAGCCCGGTACTCGCAGTCGACCGCGAAGATCGTCCGGTCGTGCCTTTTACATTGGGGGCAGGCATAAGGCGGAGGTGGGTATTCAGAGGGATCAAGGTTGTTGTATTCTAAAAGCCAGATGGGCCGGTTCTCCAGGCGCTTTAACAGAATACCGCTGCTTGCGCATTGTCCAAAGCTCTTGCAGGTTAGCAGCGGGGTATTTTGAGGGCCAAGCCATGCGCCATTCGGACCAGGGCTTCCAAAGGTGGCAAGTCCATAGGTCGCCCTGATTTGTACAGTCCTACCTCTGTACTCTCCACCTCTCGCCCAGGCATAACCTTTGAGGTACACTATCTCGGCGGCATCCCGGGAAGAGATTAGAGGAGGAGTTGCCAATCGCTTCAGGCTCAAATTGGCGATATCGTAGCCGGTTGCAGTGATGAATTCACCCGTATCTTCCCGAGGGGTTATAACCACGATGGATTGTGCAGTGGAAGAGGTCGTACCGGCAAGAGGCGTATTAGCTGCCGGCGAGAGTGGTAATAGAAAGCCAGGCGCTGTTAAGTTCAGAGTGGGTTGAGTAGCCAATCCTGTTACGCTAGCTTCCCGGTTCTCTGTAGGGACGTTGAGCGCAAGCAGGATTAGCAGAATAATCACGACAAACGTAATCACCAGCAACACCGGTGAAAGTAAATTTCTAATCCGCATCGCGACCTTCCCGTCTCACAGTATAAGGCCTTCTGGCTATTTACCGTACCATTAACCCTAATACTAAAACGCGCATCAGGATAGAATAATTACGCAACTGATCTTATAACTATAAATATGAAAACAAAAATGCGCCCTTTTTAGGGGCGCATTTTAAGGCGGCAAGGCGGCTAACAGGCCAGCCGTCCGCGGAATTACTCTATTATAAAGTTTTCAAAGTGCCAGCGTTTACTGAATGCCGTAACCCGGGCGGCGCTCTACCAGCAACTTAATGGCGGTACGCTCCTCGTCATCAATGGTTACATCAATGAAAGCCGGGATACAGATAATATCAATGCCGCTGCTGATCAGGTAGCCGCGCGCGATAGCGACAGCCTTTACCGCCTGGTTGGTGGCACCTGCCCCAATGGCCTGGATTTCTACGCGTCCGGCCTGGCGTACTACTCCGGCAATCGCGCCGGCCACCGAGCTAGGTCGAGACTTGCCCGAAACTTTCAGAACTTCCACTTCACCCGGTGCGAGATCGGTCGGAGCCGACCGCATAGCGTTGACATATTCCTGGTGGGGCTGGCCCTGGGCCGGACGATCTGCCTGGTAAGCGGCTTCCATTCCTGGCTCGTTGATGCGATAATTCTGGTATTTTGGATCCATAGCTTCTCTCCTTGTCGTTAGTTTCACGGTAACTTTGGAAGTTGACGAGTAACCTGTTGTTGACGAAACGACTTTAGTTGACTCGACTCGGTAAGCTAAAGGTCTAACTTTTTGAGTGAGTTATAGGCATGTCCTGCTTATCGCCTGAAGCGACAACCGGCCACATTATACTAACTCTTCGTCCAGTAGCTTATCATAGCGGTTGATGGAGACCGCTCGGCCATTTGTTGGATCTATTTCCACAATGACGCTATTGAACACTACAGGTCCGCCGGTATGCTTGTTACTTTTATGCCGGGGTTGGTAGTGGGCCGTAAAAGGTTTAAGAGCCGCTTCTACGTCCATACCCGCCATAGAATTGTAAAGCCCGATCATGCCCACATCGCTGACGTGTGCGGTGCCGTGCTTCAATAACCGGGCATCCGCTGTTGGAGTACGAGTATGAGTCCCCAGCACGGCGCTGACGCGCCCATCCAGGAACCAACCCAGCACTACTTTCTCACTGGTTGCCTCGGCGTGAAAATCGACTACCAGGGGAATATTTCTTTCCGCCTGGGCACGTTTTTCCAGCCATTGATCAACCACCCGGAAAGGCGAGTCCATTTCGTTGAAATAGACCTTACCGTTCAGGTTAAGAATTTCCAGCGGGCCACAAGCTGTTTCGGCTATATACGAGGCTCTACCGGGAGTGCCGGGGGGATAATTCAGCGGGCGTACCACGGGAGCCTCGGGATGCGCTCGTACCCATTCTACCATTTCCCGCTGATCAAACACCCGGCTTCCGGTAGTAATCACATCTATTCCGTTATTAAGGAGCTCTTCGGCGGTTGCCGCGGTCAGACCATAACCCCCGGCGGCACTTTCACCGTTGACAATAACCAGATGCAACCCGCACTCCTTACGAAGTTGCGGTACTAAACTCGCTATCGCCCTGCGTCCTGCTTTGCTAAAAACTTCACCCAACATCATAATCCGGAGGAGGTTATCCGGGTTCTCACCGTCTAGAACCACTATTACCTCCAGGAACTATAGGCGCAGCGCTCTGGTGTCACTTGCCGCCAACTTTGCTGATGCTCAAGAAATGAAGTTCCATCATTCATCTGCTCAGCACTTTATATGCCAAGTTTTTATAAAAATACCCCTACCTGCAAAAGGGGAACAGATTGGCAGGTAAGCCATTAAAAGGTAGCACAGAACTGAGACTACCTCAGTTAATTATACCAAACCGATGCAAGTTTAAGGAGCTTGCAAAGTTAAGGATATAAAACTGTCTCTAGTACCGATATAGTACTTTCGTCCTGTTTTGAGTCCTGTTCCCCGGCGCTTTCAGCTAATAACAGGCGTACAGGGGCAAAACTGCGGCGGTGATGTGGAGTAACTCCTAAATCTTGCAGGGCTTTCTGATGCTCTGCCGTGCCGTAACCCACATTACGTTCCCAGCCATAGCCCGGATAGCGCCCCGCCAGACGATGCAGCAAGCGATCCCGGCAAACTTTAGCCACGACCGAGGCGCTGGCGATTGAGAGAGAGCGGCTATCACCCTTAATAATATTGGTCTGGTGGGCCAGGCCCAGTTCCGGCACGCGGTGGCCGTCTACCAGCAAATGGTCATACTCGCCAATCCGCCGCAAGGCTCGTTGCATGGCCAGCGCGGTAGCCCGCCGGATATTCAGGCGGTCAATTTCAGCGGGAGAAGCCGCGCCAATCCCGACCGCCTCCGCGTTCTGATAAATCAGGCTGACCAGGCGCTCGCGCTGCTGAGCCGAAAGGGTCTTGGAGTCGCGCACCTCTTCCAGGCCGGTCACGCCCGGGGGCAGAACTACCGCCGCCGCTACCACACAGCCGCAAAAGGCTCCGCGTCCAACTTCGTCCAGGCCCACAACACGCCGCTTTCCAGCCTGCCAGAGGTTTTGTTCAAATTCCAGGGTAGGTTTTTCCATGCTTGGTGGGTATACTTTAGCCTAACATTGTCCGGTAATTCGAGCGGTAGTAGAGCAGGGGAGCAGGCTCAGTCTCGCCCTGCCGGTAACCCAGTTGGACTACTTCGCCCAGGAAAATGGTGTGGTCGCCGCCATCATAGGCGTTAACAATCCGGCAATCCACAAAACCCAGGCTCTCATTAAAGACCGGCGCTCCGGTCGCTTCGGTATGTAGAGCAATATCCGCAAAAGGAGTCTTATTGTCAGGCTCGCGACCGGCAAAGCGGTCGGACAAATACTGTTGCTGCGCTTCGAGAATATTGGCGCAAAAAACACCGCTCAACGGGAGCAGGCGATGAGCTTCGGTTTTCTTGTCAATACAAATCAATACCAGGGGAGGATTGAGCGATACCGAGGTAATGGAATTTACGGTGATGCCATAATATCCGCCGTCAGGTGTTGTAGTAGTCACGACTGTAATACCCGTAGCAAAATGGCTGAGGGTCTTTCGGAAGTCGTGAGGTGTGAAAGACATTAATTGAACTCCATCTTTTATATGTTCCACTTTATTAGTACTCCAGGTCTTTATAATAGTTAAAACATTAACATAATTAGCTGCATTTTACAATTTATGAGGGAGCAGCACGGCTTCTTACTTAGAAACCGTAATTTACTTATTATAGGCTTATTAATATCGAATGAAAACTGTACTAAAGTAGGGGCTTTGCCCTTACGGACAGGCCCCTATGGTCAAGATACTCAACATACTCTACCTGGCGCAGTACGCCGAGGATGCTACCCTAATTTTTGATTCACCGCAGCCAGGGCGCGGGAGCGAGCAGCCTGGGCCGTTTGCAGTAAACTTTCAATCTCAGCCTTTTTCTCAGTCACATAAGCGCTATCTTTGATAGATTTCAGGTTGACGCGGGCCTGAAATACGGCACCTTGCAGGGCGGCTTCGGCCAGGGTAGCGGCCGTTCCAGCGTCCGTAATGGTCTGGGGGTTGCCGGTTTCGGCCAGTTCCGCCGCCATTTGGACCACCTGAAGGCAGCGCCGGGCAATCTGCAAGGGGGACTCGGTAGCGCCCACCAGGGCCGGTTGCAGAGTGGCCTGCCGGGTCTTTTTCTCCTCGTCAGTGGAGCGAGGCAGGCCATAGGCGGCCATGACCTGCTCGAAGGCCAGGGCATCATCGTCAATCGCGCCAAGTAACTCGCTTTGCAGGCGGTCGCCCTGGGCGATAATCTGCTGCAAACGCTCTTCGATAGCGGCAAAGGCCGGTTTACCTGTCGTCAGCCGCGCTACCATAGTTACCAGCCCTGCCGCGCTGGCACCACTCAGGGCCGCTGCGCCACCACCGCCCGGCGTAGCCTCGCTTGAACCGAGCCGGGCTATAAAATCTGGAAGATTACTTTCTGCCAGCAAAGTCCACACTCTCCTTATATCTTAACCCGTAACAGGGCGCACCGGAAGGCCGGGAGCGCCTTTGCTAACCTGTTTAGCGGGCAGTCTGTTGACGTGCCGCCTTCAAAACGTTACTCATCAACACCACGTTGGTGACCGGCCCGGTGCCGCCCGGAGTGGGAGTAACAGCGCGAGCCACGGGCAGCAGGCTTTCAAAGTCGGTATCGCCGACCAGTTTATCGCCTACCAGGCTGGTGCCAAAGTCTACCACGACTACTCCCGGCTTGACCATATCGCCCGTTACCAGGTTTGGCGAGCCTGCCGCCGAGAAGATAAAATCGGCCTGCGAAGCGTAAGCCCGGATAACCTCGGGAGGGGTATTGATATTGGCAACCATGACGCTGGCTTTAGCGGCAATCAGCAGGGCCAGCAGCGGGCGACCTACCGTTACACCGGTGCCAATCAGCAGGCAGGTCTTGCCCGCCACGCTATAGCCGTAGTGCTCCAGGAGTTGCATACCGCCCAGCGGGGTGGCGGGCACAAAAGTATCTAACTGGCAGTAGAGCCGCCCCACCAGCAAGGGATGGTAACCATCCACATCCTTGCGCGGGTCCATCGCCAGGGTAACATCTTCAAAGGTTATATGGGGCGGAGTAGGCCATTGTACGGTTATACCGTGAATTTTTGGATCGGTGCTGAGGTGGTCGAGGGTGCGGTGTAATTCTTCAACTGTAGTGGTGGCTGGCAGAATTACGGCGGAAGCATAGTAACCCAGGTCTGTAGCGGTTTTGGTGAGGGTTCGAGTATAGGCCACCGAACCGGGATCATCCCCAATCAGTAAAACAGCCAGTCCGGGTGTAACACCGGTGCTGGCAGTAAACTCGGCTATCTCATTTTTGAGAGAAGCACGTAATTGTTTGGCAAACGAGCGTCCATCCAGGATTTGCGCTTTTTCTAACACGCTGGTCCCACCTTTTTCAGCAGTATATATCTCCGGCAAGCTATCCCCCTTAATATAATACTAGGTAGCTATAATCTAGCTTCTATCTGGCTTTTATCTAGCTTAATCCACTGGCCCCTATACTCAGGTATATTGACCTACTTTGTAATAATTATAACATACCGGGCAGTGGATTTTCTAATGACTAAATTCAAGATGAGTAGCTTTTCCTATTTTTTGTATGAAAGGTTAATCATCTTTTCCCGATTATGTCGGGAGCAGAATGCGGGCCTTCTCTTACAGGCAAGAGTAAAGTTATAACAGGAGTAAAAAATGTCTTTGGTAATTGAGCCAGTGGTAGGTGAGGAAGCAGAGCGGTTGCTACCGGTGCTGCAAGAGGCTGAAGAGGGCGAAGAGCGGATAAGAGCGGTCCTGCGCGACCCTACCTCAAGCGCCTATGTTGCGCGATTAGAGGATAAGGTGATAGGGGCCGCCGTAGTACGCTGGGAAGAAGGCGCTACGAGCGAGCTTATCTATATAGCGCTTGATCAAAATTGGCGCGGGCGGGGTTATGGCAAAAAGCTCATCCGGTATCTTCAGGAGGAACTAGGCAGGCGCAAAGGGGAAGCTCTGCTGGTCGGTACGGCCAATGCCGGGCTGGATAATATTGCTTTCTACCAGAAATGCGGCTTTCGCATGTACGAAGTCAGGCGCGACTTTTTCAACTATATCCAGCCGCCCATCTCGGAGAACGGTATTGTGCTGCGCGATATGATCGTTTTCCGCTACGAACCGGAATAATCTCCTTAAGGTGTGCGGGCAGGATTCATCATGGCCGCATACCGGTTAGCGCTGAAAAGGAATATCCTTGAGATCTTCCGGGTTGAAGTCCTGGGGATTGAGGCCGGGCCGCACTTTGCGCGGGCGTTTGCTAGAAGAGTCGTTACTATCGCTGTCCGAGCCGTCGCTATCGGAACTGAAGAGTACATCGAGCGCCTCGGAGGAACTGCCCGAACTATCGCTCGAATCGGATGTACCGCCGCCGGAGTCGCTGCCGCCCGAATCGCTATCGCCAGAATCTGAGTCCGAATCGGAGTCGGAATTGAGGTCGCCGTCGAGAAAGAGAGTAACCAGTAAAGCCTGTAGCTGCCAAAAAGTTTTCATGATGCTTGTCTAAACCTGGCTTGAAATAGGGTTTGATAATGACTGATAAGAAAGTTATCCGGTTTGTCAGGAACAAGCAGGGCTTAATCACAGCTTAATTTGGCCCATCCTGACCGCCAGACGCTCCGGTTGCTTAAACCGAGGATAGTATAACAGAATTGGCGCAAAAGGCTGTTAACTGTTTCACAATAATAAAACACCCGGCTTGAACCGGGTGTTTTATTATTATCGGGGTTAAATCTTAGCGAAGGCCTTGAAATCACGCTAATCGCGGTAACAGAGGCCGGGCCAGATTTACCCTTACATCATGCCGCCCTGGTTCTGATTACCCAGGTTACCGAGGTTGCCGAGATTGCCCAGCAAACCGCCGCCACCCTGGCCCTGTTTGCCCAGGAAATTATTAGCAGCCATAGCAAGGCCACCGGCGAGGGCCGCTTTAGCCAGGGGGCTGCTCAACATACCGCCAGGCCCAAAGACTTTCGATAGGATATCGGGGTTTTGAGCGGCGTACTGATTGGCGGCAGCCAGGTTATGAGGGCTCGGGTCGGTGTTCTGCATACCGGCCTGCTGCGGGCTGACACCCAGATGGTTAAAAGCGCCCAGGATGCCACTCAACAAGCCCTGGCGCTGCTGCTGCGGCATCTGCTGGTAATACTGCTGATGGGCATCGTACAACTGCTGGGGTGGCATTTGTTGAGCCACCTGCTGGTAGTGGTTGTAGACATCCTGGTGGTTCATGTTGTCGAAATTACCACCCTGCTGGTAGGCGTTAGCATACTGCTGCATCTGCTGGCCCAGGTTACCCTGCTGCTGGTTATTCCAGTTCTGCTGATTGTTGTAACCGCCCTGGTTATAGCCACCGTTCTGATTTTCAAAACTCATTGAGTGATTGCCTCCTCTCGTGTTCAATCTCAATAGAGAAGGTTCAGGCCAATCTGTTTAGCCCGAACCTTAGTGTTTCCTGTTATAGTATTAAGGCAGAATTTGTGCCAGCTTTTATTTAGCGGAAGGCAAGGGAACTGCCGGGGCCAGGGGTGGATGCAGGTAGAAAGCAATCGCGATAATCAGGTAGGCGGCCAGCAGTTGGACACCTTCCAACCAGTTACTTTCACCATCATTCGCCACCACATTGACTATAAAGATTGAGAGGATGATGGCCACCAGTTCAAAGGGGCTGAATATCAGGTTGAGGCGGCTGCCGCCGCCCAGGAGGAAACCGACCAGCACCAGGACCGGAGCAACGAAGGCGGCAACCTGGGTGCTGCTGCCTACCGCGATGCCAATCGCCAGGTCCATCTTGTTCTTCATGGCGACGATTACCGCCGTGAGGTGTTCGGCAGCATTACCGATAATAGCGATCAGAATCGCGCCGACAAAAAGTTCGGTCCAGCCAAAACCTTTGGTCAGAGCCTCAACGCTCCCCACCAGGAATTCGGCCATAAAGCCCACCAGCACCGTCGCGCCTACCAGCACCAGTATGCTGGCACGGGCGCTCCAGCCATGAGATTCGTCAGCCTCCTCCATTTCACCGGAAGAGCCGCCAAAGAGAAAGGCGTGAGTGCGCAGCGAGAAAAGCAGTTGGGCGGCGTAAGAGAGAATCAGGATGATAGCCACGCCGATACTGAGGGCTTCCAGCAGGTTGGTCTGGTCGGTTTGCTGGGCAGCGGTAGTGGGAGTGGAGAGAGTAAAAGCGAAAACGGCCGGCATAATCAGGGCGATAGCGGTCAGGGTCAGCAAGGTGTTAGACGACCGGGTGGCCGTTGCATTGAAAGTTTGCTTCTCGCGTTTCCAGCCGCCTACGAGGATAGCCAGACCCAGTACGAACAGAAGATTGCCAACTAGCGAGCCTGTGATACTGGCCTTAACCACTTCCAGGAGTTGTGGTTCACGCTGGGCTTCCAGCAGGGCAAAGATGGCGATAATCAATTCGACGGCGTTGCCAAAGGTGGCGTTGAGCAAGCCGCCGATGCCCGAGCCTGTTTTGACGGCCAGTTCTTCGGTGGCGGTCCCCATAATCTTCGCCAGAGGGGTGATGCCTAAACAGGAAAAGAAAAAGACCAGCGTCGAGTCGAAGTGGGCGAACTCGGCGATAAAGGCCAGGGGAATGAAGACTAACAGGGCATAAATCACACGCTCAAGGCCGGAAGAATCACGGATAAGGCTGACGAGCGGGTTGGTAGGCGGTCTGCCGCCGGTGGGTTGGTGCTTCGGGAGTACCTCTTGCTCCATGCGGGTATGAACCTCCGTGTCGCTGGTATAGTAAGCCGATACTATCTTAAAAAGCGCGTGCCTGCCGGGCTAAACGCGCTTTTGTTTCTTATGATCTTTATTATTGCAAAAAAAGGTTTTTAACACAACCCGTTTATACGGCTTCAGTGGAACGGCCCGGCCCTTCAATGAAGAACCAGCGCAACAGGAAGAGCAGCGCCGCGATTATCAGCGGCATACCAACCACGCCTCCCACTGGCCCGAAGATAATAAAGAAGCTAACCCCCGCCAGGAAAAAGAGGAATCCACCCGGCCCTTCCCAGCGCCAGGCTACGTACAGGATGGCAAGCAAAAAGTAGGTGGGGATGTTATGCATGGCAAAGGCCAGCAATTTCTACTCAAGGGGCCGTTCACCCCAGAAGGAATCAAGCGAAAACAAAGCCTCGAGAAGGATAGCCAGGATGACAAAGAGGCGGTTGCCCCACAACCAGGCTTTCGCGCAGCCTGCCGAGTCAAATTCTTCCATCTCCATAGCGTTAACCTCCGCTCTATTAATAGTTTAGCGCGGCACGATTTAAATCGGGGTTAACCGGAGTGAAAAATGGGCAAACCTGGTTTATTCTTTTTTTCGGCGGGCAGGGCTGACCAGGCTGGCTATCTTCTGGCCGCGAGCCGAGTCCTGTATCAGGGTGGCGAGGCGTGAAAGGCGGGTTTCCTCTTTTTTGGCGCTCACTACCCACCAGCAAGCCGCCTTTTGATAGGAGGGTGCCTGAGACTGGAAAAAAGCCCAGGCCTTTTCATTTTGCTGAAAAGTGGCTTCGTATGCGGGGTCAAGCCGGCGTTTAGTCTCTTCGTAGGAATAGAGAGTGGTGTCCTTCCGGTCACGGCCCTGGAAAGCGGCCAGGCCCGGTGGTTGCATCAGGCCCATTTCGATCAATTCTTGAGCGCGTTTGATGTTTACCAGGCTCCAGTTACTCCTGGCAGTGCGCGGGGTAAAGCGATTAGCATAGCTCTGATCATCCAGGCTCTTTCTTATGCCATCAATCCAGCCGTAACAGAGGGCCTGGTCCACCGCCTCGGCGTAGCTAATGCCTGTCTGTGCGGCACTCTTTTTATAGAAACCAACCCATACTTCAGTGAAGGCTTGATAGTTCTGAGCGAGCCACGCCCCAAATTCAGCCGGAGTCGTGAAAAAGATAGGCTCCATTTTCCCTCCAGAAAAGCTTAAACAATGTAGTCAGGTATTCCCGGCTCGATTATAGCATTCTTCTGAACAGGAGGGTGTAAAGGCTCGCTCTTTTAGCTATCTACTCCCACTGAAAGGTTATATCAAAATTAGAGCTAAGCGGTTTTGCAGGGGCAAGCAACTTCAGTTCATAGGTTAAATTTTTAGCTTTGGTTGACTGCATCCCTTCAACGGCTACTCCGCATACCAGCATGGGAGGGGAAATGAAGTCACGGTAGGAGACGTGATACTTCTTATCGCCGAGCTTTTCAACCGTAGCTGTGCCCAGCCCGGTATCATTCCAGAGTCTTTCGGTTTTATTCATCAGCCAATCTGGCGGCATCAAGTTAATGGCCGCCAGGGCCACCCGCCCGATAATGGTGGCAGTAGCGTAGCCGTGAAAACACTTCTTGCCCAGGTCGAAATAAGCTTCTTCGGAAGGAATACCGGGATAAAAAGTAGCCAGAAGAATTGCCAGGAACTGCCGGTAACTTTCCGCAGAGTAGTTAAGGCGTGGTAATAGAACATCGTAAACGGGCTTCAATTCTTTCCAGACCGGGGAGTCGCCAGGTATATTCAAACCCTTTAAGGCGGCTTCAAACGAGGTGTGATTGATCAACGGCTCTACAGTGAGCCCTGCTGTATTCATAGTTTTACCCCAAAACTTTAGCGCTCATACTTTTGCGTATTCTGTTAATATATTTATATATACATTAAAACTTAACTATCTTCAATAGCCTTTATGTCCTTTTTATAAAAGGCTTTTAATAGTACACCTGGGCTATACGGAAATATAGAAAAAACCTGCCGAAAAAGGATTGCCCATCCTTAAAGGCAGGTTTACTGATGCAGGTTTAAATGCGGGAAATAGTACAATTAGAGCAGAAACAGTTGTTAAACAACTTCCTCCGTATCCGCCGCTTCACTCTTGAAAAAGAGTGTTTCTTCCCCAAAATGAACTGTAGCATCCCAGTCTATCTTGATGGCTGCTCGAACACTCTGGTGAGCAGGGCAGCCCTGGGGATGAATTCTAAGGACTCTTTCGACAGTTTCGCGGGAGGTATCAGCGGGTAAGGAAAGGTCATAATGAACCAGGATAGACTCAATGCGAATAGTTTTGCCGTAACCCGCAATGCGCCCCTCTATGGTAGCGCTGTAATTCTGGCGGTCAAACTTAATTTGTCGCCCTGACAGGGCGCCGGCAAGCGTGCCGTACATTCAGCCTGCTACGGCGGCGATAATATGATCCAGGGTTGAGGCAATCGCCGGACCTTCTTTAGCTCCATAGTACTCTCGCAGCTTACCCTGTACGCCGTAAACCACCGGTTCGGGTACTTCGCCGAGGTAGGCGTTGCGGTAACCATCTTTGTATACCAGCTTGCTCCTGGATATGTATTCAAAATTGTCTGCCATAGCCAATTCTACCTCTTTCTACCAGTCACAAATAAACCAAAGAATCCTTCAAAGCTTTGAAGGACCTAATCACTTAGCGAAAGTTATTTCCGAAAGTCAGGAGGGCGTTTTTGAAAGAAAGCGCTCAGGCCTTCCCGGTATTCCGGGTTAGTGGCGGCTTCTTCCTGGCGGGCGGCTTCAAATTCAAGGGCGGCAGGAAGGTCCGCGCTGAGAGCATAGTTAAGTTCCTGTTTAATGCGAGCGATAGCGGCGGGCGGCCCCGAGGCAAGGCGATGGGCCAGGGCATAAGCCTCATCCAGCAATTTTTCCGCCGGCACTACCCGGTTAACCAGCCCGTAGCGTTCGGCAGTAGTCGCATCTATGCGGTCGCCCAGCAGGGCCAGTTCAAAAGAACGGGCCAACCCGCACAGGCGCGGCAGCATAAAACTGCTCCCGGCATCCAGCCCTAAACCTACTCGGACAAAGCTTTCTATCAGGGCGGCGTTGTCAGCGGCAAGGCGTAGGTCACAGGCCAGCGCCAGCGAACAGCCCGCTCCGACCGCCACCCCGTTAATAGCGCCTATAACCGGCCTGGGTAACTCGCGCATGGCCATTACCAGGGGATTATAACGCTTGCGCAAAGATTGGCCGAGAGAAGGAGGGGCGGCGCTACCTTCGACAAAAGGGCGGCGCTCTTCCAGGTCTTGCCCGGAGCAAAAAGCCCGGCCTGCCCCGGTCAGAATGACGCAGCGCACTTCCGGCGCGGTGGCCTGTTGCTGAAAGACGGTGAGGAGCGCTTCGAGGAGCGGTACGTTCAGGGCGTTAAAAACTTCAGGGCGATTGAGCGTTACCGTCAATACGCCCTGCTCATCCAGCGCGGTTAGAACAGGTTCGACGCTCAAGCCGGAAACCCTCCGGCGGTCAGGGGCATGGGCAGCATTTCGAGGGCGGCTTCAAGCACCCTGCGCCGGTCAAGAAAGTCGGTGCAGGCGCCTTGCAGCAGAGTATGGCATTTATCATCTTCATACTTGAAGCTCTTCCAGCAGGTCCGGCAACTTTCGCCGCGCGGGAAGGGGGCTACCAGGCCCCGCCCGATGCGGCGGTCGTACGGCCCGGTGACATCCGGGTTAGTCGGGCCGAATATACCCAGCCAGGGAGTACCTACCGCGCTGGCAATATGCAACAGGCCGGTATCCACGCCGATAGCCAGGTTCACGCGCTCCATCAGGCCTGCCACGTTATCGAGGGTGGTAGAAACCCGCTGCACCGGGTGGCGCGAGATAGCCGCAACTCGGCTGATAAGCTCGCTGTTTTCAGGGCCAAAGAAAAGGGTTTTATAACCGCGCTGCTGGAACTGGTCATTCAGAAAAGCCCAGCTTGCGGCAGGCCATTTTTTGATCAGCATATTGCTCTCAGGGATCATAGCTATAACCTGTTCGCCTTCGAGCGCGTGAGCCTGAATGTATTGCTCGGCCCAGAGACGGGCCGATTCGCGTACTTCCAGTTTGGGGTAGCGTTCTTCTACCGGAATGACAATGCCCAGTTCTTCTTCAATGGCATCGGCCAGGCAATCCAGGGTATGCACTGCGCCCGGACGAGGCGGCAACTGGGGAGTCCAGTAGCGCGGAAAATCCATGCGCTTTTCCCACAACAGCACGGTATTGATAACCAGGTCTATTTCGTGGTCCATCTCGCGCTTGAGGGCCGGGCCAATAATACGGGCCAGGACCGACTGGGGAATAAAGTGGCGCAAGGTCTGAGCGACCGGGCCGGGTTCTTTCTCGAACCAGCTTGGAGTAACAATTTCTACCGGATTGGAAGGCGACTTGAGGTAGTGGGCGTAACCGGAAGCAGCCACGCTAACGGTGGCCCCCGGAAAGCGCCGCGCCACAGCTTCTAATAACGGCTGCATATTGATAAAATCACCGATGCCATCCGCAAAAGGCACTACCAGAATGGCGCCCGGCGCGGCCACAACCGCAGGTTTAAGCTCTGTCACGCTGCACACTCCCACCGACCGGCGGTATGTGCCGGTAACATTCTTTCAACTCTAAACCTAATCAAGCCCAGGGTTTTTACTATACTCTTTCGCTTATTAACTTGTTTACTATTATGTAAACTCACAAAAATTCATTTCCTATTTAATTATAACTAATCTAAGCCGACCCATGCCTCGGACTTCAGACTAATTTCAGGTAATTGATTTGCCGTTTAGCGACTCCAGGTAAGTCCATCCGTACCATCGAGCTTTGCGCCACTGGTCAATTGCTTTGGATCGCTGGCAGCGCCTGTGCCGTTCGCGTTTACGTCAATTGAGAATACTTCGAAGCCACCATCTTTAAAACTGAGGAAAGCGATTTTCTTACCATCGGGCGACCAGACCGGGGAGCGGGCGTTTAATCCTGACAGGGTTACGGTAGCCGAACCATCTGCTCGCATCAGTCTCAACTCGCTGGAGTTGCCGTGCCGGGCCACAAAGGCTATCGAAGAGCCATCGGGCGACCAGGCCGGGTCGTAGGCCCCTTCGGAAAGGTCGGTTAGTTGAGAAGGCGCACCGGTTGAGGCATTTATTGTATAAATTTGTGATTTACCGTTTTGATAAGCCGCGACTACCAGGTCATCACCCTGGTAGGACCAGTCGCAACTCAATATCCCCCCCTGACCAACTGCCAGTTTACTTAAGCTGCGCCGGTTCAGACGGCTGGCAGGTGTTACCCAGAGAGTCAAATCATCGGTCTTTACGTCGCTCAGGAAAGCAATTTCTGTACCATCAGGTGACCAGGCAGGAGTGAAAGACCAGAGTGAACTGGAAGTGAAATCCGGCGAGCGTGGTGTGCCGTCTCCTTTATCTGCGCTCAGGGGGCGACCGTTAGTACCATCGGCATTCGCGGTCCAGAGATCGGAAAAAGATTCGTCCTGGCGCACAAAAGCCAGTTTCGTACCGTCACGGGAGAGGGCCGGTTCCACCAGTTTAACCCGGTTATTGGCTACAACGGAATTGCCGGGGTCAAGCGGCAGGCGATTGGCATTATCACCGCGCCACCTCCACAGGTAGCCCTGACGGCTGAAGACAATCTGCCCGCCTATATTGCCAACGCTCATATGGTTAGACTGGTCGGGTTGCGCAGTTGGCACAGTCTCGCCCTGCGAGGAGCTTTTGGCCGGTGCGGTGATTATGATCAGGATTGCGCCGATCACTCCCAGCAGCACCATTGATCCAATGATGTAGAAATGTTTATTCATGCTTGAATGTTAATAAAGAGTTTTGGTCCAGCCTGGCTTATCTATAAGCTGTTTCCATAGTGGTTCGCCAATTAATTATAGCATATAATTAGGTTAGCTGTTTATTTTATCACTAAACAGAGCGGCTTGATCTTTTACTGTATCATGAGAACGAAATTATCTACGGACTTAAAAGGGTGTAGCCGCAGCGAGGTAAGATTGCTTGGAAAATATGCTTGACCGCAATAGTGACAGGCCCCTGCACCGGCAGCTTTCACAAATCTTCTTACAAAAAATTGAAGGCGGAGAATGGCAGGAAGGCCAGGTTATTCCCCGCGAAGTGGACATTATGGAGAGCTTTGGGGTCAGCCGCTTTACAGTCAGGCAGGCCCTGGAAGAACTGGCTAAAGCCGGTTATCTTGAGCGCACCAAAAAACGGGGCACGGTGGTGCGCCGCTTCAAAGTCGAGCAAAATCTTTCCGGCTTCTACAGCTTCGCTCGCGATATGGCGGCGCAGGGCCTCGAACCGACCAGCAAGTTGCTGAGCCTGGAAGAAATAGAACCGGATGAAGAAACCGTGCTGGTAATGGGCCTGCCGGAAGAAACCTCAAATATAACTCACCTGCGCCGCCTGCGTATGGTGAATAATGAGCCGCTGTTAATTGAAGACAGCTACCTGGCGCTGCCACCCACCGTTGACCTGAAAGCGCACGACTGGCGCATTATGCCGCTTTATAATGTACTGGAAACCCAGTACGGCATAAAAGTGGAACGAGCCGAGGAATTCCTTGAACCGTGTATCCTGGGAGAGGAAGAGGCGGATTTACTCGAAAGCGTACCCGGCGCCCCGGCTTTCCGGGTGGAGCGCCTGACCTACGACCGGGACAGCCATCTTTTTGAGCGCAGAATCAGCCTCATTCGAGGGGACCGCTACCGCTTCCATATCGAGCTACCTAAAGTAGAGCTGCTTAAATAACCTTGAATAGTTTTGAAAATTCGCCAGTCCTCTGTTTTAACAAGCTGTGAAATTTATGGAAAATAATAACTGGGAAATAAATTTAGATCAGTGGGTACTTTCTGATGGAAACTACTCTGATTTTGAGTCAGGACAACCAGTGCAATTTGCCTTAGAAATTACCACGCCCTATCACTCTCTCTCGCTAGTAAACGCTTCACATAGAGATTGCCAGTTATTAGGTAAAGCTTTTTATCGAGTTAGCGGAGAGATAATTTACACTAATAACTCCCTCTGGGTAATTGATTTTGGATTGTGTGGCTATTATGAGGCAGATACTTTAGCAGTTCAGGCAGAAGTTGGTCAGTGGGTAAGTGGGGAAATTAAGCTGGGAGTTGATTCTTTTTTCTACTTTAGAGAATATAACAGGCTGGTACAGGTTCCTCCGTTGATCTATACGTGGCAAGTTAACAGGATAATAAGGCAAAATTCTTTTTTCACCTATCATAAAGAGAGATCAGGTTTAATAGTAGGAACTAAGGATGAGACCAAAGCAAAACTTGATGAAATCGAAACCACTAAAAAGGGCATGAATGAGAAACCTGAACCGCCTTATAGAACTACGAATTACTATCTGTATTGTAATAAGTTAGACTCATTGCCTGAATATAAAAAAGCGCGTTAATTGGGCAAGAAAAAGCCGGTAAAAAAATTTACCGGCATCGAGAGGTGACAAGGGGAAGAACAGAGAAAACGATAGCCTAATCTGCCGCGCCCAGTTCGTAGGAGCGGGCAGAACCGGGAGCAAGCTGTGGGGCTTTTTGAGCCGCCGAACGACCTTCGATCACGGTATAGCTCAGCTTGAGCAACAGCGGCGTTATAACTGTGGTCAAAATTGTCACGAAGATAATGATCGAAAAAATTTTATTATCAATATAGCCCACCGATATACCCAGCGAGGCAATTACCAGCGCTACTTCACCGCGTGAGATCATACCGACACCTACCAGGAAGGACTCGCTGCGCTTGAGCCTGCCCAACCAGGCGCCCAGGAAGCACCCGACTACTTTGCTGAAGATTGCCAGCAGCGAAATAACAATCGCCAGCCTGGGAGCATCCATCAAGATAGAGAAGTTGGCCTGCAAGCCTATACTGACAAAAAAGACCGGGATGAAAAAGCCGTAGCCAATTGCACGCATCCCTTTTTCCAGCCTTTCCTTAACCTCCAGGCGACTCAATAACACCCCCATCAGGTAGGCCCCGGTGATGGCGGCCACTCCGCCCATTTCTTCGGCTGCCCAGGAATAGAAAAGGACAAAGGCCAGCACTACCGCAATTAAAGCCTCTTCGGCGTGGTTATGCAGTTTCAGTAAATGCGCGTTCAGCCAGGGAAGCACCTTGACACCAACTACGGTCGCGACAACGAAGAACAGCACCATTTTCCCTACCGGAAGCCAGAGACTCGAACCGCTGCTGGTACCGAGCACCAGGGCCAGCACTACTACACCCATCACGTCATCAATTACGGCGGCGCCCAGGACAGTCGTGCCCGCGCGAGTGCGCAGTTTACCTAATTCCTGAAGGGTTTCCGCTGAAATCGAAACGCTGGTAGCCGTCAGAGCCGTACCGATGAAGAGGCTGACGAAGAAAGGCAATCCGGCGGCGAGGCCTGCCAGGGTTCCCAGGACTAAAGGTGCAATCACTCCACCGGTTGCAGAGAGAAAAGCGGCTACCCCGACCTTCTTCATCAAATCAAGGTCGGTTTCCAGCCCGGCGATAAACATCAGGATAATCACGCCCAGGCTTGAAATAGCTTTCAGAATATCGGTTTCGTGGAGGAGGCCCAGTACGGAAGGTCCGAGCAACAGTCCTACCAGCAGTTCACCAAAGACTGCCGGCATACCAACCCGTTTACTGGCCAGGGCTACCATTTTAGCCAGGATCAAAATAGCCGCCAGTGGCAAAAGGATACTTGTCGTTTCCAATGTAGCGCCTCTCTGAATACAACTATTTGCCCATCCTGTGAATCTTTTCGCTGGAAAGCATGGTGAGTACCAATAAAGAGCATGATGAGCAATTACAACCTCATACACTTAGTTTAGGTCTATTGCGGCATGATTACTATGTGCAACCCGTTAAAATTTCAGGGCTAATTTTTGTGATTTCTTTATATCGCACCGGTTTCAGGCCTGAAAATAGAGGCTCAAAATAGGATCTTTTTTCTTTAGCCCATTGGGAAGGGAAACCAACAAATAGTTGTGCATAGTACACAAAAAATAGTTAGTAAATTATGTTCTAAAAGCATATTGCGAAAAGTAGTGAATAAAGGCAATGATTATTAGCGTCAAAACTGCTTAATTTTATTCTCGATTTTGTAGGACCTGGCATTTCTAAATTTAGTAAGTTAGGTTGGTCTGGCGACCTGTAGATTCTCTATATATTTCAACTCGATATCGCTTGTTCTTGATGCGCCAGCAACCGGGTAGCTTAATTTGAGGTAGAAATTAATTCATGAAAGTTTGTCCAAACTGTGCTTTTGAAAATGGCGACGCAGCAGCCTACTGCCAGAAGTGTGAACAATCCTTCCGAGGTGAGCTTAAAACTACCGGCCAGGAAGTTCAAGCCCTGGCATATCTGAAACTGACCGAGGCAACTGGTTACTTGCGGCGCGAAGAACCGGCCCTGGCTATCCCCCTGTTGCGGGAAGCCGTTGGGCTGGATCAAGACAACGCCGTCTTGCACGCTTACCTGGGGGCGGCCCTGGCCGAAGAGTACGAAGTGGAAGAGGCCGAGAGCGAACTGAAAACCGCCTTGAGGCTCAACGACCAGGACGCAATTGTCCAGATGAAGATGGCCGAATTCAAGCTAAAACTGGGTTTGACCCTGGACGCGGCCCAGCACCTGGAAATTGCCCGGAAATTACCGGCTCCTTCGCGTGAAACTGCCAATTACATAGCTCGCTTACTCCAGGCTACCCGCAAAAAGAACCGCAATATTATCGAGCGCAAAACCTATAATCCCGCTAAAGCGCTGCTGAAATTTCTGAAAAAACCGGCTATCCGGCCCCAATCTAAAACCGGGACAATGGTGAACGAGTTATGAGTACATTACCGCTGGTAATTTTGTTAGTGGGCGTTATGCTGATAACCATGCTGACTCGGGTATTCCTGCCGATTGGGCAGAAGATGGAAGGTAAAACCATCAAGCAGGTTCGCCTGACTCTGCGCTACCGCATGCTCTACCACCGTACCAGCATCTATATGATCGGTACAGTGATGGTGCTGGGTGGACTGGGGGGCTGGCTCTCGTTCGCCTTCCAGGTGGTGATGGTACTGGGAGCCTTCGCTATCCTGGGCATTCCCATTCGCTACACCTTTAGCAGCGCCGGAGTAGCCCTTAATAACGTGGTAATACGCGACTGGGCAGAATTTGAGGCTGTAAGTGAAGAACGTACCTTTATCAGGCTGCGCGCAAAGCAGGGCGGGCGAGATTTCAAACTGGTATTACCGGTTGATGAGAGAAGCGAAGTAATCAAGCTTTCTCAGAAGATGCTTTCTCGTACTGGCAGTGAAGCTATGCCCGAACTGAGCGAAAAGACCGCTGTTTCCAGATTTGTAGGGCGTCCGGCTAAAAAGCCGCGCCGAGCGTAAAGCACTTATTTCTCTATTATTCAGCAGGCGCGGGGGCCGGCTGCTTATTTCATCCAAGGCTTGTGCGGCGTTACCGTTTGTTAGTTTAACTTTTATTAGCTCTGCCTGAACAAACGGTTGATTGTTTAGTGTTAATCCTGGTCTGACTCTAACCCATGTTTGATCTTTCATAATTCCTGGTGGCGCTGTGTAAACAGCACCATTTGTTCGCTAATGCCTGTTTTCAGAACAATTGCCGGTTAGAGTCAAGTTGTGAAAGGGAGAAAAATGTCATTTAAAAAGAGAGTTGTGAGAGGAACAGGTAGTCCGGGTGGGCGGACTACCGCAGCGGTATCCACCCTCAGTGTAGCGCGCTCGGCAGCCTTCTGGCGGTTATTCCTGATCGGAGCGCTGATGTTAGGGCTGCTGATGGTCTTCATGTTTTCAGGGCAGCCGACCCATGCGCAGGCTACTACTACGCCCGGGGCTACCACCCCGGCAGCGGCAACTACCCCCGCACCCGCTCCTGCGGGCGACCCGGGCGGATTGAGCACCGGAAGCGGCAGCGACTTGAATGGAATCGCGCCCTTCTGTAGCGGCTTGCCGGGCGGCTGCGCACCCAGCAGCGATAATGACAAGAGCGCCCAGAAAACTTTCCTTGATACCGCGGCCAAAAATGAACCCTATGCTACCAACCTGGCAAACATGGTTCGCCAGAATCAACTTGGTGTGAACTATGTCTGGACCCTGGTAGCGGGCTTCCTGGTAATGTTGATGCAGTTGGGCTTCGCGCTGGTTGAAACCGGCTTCTGCCGCTACAAGAACGCCTTCCATGTAATGGGCATGAACTTCGCGGTTTACTTCATTGGTATGCTGGGTTACTACATTGCCGGTTTTGCCTTCCAGTTCGGCGGCATCGGTAATGTCGGGGTGAGCAACCTGGGCGGCCTGGCTACGCTGAATAACGAAATCAAGATCGGTGACTGGGGTATTATCGGCGGGAAAGGCTTCTTCCTGACCGGTGATACCTACGATGTAGGCATTGCGGTAATGTTCCTCTTCCAGATGGTCTTTATGGACACCACGGCCACAATTCCGACTGGAGCGATGGCCGAGCGCTGGAAGTGGTCGAGCTTCGTGATCTACGGCTTCTTTGTCTCCATGATCATCTACCCGATCTACGGCAACTGGGCCTGGGGTGGTGGCTGGCTTTCGCAGTTAGGAACCAGCGGACCGCTGGGTTCGGGCAGTCCCTTTGGGGCCGGCTATGTAGACTTCGCCGGTAGCGGTGTGGTACATGCCATCGGTGGTTGGACCGCCCTGGCAGGCGCAATAGTACTGGGACCACGCCTGGGCAAATACAACAAGGATGGCAGCAGCAACCCGGTTCCCGGCCACAATATGATCCTGGCTATTACGGGTACGATCATCCTGGCCTTCGGCTGGTTCGGCTTCAACCCCGGTTCAACTCTGGGGGCCTCGGGTGGCGGCAACCTGCGCATCGGCCTGATCGCGGTAGTAACCATGCTGGCGGGGTCCGCCGGCGGTATGACAGCGATGGTGATAACCTGGATTCAGGGGAAAAGGCCGGATGTGGGTATGACCTGTAACGGTCTGCTGGCCGGTCTGGTAGCTATCACAGCGCCTTCCGGTTATGTTGAACCGGTGGGGGCGATTATCATCGGTATCGTGGCCGGCGGTCTGGTAGTCTTCTTTGTCGGTGTAGTTGACAGGGTCTTTCACATTGATGACCCGGTGGGCGCAATTTCGGTTCACGGTGTCAACGGTATGTGGGGACAACTGGCGGTCGGTCTCTTCGCCGATGGCAAAGCGCAGTATCTTAGCGTAACCGGTCTTTTCTACGGCGGCGGCATTAACCAGTTATTGGCCCAGGCGGTGGGCGCGGTTGTAGCGCTGGTGTGGGCCTTTGGCATCAGCTTTGTCTTCTTCAAAGTGCTGGGCCTGATACTGGGCGGCAACCGGGTCAGCGAGAAGATGGAGCTGGATGGTCTGGACGATGGCGAAATGGTGCAGCCCGGCTATATGGACAGCGACCCGCTCGCAGACAAGTGGCCGCTCCCCGCAGCACCTGTTGGAGTACCTGCCTGATTTTGATAGGAGAAAGGGCCAATTTGATTGGCCCTTTTGCCATTTCTGGAAGTAAAAGGAAACTGAATAAGGCAGGTATTTAAGATGCTGCGTAATAACTCGCTGAGATTATCGCCGGACTCTTTTCTGGAAGGTGAGCTGATCACGCTTAAGCAGGCTGCCGAACAAAGTGGATTGAGTGAAAGCTACTTGCGAGCAATTGCCCAGTCCGGCCGGTTAGTAGCCAGGAAGATAGATCGTGAGTGGCGCACCAGCCTGCAAGCGCTAGAAGAGTACAAGAAAACCCGGACCCACGTTATTAAAAAGCAGGCTTAAAAATTATACTGGTAATAAAAAGAGGCAAGTTGCCGGTAATGGTAGCCTGCCTCTTGATTGTAAATACAACACGAGTGCTTAGCCGAGCAATTGCTGGCAAAGCATATCGAGATCCTGGTCGCACTCCTTGATCAACCTCTCCCCGGCAAGTTGCAGGTTACGCAGGTGGTCCTGGGTGGTAATATCCATTGATTTGTCGTTCTCATCCAGGCGGGTCTGGAAGCGGTAGTAGCGCCGGGTGCTGTTACGTTCTGTGGAGAGGAGCGATTTAAGCTGGTAATCCACGCAATCGCTGACGGCATCGAAAACAACGTCCAGCAGCGGGCGAGCCCAGTTTACCAGCCCCCAGTCCTTTACCTCTTTATGCGGCAGAGGATGAGTGGCTTCCCCGGTGCCGAGCGAAACTAGCAGGATATCCTGGCTTTCCTTTTTACAGAGAGCCTCTATATAAGCGCACATAGCCGGGTTATTGGCAAAAACCCCTCCGTCTATCAGGGAGTAGTAGTCCGTACCGCCGGGCAGGTCAAGTTTGAGCGGCTCAAAGTAAGTCGGAGCAGCCGAGGTAGCGCGGGCCACCTGTTTGATCGGGAAATCGCGATCCGCTTCGGTTTTAGCGGCGGCGCTTTTAAAGAAGTAAGTGTCGCGGCGTTCGGTATCGTAGCTGCTTATTATGACATCGGTCAAAGCCTCTTTCAGGCGAGCCTCGCCAAAATACTGATCCAGCACTTCTTCGATACCATCCGCCGGATATTTTTCGCCCAGCAGGCTTCCGGCAGTAGTGAGCTCATGCAGAAAAGAGTGCGGGAAGATGCGCGGTCCGCCCCTGGTGTACATCTCAAGGGTCTGGTGAGCGGAATATTGCGGCTGGCTCGGATTCTGGGGGTCAGGTTTAGTCAGGCCCAGGGCCAGGATTCCTCCGGTAGAAGTTCCGGCAATCAGGTCAAAAAGCAAAGCTACCGGTTTTCCGGTGTGTTGCTCTATTTCAGCCAGCACCATACCCGGAATGATCCCTCTGATTCCTCCCCCATCAATGGAGAGTACTTTGATAAGCTTTTGCTCCGGCATAGCAACCTCTCTTACTGGTTTTTGACTCTTGAAAAAAAATCGCAAGTGGTATAACTCTATAATAGGTAATGCCGCTAATTAGCGCAATGATTTAGCATACAGTCCGCGAGAAGTAGCCACCGGATTTTTTGCCCGGCAAGCGCTCTGATTGGCCGGGCCTGATAATTGCAGGAGAAGATTTGCTTGCTAAAGCGTTTTACTCTAGAATTATGGTAAGAATGAAACGACTGCTTAATACTTTCCCGGGCGGGCCAAGCTATCAGGCAAAGTATTTTAAGTATTTTTTAAAGTATTTAATGAAGGAAAATCGAAAGGAAATCTCTCCCAATGGAATTTCGCAAGCTAGGGCGTACCGGTTTAAAAGTATCCGCGCTGTGCCTCGGAACCATGCAGTGGGGTTGGACAGCCGATGAAAAGACCGCTTTTGATGTAATGGACGCATTTATGGAAGCGGGCGGCAATTTTATTGATACGGCGGACGTGTATTCGCGCTGGGTCGAGGGCAACCCGGGCGGGGTCTCGGAAGAAGTGATTGGCCGCTGGATGAAAGAGCGCGGCAACCGCAGCCAGGTAGTTTTGGCCACCAAAGTACGCGGCCAGATGGGTCCAGGCCCAAATGACCAGGGGCTTTCGCGCCGCCATATTATGGAGGCGGTAGACGCTTCGCTGCGCCGCCTTCAAACCGATTACATTGACCTTTACCAGACCCACTCCTCCGACCCCGAGACTCCCATTGATGAAACCCTGCGAACCCTGGATGACCTGCAACGGGCCGGGAAGGTGCGCTATGTGGGCGCGTCAAACTACAAAGCCTGGGAATTAATGGAAGCGCTCTGGAGCGCGTCTGAAAATGGCACGGTTCGTTACGACTCGCTGCAACCCAAGTATAACCTGGTGACCAGGGCGGAATTCGAACGCGAATTAAAACCGGTCTGTGAAAAGTACCATATCGGCGTTATTCCTTATAGCCCGCTGGCAGCCGGATTTCTGACCGGCAAATATACCCGCGACAAAGTAGCCGAGAGCAAAAGAGCGGCAGGGGTGCAGAACCAGTTTGCCACCGAACAGGGTTTCCAGATTCTGGACGCCGTGCAGGCGGTAGCCGGAGAAACGGAGAGCAATCCGGCGGCGGTCTCGCTGGCCTGGTTGCTGGCCCAGCCCGTCATTTCTTCGCCGATTATCGGGGCGAACAGCCGTGCCCAGTTGCAGGATAGCCTTGATACCTTCAAGGTAAAGCTCTCGGAGGAGCAAATTAAGCGGCTAAACGAAGCCTCCAACTGGCGTTAAGATAAAGTTAAAAGGTAAATTCGCCTGGCGAAAAACGTTTAACTATCCGTTTATATTCTTAGTGAGATAATAAAAGCTAACGCAAATAGCTCCTTGCCAGGCGATCTACCTTACCTGTAAACTGAGAGAGTGTAAGGGCAGGCGGGGAAGATAGTAGTAAAATATAAGAGAAGGAATTAGGAATTCTTACCTGCTAAGAGCATTTCGATCCGGACCGGTAAGAATTACAGGGAATAAAAAAGTGGACACTCAAATTAAATGTATTGCTCCTGAGCAGGTAAATGAGACTGATTACCTTGCTTATATTAACCAGGATGGCCGGCTCGAATTCAGCGCACACCTGGCAGCCTGCCCCTTCTGCCGGCAGGAAGTAGCCACCCTGGGTCAATTGGACAAAATCTTTACCCGCCAGTTACATCATACAAAACCACAAAACCGGGCAGCCTGCTATGATACCCAAAAACTGGGTGAATATGCCCTGGGGATGTTGAATGCTAAAGAACGGGGCGAGATTGAGCGGCATCTTAAAGATTGCGCCTACTGCCCGGAAGAAGTAGCCGAACTGAAAAGCTTCCTGAAACAACCGGATGCTACCCTGGAGCGAATCGCGGCTAACTCTACGCCGCTGGCCGGTTTGCGGAGGGTGGTCGCTGCGCTGATGCAGGCAGGGCCAGGCCCGAGTCTGGGCGTGCCTATGGGGGTACGCGGGAGCGCTGCTAAAACTCCACAGGTCTACCGGGCCGAAGATGTGCAGGTTACCCTGATTGTGCAGCCGACCGTCTCGCGGCCTCCTACCCTGGCTATCGAGGGGTTAATCTACAGTGATAGCCTAGAAACCGAAGACCTGGAAGGAGCCGAGGTAAAACTATTGCAGGATTCCGCCCAGGTAAAAGCCGCCAGGGTAGACGATACCGGCAATTTTGCTTTCAGCAATCTCTCGCTCGATAGCACTTTTGAAATCGAAATAACCCTGCCGGATAAAGTAGTTTTGATTCCAAATATTGGCATCAGTTAGCTAAAAACATGTTGACAAAGCCCGGCATGGATGCTAAAATAGCAACGTCGGGAGGAGGGCAGTCAGTGTATCTTTAGATACCTGTTCTGCTCTTCTTTATTTTTGCTCATGATTCAATACTACGTGCTGCGAACACAGTTCCCCTTATGCTAAAAGAACCAGGAAAAAAGAACTTTAAAATCAGTTTGCTTTTATCTGTGGTACCGGCGCTAATCCTGGTGCTACTCTTAAGCGCCTGTGGCTATCCGACCCCGACCGGAGGAGGCGGACTGACTCCTTATGTAGTAGTTGTAACCCCTACTGCGCCTTTTGCAGCTCAAACCACCAGCGTGGCTACCACCACAGCGGCAGAAATTACCGCCGCGCCCGCTACTACCAGTGCCGCCGCCAGTACCCCCGCGCCCGCTGCCACTACCGCCGCCCCGCCCAGCAAAGCCCCGGCCACCCTGGCCGTTAATGGCGACAAATACACCGTGCAGCCTGGCGATACTCTTTACGGCCTGGCTATTCGCCTCGGAGTGGATTATAACGATTTGCTGGACGCCAACAAAGGGATCGACCCGGATAAGCTACAGATCGGCCAGGTCATTAAGTTGCCACCGCGCACTGCCGGGCAGCCTACTCCATCCCCCACCAAATCCTGATAAAACTGGTTTTTAACAAGTCTTAAAGCCATTAATAGCATTTAAACTTTAGTTAAACTTTCGGCGGCTCTCCTGAAAAGTATAGACATCAGGAGAGTTTTTTGTTAGTTTCTAAAGGGAGAACAAATAGGACTGATCGTATAGCTTGTTGTTCTTTTGCAGAATGTACCACTACATATGGTTATGCGCCTACCGTGCGAGAAAGGATAACACCTGTGCGTTTCGTTGTGCTGGGTGATTTGCATTACTCTATTTATTCTAGTCCGCTGCATTGCGCCTGGCGAGAAGAATTCTTTGAACGGCTCTTTACCAGCGTGCGAAAACTGGAAGCAGAAGCAGTTTTCGCTATTGGAGATACAACCGATAACGGCCTGGCCGAAGAGTTTGAAGGGCTGCATGCCCTGGCCCGCCGTTGCGATTTGCGGTTTATAACCGTTAACGGCAACCATGACGCGCTAAAGATGGATAAAGCTACCCTGCGGAGCTACACCGGGAACCGCAAGGATTATTACTCGCTCTACTTTGAGGCCGAAAATAATATTAATTCATTTGCGAGCGAAAAAAAAAGCCCCTTTTTAATTATGGATACGGCCAAAGAGCGCAACCACAAAGATCACGGCGGTTTTGTAGATGCGGGCCAGTTGAACTGGCTGGCGGGTGAAATCGGCGCGAGTGAAGGTTTACCGCTCTTTGCGTTCGGGCACCACCCGGTCAAAGGCGCCACGCGCTGGTCCTCCTTTCCCATGCTCAATATAGACAACAGCCGTGAAGTAGCTAAAGTTTTCAAATCGAAGCAGAACGGTCCGGCTTTTTATTTCTGCGGCCACAACCATACGAATAGCATTAACCGGCAGGGCAACTGGCATTTTATCCAGACTGCCTCTCCTTTAAGAACCGCCGATTTCCGGCTGGTGGAATGGTCGCCTGAAAAAATCGAGCTGCATACCGTACCGGTAGAGGGGGGCAAGACCGCGCTTAAGCTGGCGCTGAAACTGGCCGAGGCGATGGGAGATTTCCTGAGCGTCCCGGCCAGAGGGTTCCCCTGGGACCGCGCTTTCAGAATAAGCTTGCAGCAACCGGAGTACGCCAGCCTTAAACAGTCCGACCTTCAGGTCGAATACTAAAAACAGGCAAAAGTCATTCACACCTTTGCCTGTTCGTTTCGAGCGATAATTGCTTTCGCTAAATTACTTTACCGCGCTCGGTTCATCATACCAGGAGTAAGCATACTGCGGGTCAGCCAGGCGCGCCGCCAGGGCAGTCAGGCGTAGCGGCCGGAAAGTATCGCACATCACGGCCACTTCATCCGTTTGAGCCGCGCCGAGGGCTTTTTCGACTACCCCGGGCTGCGGGCCGTGCGGAATGCCGCTGGGATGCAGCGTGACCGAGCCATTCTCTATTCCCCGCCGCGAGCTGAAATTACCCGAGACATAGTACAAAATCTCTTCCGAGTTGGCGTTCGAGTGATAGTAAGGAACGGGTACAGCCTGGGGGTCCCAGTCGAGCTTGCGCGGCACAAACGAGCAGATAACAAAGTTCAACCCCTGGAAAGTCTGGTGCGCGGTGGGTGGAATATGCACACTCTTGGCGCTCGGCTCGAAATCCATAATGTTAAAGGTCCAGGGGTAGCAGTAACCATCCCAGCCAACCACATCAAACGGATGGTAGTCGAGGATATAGGTCTGGTAGCCGTCGCGCACCCGTACCTTTACCCGGTATTCGCCGCGCTCCTCGTGCGTTTTCAATTCAGCAGGCCCGTGAATATCGCGGTGGTAGTAGGGAGCGTGTTCAAGCAACTGGCCGTATTCGTTGCGGTAGCGGCGGGGAATTTCCACCTGACCCGGCGTAACAAAAAGAAAATAGCGCTGCGGCCCATCCGGCACAAAGCGGTAGGTAGTGCTACGCGGGATAACAATATAGTCGCCTTCCCGGTAGGGCAGGTCGCCAAAAATCGTTTCGAGCGTGCCGCTACCCTCGTGCACAAAGATTAGTTCGTCACCTTCGCCGTTGCGGTAGAAGTAATCCATAGTCCGGTCAGGGCGGCACAATGAGATTTCTACATCATTATTCCACATGAGCAACTGGCGGCCGCTGATCGCATCGCCCTGCGCCGGAGTACTAAAGGTGCGCATATGCTGCTGGGCATACTTTTCGGGCACCCACTCTTCCCGCCGAATCGGTTCAAAGTCGCCCAGTTCCTTTACTCGCGTAGGTAGATTGAGATGATAGAGGATCGACTCGTTTCCCGAAAAGCCTTCTAACCCCAGTACTTCTTCGCACAATAAAGCCCCGTTACGGCGAAATTGAACGTGGCGCTTTTTGGGTAATTCTCCCCGCTGCTGGTACATCGGCATGGCCCTAACTCCTTTGTTACTCGGCAACCGGATAGCCGGGTGCTGGCGCTAATTTATAACCAAGAATTGCATAAAATTTTCACAAGCTTCTTAAGGGGTTACAAGGGAGCAACGCCCCAGGCCGGGGCTTCGCGGGGGGTCCCCACGCACCTTTCTTCCCCTTTTCCCGCCCCGCCTGGCGGGGCGGGAGTAAAAAAAGTGATTGGGAAGAGTCAACTGGTTGCCCCCAGATACCCTTTGGAGGGGTGCCACCCCTCCTGACCCCGCTGCCGTCTTTGTGAAATTCATCTGCAATTGCTAACTCTATAGCTAGTTTGGTACTTTGTAGCAAATAGCGAACAACTTGTTCTATAATCGCTACATTATGCTATAATATATACAACAAAAACCGGGCTGTCAATATATCAATTTTTCAACAACTCAAAAAAGCTTTGGAAAGGGGAAAACTTTGCATGGCGGCTGCTCGAAATTCGGCAGAACCTTTAACCACACCTTCGGCTCAGACGCTTGATCGGGGTTTAAGAGCGCTCGAAATCCTGGCACAGGAGACCGGAGGACTGAGCGCTAACGACCTGGCAACCCGTCTGGGAGTACACCGCACCATCAGCTACCGCATCCTGGGGACACTGGCAGAACATCACCTGGTCACGCGTACCGCCGAGGGACGCTTTCGCCTGGGGGCGGGTATTCTGGCTTTAAGCCGCAACTTCGCGGCGCAGCTACAGGCCGCCGCCATGCCTGAACTGGCCAACCTGGCCGAAGACCTGGGCGCAACGGCCTGCCTGAGTGTCGCGGATGGCAGTGAGGCGGTGGTAGTTCTCTCGATTGAGCCGCGCCATACCCATATTCACGTCAGTTACCGCACAGGTTTTCGTCACCCGCTGGCAGTGGGGGCTTCCGGGATTGCCATCCTGGCGGGGCGCCCGGCGGAAGCGCAGGAACGCGAAGCTATTACAGCGGCGCGTAAGCTCGGCTATGCCCTGACCAGAGATGAAATTGAACGCGGGGCCTGTGGACTGGCCGCGCCCCTGCTGATTGCCGGGCGGCCTGCCGAAGCCAGTATCGGCGTAGTTGCCCTGGGGGAAATTGAAGTTGAAAAAGCCGCTCCCCGGGTCAGGGAAGCGGCCAAAGCCATCGAAGCGGCCCTGGTTTAGCGCAGCAAAAGGCGCAAGCCCATCAGTCCCGCTCCCAGGAGGCACAGCACCGAGGCCCACAGGGGCGCGGCGGCGGTAGCCAGGATGACGCCCGAAACCAGGAAGCCGCTGGCAACTACTCCGTTCAACAGGCGCTCGTTACTTTTCTGTAACTTCTCGGAAGCCTGCTTCATTTCCGCCGAGTAGAATTGCACCTGTAGCCGCCCGGATTCAAGTTTATCCAGGGCATTATTCAGGTTAGAAGGCAGGCTGAATAGCTGGAAGGCATTCTGCCGAACCTGTTTGCCAAGCGGAGATTTGAAAAACTCAACCACATTATCGGCGCCGGGCAATTCGGCCAGAAACCGGGTTACCCCGGCGATGTTCTCAAAGGTTTCGACCGAGCCAAGTTCTTCCGCCGCTAAACGCCGCATAAAAGGCTGAGCCTCGTGCAGTAGATTTAGCTGCGGACTGAGGCTGGTACAAATCCCGATCAGAGTCTCGGTGGCTCTGCTGAGGAAAGAAAAATTGCTGGGTACGTAAAGCGGCTGGCTATAAATGATGTAACTGATGTCATCAAAGATCTGCTTTTTATCAACCTTTTTAAGCTGATCGAGGTTCATACCCAGGAAGCGGTCAATAAAGTAACTGATGGCTACCCGCACTTTGTCGGCGTCCTCTTCCCGGCGCAGGAATTTGAGGGTGCGGAAAGTCTGTAAAACACCTTCTACGTCCCGGTTAATCACGCTCACCACCAGATGGCGCAACTCAATGCGCATCTCGCGGGAGAACTCGCCCACCATACCAAAGTCAATGAAGACCACTTCCACACCCTGGGGGCCTTCGCGCAGGAAAAGGTTGCCAGGATGGGGGTCGGCATGGAAAAAGCCGTCGATCAAGAACTGGTTCAAATAGCAATTGGCCAGGATACGCGCGGCCCTGTGGCGGTCCAACCCGGCGGCGTCAATCGCTTTAAAATCGGTAATTTTGTAACCCTCAATAAACTCGGTCGTAACAACGCGGTTAGAGGAGTACTGGCGGTAGACGTGCGGCACATAGACGTATTTCAACTTTTGCAGGTTCTGCTTGAAGCGCTCGGCGTTATCGGCCTCTTTGACGTAATCAAGCTCGGCCCGCAGGGTTATTTCAAATTCGCGGGCAATCCCCTTTAGATCGGCCAGCTTGCCCAGGTCGGTGCGCCTTTTAAGAAAGTCGATCACCCGGTTAAGGGCTTCGAGGTCGGCAGAGATAATCGCATCAATACCGGGGCGGCGCACTTTGACCGCTACCCGCGAACCATCCGGCAGAAGGGCTTCATGAACCTGCCCGAGCGAGGCGGAAGCCAGGGGAGCCTCATTGATTTGCAGGAATAGGGTTTGGATAGTTCCGCCGAGATCCTGCTCGATAATCGGTCGAAGCTCGCTAAATGAAACAGGCGGCACCGCATCCTGCAAACGGCTCAATTCGGCGATCCAAACATCTGGCAAAAGATCGAAACGGGAGCTTAGATACTGGCCCAGTTTAATCAGCACGCCGCCTAACTCTAGCGCCGTATTGACAAAACGGCGGGCCCGCTTGCGGTTACGTTCCAGGCTGCGCTTCTGTACGTAGTTGTTGCCCAGGATACGCCGCTGGAAATTTTCCAGGGTGAAATCCAGAACCAGGTAGCGAAAGAGGCTGATGATCCGTTTTCGCCGTTCTTTAAGCGAAGTACTTGAGGTAGATTTTGCTAATTCTGTTGAACTACTTGTCATTCTATCACTATTTTCTAAAAGGCCTTTCAAATTTACCGCCCATATTATACCTTAATTCAGGCTTAATAAGCGGCAGATCTGGTAGTCTTAATCGAGGTTTAAACAGTTGAGAGTTGCTGATTGGCCGGGCAAATGCTACTATTGCCGAGCTTGATAGTTAATCCGGTTAGTGGAATTAGTGGAATGTTAGAAATATTACAAAAAGAAGCCCGAGAAATCCTGGATATTGAGCTGACAGCAGAGCAACTGCGGCTTTTCCAGCTTTATTATGAAGAATTGATTGACTGGAATTCGCGCATGAACCTGACCAGGATTACCGAATATGAGGCGGTACAAACCCGCCACTTCCTGGACTCGTTAACGCTGGCCTCGCCGCGTTTGCGGGGAGATCAGCCCGGCAAAGCTCTGGACCTTCACCGGGCCCGCCTGATTGATATTGGAGCGGGGGCGGGCTTTCCGGGTATTCCCCTGAAGATTCTCTACCCGGAATTGAAACTGACCCTGGTGGAATCGGTTGGCAAGAAGATCACTTTTCTGAAGCATATCGCCACTCGCCTGGGTTTTTCAGAGGTAAGCGCCATAAACGGGCGGGCCGAAGAACTCGGTCAGGACCGGGCGCATCGCGAAAAATACGACCTGGCGACCGGGCGAGCGGTGGCGGCCTGGCCAGTACTGGCCGAATATTGCCTGCCCTTCTGCCGGGTAGGCGGCCTTTTTGTAGCCCCTAAAAAGGGCGATTTGCAGGTGGAACTGGAAAACAGCCAGGCGGTGGCAAAGACCCTGGGAGCAAGGATGCGGGAGACACCCGTTTTTACTTTACCGGGAGAAGAAAACGATCCTCGGCGACTGATTGTGGCCGAAAAAATAGGCCGGACCTCCACGCTCTATCCGAGACGTACCGGAGTGCCGGCCCAACAACCACTTGATAAGAAATTTTAAAGAATAGCTGAAAGGTTAATTCCCCATAAGCTGCACGACAATTTCGCGCTGGCGGGCGCGGTTGTCAAAGTCCACTACTACCACCTGTTGCCAGGTACCGAGGGTTAATTCCCCTTCTACAAAAGGAATAACAATCGAGGGACCAAGTAAAGCTGCTCTGACGTGAGAATGGCCGTTGCCGTCGTGCCAGCGAGCTTCGTGTTTATACTTCTTCTGGGAAGGTGCCATCAGTTCAAACATTTCACCCAGGTCTTCGATCACACCGGGTTCAAATTCGAGAGTAGTCAAGCCTGCGGTGGAACCCTGGACGAAAAGAGTGGCCGTACCATTATGTAAATTTGCGGAGGTGATCAGGTCGTTTAACTTCGAGGTAATATCTTGCACATCATTATTACCCCTGGTATTGACTGTAATGGTGCGGCTGATTACTTGCAGGCCCCAACTGCGGGGCGAGGCTTCATGCCAGTTCCGGGTAGGCTGCCATTTCTCAGTAATGCTCATTCACTTGTCCTCAAGCAAAAAATCAATCTTATTCAGTGGAAAACACTAACTAAATAAAAGCACCCTGACTCAACGGCGAGGATTAAATTCACGGGTACGTCTGACGGGGATATTCGCTATAAGGTGATTATTTCGATCACCCAGCGTTACCTCCATCGCACTTTGATCAATGTCGAAATGCTTGCTTATCACAGCAATTATCTCTTCCTTGATGGTCTCCATTAATTCAGGTGAGATTTTTACCCGGTCGGAAACAAGCGCCAACTGTAGTCGCTCTTTAGCTACAGAGGAACTGTTATTATTTTGACTGCTCTTCGATTTGGCGGATCTGTTGAAGAGTGAATCGAGCAGACTCATCACTTGCCCCTTTTTTGCGGCAGGATTAGCACCGAGCTATTTCCCCCTAATTGCACAGTATCTTAACTTTCCATACATCAGCGTACAGAGCTACCAGCGTCTCAAAATGCTTATCTCTTAGTATAATGTACTTGATTGTATTTTTCAATCACTATTGGGACAATTTTTAGTAATATTTTTTGGCTATTTTTGCCAAAAAAACCTGCTGAAGTAAATTTAATTGTGCAGGCTGCCTAAGCCGCTTCGTCAGACACCACTTCCAGCAGCCATTCCTGGCGCAGCTTTATAAGCGCTTCTTCACGGCGGCGCTTTGCGCGGGCGCGGCGGCGGTCCGCCTGTAAGAGCCTGTTCAGCCAGGGTAGGCGCGGGGCAAACAATTCCGCTGCTCCGTAGAGGAGAGCGAGGGGCCCGGCGATAGCTACAAAATAGTTCACCGGCTCAACGCCCGCCAGCATCATGATTAATCCGGCCGGAATGGTAATAAAACTGGCCCATTCACACTCGACGTAGGGAGCCTCAATAGTGGTGGTATAGAACAGAATAGTGGTCGTGACGATAGTAATCCAACCGATAATGACGGCCCAATCTACAAAGAGGCTACCCATCATACCAAGAGTCGCCACAAAGCCGACCCAGCCAATAATTAGGTAGTAGGGTAGCCCGCTCAAAAGTCTGCTCAGCACTCTTGCAAACCCTCCCTGTCAATCCTGATTACCAGTTGTACAATTTATGTCCAAATTGTAGCGCTAATTTAGAGGATTGCAGGGTAGGAAGAGAGAATAATCCGAGCAGAAAAAGTTAACGAAGCTGCTCGGCGGCGGTCACTACATTATAGGCAATGGCGCGCGAGTCAGCGCGAGGCAGGTAAATGTAGCGAGCGCGTAAATGGCGCGAAAGTTCGGCCGCTTCTCCTTTGCTCAAAAAGTTGGTCTGGGTATCCAGCACAACCGCAGAAAGGCCTTCCGCCGCCAGGCCTTCTGCCAGCAGGGTTATCTCTTCTACCGCGCGGGCTTTGCGCACTTCTTTACTCAAGCCGGCCGTTTCCTCGTCCTCGCGCAGCAGCACATTCCCACGCCCATCGGTTATCAGCACAACCATCGTTTTGCTGATGCCCTGCTGGCGAGCCTGTTCGTTCAGTTTGCGGCTGGTTAAAAGCGCTGAAGCCAGGGGAGTGCCGCCCCCGGTGGGGAGGACATCCAGGGAGCGCTTGGCCAGTTCAACACTCTGGCTGGGAGGCAGTAAAATTTCAGCCTCCCTGCCCCGAAAGGAGATCAGGGCTACCTTGTCGCGGTGGACATAGGCCTGCTGCAAGAGCTGCGTAACAGCCCCTTTGGCCTCACGCATACGATTAAGAGCCATTGACCCGCTGGCATCCACCGCGAAGATAAAAAGCACCCCGGCCTTATCTTTATAGCGCTTAAAGCGCAAGTCGTCCGCCCGTAATTCGATTTTATAAGGAGCGGCCCCGTTTTTAGAGGGAGCGGCAGAGCCGCTGACACTCCCGGCTTTCTGACCGGTACCATTCTCGGCCTGCCGGATAGACTGGAAAGGCGCAGCCGTGCGGAGGGTATCAATAATGGCAATGCGGCCCTGGCCCGGCTTGCCGGAAACACTGCGCACATGGCGACCGCGTTTCCAGTTAAGAGCCTCGCCACGACTGCCGGACTTCGCGCGGGTCTGGCGAGCCTGCACCAGGGCAAGAATATCTTCGGGTAGCTCCGCCGCGAGTGCCGACAATACCAGGTCTTCCAGTTCGGGCTGTTGCTCTTGCTGGCTGGGCGGTTCGTTTTCATCGGTTTCGGGTTGTTCGGGAGGCTGCTCCGGGGGAGGTGGCGGTTCCTCTTCTTCGGGCGGTTCAGGGTCGGGCAAACGGGTAGCGCGGGGCAGCAGCACCAGTTGGACCGCCAGTTTAAGATCGCTATCATCTACCTCCGGGCGACCTTGCAGAGCGGCCGAGGCAAGGGCAGCGCGTACCGCGAAGAGTTCGGCCCGGTTGCCCGGCACGCCCAGGCGCAGGCCTACTTCGCTCAGAGCCAGGCGCTGGTCGTTGCTGATAACCACGCGAGGCAGCAACTCGCGTCCGGCCTCTACCAGAGAGCGTAAAAGATGGGTCTCATCCTGAAATTCATCTTCAAGGCTGGCTGGTGCGCGGTCCCAGGCCAGCGAACGCCGCATTACTTCCATGCGCGACTCTGGGGCTTCCAGGGTACTGGCCGAAGTTACCAGGCCTACCCGGTCAAGCAGCCCGGCCCGAATCTCACCTTCATCCGGGTCGAAAGTGCCGATCAGGATAAAATGAGCGGGATATTCGGCGCTCAGGCCCTCCCGTTCCAGGGCTAAACGGCCCCGGCTGAGAGTGTCCATCAGATAATTACCCAGCCCATCATCCAGTAGATTCATCTCATCACAGTACAGGACACCCTGGTTAGCTTCGGCCAGCACGCCTCGCTCGGCCACGCGCCTACCCAGGCGCAGAGTGGCCTCAAGGGCCAGCCCACCAAGCAAACGATCTTCGGTAATATTCAGCGGGAGATTGATAAAAGCAGGCCGCACGCAACAAATAGCCGGTTTTTTAGCTTTATAATAGTAGTCACGCCGACAGTCGCTACACCAATCAACGGGCCGTTCCGGGTCACAGTGGGAAGGGCAATGTTTGATCGCCGTCACCGAGGGCAGGAGAGCATGAAAACTGCGGGCCAGGGTGGTCTTGGCCGTGCCGGGCCGGGCCGCCAGGGTGATGCCGCCCAGGCGCGGTTCAATCGCCAGTAAAAGCATCGCCTGCTTGGCCAGGGAGTGACCCACTACAGCGGCAAAAGGCATATGCTGGGGAATTAATTCTAATTTTTCTAGTGATAGTGTCATTATAGTGTTTGCGCTTGTTTTGAGTGAGTGTTATACTTTCCGGCGTTATGCTCTTTAGAGTCACAGGCTTGTATAGCGTCTCCACCTGCTTCTAAACAAGTGGCTAATTGGCAATATAGAATTTATGAAAGTCAGTAAAGCGTCACCTGCCGCGAAAAATTTACCCCCTGTGAGTCCCAACTCCAACCAGAAACAACCGGATAAAAATTCATTAGGCCGCCGGGCAGGCTGGGCTTTGATCTGGAACATTGCCTTTTTACCGCTCAAGGCGGGGCTGTCCCTGTTTGTGGCCCTGGTAATAGTCAAGCTCTTTCCACGCGACCGCTACGTGGTCCTGGCCACCATCACCGCTATTCAATCTACCCTGGGCCTCTTCGTAGACCTCGGAATTGAACGCGCTTTACCGCGCTTTGTGGGCCAGATCGAAAAGCAGTTGGGCCGGGGCGCGCTGCGCCGTTTCATTGTCACCGTTACGATTGTTAAACTGGCGGTTTTGGCGGTTCTGATCAGCCTGATGGCGTTGCTTTCGGACTCGTTTATCCGCTGGTTCAACCTGAGCGACAACGGGCCGCTTTATCTCTCAATGGTCGCCGTACTGCTGGTGCTGGGAGCGCTCTACGATATCTGCACCAACGTTCTTTACAGCTTCTTCAAGCAAAAAGTGACCAATCTGCTCGATATTGTAGTAACGGTCCTGAACCCCCTTTTAACCCTGGCCCTGATCATCTGGCCTTTTCACCTGGAAGTCTACGGCGTGATCCTGGCCCTGCTGATTACCACCGTTATCAGCGTGGTGATTGCAGGCTGGCAGGCCTTCCTGGCGGGGCGCGAGGCTGCGGAAATCGCACAACGCGAGCGCGAACTCTCCCAGGTTAACTCTCTGAAGGCGGCTTCTACCTCGTTGGATAGCCAGCCTGTAGCCGAGCATGGCAGCCTGCCCGGTGAAGATGCCACCGATCCCTCCGAAGAAGCCCAGGCGCACCCGGTCCGCAGCGGGCAACCTTTAGAAAAAGCGCCTGCCGAAGCCACCTCGCGCAGTGAAAGCCTCTGGCGGCGTTTCACCAAATATGCTGCGCTGATGTATTTCTTCAACATCTCGGCCTGGTTCTACGATGCCTCGTTTGCCATCCTGGTTTTCCAGTTCTACCGGGAGTTCCTGACGGTCGCACTGGTGCGCCTGATTTACAGCTTCATCAAGCAACTGCTCAAGACTCTGCTGGCGCCTTTCGCCGGGGTCCAAACACCCCTTTTCTCCTCTATTCACGCCGAAGGCAATCATGCCCAGTTGCAGGCGGCCTATAATTCGCTCAGCAAGTTGCAGGCGTTTATCCTGGTACCCAGCGCCATCGGCGCAATCGTGGTGGCCCGCAACCTGACCGAATTGATGTTTCTGCGCACCAGCCAGGACGCGGTGCTGACCCGAACAGACCTTAACCTGGCAGTCTGGGCCACGGTGCTGACGATTCTTTTCACCTTTACCGAGGCGATTATCAGTATCCCCATGACCGTTTTGCAGGTCTACGAACATTACCGCCTGGTAGTGCTGTCGCGAGTGTTGCCGCTACTGGTAGGGCCATTACTGGTTATGGCGGCCTTCCTGCACTGGAACGTGATTGTAGCGGTCTGCCTGATGGGTTCGATGGCGGTCGGGTCGCGCATTTTCGCGCTGGTTGCGCTGCAACGCGTGCTGCACCTGAGTTACCCGCTAAAGTTTTTCTGGAAAGTCTCACGCGCTTCGCTGGCTTTTGGCGTACCGCTCCTTGCGGTAATCTTCTTCCTGCCTGCCAGTTGGCCGGTAACTTTCGTAGTGGCAGGTCTGGGAGTGGTTATCTTTGTGGCGGTCTTCCGCAAACTGGGCGGGTTCGACCCTGAAGATAAGAACCGCCTGCTGAGCCTGAAGTTACCTTTCCGGAAATACATCATCAAGTGGCTTTGAGATTACTCCACTGTCAGAAGCTTGTTAACGGCCTGCTCAATCTTGATGCTGTTGTCGGTATTATCAAGCGGATCTTTGCGCAAGCGGTGACGCAGGGCCAGCCCGGAAACCTGCCGCACATCGTCCAGGGTTACCTTTTTATGGTGATTGAGGGCAGCCAGGGCAGTGGAAGCGCGCGCGATAGTTAGCTCTCCCCGGTGGCCATCTATGCCGAGCGCCAGGCAAAGTTCCGCGATCTTCAACAGAACTTCCTGGGGGATTTGAACCTGGGGAAGCAGGCGCTGGGCCTTTTTAATTTGATCGCGCAAGCGCTCCTGTTCGGGCTGCCAATCAGCCATAAAAGTGGCCGGAGAATGTTCAAAAGCCTGGCGGCGCTTGACGATTTCCACGCGCTGGTGCAAATCCAGGATTGTAACAATCCGGGCATGTAACCCAAAGCGGTCTAGCAACTGCGGGCGCAAGTCGCCCTCTTCAGGATTGCCGCTGCCTACCAGCACGAAACGAGCGGGGTGGCGCACGCTGATACCCTCGCGTTCAACGGTGTTAACACCACCCGCCGCAACGTCTAACAGCACATCTACCAGGTGATCTTCCAGCAAGTTGACTTCATCTATATAGAGAAAGCCCCGGTTAGCGCGGGCCAGCAGGCCCGGCTCAAAAGCTTTGATACCCTGAGATAGCGCCTTTTCAATATCAATCGTGCCGCAAACGCGGTCCTCGGTCGCCCCCAGGGGCAGGTCAACCACCGGGACGGATGTGAATTGTCCGCTCAGGCGTTTCCCTTCGGCCAGTTTAGCGCGGCAATCCCGGCAAAGCGCTCCTCGCCGGGCCGGATCCGGGTCACAGCCGTATAAACAACCCTTGACAGTCTTTACAGGCGGTAAGAGGTCCGCCAGGGCCCGTACTATGGTGCTTTTGCCGGTTCCGCGGTGGCCCATAATCATTACCCCACCGATATGAGGGTCAACCACGTTTAAGAGCAGGGAAAGCTTCATCTCCTCCTGCCCGACAATCGCCGCAAAAGGATAAACATAGCGCGCTTCCAGTTCTTCCAGCGGAGCGGCCGCTTTCTTTCTATTTTTAGCAGGGATTAAAGCAGGGTTATCAATACTGACCAGGGGCAACTCCGGTTTTTTGTCTCTGGCAGACTTTTGTTGCAGGGCCGGTTTTTCGAGTAGTTCAGTCATCGGGCCGGTCACTTTCTTCTTGGAAGATTATTAAGATTGTTACGTCTTTAGATTTGAATGCCACGCTCACAGCGAACGAGCAGCTAAAGCTGTACGCTCCATATGAAGTTTGAGTAGCGTTACTACCTGGTCGGGCAGTTCACCCAGGATCAGGTGGCCGCAGTGCGGCATCAGGTAGTAAGTACCATTCGGTAGCAGAGCAGCTAAATTTTGAGCGCTCTTGCGGCTGATTACTTTGTCGTGCGACCCGGCAACTAATAACACCGGCATTTGAAGCGAACGTATCCAGCCCGGCAACTCTTCCAGGACCTCTCGCGACATGGTAGAACGGGCAGCCTGGTAGGCGGCGCGCGGCGAAGTATCCTTCAAACTTAACATGCCGTACTGGATATCGCGGCGGCTGACCGGGTTCTTGACCAGGGTCAGGCGCACGTAAGCGTAAACCGGCCTCCAGGCTTTAACCTTCTTTAGAACCCGGCTGAAAACGAAACCGAGAGCCGCCGGGCCAAACTTTTCCAGGCGCGGATTGTACTGAAAAAGGCCGAAGTTGAAGAAGGCCAGGCTGACCACTTTCTGAGCAGCCATGGGGGCATAGGCGCTGGCTACCAGCGCACCGACCGAAAAAGCAATAAGATGAAACTTCTCCAGCTTGAAATGTTCAACCAGGGCCGCTAAATCCTGCGCCATCTGCTCTACGCTGTAGGCATCTTCGACCGGGTCATCGGTAAAGCCATGACCGCGTAAATCGTAGTTCAAGGTGCGATAACCGGCCGCATTCAAAGCCCTGGTTACGCTATGCCACCAGAAGCTTGAACAATCCCAGCCATGTACCAGCACGACCGGAGGGCCATCCTGCGGACCTTCGTCCAGCACGAAATGGTTTACGCCGTTCAAGACAATAAACCGGGCCTGCTTCAGCTTGCCCAGGTCTTCTTCCAACTCGGAGCGCCGCTGTTTGCCGGTAGAGGGCAAGGCCAGTTCTGCCCGGCAGGCCGCTTCATAATCAAGCGCTTTGGCGGTGGGAGTTCCTCCGGGCTTCTGCTCAACGGAGGTTTCGTTATTCCGATTATCCTGGCTTCTAATAATCGTTGTCATAGGCTAAGTATAGAACTTCCCGCTCAAAGTAGTCTGTAGTACCAACTACAGCTAACAGGCTCGCTCTTTCCCGGAACAGGTTATAGAGAAATTGTATAAGTTTTGTAGAGTTTAGGCCAAAATCGAGGTGTAGCACATACTACTGCTATCAGAAGGGGCCTGAATTATCATAAGCACAGAAAATCCTGATCTCAGCTCGTTCATTCGTGTCTTACTCAGTTCATAAGTTGCTCACTCGGCCTATCCTTAAAAATTCTCCGGGCGCAGCATTTATTACTAAATTACTAAAAAGGTAAGAGAGGAGGCTTGCCGGTGGCATACCAACCCAAACCTGGCTGGTTCTCAAGGTCAGGCCGCACTCCGCCCCAGCAAAACCGTAATGCGCGGTCTGCCTTAGGCGAGCCAAGAGCGCAACTGGTTTACTACGGCGTCTGGATAGGAGGCATCGTAATAGCCATTCTCTTATTCCTGCTCTTTGTGGTGCTGATAGGTAACAACGCCAATGCGCTGGGTGAAGGCAAACGCAATATCCAGACAGGGCGTGAAAACCAGGGCCCGGAAGTCGCCCCGGTAGCTTTCACCACGGACGGCAAAGTGGTAATGGTTGAAAAGTGGCTGACCGATATGCAGTCCGCCGACCAAAAAGTGAAGCAAGAGGCCCAACATTCCTACAACGGCGCATTAGCCCGTGGGCAGGCTAACTTCCAGCGCATTTGCATCGGTTGTCACTACGGGCCACCGGAAGCAACCAGTAACGGCCCCTGGCTGGGTAACCTTTACCAGACCGCCGCGCTTTATAACGGCAAGCCGCTCAACGATGCCAATGTAGTAACTTTTATTCTGCTGGGCAGCCAGTCCCACAACCTGACTACAGACGGCACGGCTGTAAGACTGACCAAACAGGATGGTCCCCTGGCAGGTGGATGGAATCCGATGCCCGCCGGCATAGCAACGCCGCAGCAGGCAGTAGACATTATGTTGTATCTGAAACAGCAGACTTCTAAGAAATAGTACTGATTTTTTACGGAGCTACTCACTCGTTAGAAGGAGCGCAACCGATGAGTATCACCCTTCAACCGGGAGCCCGACCGCTCATCAACCGCCCGGCGTTGAATAAAGCGGCTGAATTACATGTGCCTGGTTACCGGTGGTATCAACTCTTTGCCTTTCCCCGCACCGAGGACCAGATTTTCGGCGGCCACCTGATCGTGGCCGGCGCAATCGGTACGATGGTCGGGTTCAATATAGGTAGTGGGCTGACCTTCCCAGGTAACTATTTTTACCTTACCATCGAGCCGCAGCTTTACAACCTCGGCATCGATACCAAAGAGAAAGTCCTGACTTACGCCTTGATTCACGTAATCATAGGCCTGGGCCTGATACTCTTTGGCTGGTGGCACTATACCAATAAAATCTTACAGGCCGCTTCGCTTACCTACGCTAAAGCCTGGGGTGGTCACTTAATCTACATCGCCTGGTGGCTCTTTGCCTGGGTCTGCTGGTCTACTTTCGTGATGCAGCGCGGTCCCAACTTCTTCGGGTATGGCCTGACAGAGGCCGCTCGAGCGCAAGATACCATCTTTAACGGCGATGCCATGCTTCTGAGCCTTTCGGTGCTCCTGGTGATCGTAGGTTTCATTACCTGGCGTAATCCACCTACTTTCAACCGACACCTGGAGGACCCCAAAGCGCAACTCCATGTCAACCTGGTGGTCTTTGGCTGGACAGGCATGCTTTACAGCGCTTTCGCCTGGTTCACCTTCCCGCGCGGAACGGATGCCGTGCGCGGCCAGTGGAGCGATGTAGCGCTGAACCTGTTCGTCTGGAATCATATCAACGTTTCGTTTCTCTACATCATTGGCGGTGTTTTTCATGGGGCGCAGTATCTGTGGGATGTCCGGGAGGATGACACCAAGAATCCCTGGGTCGTCTCCAGGTGGGTGCGCTGGTTCGACAACCAGGACCGCCAGGCCAGTATCAGCAGCGTAATCTTCCTGCTGGCCTTCTTCACCGGGTTTTCAGCCTGGAGCGTGATGGGCATAAACTCGATGGTGGACTTTAAGCTTTTCCCGCAGGAGTGGTACATTGACGGCTTAAAGCCCTACGTGATGGAGTGGTTGACACCAGGACTGTTACACGTCTGGCCGGGTTACCATACCAGTGTCAGTGATTGGGTGTTCATACACTCCCTGGTAGCCGGTTTCTTCTTCGTCGGTATACCTGTCAGTCGAGCGGTTTTCTTTACAAGGCGTAGTCCGCTATTCGACGCCAAAGGTATAACAAAGCGTAGTTTCGACTATCCGTGTCTTGGTCCCGCATACGGCGGAACCTGAGGCTACTCCATACAAGACCAGGTCTGGTTAGCAATGTTATGGGGAATTAAGCCTCTCTCGGTAATCGTTTGGTACATGATGGGTGTTTACTTTGGGTCGCTGCAATATGCAATAGACCCGAAAGATCCGCAGGGTGAAACCAGCTTCCCTGGACGGCCCGGAACACTGTTCTTCATCTTCCAGGCCACCAGCAAGATCTGGAACGATGGTCATCTGACCATGCTGCTCTATCTGGGGCATCTGGTCTGGCTATTGAGCTTTATGTTCTGGTTCGAGTTCCGGGGTAGCCGGTTAGAAGGGGCGTACATATTCAGTCAGGCCCTCAAGAAATGGTTCGGTATCAATCTGGTACCTGAACGGTGGGTTATGACACTGGTAGGTAGTCGTATGTTAGGCACCTACCTCTACTACAGCGGCGTCTTCATTTGCGTCTTTACCTACCTGGCAGTCGGTTTCGCCTGGAGGCCAAACGTAAATGTGCCCGTAGTAGCGCCAATCGGTCAACCCTGACCCCGCTTACTGGAAGGATACGAATTGGGCGGATGAAGGATTTTCTAAAAGTCCTTCATCCCCGGTTCTCATCATAATTAAGAGTTAAGGAGGTTCCTGAAATGCCAGCGTTCTTAGAAGGCCGGGCAGAGCAGGGAAGGGGTTTAGCCAACTGGGTGTGCCGGTATGATGACGATTGGTGGGCCAATATCAGCGCGCAGGCTATCCTTGGTTGTCCAACTGCTGTGCCAAAGTATCCGCTCGAACTGGAAGTTGAATTCAGAGCGCGACCAAAAGGCGACGATATCTCAGACTGTACCGTTCGCATAGAGTCCCTGGTCGAAGGAGTCAAGAAAGGCCTGGAGATTAATGCCTTAATCACCGACCTGGACGATAAAACTCGCGAAAGCAAAGGTTATGGCCGGGTTATCGTAGGTGACTTTATCCATCCCTTTGAGTGGCGGGGAACGGTCCGTCGTGAAACCTACGTCCCGGACAGTTCGCTCAACCTGACACGTTCCCAGACCTATGTCGGCGGTCGTCTTTTCCACGACGTAACCGCTCGTATCGCTCTCGATACCCAGATTGCGCGAGAAGCCTGGGAGCAGGTGCGCACCGTAACCGCTCGTAACAGCGAAGTTCTAACCAAAACCGTCTTCTTTGGTCCCCTGTGGCGCACAGGCGACCTCACCGGTCAACTCTACGAGGACATTCAGGTTCGCACCTTGAGCGCCAGCGAAGGCAAGACTCTTAGCCGGGTTACTTTCGTCACCAGCGGCACGGGCCAGGTAGACGGCATCACCTACTGGACACGCCTCTTCCCGGTAACACTGCTGAAAGGGCGGGAAGCTTACGTCAAAGGCAAGTTCCAGACAACCGCAGACTCGATCAGAGTCGAAGCTGTAGCCGAGTTGCCAAGCGTGGTGGAACGTAAGGACGGGCTGCTCAAGGTGATTGATCACCCGCAGCTACCAATCTTGCATCACGGAATCCCGGCTCAACCTATTCCGCTGGACCTGGAGTTCAACTATAACCTGGGTACTCCTAACGGCTGGCGGATTAAAGAAGCCAATCCGACTTTTCGCAAGAAAACTGGCAGAAACAACTATCTATTCCAGGGTGGTGGTTATTTAAGCTTTGTAAATACCATCGCTCGCGGAAACATCACACCGTTCGATGTGTGGTTCGAGCCGGAGGATTCTAACACTACCCTCAGCCCGAACGCCGCGATTGCAGTGAAGTAACGAAATTCCCTGGAGGTCTGGCGGGACAGGTCTACTGACCCGGCAAGCCTCCGCCTCCGTAACCTTGCGGTTTAGGCCGGATAGTTACGGAACAACCTGGACATATCCAGCTTAATTAGCTGACTGGCATAGCCAGGATAAAGGTTGGTCTTTTCCGGAAAGCTTTTAGCTGTTAGGGCTTGAAGCGGAAAGCCTTCTTGAACTGTTAGGGAGAGAGAATGGCCTGGAAAATACCCAAACCGGCCCGATGCCGAAGCGCAAGCAGTTAAGTCAGGCGGTTAAGTAAGCGAGCAAGTTAATATAGTTAGTGACAGTGAGTAAGTGAATCCACAAAAAACAATGCTGGTCTCAAGAGTGAGGAGACCAGCTTTTTTATTAGCCGCTTTTTGCCCACATTGACACTCCCTTGCCTGCTTGTTACAATCATCTTGACAGAAATACTGAAGAAAATGTTGACTAAGTTAGTCGTATTTATTTTGCGCTATAGGCCAGCAGTATAAAGTTTCAAAATCCTTTTTCGCCCTCTTTTCAGGATTGAATGGGAAAGACCAGCTAAAAGAGGGCTCTACAACGGTGTAGGACTAATATTCAGAAAGGATAACAGTAATAAAATGGATTTAATGGAAAATCAAAACCAGCAGGCTGGCGGCAGCACGGAAACAAACAGCCGCTTTAGCGTAGGTTTCCAGCCTGGCGAAGTCCAGGCCTACGATAATGTGCTGGAGCTAATCGGCAATACGCCCCTGGTAAAAATGCCGCGCCTGACTCGCGGCTTGAAAGCAACGGTACTGGCTAAACTTGAGATGCTAAACCCGGGAGGCAGCGTCAAAGACCGCATCGGTATCAACATGATCGAAGATGCCGAGCGCCGGGGTCTCTTAAAAAAAGGCGGAACCATCGTTGAACCTACCAGCGGCAATACCGGCGTAGGCCTGGCGATTGCCGCCGCCATCAAAGGCTATAAAGCGATCTTTGTAATGCCCGATAAGATGAGCCAGGAAAAAATTTCGCTGCTCAAAGCCTACGGCGCGGAAGTAGTGATTACGCCGACTGCCGTGCCGCGTGAATCGCCCGAAAGTTATTACAGCGTAGCCGACCGCCTGGCTCGCGAAATCCCCGGCGGTTTCCAGCCTAACCAGTACTTCAACCCGGCTAACCCGCGCACTCACTACGAATCAACCGGCCCGGAAATCTGGCGGCAGACTGCCGGAAAGATTGATTATTTTGTGGCCGGTGTTGGTACGGGCGGCACTATCAGCGGCATCGGCAAGTATCTAAAAGAACAGAACCCTAAAATTCGGATCGTAGGCGTAGACCCGGAAGGCTCCCTCTATACCGGCGATAAAGTACGCCCCTATAAAATCGAAGGCATCGGCGAGGATTTTATTCCCGGTACGGTCGATCTCAGCTTGATTGACGAATGGGTAACCGTTGGCGACCGCGATTCCTTCCTGATGGCGCGGCGCGCCGTGCGCGAAGAAGGTCTGCTGATCGGCGGGTCCGGTGGTACAGCCCTCTACGGTGCGCTCGAAGTAGCCAAGCGCGTAGATGACGACAAACTGATTGTGGTGCTGCTACCGGATAGCGGGCGCAGCTACCTCAGCAAGATTTTCAACGATGCCTGGATGCGCGACCAGGGCTTTACGGAGCGTTTCCCCACTCACCCCCTGGTGACGGATGTCCTGCACAGCCACAATGGTCATAACGACCACGAGCACCCTACTTTCATTACCGTTCGCTCCGACCAGTCGGTGAGCGATGCTATCGCCCAGCTACACGAGCATGGTATTTCGCAGATGCCGGTAGTGGCCGAAAGCCCGGTGGGGGAAAAGATGGAGATTATTGGCAGTATCCAGGAACGTTCGCTGCTGGATAGAATTTTTAAAAACCCGGAGATTATTACTGCCACAGTGGAAAGCGTGATGGACTCGCCCCTGCCCAGCGTCGCCATAGACGAGGAAGTGGAAAATATTTTCCCACTCTTCAGCAACACTACCCCGGCGCTGGTGGTAGAAGATAACGGGCAGCCTATAGGAATTATCAGCCGTTCCGATTTGCTGGAGTTTGTAGCTCGCCAGCGCAACCGGCAAGCGTAGAGGGGCAGGGAATAGATTTCATGAAAGGCGATTTTAATCAGGCCGGATTTGAAACCCGCGCCATTCATGCCGGGCAACCGGCCGACCCTACGACCGGCGCTGTTACCATGCCGATCTACCAGACTTCCACCTACGCCCAGGAAGCTGTCGGCAAGCATAAAGGCTACGAGTATTCGCGCACCCATAATCCGACCCGCACGGCCCTGGAAGAGTGTATCGCTTCGCTGGAAGGCGGGCCGGACAGCTACGGCCTGGGTTTCGCCAGCGGTATGGCGGCCATTAATACCCTGATGTACCTGGCAAAACCGGGCGACCACGTTATCTTGAGCGATGATGTGTACGGAGGCACTTACCGGATTTTTGCGCGAGTGCTCAGCGATAGCGGCATCGAGTATGACCTGGTGGACCTGACGGACCTCGAAAGGGCCGCCGGGAAAATCAAGCGCAACACCAAGTTTGTCTGGCTGGAAACCCCCACCAACCCCTGGCTGAAAATCATTGATATTCAGCAGGTGGCGGAACTGGCCCATAATTACGGCCTGAAACTGGTCGTGGATAATACCTTTGCCTCGCCCTACCTGCAACGCCCGCTCGAACTGGGCGCGGACGTGGTGGTGCATAGCGCAACCAAGTACCTGGGAGGCCATAGCGACGTGGTGCTTGGTCTGCTGGTCACCAGAGATAAAGAACTACGCGACAAAGTAGCCTTTTACCAGAACGCTACCGGGGCTACTCCCGGCCCCTTTGATAGCTGGTTGGTGCTGCGCGGTATCAAAACCCTGCCCCTGCGGATGCGAGCGCACGGCGAGAATGCCATGGCAATCGCGCAGTTCTTGAGTGAGCACCCCAAAGTAGAAAGGGTAATGTATCCGGGCCTGCCGAGCCATCCCCAGTACGAATTGGCGCGCAAGCAGATGGACGGCTTTGGCGGTATGGTTTCTTTTATCGCTAAAGATGGCTACGAGGCGGCTCTAAACCTGGTGGCAAAAACCAAAATCTTTACCCTGGCCGAAAGCCTGGGAGGGGTCGAGTCGTTAATCGAGCATCCCGGCGCCATGACCCACGCCAGCCTAGCCGGAAGCCCGATTGAAATGCATCCCGGCCTGGTGCGCCTCTCGGTGGGCGTGGAAACGGTCTCAGATCTTATCCGCGACCTGGAACAGGCGCTAGGTTAGACGATAGATAGACCCATAATATTTTTCACAAACACCCGGCAAATAGGTTATAATTGCCGGGTGTTTGTTCAGTTATAAGGAATCTATAAGAAACCGCTTAAAAGTTCAAAAAAGCGTTAAGGAATCAAATTGCAGATAACGCGCCCGAACTCGGGCATCGAAACTAATTCTAAAGTTGAAGAAAAGTTACTGACCAGGCCCTTTCCCGGGTGGGTCAATACGGCCAATTTTCTCTGGCTGATCGCCATCCTGGCGGCGCTGGTTGCCGGGGCTTACCTGCTGGTTGCTCGCCCGGTTACCAGCAGAACCTGGGATGCCGCCAACCTGACCAATACCGTGCCGGAGAAAAATGACTATGGGCTTTACGCGGTTGAGCCGGGGAATTTCGTCTGGACCCACCCTAAAGCACTGGTGATTATCCCGGCCAGCACGCATACTGACCGGCAGGTTACGGTAACATTCCGGGCCAGGGGTGCCAGCGCCGGAGGTGGCCCGGTTAATAATACGAAAGTAAGCGCTAATGGCGTGCCAGTCGGGGAGATTAGCCCGAAGGCAGGCAACCCCAATTTTCAGGACTTTACCTTCACCTTTGTCCCGGCTGACAACGATAAAACCCGCATAAATCTGCAACTTGAAACACCTGCCTGGCAACCAAAAGGCGACCCGCGCCAACTGGGCCTGATGCTACAGGCGGTCTCGGTAAACATGGAAGAGGTTTGGTCACCGCTGCTGATGCCGGGCCGAGCCTGGATTATCTGGCTGCTCCCGGCGCTGGCCCTCCTGTTGATGGTCGTGCGACTGGCCCAGCGGGCAGGACCCGAAAGCGGCAATTTAGTCGGCTGGACGGGAGTGGGCCTTTCGCTGCTGGCGTCCGCTTTCATGGCTGCCTGGTTCTTCCTGATTGCGCGAGTGGGCTATAACGGGGAATTGAACCATACGCTCTACTGGCTGTATGTAGTAGGTGCCTCATACCTGGCGGTCTTCTTCGCCTGGCTGGCCATAGCAGGCTGGCGAGTACTAAAGAATCCTTCCGGCGAAGCTAAACTGGTCCTGCTGGATTGGGCAGAGCTGAAGAGCGCCGAGTGGCGCAGCAAGCATCCGGTGATTACCGCTTTTGGCGTAATCCTGCTTTTCAACCTGGCCTTAACCGCTATTTTTGCCGGGAAAATTGCCCTGCAAAACGGCAGTATCGCTCCGATCTTTCGCTACCTGGACGGGCCGGAATACGTGGTGATTGCCAACAACTTCTATGACCCGAACGAGCCGCTAATCAGGCCTATTTCGGATTTCAGCCAGCATTCACCCTTCTACTGGGCAGCCCATTTCCCCGGCTTTTCCGTCGCCCTGATGCTCCTGAAACCGCTGGTAGGCTGGCTGTGGGCACCCCTGACAGCCAACTTTATCTTCTCGACCGCTTTTGCCTGGGTCTTCTACCGCCTGGTGCGCGATTTCAATTATGCCCGCCATCCCCTGTGGCTGGCGCTGGTAGCCCTGGTGCTACCGGTACGCTGGTTGATTTACCACAATGTAGGCGGGAGCGAACCGCTCTTCATGTTTTTAGAAGTGCTGTCGCTCTACTGGTTCAAGAAACAGCGCTACTGGTTGGCGGGGTTGGCAGGCTTCGGCGCTATCTTCACGCGCCCGCCGGGGATTTTCCTGTGGATAGGCTTTATGCTGCTGTTGCTTTTTGAAGCGGCAGTCAGGATGTGGAACGAGCGGGGGTTATCCCTGGCAAAACTGCTCCAGAGCTTCAACTGGCGGGCCTTCGTAGCGCTTCTGCTGATTCCGCTGGGGTTAGTTGCCGTATTTGGAATATATGCCTGGCGTTACGGCGATTTCCGGGCCTATTTTAAGATTACCGAAAATGTCACGCATGTCGGCTGGATACCCTTCCCGACACTGCTCACGGGCTTATTCGAGAGTCCTGCTCTGATTTACACCTATATTCTTTCAGCGGTGGGCCTGGTGCTTTTATGGCGGCAGCGCCGCTACGATGTTTTCTGGATTTCCTTTGCGGCTTTCTTCTATACCCTCTTCTTGCTGCACAGCGATGTTCTGAGGTACTCTTTGCCGTTCTTCGCTCTAATCGTGCTGATACCAATGGCCGATTATGCCAGTAGCAAGCCAGCCCGCTGGCTGGCGCTACCGGTGCTGGTGGCGCTCTTCTTCTATAGCTGGGGCGCTTTTGACCGCAACTTGCTGGCTCCCGAAAGCTTTGACCTGATGAAGCAAATTCTTTCTATCAAGATGCGCTAAATAGAGTTAGAGAAATTCTAAAAATTCTAAGTCAGTACAAAATACAAACAAATTACAAAAAGAAACAGCCCCTGCATGGGGCTGCTTCTCTCTCAAAACTCCTCAAGGATAATGTTCAATAGTGATCGTCAAGCTGGAAAAACAAACTTAAAATCAGTTGTTCATAACAATCCAGGGACGTTCAACTCTTAGATATTCAGCCCGGCGTCCATCGAAAGATGGAGGAAGGAATCCCGGCTTATCCAGGTTAATGATTTTAGTGCTATCGATCAACTGGTAAGTTCCGGCCGGAACCCATTGACCGACCACAAAAATCTCTTCACCGTAATCGTTAAAAATACGTGCTTGGCGGGATGCTTCCTGTAATTTATCAGCAAACGTTCCGTGTCTGCTGTCTACCATACTCTCCCTGCTGATCATAGTTATAGCCTCCTTGCTATGCCGTGACCACCAGTGCTAACGGGAATAACACTTTGTACTGCGGTGTAAAACCATCACAGAATTACTACGCGGAAGGACGTGACACTCCCTTACTTGCCTGGCTAATATCCCAATAACTTCTTGATATTATTACTATTGCTGATCTCGAAAAAAGCCGAAATCGTCTCTCAATTTTTGTTATAAATAACTAGGGCAGGCCAATTGAGCTTATTAAAACTGTTTTGCATTGACTACGAGGATTGTAATGCCCATGAGTCCGTAAGGTGAATAAAAAATCATCAGAGACGCTAAATCATTCACCTCTAGTTAACAATAATTTAGCATAGTAGTTTATCAGAGTCAATACTACTTAATTTATTTTAATAAGATCGGGCAATTAAGTCAGGATTGAAAGGGGTGTAAAGAAGAAAAATAGTAGCGATATTATCCATTTTTAATTTAGAATAACTTCAGGATAACTACCGCTACTATTTATAAGCTTTAAAAGCCGGAGCTAGAGAATCGAAGAAAGTTCGTTAAGGCCTAGCTGGCTTTCGTTTAACTCGGTCCAACGGCCAATCTGGCGGTACTTCTCATAGCGGTCTTCCAGCATAGCTTTTATACCGGCTTCCCCACGCTTGAAATAACGCTCTTCCAGTTCTGACAGGTGGCGTTGAAGAGTTGCTTTGACGGTGGTCATCATGGTAGCCGGGTCAGCATGGCCGCCTTCTTCCGGTTCAGGAATTACTTCATCAGCGATGCCGAACTCGTAGAGATCCTGGGCGGTAATCTTCATCGCTTCAGCCGCCGCGGGAGCCTGCGAAGAGTCGCGCCACAGGATCGAAGCGCTGGCTTCCGGGCTGGCTACGCTGTAGATTGAATTCTCCAGCATCAAAAGCCGGTCAGCTACCCCGATTGCCAGGGCTCCGCCACTACCGCCTTCACCTGTCACCACCGAAATGATCGGCACCGGCAGGCGGCTCATCAGGAGCAGGTTTTCGGCAATAGCTACCGACATACCGCGCTCTTCGCTTTCCTTGCCGGGATAAGCACCGGAAGTATCAATAAAAGTCAGCACAGGCAACTTGAATTTAGCAGCGTGCTGCATCAGGCGTAAGGCTTTGCGATAACCTTCGACCCTGGCAGATCCCCAGTTACGCAAAATATTTTCTTTGGTGTCGCGCCCCTTCTGATTGCCCAGAACCAGCACGGCACGGCCTTCGAAACGAGCGAGGCCTCCTACCAGGGCAGGGTCTTCGCCGAAGCGGCGGTCGCCGTGCAGTTCCATAAAATCTTTGGTAAGGGCGTTGATGAAGTCCAGGGCGTGAGGCCGGGTAACATTACGGGCCAGTAAAACGCGTTCCCAGCGCCGGGAAATAGCCGGTTTTACTTCTTTTTCTTTATCCTTGCTTTTTTCGCGCTCTTTTTGGACCTGTTTGCGTTCTTTATCCGGCATACCCTACTACCTCTCGCTCTAGATTGCTGGTAGCATTGGTAGATGCCAGCTTATAAAATTGGAGCAAACCGGCAAGAGTAGCGCGTAAATCTTTACGAGCGACTACCTGGTCCAGCATACCGTGTTCGAGCAAAAACTCGGCGGTCTGGAAACCGGGCGGTAACTTTTGCTTGGTGGTTGACTCAATAACGCGGGGCCCGGCGAAACCGATCAAAGCGCCCGGTTCGGCAATAATAATATCGGCCACCGAGGCATAACTGGCGCTGACGCCGCCGGTACAGGGGTCGGTTAGCAAGGAGAAGTGGGGCACACCGGCTTCACCCAACAGCGCAAAGGCCGCGGTTGTTTTGGCCATCTGCATGAGGGAGAAAATCCCTTCGTGCATACGGGCTCCACCACTGGCCGAGACAGTCAACACCGGAATGTGGCGCCGGGCCGCTTCTTCAACCAGACGGACCAGCTTTTCGCCAAACACAGCCCCCATAGAGCCGCCCTGAAAGCTGAAATCTGCCACGGCGATAGCCAGGGACAGACCTTCAAGGGTTCCAATGCCCGTTACCATCGCTTCGTTCAAACCGGTCTTGCGACGGGTTTCAACTACTTTCTCGGCGTAGGGTAATTCGGTAGGGCTTTTGAAGGAGAGCGGGTCACCCGTAACCAGTGAAGCATTCAGCTCTTCAAAGGTACTTTCATCCAGCAGTAAAGCAATACGTTCCCTGGCACTCAGGCGGAAATGATGACCGCATTTGTGGCAAACTTTTTTGTTGTTTTCAAATTCCTTACTGTAGATAAGCTCTTTACAGTGAGTGCATTTTACCCACAAATCGTCCGGAATATCTTTATTGCCCGGTTGGGTCTTTTTAGAAGATTTGCCATCACCTTGCGGTTTTACACTCCAACCAAACTTGGGGGCATGCCCGTCAGCAGGTTGCTTTTTGCCAGAGCCATCAGAAGCGTCAGATGAGATGCTTTCTTTTTTAGACTCTTTATCTTTATCTAAATCTTGTTCTTCTGCTCCCTTTGTGGCTCGCTTGAAGATTTTATCCAAAGTACTAACCTCGCCGTACTAAGCGCCTTGAAACAGCGCTACTCCATACTTCTCTTCTCGCTAACTGCTATTCCATGACTACAATGTCACAAATACGTTGAGCCTCCTCGCTCTTACGCAGCTTTAATTAACGCTGATTATAGCACATCAGGAAAATGTGGTCATCCCCATTTTTAAATGAATCTTCACCAAATATTTACCTTATAGCCTGTACGATTTGTACAGTTCTTAAAAAAGCCCACCTGTGCGGGTGGGCTTTTGAATATTTAGAATATGAAAAGCCTTAGCGCGGCTGCCACTGGGGCGCGAAACGCGCTTCGGCAATCCAGTGTACCTTTTCCGGTCTACCGTTATAACTCGAAAGAGTGGTATAGACCAGGCCGCCTGCCGGGCTAATATCTACCAGGCTGCTGCTATCCGAGGTAAAGCTGGGATCGTAGATATTGAAAAGGCAGCGGGCCGAGGCGTTTGACACCAGGGTTAAACATGTACTGAAGGTGGGATTATTACTCACGTAGTAATAGACGTAACGGCTATCAGGCGACCAGTGCAGGCGCTGAGTGCCGCAAATCAGGCCGAAGCGTCCCTGGACCGGGGAAGTTGCCCGCGCCAGCGGATTTTTAGGATTAAGCTTACCCTTACTGAGGTCATATATTACGGTAGCATAGAGGCCTTCCGGGCCTAATTCAAGGGTGGCCAGCTTATTACCGCTGGGCGAGAGGCTGGCTCCCAGGCACTCGTTGGTAAAGGGCAGCTTGAAAGTAGTGGTCTGACCGGTAGTGAGATCAAATATCCGGTTCTGGCCCAGGAGCAGGCGGGTACTATCGTCAAACCACTGCGGGCTAAAGCTATCCGTCTGGTTAGATATTGGGGTCGAGGTACGAGTTTTCAGGCTAAAAAGGGCTGCCTGACCTTGCTTAACGCCGGCTTTGACATAGATAGGGGCGCTCAGATAAGCCAGGGTACGGCTATCAGGCGACCACGAAGGCGACATGCCATCCACCAGATAATCTACTTTGAGTGGATTCTGCGAGTCGAGCAGATAGATGCCGGGGTCAGGCTGGCTAGAACTCAGGCCAACCGCCGCCAACCAGCGGCCATCGTTCGACCAGGCTAATTGCTCCCATACAATATCGTGCTGGTTCGGATCGCTCAAAAGATGGTCGTCCGAGCCATCGGCATGAACCAGGTGAACTTGAGCATCCGTTTTATCTACATAGGCAATCCAGCCGGGAGAGCTACTGTTCTGAACAGCCGCACTCGTTTTAGGAGCGGAAGTAGAAGGCTCAGCGGCAGGCGAAGACGGCGCCGGTGAATTCGTAGCCGGAACAGCGTCAGCCGTAGGCGCTACGGTAGTGGCCAGGACCGGAGTAGCAACATCGGGCGTGGCCGGAACCGTAGTGGTGGCGGCAGTGGCAGTATCGGCAGGTGCGGCCGTATCAGGCGTAATGGCCGGTAAGGCCGTAGCGGCCACAGTGGTGGTAGCTTCGGCTATCTGAAGCGGAGCGGTGGTCGTAGTAGGAACAGCCAGTGAAGTTGTAGGAGCAGCCGAAGTTGCGGGACGCGCCGGCGGCGGGGCCGGAGTGCTGGTAGGCACAGGCGCAGGCGTCCTGGTAGGAACGCTGGGCGGCGCCTGAGTATGGGTGCTGGCGGCAGCGGTAGTTGCAGGTTCGGCTTTGGTAGCAACACTGGCCGCCTCAGTAGTGGCCTGAGTAACACTCTTCTGTCCAGGGAGAGCGGTAGGCTCACCGGGGGTAGCCTGGACCTCCGGGGCAGTGGTGGGAGTGGGTGCGGCAGTAGGAGGCTCTGTTGTAGAAGGTTCACTTACAGTCGCGAACTGCGCCCCGGCGGCAACCTGGGCTGTCTGAGTGCCGGAAAGACCCGCGTCTCCTTTTGATAAAGAGAGATATACAATAATACCCGCAATCAGGACAACGGCAGCCAGGGCCCCGGACATACTGAACAGAAATTGCCAGCCCGGATTGGTACGCGGTCCTGAACCGGCACGGGTTCGTGAACCGCCAGAACTATTTCGAGAGGCAGGAACCGGGGACTGATTTTGAGGGCGGGTGGTTCCGCCAAACCGTTCGGAAAGGTTTTCCCGGCGGCTTCCCTCAAATATAATGCTTTCGGGGTTGAGGCGCGGTTCCGGCATCGCCTCAAGGTAGGATAACAAACTTCCTTCAAGGCGCTGGTAACCTTCCAGCACTTCCCGGCAACCGGCGCAGTTAGCAAGGTATTGCTCTACAGTCATACGCTCGGCAGGGCTTGCTTCGCCATCCTGGTAAACCGATATTAACGGTTCCAGCATGCGATGATGGCGCTGGTGATCGTTAAGGTTCAGACTGGAAAAAGAATTATCGTTAGAATCGTTCGGATTGAATTTAGTGTTGTTAGCCATGTTAGTATTGCCCTCCCCCGAGATCCTCAATCACAGGTGAGGCGAACCCCGTTAAAGCCCGGCGCAGGCTTTCTTTTGCCCGGAATATCTGGGACTTAACGCTCGATAGCGAGTCGCCGGTAATATCACAAATTTCTTTGTATGAAAAGCCGTCCATGTGCAGCAAAAGGGCAGTCAGTTTTTCGCGCCCAACCTTGTCCATGGCCTGCTGTAATTCATCACGTAAAGCTGTCCGAGCCTCCAGGTTACCGCCTGCTTCAATTAAGGGAGAATCGGAGAGGCTATCCAGTTCTTCATCAGTGCCGGTAACAGGCTTGTGCAAAAAAGGCAGGAAGCGCACGATTTTGCGCCGGCGCATCTCGCTGAGGGCGGCATTCCGAGCGATGGTATAAAGCCAGGCGGACATATTGTTCTGGGACTGAGAATTCTGCCACTGAGCAAAGGATTCGGCTTCCTCAGCACTCTCTACTCCCAGAGAGTCAGCGCGGCGCAAGAGGTTACGGTACGCGGAAAGAAAGGTATCCTGAGTCAGATCGTGAGCCAGTTCGCTTTCACCGACTATTGAATATATAAAACGATAAATCCTGGTCTGGTATTGCGAAATAACCCGGTCAAAGGTCGCCGGATTCCATTCGGACCAAGATTCAAAGTCAGCGTTACTGGTCGCTCTAGACATCGGTTTAACCGTGGCTGAAACCCGTGCCTGACTTTCTACCGCATTATTTTGCTGATAGTTAAGCCTTTCTTCTCCGAAAGAAGACAGGTGCCCGGTTCTAGTGGAGGCAACCTGGCGTTGTCCGGCGAAGAAGGTTCTGGTATTTAGCATTTCTTCTGTCCGTAACCCGTGAAATAAAGCTGTACAGCGCAGAAAGACCAGAGTTATAGCGGTCTAAAAAATATGACCAGACTATACCAACCAGGAAAGCACGTTCCGGTGATCTTTCTTGACCTCTTCAACGCTTAACACGACGCTGCTGCTATACTAAATGCACGGACAGGGAAGAAAGTTGCAAGCTGCAAAACAGGTTTCAGTTATTGATATATGTTAAATATTCCTGAATACCGCTCAGGGAGATGAAATATAAATAAAAAAGAAGCCGCCAAACAACTCGGCTTCCATATAATAACATATTCGTCTTTTTTTTACCTTAGACTTTAGTATTAAAGTCGCCTGTAAGTTCCAAACTCCTCCCGGTTTCTCTCAAAACTTGATTTCTAATCCTAATAAGTGATTGGCTACCCAACTTGCCACTTTATGCCATAATTTCCGTTGAGGTTGAGTTGACGGCCTCTTCCTGTTGTTTGGAGGTCTCAGGGGGTTGTTCGCTTGCGGCGCGATGTTTTTGTAAACATAAGGCACAGTAGACCGGACGAGCCTGTCTAGGTCGAAAGGGAACGGTGGTTTCTGTGCCGCACTCGGCACAAATCACCTTACTGACTTCGCGCATTACTACCGGGGTAGTAGCTTCACTGGAAACAAGGCCCTGTTCAATAGCCTGCTGTTTGCGACGGTTGCGACAATCCGGGCACCGACCCGGTTCATGCATCAAGCCTCTCTGCCTGTAAAAATCCTGTTCGCCAGCAGTAAAAAGGAAAGGATTGGCACAATCCTTACATACCAGCGTTCTGTCAGCAAAAAACATATTATCCTCCTGAGGAGTAACTGTTCGATATGTGAGCCAAACGAACAGCTTTACTACGAGACCCTGAGCCCAAGTCCCTGAAAAAGCTGTTATGATATAACTAGAGGTAGGTGATACTTAACTGCAAAATTCGCGAGCGCACGCCTTAATCAACCAGAATTAACCTTCTCTGGTTTTTTCTAGTTTGAGTATAGTACACTAAACTTAAAAAATCAATAGAAGTTAAGCACCTTTTGCGTCGCTCCGAGAATTACCGGTCTATTATACCTTACCTTGCATATTATAACAATACTTTGATATTATCCTGTGGTAGAGTACTTTTTATTAAGAACCGTTATCAATCACAAAGCCATCTGTATTGACTTTCATAATTCAAAGTGGTAGAGTCAATTTTGTGTTGAGTGAAACAGCACTATTGCTCGAAAAAAGTGTAATGCAGCTTATTACACATCTGTAATGGTCTTTAATGATTAAACGGTCTGAAAGGAGTACGCAACCTATGCCTAAAGATAGTGTTGCATCGGAGACCAAAACGCTCAAAGTGGGCGATACGGCTCCCGATTTTACCCTTGAAACCGCTACGGGCACCTCAGATAAGGACAAAGTCAGCCTGAGCGATTTCCGGGGTAAGAAGAATGTAGTACTTGTCTTCTACCCATTAGCTTTTACCCCTGTTTGAACGGCCCAAATGCCTGCTTACGATGCCGATCTGGATAAGTTTGAAGGCTATGATGCCCAGGTTCTGGGTGTCTCGGTTGACAGCAAACATTCTAATGGTGCCTGGGCCAAGAGCCTGGGTGGTCTGCATTATCCGCTTCTGTCCGACTTCAATCCTCACGGGGAAGTTGCCAAGAAGTATGGTGTACTGCGGGACGAAGGTATGAGCGAACGCGCCATCTTTATTATTGATAAAGAAGGCAAGATTGCCTACATTGACGTTCACGATATCAGCAAGCAGCCCGATAATGAAGATCTTTTCGAGCAATTGCGCAAGATGAGCTAGAAACAAACAGCCACCGGTCCGGTTTTTATGTAAAGCTGGCTGGTGGCTGCCTTTTTTATACTGAAACAATCCTGCCCATTCAGATTTGCTTAAAAAGATTTTGCTGAGCTTTGTGCTCTGTACTAAGACGAAAGGTAGCTGCGAATGGATATATCGCGACGTTGTGTGCCTTATACTCCGGTCTGGAAACCCCTTAATGAAATGAATTTCAGCCTGGTCACAACCGCCGGTGTGCGCCTTAAAAGCCAGGAACCCTATAATGAAGAGGGTGACGAAAAATTTTATGTCATTCCGGGAAATGTAGATGTTAACGATTTAACCGTCAATTACGCTATTCCCGCCAATTATGACTTCAGCGATTCGCTCAAGGATATTAATGTAGTCTTCCCGATAGAGCGCCTGCGCGAATTGAAGGATGCCGGAGTGATCGGAGGTATCTCCAATAAGCTGATCGGTACGATGGGCTACACCATGCGGCTTAAAAAAGTCTATGATGAGACTGTCCCGGCGATTGCGCGTGAACTGGAACGTTCCAATACGGACGGTGTAATTTTAACGGCTGGCTGACCGCACGTATGTCATCGCACAGTTGTTGCGATTCAGCGTGCTATCGAAATGGCCGGTATTCCAACCGTCCTGATTACCGTATCGGCGGCGGAGTCAGCCCAGATGCGGCCTCCTCGTGCGATTGAACCGGTAGGCTTTAATGTAGGCAATTCGCTCGGACATCCGGGCCAGGCCGACTTACAGCGCCAGGTGCTACAGACTTCCATTGAGTACTTAAACCAACTGGTAATGCCGGGCAAAATAAGCACCATCTCCTTCCCCGGTTACTAGAAGTTTATACTGCTAAAGTTGTTTCCCGGTATACAATAAAAGTATCAATCTGAGCCGCCTTGATTTTATTTCAAGGCGGCTCACTCTTTGGAGAAGTCTGAAAGGCCTGACCGGGTATAAGTATGCCGGGAAGCAGCCTTGCGGCCCTATCCAGCCATATGGCACTCCGGCCTTTTTAAATGTGTTATGATAAACTGCTTGCTTGCAACGAGAGCGTAAGTAAATTAAGTATTGCTCTGCTTATATATTGTTAAGTATTGTTATTAAATGAGATTATGTAAATGAAAAAGTTGATTGTCTTCGATCTGGACGGCACCCTGATAGACTCTTCTGTAGATGTTGGTACGGCGATAGTACATGCCGCGCGCAGTGTTTGCGGCTTATCCGAAGAAGCGGTTACGGTTGAACATACCATGCCGCTTTTTGGCAAAAACTTACATACTACCTTTAGCGCGCTGCTACCGGTTGAACACCATGCAAGAGTGGACGAATGTATCGAGGCCTACCGTAGTTATTATATGGAAAACTGCGCTCGCTATACCCGCCCGTATGCCGGTATTGTAGAGTTGCTGAAAGAATTGCGTGAAAATAACAAAATACTGGCCGTTGCCACCACCAAGTTGCAGCCAACCGTGGAGCGAGTGGCGGAAATGGTCGGACTAACTCCTTACTTCGATCTCTTGCAGGGAGTGGACGGCTTTCCCAGCAAACCTGACCCGACTATCTTAAAAGTGATTATGCATAAACTGGATATCACGGCGGGAGAGATGTTAATGGTAGGCGATACGGACAACGATATTTTGTGCGCCAGGAACGCCGGAGTCCAGGTCTGTGCGGTAAGCTGGGGAGGGGCATGGTCAGCCCGGCAACTGGCCGCCTTGCAACCTGATTATCTGGTAGATACAGTAAAAGAACTGGGCGATTTATTAGGCTCATTTTAACCGAAATTGTAATGGAATTATGAAAATTAAGGTAAAAAAGTGTGATTGTGAGCAGAAGTAAAGGACTAAAGCTATGGCATTGTAGCAACAGGTACTATAATATAACTACAGTATAACTAGCAGGTAATCTTCTTGCGAAGTAAACCAGCCTGACTTAGTTGGAGAAGAACAGGAGGCAACTATGACCAGTAATATCTGGAAACCTTCACTCTACAATCAAAATGCTATTTTTAGCGGCATTCAGGCTCAGGATATTATCACCCTGCTCAATCCACAGGAAGGCGAAGTTATTCTTGATATTGGCTGCGGCACAGGCCGTTTAACGGCGGCAATCGCAGAGTCGGGGGCCAGGTCTATAGGGATAGATAATTCACCTAACACCATAGAAGCGGCCCAGGCGGCCCATCCCGGCCTCGAATTTCACCTGGCAGACACGCGCTACTTCCATTTTCCCTTCAGCTTTGATGCTATCTTTTCGAACACCAACCTGCACCGGGAACCGGATGCCGATGAAGTAGTAGCTAATATCGCCAGGGCATTAAAGCCGGGCGGCAGGTTGGTAGTAGAACTGGAAGGCCGCGGCAATTTGCAACACCTGATAAGAGCCGCCAGGGAAGCCGTGCAAGAAATCCTGCAATTCCAGATCGAACCTAACTGGTATTTTCCCTCCATCGGAGACTATACCTACCTGCTTGAAAGGCATGGGCTCTATCCCCAGAGCGCCGTGCTGTTCGACCATCCTACCCGGCTTGAGAATGGCGCGGAAGCCTTACGCAACTGGCTTAAAATGTTTGCCGGGAGCCTGCTCGAAAATGTACCCTGGGAAAAAACCACCCCGGTTTACGAACGAATTGAAGAGAAGTTGCGCGATACTCTCCTGCTCAACGGCCAGTGGTATATAGATTACAAACGGCTGCGAGTAGTGGCTGTTAAAGAGTAGTAAAAACGCCGGGTTTTAAGGACTTTTCCGGCTGAACATGCCTACCATAAGCTCAAATTGTAGGCGTGCTCAGCCGTAGCTTTGCCGGGTGTATGCGCTTTTTCGTGGTCCAGTAGCCAGCGTTTACGCTCCAGACCACCGGCATAGCCCGTCAGGGAAGCATTGGCGCCGATTACCCGGTGGCAGGGAATGATTATAGCGACAGGATTAAGAGAGTTAGCCAGACCAACCGCGCGAGCCGCCCCCGGCTTACCCAGTCTGGCGGCCAGTTCGCCATAGGAAGCGGTAGTGGCTGGCGGGATAGTGCGTAACAGTTCCCAGACTTGCTGTTGAAAGGGTGTGCCGCCGGGACTGACCTCAATCGAGTCCAGGGCGGTTAGATCGCCCTGGAAGTAAGCTTTCAAAAGCTCGCTGTAGTTACCGGGATTACTGGCCTCTTTTAGCTCAAACTCTCCGAAGTGCCGCTGCAATAACTTGCGCATACGGGATTCGTATTCCCGGTAATCCACCGCGCAAACTTTATGCGTAGCGGGATCTACCACCAGCAGGACAGAACCGATTTCTGTATCAATGGTATCAAACAATAGCTCTTTCAACCCTCTTCCCCCTCGTTTCTCGTAAAACGGCCAGTTTTGATAGTCCCCATAATACCAGTTTGCTCTTGTTGGAGCAGCTTAAAGCGCCTGCGGAGCTGCTTGATTAGAAGAATTCTTGATATACTCTTCCACCCGGTTTAACCATTCACCGGCCAAGGCCTGCATTAAACCCTTTTGCTCGTAGGGCAGGAATGTCCGGCCCGGTCAATTACCGCAAAGGTAGCGCGAGGATAGTTATCAAGGATTTGCCACGCCTCCCGGTAGCCGCACATCGCGTCCTGGCGTCCGGTAATAATGAGGGCAGGAGCGGGAAAGGGGGTAGTCAATTCATCCACTGGAAAAGAAAAGGCGGAGTCATCACCAAGCCTGTTCAGAAAGGCATGATCGGCGGTAGTGACCGCTGGCAGCATATGGGTACGAAAGGCTTCGAGATTTTCAAGGTTGTGTACTACAAACAGGTCAGGCAGGTAACTTTCCTGGGGGCTTAAAGCTGCGCGAAACTGAGGGTCTTCAGCCAGGACCTGGTGAGGCGGATAGTTTTGCTTCGCCGGGTCCGGTTCAATCGAAGGATTCAGCATGAATACACCGTCAATTAAGGAGGCCTGCCGGTAAACAAAGCCACGGGCCAGGTAGCCGCCATATGAGGTTCCTACCACCACAAAGCGCTGGCCTGGCGCGACTGTGCGTATAAACTCGCTCGCTATCTCAAGCATCTGGTCTTGATTGGTAATCCACTCTGGGGCAGGTGTTTTCCCAAATCCCGGCATATCGGGATAGATGCGCCGCCAGCCCGGGCGGTTCTGGAATAACGGTTCCATATCAGCGATCATATGGCGGTGATCTACCGGCCAGCCGTGCAGCATCAGAACAGGAATACCTGTGCCATACTCTTCGTAATACATGGGAATAGATTTAACCGTTACTTCCATAGAATAGAGTCTCCTTTACAGTCTTTTGCGCGGGTTTGCTCTTGGAAAGAGCGTAGAGTGTTGAAAATCCGGGCCAGTCCTGGCGCTTACAAAGCAAAATCTGACAAAATTGCATTACCCAGTTTTCCTGCCTTTTCAAAAAGCGGGACAGAGCTATATTAGCCGAAACCGAGGCAGCCATGCTATTACAATCGAGCAAATAGTAAAAAAGGGCCGGTTATTCCAGGCATGAAATAGAGCCAAACCGAACCTATCTAAGTTAAAGCAAGACTTCCGCTATCAGGCGGCGAGCCGTACCGCCCAGGATAGCGGACTCGGCCAGGGATGGAAGATGCAGGCTGCGCAGGTGTTCCAGGCATTTTTCGGCTGGAATGACGGCGTTAGGGGCATCGGTACCGAAAAGCAACTTATTGGATAAGAGGGCGGCGCGTTCAGGGGGCAGGTCTACCAAATCGAAAACCACCGGGGTCAGGTCGGCGTAAAGGTGCGGATAGTGCTGAACTAAATCGAGCGTTTTGGCAGCGGCGGAATGGCCGCAGTGGGCTACAATGATACGCGCCTCGGGATAGCGCTCGATTAGATTGACCAGGGGAACCAGTTCGGCGGCGTTAGTGTGGCCGCTGACGGCGTGGCCGAGATGAATCACCACTGGAACCCGGCGGAGCGAGACTAATTCCCAGACAGAATTGAGGGCAGGGTCATCCGGTGAAAAGTTGCCCACCGAGCAGTGTAATTTCAAGACGCGCAACCCGTGTTCTTCGAAGGCCTCTTTGACAATTGCGGCGGGGGCTTCATCACGCGGATGTACGGTAGCCCCCCCGATCACCTCAACCGGGCCACCGCTCTGTTCCTGCACAGTGCGGGCGCTGGCAGCATTCAAGCCGGCGGCTACACCCTCACGGTGAGCGTAAGGAAATGACCAGACCGTACCAATACCTGCCGCTGCCAGTTTCTCTAAAACAAGGGCGTGGTCAAGCGGATAGGCCAGCATGTCTCCGCTGATATGCTGGTGAAAAAAAGCCCTGACCTTATGGGCCAGTTTGCCTGGCAAGAGGTGAACATGCGAATCTACAACAGTGCCGGTACTCTCTATCAACTAAATACCCTTTCCCCGAGGTCAAAATAATCTGGAGCTTCACTGTAAAAGCGCCCGTACCGCGCCGTGCAGATTTTACCTTTTTTGAAATAAAAGTGGAATTTAAGTCGCTAAATGTGAGCCAGGTCACACCGTAAAAGTGAAATAGCGCATAACTAAAATAGCGGGTAACGGGTAGAATAATGGTGTAAGAAAGAGCAAAACAAAAAATAAAAAAAAGAAATAATAAAAAATAAATTCAAAACTCTTTCTTACGAGCAATAAAAATTAAACTGATTAAACTAATTAAATTATGAAACAGCCAGGGAAGGGAACTTCCCTGAACCTCCAAATTCTCTCTAAACTCCTCCAAACAGCGGGATGCCGATGAGCAGCGGCATCCCGTATTTTTTTTAAACTAATCCAGGGGAATAGTAGTGGCTCCCACCATACCCGGTCCGCCGTGGGCCCCGACCGTAGGCCCGATTTCAGAAATAATCATTTCTTTAACATTGGCTTTACGCATGATCAGTTCTTTAAGTTTTTCGGCCTGCTCTAGGGCGGCGCTATGCACTACCGCCACCATTATGGGGCGCTCGCCATACTTATCTACGATATGCCGGACAATATTGAGATAAGCCCGGTCAATGCTCAATTCGCGCCCGGCAGGCTCGCCCATGCCGTTTTTGAAGGTCAGAATGGGCTTAACTTTCAAGAAAGTGCCCAGCAAGTAGGCCACCTGGTTTACCCGGCCGCTCTGGCGTAGATACTTCAGGGTTCCTACCATATAAAGCTGAACCGTCTGTTCCTTATAGTACTCGACCTTTTTGACAATCTCTTCCACCGTAGCGCCCGCTTTAGCCATGCGAGCGGCCTGAATGGCATAGAGGCCCAGTACCATCGAGGCAGTCTGGCTATCAACAAGGGTGATATCCTTATCAGGCAGCATCTGGCGGGCCAGTTGAGCCGAATTATAAGCCACGCTCATCTTGCTGCTCATGTTTAAGGAAATTATGCGGTCGTACTTTTCTAACATCTCCTCATAGGCTTTCAGATATTCGCCCTGAGAAGGCCCCTGCGTCTTGGGCATACCCAGGTCGCCCTGTTGCAGTTTTTCGTAGAACTGAGCGGCTGTAATATTAACGCCGTCCAGATACTCCTTGCCCTCACCCTGAAAATAAACATGAAAAGGGACGACCCTGACGTTATCCAGTTCCTGGATATATTTTTCGGGTATATCGGCGACACTATCGACCACTATACCCACGCTGCCTTTTTTAGGTCCACTCTCTTGCACTATTCTCACCCATCCTTTTCATATTCTTCACTGATACCTTCTGACTGTATATTAAATCACAAGGCGCCTCAAAAACAATCTCTTTTGCAGCAAAAAGGATTTCATTTCTTTATCAAATTTCGCTATATGAATTCACCGGGCTATAACATGGTAATTGCTGCGGGGTTTTAATTAAAGGGATAGTAGTGTGGTGATATGCCGGATTAGACGGAGGTATACCCGGAGCAGGCCAGCAAACAGGTAGTAGAATACTACCTCATATACTACCTTAGTTGACTGACAGGGCTAAATTTAGGTGCTACACTAAAGGCAAAGGACATCCTAATCAACTTAGTGGTAATGACCTCCTAACAATCTAACATCAGTCTCGCTAAATAAAAACCTGGGGTTTGTTCATCGAACAACCGTAGTTGCTCAGGATAGTGTAGTAAATGGCTACCGGGCGAGTGCTTGAGGCCGGGTAGTGCTTTTTAGCCTGCGCTATCTTGAGTGACGCCTTGAAACATACCCTGGAATGAGGGTATAGACTTGACTATCGAATTTTTGAAAGCTCAGGCCGTTAAACTGGACAAAAACGGGCCGCTGCCGCTTTACTATCAGATAAAGCAGCAGTTGAAAATGGCTATCGAAACTTCGCACCTGCGGCCTGATGAGGCTTTACCCAGCGAACGGGATTTGATCGAACTCTACAGGGTGAGTCGCCCGACGGTCCGGCAGGCGACCGAAGAACTCCTGACCGAAGGCTATCTTTACCGGCGCAAAGGGCTGGGAACTTTCGTGGCCCGGCCCAAGTTCAAACAACGCCTGCCCAACATCCTGGGCTTTACCGAAAGGATGTTGCGGGAAGGTAAAGTTCCCGCTAGCCAGGTAATCAGCGCGGGAGTGCTGGAAATGCCCGGCGGTACCATCCTGGGGCATCTCGGCCTGGCGCCGGGTAGCGCGGTTTTCCAGGTCAAGCGCCTGCGCCTGGCCGATGGCGAACCGATTATGCTGGAAACTACCAATCTGCCGCTGAATCAGTTTCCAAAACTGCCACAGGCGGATTTTAGCAAAGTATCGCTCTACCAGTTCTTACGCGAGGAACATTCTTTCACGATTGCCCGCTTGCGTGAGACGCTTGAGCCCGTGGTTCTACGCGACAATGAAAGTAAATTGCTGGGGGTAGAAAAAGGCAGCCCTGCGATGCTGGTTCAAATCTCGGCCTTTGGTTTGACCGGGCAGGCAGTTGAATACAGCCAGGCGCTGGTAAGAGGGGACCGTTGCCAGTACTTTTTAGAACTGGAAACGGGTGAAAATGGAAATGGCTCGGGCATGCACGTCATCCACCACAGTCATGTTACGCTGACCGACGGCATTTTCAATTAAAAGGTTTTACATTTTTGCCATACAATTTTCGACCGCTCGCGTGGTCGCGATTGCCGTAGCCCTGGCGGCTGTGGTACAAGCTCTCTTCGTGACTATTCGTCTATAAGTCTGTTTTAAGCTTAAAGGAGGAAGCTGTGAAGTCTTTACCTACACGTTTTGGCCTGACACTGGCACTGGTGCTGGTGCTAGCAGTGGTGCTCGCGGCTTGCGGTGACAACACTGCTACACCCGCTCCCGCCGCTACCACGGCTGCGGCCACCACTGCGGCCGCCACCACCGCAGCAGCTACTACCGCTGCGGCTACTACTGCCGCTGCCACTACCGCGGCTGCAACAACGGCGGCCGCCACTACCGCGGCTGCCACCACTGCCGCCACCACCACGACCGCTGCGACTACCGCTGCCAGCAGTGGCACGGCTGTTAAGCAGTTCAATGATGGCAAGCCTTACACCCTGACCATCTGGACTATCGGCCTGAAGGGCAACCAGAAGTTCGAGGATTACCTGAACGGCATCTATTCCGCTTACAAAAAGCTGCACCCGAACGTTGAGATTAAGTGGGAAGACTACGGCGCCGAAATTGATCAGAAGTTCCTGACGGCGGTTGCTGCCGGCAGCGCCCCCGACGTGGTAAACTTTAATACCAGCTACGCGCTGCGTATCGCTTCCAACGGCGCTCTGGCCGATATCAGCAAGATTATCACTCCCGAGCAGAAGGCGGTCTACTTCCCCAGCATCTTTGATGCTACCAAAGTGGGCGATGCCGTTTACAGTGTACCCTGGTATGCCAGCCTGCAAGTGGCGATGATCAACAAAGACCTTTTCACTAAGGCCGGATTGGACCCGAATAAGCCACCGACCACTTACGCTGAACTGGCTGACATGGCTAAAGCGTTCCACGATAAGACCGATGCCTACGCTTTCCAGCCGATTACTCAGCTACCCGGCGAAGCCCTGCTGGAAGGTTTCTCGATGCTGACACCTGACAAGAAGAAAGCCGCTTTCAATACGCCGGAAGCCCTGGCCAAGCTGACCTACTACGAAAACCTGAAGAAGGGCGACATGATCCCGTCCAAGAGCCCTTACGATGACACCGCTTACGACGATGCCCTGGCCCGTTTCAAAGCCGGTAAACTGGGAATGTTGCTTTCCGGCGCTTCCCTGCTCTCCCAGGTAGAGAAAGATGCTCCGGACATTTACAAGAACGTCATAGTAGCGCCCGCTCCGGTTGGCAAGTCTGGAATGATCCCGGTTGACCTGCAAGGTCTGACTATCCCTGCGGCTTCCAAGAACAAAGAAGCAGCCCTGGACTTCGCCCTCTTCGTCACCAACGATGAGAACCAGCTCGCTTTCTGCAAACTGGCTACTATTCTGCCCAGCACCGTCAAAGCGGCCCAGGATCCCTTCTTCCAGGCGGACGGCGATGTGAAGCAGCAGGCGCGCAAGGTTTCGGCCAACAGCCTGAACCACGCCAAAGACGCGACCGTTAGCGTCGCCAACTACGACAAGTTACAGCAGGCTCTCAACGACAACCTGAATGCCTGGTGGGCCGGTAATAAGTCCGCCAAGCAGGCTCTGGATGACGCCGAGAAAGCCTGGAACGATATCCTGAGCAAGGCATAAAATAGAGCAGGTAAGGACTTACTGGCCTCTCAATCAAGCCTTGCTCACACATCAAAGGTGGTTCACTCCGCAAGAGTGAGCCACCTGCCCTGGTGATCTTTATGTCAGACCTGAAGGAAAGCTCGATGGAACATCAAGTTACAGCCCTTCCAGAAAAATTTGAGAAATCCTCTAAAAGTTTCTGGACTATCACCCGGAAGAAATATGCCGTCGCCTGGCTCTTTATGCTGCCCGCCCTGATTATCCTGGGGGTCTTCACCTTCTACCCGCTGGTCTACGGCGTTATTCTGGCCTTTTTTGAAAATAATCTTATCGGCGACTCGCATTTTGTGGGGCTGGACAACTTCACCCGGGCCTTTCAGGATAAAGATTTCCTGATGTCCCTGTTCCACTCGGCCCTCTACCTGCTGGTCGTGCCGTTAATCCAGATTGCCGCTATTGGCATGGCTGTCCTGGTCAATAACAAGCTGAAAGGGGTGGCGGTCTTTCGAGCGATCTTCTATGTACCGGTAATCACCAGCCTGGTGGTAGCGGCAGTCGTCTGGAAATGGATTTACGCTCCCGACTACGGGCTGCTCAATAGCGGGCTGCGCTGGTTCAACGAGGTAGTGCAGCAGACCACAATCCGGCGCTTTCACGGCGTAAACTGGCTGGGCGACCCGGCCATCGCCTTGACCTCGATTGCCTTTGTGACCTTCTGGAAGGGTGTCGGCTACTACATGGTGGTCTACCTGGCCGGGCTACAGTCTATTCCGAAAGAGTTAGAGGAAGCCGGGCGGTTGGACGGCGCGAAAGGCTGGTCCATGCTGCGCTTCGTGACCATCCCGCTCCTGATGCCTACCGTGGCGCTCTGCACCATTCTTTCCACCATCGCCGCGTTGAGGGTCTTTGACGAAGTGCTGGTGATGTCGGGCGGCGCTTCCGGCAACCCGAATAAATCTACCCTGGTAGCCAGTACCTACATTTACGGGCGAGCCTTTGGCGCTATCGGTGGCCGGTTCGACTTCGGCTATGCCGCCGCGCTCTCCCTTATCCTGGCGGCTATCATCTGGGTCTTTACAGCGGTTAACCTGAAATTCTTCAGCAAAGGGGGGTTGGAATACTACTCATGAGCCAGTTAGCAATTACTCCGACCGCACCCAAACGAGCTTCCGGCCAGCGGGTCCGGCGCTATATCAAAAATACCCTGCTCTACTTCCTGATGGTGCTGGTGGCAATCTTTTCGGTTGGGCCGTTTCTCTGGATTTTATCCACTGCCCTGAAACCGCCCCAGGACAACCTTTACAGCTACCCGCCCCAGTTTATTCCTTCGCAACTGAATTTCGAGAGCTTCGTCAAGGTCTTTGACTTCATTACCTGGGGCAACGTAATGAACAGCGCCATTATCGCGCTGGGCGGTACGGCCCTGAACCTGATTTTCTGCGCGATGGCCGCTTACCCGCTGGCGCGCTACGACTTTCCAGGCAAGCGCATCGTCATGGGCCTGCTGCTCATGGTCCTGATGTTGCCGCTATATACCAGCCTGGTAGTCAATTTCATTACTATCAAATCCCTCGGGCTGCAAAATAGCCTGCTGGGCGTGATTTTACCCACCTGTGTGACCGTCTTTGGGATTTTCCTGCTGCGCCAGGGTTACCTGGTGGTGCCAAAGGAACTTGAGGATGCCGGGCGAGTGGATGGGGCCAGCGAATGGCGCATCTGGTGGCAACTGATGCTGCCCCTGATTATGCCCAGCGTAGCTACCCTGGCGGTCTTCAGCTTCGTGGAGAACTGGAACAGCTTTATCTGGCCCTTGATCGTGCTGACCGAGCCTGACAAGTTCCCCTTGACCCTGGCTCTCCAGACTATGGCCAATAACGCTTTTACCAGTAATGCCCGCTCGGTAGCGGCCGGTACAATCCTGAGCATCCTGCCCATCCTGGTAATCTTCCTGGGGGCGCAGCGCTTCTTCATCAGCGGTATTACCACCGGTAGCGTTAAAGGCTAATTCGGCTTGCACCTTAGCTGATCTTTCAATAAGACTGAATTGCTCTACCCCTGGATAGAGGTAGTTTGTTAAGTAATGCCAGAAACCGGCCAGTTTTGCAGGGATTATCAAGTATCAGGCGAAAGTTAGGGAATCAAGGTGAGTTGGAACAGCGTTCCGAGAGCTGAAGGAGGTAGCGGGCAGCCGATTTGCCCGGCCTGACCGGAGCATCCAACCATTTGTTAACGCAATCATGGCAGGAGAATCATGAACTTACGAGAAAAATTAGGCCAGCGTTTTCTTTATCGCCTCCCCGGTGTTACCCAGTTGACCCAGGAAGTAGCCGATTTCCTGGTGGAGTGCCGGGCGGGCGGAGTAGTTTTATTCGGTTACAATGTCCAGACACCCGAGCAGGTCGCAAAGCTTAACCATGATTTGCAGGCCCTGGCTGCCAGACACAATATGCCTCCCTTTATTATCGGGGTAGACGAGGAGGGAGGGCAGGTCAGCCGCATGCCCGCCGAAGGCCGGGAGTTGATTCTGCCCAGCCAGATGGCCCTGGGAGTGGCCGGAGCGGAGGCGGTGCGCGCCTGCGCCGAGGTAAACGCCCGCCGGTTGCGCAGCCTAGGCTTCAATTTGAACTTTGCCCCGGTACTGGATATTAACAATAACCCGGCCAACCCGGTTATCGGTACGCGCAGCTTTGGTGATGATCCGGCCCTGGTAGCGGAACTGGGTGGAGTGGCCCTGGAAGCTTACTTGCAGACCGGAATCTCGCCCTGCGCCAAACACTTTCCCGGTCACGGCGATACCAATGTAGACAGCCACTTTCATTTGCCGGTAGTGAACAAGAGCCTGGAAGAGTTGCGCCGCTTTGAACTGGTGCCTTTCCAGAGAGCTATCGCCGCCGGTATCCCGGCCATCATGACCGCTCATATTCTCTACCCGCAATTTGAAACCGGCGGCTTACCCGCCACCCTCTCACCGCGCTTTCTGACCCAGGTTTTGCGGCAGGAGCTTGGGTTTGAAGGCCTGATCTTCACCGACGCGCTCGATATGGCCGCTATCGCCGACCGCTACCGCCTGGGCGAAGCCTCTCTGATGGCCTTCCAGGCCGGGGCCGATATTGTGATGTCGTTTAGCCTCTCTTTTGATGAACAGTACGCCGCCTTCGAAGAGGTAGTGGCGGCGGCGGAGGCCGGTGAGCTTGATCTCCTGCATAATGCCGAGACAGACGAGCGCATCACCGGTTGGCGCAAACGCTTTTGTACCGGGACACCGGTGGCAGGCGTAACGGAAGAAGATGTGCAGATCATTGCCGGCGCTGCCCAGCACAGCCTGAGCCTGGTTTGCCCTGAAAAGGACTTTGTGCCCTTGAGTAAAATTAAGGCCCAGAGGCCGCTCCTGGTAGATTTTACGGCTGCGATGGAATCGCCCGTAGAAGAGGGCAGGCAGCCCGGCCCGTTACTCGAAACCGAGTTACGCGCTACCATGCCCGCTTTGCTGCGGCTGGAAGTACCGGCTAACCCCACCCCGGCAGACGAGTTACGCGCGCTTAGCTGGGCCTCCCAGAGCGATCTCTTAATCATAGTCACGCGCCATGCCACCCGTTACGAGGAACAGGCAAAGTTGGTGCGCACTCTAATCGAGAATTACGGTTCAGCCACTCCTCTTTTCATCATCGCAGCGCGCGAGCCTTATGACCTGGCCCTCTTCGAAGGTAGCGCGGGATCTATCGCCACTTACGGCGACCCCCCGGCTACTATCAAAGCCCTGGCCAATTTACTGACAGTGGAGCAGCCTATTCTATGTTAAAAATCACTTTGCTAAAAACCACTAAAGATACGGCACAGACTGACAGGGACGTTCTAATGAAGCCTGCTACGAGCGCTGAACCTATCATTACCAAAGCCTTTTCTTTTCGCCTGGAGATCTTTAAAGAGCCCCAGGCCGTAGCCGAGGCCGCCGCCACCCTGCTACTGCAACATATCAGCGTTAACCCGAAGTGCGTCTTACTTTTACCGACCGGGCGCACTCCCCTTGCCATGTACGCTGCTATGGTGGAGCGTTTGCAGCAAAAGCCTCTCAAGCTTGAACTGGTGCAGAGCTTTAACCTGGACGAATTCTACGGCATTCCGGCGGACCACCCGGGCAGTTACCACACCTATATGCGAAATGCCCTGTTCGACCATATAGCCGTACCACAGGCAAACCTACATCTATTAAACGGAATGGCGGCCAGTCCGGAGGCGGAGTGCGCCGCATACGAAGCTCAAATCGAAGCGGCAGGCGGAATTGATCTTGGCGTGCTGGGTATCGGCGCGAACGGCCACATCGGCTTTAACGAACCGGGCTCAGAGGTAACCAGCCGCAGTCACCGGGTGGCTTTGCAACCTGGCAGCCGCGCCGCCAACAGTTACCTTTTTAATGACGAGCTTGAAAGTGTGCCAGAAAGCGCCCTCACCGTCGGAATAGCTACGATCATGGAGGCACGGCAAATCCTGCTGCTGGCGACCGGCCCGGAGAAGGCCTCCGCGCTGGCCGCTTTAATGCACGGAGCGATCACCCCGAAACTGCCTGCTTCTTATTTACGCCTGCACCACTCGGTCCTGATCCTGGCCGATGAAGCCGCCGCTTCCGAATTATAACCTCTATCGGCTGGTTATTATTTTTTGCATTTGCTAAAATAGAACCACGCCAGCGTTTAGTTATACTACAGGTACGAAATACATCCCCCGCTATAATAACCTCCTCGGCGAGAGGTTATTATTCCTTTTTATATTATTACTCTTTATTAAAGTAGTGAAAGTAACGCTAACTTATGATGAATGCTTTTCAGGGCCGGGCGGCTGCCAGCCTGGAAAATGCGCCTGATAACCTGCCTGTACACTTTAGCAGCTTCGTGGGTCGCCAGCGTGAACTGGCCGAAATCAGGCGGCTATTAAAGCAAACTTCACTGCTGACCCTTACCGGCCCTGGCGGAGTGGGTAAAACGCGGCTCTCCGTTCAGTACGCCCGAGCTGAAGCCGCAGACTATCCGGGAGGAGTCTGCTTTGTAGAACTGGCTCCTCTGACCGGCGAACGCTTCATTATGGATACCCTGGTGCAAAGCCTCAATCTCAAGGATACCTTTGGGCAAACGCCGCAAGAGGCCCTGCTAAACTTTCTGCAAAACCGGCAGCTCCTTTTGATTTTAGATAATTGTGAACATCTGCTGGTGGAGTGCGCGCGGCTGGCAAGCCTGTTGCTGGCAAAGTCTCCCCTCTTGAAAATAGTAGCTACCAGCCGGGAAGGGCTGGGAATCGAGGGAGAAACCACTCTGAGGGTCGCCTCGCTGGCTGTACCGGGCTATCAGAACCTACCGCCGGTAGAGAACATCCCGGCCTATGATGGGGTCAGGCTGTTTATGGAACGGTCCGGGTCGGCTGACCCCGCTTTTAGTTTGTCAGAAACAAATGCTAAGGCAGTAGCGCAAATCTGCGCTCAACTGGATGGGATTCCCCTCGCCCTGGAACTAGCCGCTGCCCGGCTACGCACCATGCCTGTGGAGCAACTGGCTAACCGCCTGGATGACCGCTTCCGCTTACTGACGGGCGGCAACCGGGTTAGCCTGCCGCGCCAGCAGACCCTGCGCGCACTGGTAGACTGGAGTTACAACCTGCTTGACCTTAAAGAAAAGGTGGTGCTCAGAAGGCTGGCGGTATTCGCCGGAAAATGGACCCTCGAAGCCGCCGAAGAAATCTGCCAGGGCAGCTATAGCGAAGAGGCCGGCGCAGGTGATCTCAAGCGCGAGGAAGCGCTGGAACTGGTACTTTCGCTGGCCAACAAATCGCTGATCCAACTGGATAAAGAAGAAGGGCGCTACTTTCTGCTGGAAACCATTCGACAGTATGCCAGGGAAAAATTAGCCGAGGCTGGCGAAACCGAAAAGTATTTAAAACAGTACCGCGACTGGTATTTACGGTTTGCCCTGGAAGCGCAGAAACACCTGAACGGCCCGCAGCAGATGGGCTGGAAAAAAAGAATCGTTCAAGAGCATATCGAAATACGCGCCGCCCTGGACTGGTCGTTGAGACAGGGAGAGCTATACGAAGCCGCCTCGATTATCCTGGCCTTATGGCACTTCTGGCATAGCACGGCCAATTTCGAGGCAATTAGCTGGCTTAACCAGGTTTACCGGCTAAGCGAGAAGATCAAGCTGCCGCCTGAAGTAGAAGTAAAGCTGTACAATGCGCTCGGAACGGCCCAGCATAGCATCGGTAATTTTGGGCAGGCCGAGGTCTTCCACCAGAAGGCCTTGCAAATCTGGCGAGAACAGGGCGATAAAGCAAACATCGCAAAAGCGCTGCTCGACCTGGGCTGGTATTACCAGTTCCAGTTAAAGCTGGCAGAAACCGAGCTTTACGCCCAGGAAAGCCTGCAAATAGCCCGGGAAATCGGCGATAAACGAGCGATAGCGGCAGCCCTGCATCTAAGAGGCATGGCTTTGAGTTTCGGCAGCAGGTTACCGGAAGCGCTACCGGAAATAGAAGCCGCTCTTGCTATCTGGCGAGAGTTAGGCGACCTTGATAGTATCGCCTCCTCGCTAATGCTACTGGCTCAAACCGAGGTCAGAGCGGGTAATTTGCAGCGAGGTAGGGCTTTGCTGGCAGAAGCGCTGCCCCTACAACTCGAACTACAAAATCTTATCGGAGTGGGGGTAAGCCTCTCGACAGTCGCTATTCTGGTAATTGCCAGCCGGAAGACTATTCAAAATGCCAGGCTCAGCGCCCGGTTTATGGGCGCTAATTACAATCTGTACTCTAAATTGATGCAACTGGGCGTAAAAAAGCCGGGTATGGCAGTGGCGATTGAAGATCCGCTGATTGAAGAGCTTGAACGAATCCTGGGTGAGGAAGGTTATGCCAGGGAGTTTGAGGCAGGCACCAGAATGAATACGGAAGAAGCCTTAAACCTGGCAATCGAGCAGGTCAAAGCCCGGCCTGAGGAAGAAAGCGTCTCCGCTGCCGCCTTTGGATATCCGGGCGGGCTTAGCGAGCGGGAGATAGAGGTGCTGCGGCTGGTAGCCGCCGGGCTCTCCAATCCTGAAATTGCGGATAAGCTGGTGCTCAGTCGCCGGACAGTCGAAGCGCACCTGCGTTCGATCTTCAATAAACTGGAAGTCACCTCGCGTACTTCAGCCGCCCGCTATGCTATCGAACACAACCTGATCTAAAGATTTGAGCGCTTAATCCCCGGCTTTTGTTAGCGCGTTTATTCCTCCAGATTATCTCCACTTATAAAATCCTCAATGAATAGGTGTACCTGTTAGGTGTGTTCACCGATGACCCCTCTATTTCAGCCCGCTAAAATAACGGCATAGGAACTAAAACTTAGAAAAAGGTGAACCTCAGGAGGTAATGCGATGTTCAGTGGCGAATATTCGGCTTTCTCAGCAGCGAGCGGTAACGCTGATTTGCTTCAAGAAAAACCCAGGAACAGGCTGAGAAAAGCGGCGACCATGGCCCGCTCCGCCGGGAAGTGGCTCTGGAGCGGGTACTGCAAATCGGCCAGTGCAACCTTCATTTACGATGAAAACGGCGTAGCTCACTCAATCAAGTTCTGGTACTAAAGGTGTTCCGGTATTAGAAGAAGTAAATCAAGAAAGCAAATCAAGAAAGCAAATCAAGAAAGCAAATCAAGAAGGGAGAGATTAACTATATGTTCGCAAGAGTACTTACTTTCCGGTTCCGGCCTGACGAAGCCCTGGTAGAACAGGTAGAACGAATTCACCGGGAAAACACGCCCATACTGCAAGAGCAAAAAGGATTTGTAAAGCTTTACCAGATGCTCGACAAAACTACCGGGAAGGGCGTGCAGATCCATGTGTGGGATTCCGAAGCCGACCTCTTGGCCTATCTGAATGGGCCGGTCGCGCAGGGTTTGCAAGCTCGCATCCAGGCCGTTGTAAAGGATTTCGCCATCGCGCCGCCTGAAGCTGAACACTACGAGGTAGTAGGCGAAGCTTAAAGCGCCTTTTACAAACAGGAAATATTCGAAATCTCAGTGGACCAATTCCAAAATTGGTCCATTATTTAATGTTAGCTGTAATGTTAGTGTGTAATAATACAATCATCAGAGAGAGCCAGGCGCAAAGCGCACTAATAAGATCAATATTTCAAAGCCAGAGTATTATAAATTTTCTTACGCAAGGTACCGGGTCATTTCCCAGGTGAAGCTTTATATTTAAGGTAAACGGTAATCACGATGCTACTTTATTTTATTATTACCCTGGCAATGCTATTCTTTGCCAGCTATATCGCTATCGCGCTGTTTTCTTTTTTGATCAGCTTCAGAAAAGGCCGGCTGGATATTTTTTCTGATAACCCGGAAGATTTCAAGCGCTACGGCGCCTGAGTTAAATCTCGTTCAATAGACCATATCCACCTGTTATCATTGGTTTCTCCTTTTGTTGTTCGTTTCGCAACAGCGCCGGGCCGTTTCCCCCGGCGCTGTTTTATTTTTATACCCTCATTTTGTATACTGCTATGCGGCTTCGACAAAATCGAAGATAGCCCCAATCTAGCATTAATCTACAGTCAATTTATGGCAGGATAAATCAATGCGTTATCTTGAGCTAAGACGGCATTCGCTGCGCGTACCACCTGATATCCATCTCTCCCCGGCAGGAAAACTGCTGGCAGCGGAAGTAGGCTCCAGAATGGGTCCCTTTCAGCGCGTCTTTTCCAGTCCCCTGCCGCGAGCCCTGGAAACTGCCCGGGCCATGGGATTTCAGGTCGAACAAGAACTGGACTTAATGGGATTAATGCCTTCCCACGCCGAGCGAGAATTGAACCTGGCCCATAGCTTCGCCGAGGTGGCGCAAATACTGCAAATAGGCGGGGCCGCCGCCGAATATGGCCGCCGGGCGGCAGACCTGATGTTGAGCCTGGTTAAAAGGCTGGCAGAAGGACAAGCCGCGTTAGTAGTTTCCCACCTGGGGAGTATTGAAAGCACCGCGATCACCTGCCTGCCTTCCGCCGACTACACCAACTGGGGACGTTTATGCAGCTATTGCGAGGGCGTGCGCCTGGCTTTTGAGGATAATAAGTGGGTAGACATTGAGTTAATCAGAGTGGAGAAATCTACTTGATAGTAGTAAACAAGTAGTAATAAGCAGATAATAATAAACAAAACTATTGCGTGGCCGGTCAAGCGCAAACGTCTATTATAATAAAACCAGTAGGGGGTTTGTCTGTTATTTAAACTACTGACTTAGCATTTTGCGCATGATATAAATTGCCCAAACTGAACTATCTCAGCTTTATTGCGCCTACTCAATAAAAATCTTGTACAGCTAAGAAACTTAAGAACAACAAGTCAGGAGGTTAATACCACCCACTCAGTCGCAGGGAAAGTCCAGCGGTAAACTGAACTCTAAAAAAGAAAACAAGATCAAGACTGGAAACAAAAATTTCTGTGCATAGTAATTGTTTCAATATTGTATATTGTTTTTTGAAAATTTAGAGTTATAATTAGTAGTATATTGCATGGACTTCTCGTTAACACGTGTGGATGTTCCCCTGGATAATACTATTGGCAACGATAGGCCTTTTCACTGGTCCTGTTGTCAGTTTTTGTTACCTCATTCAAAGTGAGTGAGCAATACTGCAAATCGTCCGGTACTGCGTTCATGGTCAAAACCGGGTTGAAAAGGATTATCCGCTAAAAAGACTGGTTTAGCGAAAGAGCGAACTCTGATAAAGCTTTTGCTTTGGCTTTAGGAGTATGGGTTAGCAGAAGAATTTACCTGGGTATAAGCTGTGGGATAGTGTAAAGTGGCCTATCCTCGATTATATCCTTAAACAATAAACTTTTCTCACTCACAAACTAACCCGAACTGCTGCTCACTTTGGATTACCACTTCCTGAAACGGGGAAATTTATGACAGATGAGCTGGCTCGCGCATTAACGGAAGCTAAGGCAGCCTTCCGTAAGAAATGGGCCGATATGATAGAGCAACACGGCTACGGCTTCGAGGTTGCTAAATTTGATGCGGAAGTCCGCCGGCGCCATATGGTCTTATGGGACCAACTCCTGAAAGCCCTGCGCACCGGACGTTATGATGAGTATTTATCTCACCTCGAACGTGAAGGCCGTTATCAGGCCCGCGCCGCTACCCGCATCGAGTCAGTGGTAAGCCAGATGTCGGCTATGATGAATATGATGTGGGAAGTTATAGTCTCTACCAATGCCGTCGAATCGAACCCCACCCTCTTGCGCCCCATCACCGAAAAACTAAACCTGCTGAGAGCGCGGGCCGAAAGCTCCATCCTGAACGGCTACATCAATGAGAACCGCCTGATTCAGGAAGAACTGGCCGCGGAAAGCGCTGAACAGCGCCGCTTACGCCTGGAGCGTACCACTCTCCAGGACCTGGTTAAGAGCGTGCATGCCTTTAAGCTGAACCGCTACAAGGAGAATCATAAGATTTTCCAGCCCGGCGATAATCGTTCGGTGCTCTACTTTGTCATGATGGGCCGGGTACGCCTCTACGAGATATTGCCGGACGGGCGAGCTATTACCCTTTCCATTCTGAGCGTCAACGATGTATTTGCCCAGTCCAATAATCACAACAGCTACTTCCATGATGTCTATGCGGAAGCCATGAAGGACTCGATTGTAGCCAGTATCCAGGAGAGTTCGCTGGAAAACCTGATGGAACAATCGCCGCTGCTGGCTTCGCGCATCATCTACAGCTTTTCGCAACAGCTCTCGCAATCCCAGATCCTGATCGAAGGCCTGCTGGGGCGGGACGTTTCCCTGCGCCTGATCAATATCCTGCTTAAGCTGGCCCATGAATTCGGGGTGGAAGCACACAATGGCGGCATTACCATTGAACTGGGCCTTACTCACCAGGAACTGGCCGATATGATCGGGTCCAACCGGGTAACCGTAACCCGCAAGTTGATCGAGTTGCAAAAGAAAAAGCTTATCAACATCCAGAATCGCACTATCTTCATCATCGACCGGCAAACCCTGCAAGAAATGGTCGCCTAGTAGAGTTCGGACCGGCTGCCTTTAAGCCCTGTGATGCTATCACGCTCGCAGGGCTTTTTGAATCAGCCTTTTTACGCTAACTAATAGTACAGATTATGCTATAATTTAAGAAATTGCTCAGTAAAACTAAATTCTTAGCAAAGGATAGCAACCGTGGCACTAGTTAGCATGAAAGAACCCATTTTAAAGCTCTCCCAGAGTCAGAAAATGAGAGGCTTTGTCACGCACAATAGCCTGGGGCGCAAGGTGGCGCGCCGCTTTGTGGCCGGAGAGTCGCTTGAAGATGCCATCAAAGCCACACAAGAAATGAACAGGCTGGGGATCCATGTGAGCCTGGATCACCTGGGCGAGAATACTTCGAACCCGGAAGAAGCGCGCCAGGCCACCGAAGCCGCTTTAGCCAGCCTGGCGGCTATCGAGGCCCAGAAACTCGACGCCAATGTCTCAGTAAAACTTACTTCTATGGGCCAGGATATTGACGAGAAATTATGCCTGGAGAATATTTGCCGGGTGGTGCATAAAGGCGGCGAAGCGGGCGGTCTCTTCGTTAGACTGGACATGGAAAGCTCTGAATATATACAACGCACCCTGGATACCTTCCGCACCCTCTGGAATGATGGCCATCACAATGTCGGCGTGGTGTTGCAAAGCTATCTTTTCCGTACCGAGCAAGATGTAGCGGACATGATAAAGATGGGCGCGCGCGTTCGCCTGGTCAAAGGAGCCTACCTCGAACCTGCCACAGTGGCTTACCAGGATAAAGCGGAGGTAGACCGCAACTTCGTGAAGTGTATGGAACAGTTGCTTGAAAAAGGCAATTACCCCGCCATCGCTACTCACGATGAGAAGATTATTGACCATGCCATCGCCTATAGCAAAACACAGCACATCGGCAAAGAACGCTTTGAATTCCAGATGCTCTACGGTATCCGGCGCGATCTGCAAAAGAAACTGGTCGGCATGGGCTATAACGTACGCGCTTATGTCCCCTATGGTTCGCAATGGTATCCATACCTGATGCGCCGCATGGCGGAACGCCCGGCAAATCTCTTCTTTATCACCTCGCAACTCTGGAAGGGTTAATCTTATCAGGTTTAGCTCTTTGAGCTAATTTTGGCTTTTTGCAAACGGAGCGGGATAAAGCTCGCTCCAGGTTTTTCTAAGAGTAATTGTACTGTCCAGATGGATAAAATTAAACTTAAATTCTTTGCGGCCTTTCGCGAAATTGTGGGTCAAAGTGAACTCGACTGGCCGCTGGGGCCAGGCCAAAATGTAGGCCAGGTGCTGGAAAGCCTGGTAGCCGAGTATCCCGCCCTGGCGGCGGGGGCCAAAAGCGCCCTGGTAATGGTCAACCGGCGTTACAGCAATCGCACCACGCCCCTTAATCCGGGGGACGAACTGGCTTTTTTACCGCCGGTCGGAGGGGGCTAGCATGGCCGGGTTCTTGCGCCCGCGCCCGCCGGACCCGGAAAAAATTCCTCCGCACGGTGTCCTGATTGGACGCATGATTTTCATCGGCGGACTGGTGCTGGCGTTGCTGGGACTGGCTTTCCTGGTGATGCTGGGGATTGCAGCCGGTTCGCTGCCCGCTTTAATCGTTTTTAGCCTGGTGACGCTGGCCGGAATTTTGCTTGCTGTTCTAGCCGTACGCGACCTGACCGGCAGCCCACAACAGATAGAAGCGCTGGTCGCAGCAAAAACCACTCTGGCAGAGGGCGGTAATTCCAGCTATAACCTGAAGTTGCTGCCGGTAAACAGCGCTAAGGCGCTCTATTACGGCGTAACCGCCCTGGAATACGAACGTTTCGAGCCGGGAGACCGAGTGGCGGTGCGTTATTCAGCTCATTTCAAACTACCGGTGGATATTCGCCTGCTGGAAAAGAGTACTCCAGCTCAGCGGCGGAAATAACAACGAGGGAATCTAATTTATGATTATCCGTATTACCGACCAGCCCTTGATTTTGCAGGAATTGATAGATGACGTTACTAACGAAGCTAACGGCGGAGTGGTAGCTTTCCTGGGTGTCGTGCGGCGCTGGAACGATGGGCCGGACGGGCAACCCCGCGAGGTTCACTGGTTGGAGTACGAAGCTTACAGGGAAGCGGCGGAAGAAGTCATGCGCGATATCGCCAGGCAGGTCGAAGAAAAGTGGGGCCTGACCAGTGTTGCGATGGCGCACCGGGTGGGCCATCTCGAAATCGGCGAACCGGCGGTGGGCGTAGCCGTAGGAGCGCCGCACCGGGGCGTGGCTTTTGAAGCCTGCGAATATGCCATTGATACACTCAAAGCTACCGCACCTATCTGGAAAAAAGAGTCATGGGAAACGGGCAACGAGGCTGGGCAAAGCTGGGTTGTAAATAAAGAATCGCTCACCAACGAATAGCGAGGGAGAAATGGCAACCAATAAAGACGATAAAGCTAAAAACAAGAGCAAAGCCGAAAAGGAAAAAGCCAAAGCCAAGCAGCAGCGCGACAAGGCTAAAGCTCAACTGAAAACGGCCCAGGACAAGGCCAAAGCGCAGGCTCAGAAGGAGCGGACTCAATCCGAGTCCAAAATAGCAGAACAGCAGCAGAAAGCGGAAGCAAAAATCCGCAAAATCCGGCTTGACGCCGAAATGAAAATGCTCGGCAAGTCGGAAAAGGATCAGGCCAAAATTAGCACCAAGGCCGAGAACAAAATCCGCAAGGAGCGCAGCAAATACGAAAGCGAACCGGTCAAGCTGGCCCGCAAGCTGACCGGCATGGAAATGAACCGGACCGGCGCGGTAAAGCGCGCTATGAAGGTACGGGATAATTTCCTGGGCCTGCCGCGAGCGCTCTGGCCGTTAACGCTGCTGGTAGCCTACATCTGGGCGCGTAACACCTGGGAAAAAGAGAGCAGGGAGCGCGATATACGCGAGGCCCGGCGCTTCCTGCGAGAGTCGCGCTATTACCGGAGTTAATCCAGCATTAAGTTTTAATTTTGGGAAAATCAGCTATACTTAAATCACGCTAATCCCCCTGTTCAGCACCTGCTGGCTTATAACAGGCTTTTTGATAATAGTAGCGTGATTTTTATATGCAAGGGATGACACAAGAGGAATTTAAACTATTAGTAGAGGTAATTTCTAAACGAGAGGCGAAATTGCTGCCTTTAGTTTACTCTGTAGGAAATGCCGAGTTGACAGAATAGCAAGGAGAAGCGCTACGCCTGGCAGTCCTGGATGAATTCTGTGAGAGTGGACTTCAAGAAGATGATGAACCGAATTCACGAGGGTTACATTTAGAAGTTCTAACTGATAATCCTGGCAAGTATTAAGCAAGTAAAATACAACAAGTTTCTAAGGACCAGTTGGTTTCGTTACAGTAGGAGAGATTAAATAGAATGGCTAACAATAAACCGTCGGGCGTATCCAGCCAGAAAAAGCCAGCCACCGCCGCCAGACCCAAAACCGGGCAGGCAAGCCCCGGTGTAAAAGTACCCGGTCGGATAGAGAATAACTCACCAAAAGCGGCTACTGCTACCCCCGCCCGACCTGCGTCGCGCGCTTCTACCAGCACCGGCACTACCCGGCAACGCCAGGCAGCGCCTCCCCCTGATAGCAATAAAACAGGCTTACTGGTAGCGGCAGGCGTGGGCTTGATCGTGATTGTGGGGATTGCAGTCTTTTTATTGCTCAGCGGCAGCAGCAGCAACGCCAGTAACAGCAGCAATAGTAACAGTACCAAAGCCGGGGCCGAAATCCCGGTAGGGGCAGACGCCGCCGCCCAGATTGAAACCTTCCCGGATCAGGGAAGAGACCACCTGGCGCAGGGCCAGACGGTGGAAAATGTGCTGAACGGGCAGGGCTATAATTCCAACCCGCCGACCAGTGGCCCGCACCTGCCTACATGGTCTAAGTGGGGTGTATTTAACACCCCGCTCTCCAACGAGCTTCAGGTACACAACCTGGAACACGGCGGGGTGATTATCCAGTATGATTGCCCGGATGGCTGCACCGGTGCTGTTAACACCCTTTCGAATTTTGCCCGGCGCTACCCACCCGATAACTTTACGGGCGTGCTGCTGGCGCCACGTTCGAACCTGCCAAACGGAGCACGTATCGCTTTGACCGCCTGGACCCACCGTTTATTGCTCAAATCGCTCGATACCGATAAGGTCAGCCAGTTTATCGCCACTTATATTGGCAAAGGACCGGAAGGCGATCCCACTTTCAGACCTTAAAGCCGATTATCAGCCATAAAAAGAGGCCCGGTTTACATAATGTAAACCGGGCCTCTTTTATTTCAATCGAAACTAGTTGTGTTCGAGCAGGCGGGTATAAACTACCACCCGCCGGTCGTAAGTATGTTCGCTGTGAACGAAAGTACCATCACAACTGATTAAGTTCAGGTGCTTTTCGCTGCTGGCACCAAAGATACGCTCCAGGGGCGCCTGGTCGAGCGGATAACTGGCAACCTCAGTTACTTCAAAGGCCAGTTCGTAGCCGTTAATATCGGATACGTAAACTTTGTCGCCCGGCTTGAGGTTGGGCAGACTCCAGAAGATTGCGCCGCCCTTAACCGTGTCTTTATGCCCATCCAGCACTGCGTTGCCGGTATCTCCTGGACGCGGATTGGAATTGAGCCACCCGGCGTCCCAGACATTGCTGGGTACATCCATTACATTGTTGCGCATCCCGACCTGCTCCACCGAAGTATCAATGTTCAGGGCCGGAATACGCAACCGGACCGGCACGACCGGCCCGCTACCCGGTTTCAACTGGTTAACCGATAGCGACTGTAAGGGCAAGTGCGGCGTCATAGAAAGGCGCTTGCCGAAAAGATCGAGGTCTGAAACCCCAAATTGGACGCTGGAAGAAAATCTATCGGTATCAGGATTGCCCGTATCGCCGTAAGCCTGGGCCAGCGATTGCCAGCCCAGCATTAAGGCTGCCGTGATCATTAAAAGCCCGGCTAGAATCTGCACCTGAGACCGTTTGCTTTTTAGGACGAAATTCAGTTTCTTGCTCATTAACCTAATCTCCTGTGTGGGCGGTTACCGGGAGAGTATCCCGGCAACCGCTGTTCAGTTCTACCTGAGCTTGCTTACGAAGCTTGCTTACGACCACGATATACCAGCCAGCTACCGGAAAGCAGCAGCAATCCGATAATCAGCCAGCGCAGGGCTACCTGCCACCCTTCTTCACCCGCTACTTCGGCCCGACCGGTATTGGGCAGACCGGGCAGATTAGACCCGCTGGAACCGGTATTCGCCGGTGGAACAGGTGCGGGACCGGCTACCGGGGTAGCGCCGGGGTCTGCCGGTGTGACCGGGGCAGGTGTAGCCGTCCCCGGTGCCGGGGTTGGCGTGGGCGTTGCCGGAGAAGGCGCCGGGGTTGGTGTACCTGCTCCCGATGTCGGGGTTGGCGTTGCCGGTACGGGCGTGGGCGCAGGCGCGTTAAGTTTTACCACTGTAGCGGCGCTTTCGCCAGGGTCACTCGGGTTCCCGTTGCCGTTAGGGTCGGGATTTGTACCGCTGGTCGAGGCGTCCGTAGCAGTCAATCTACCCGGACCGCTGGCACTGGCTACGGCAGTATTGGTGTAAGGACCGTAGTTGTTGTTCGGTTTAACCACTACCGTAAACTGGATCGTGCCTGCCGCAGCTACGCGTAGATTGCTGCTGGAAGCTACCAGCAGGTTAGTGTCGGTTGTGCCGTTGAAGTTCGGGTTTATCACCAGGCTATCGCTGCCCGAACCGCTCCCACCGGTCGTAATGGTAGCGCTCAACGAACCCCCAGCAAGGCTGAAAGTAGCAGGGCTGGCAAAAACATTTGCCAGGTTCTCAACTACCTGCACGTTAGTGAGAGCCACCGTGCCGTAGTTCTTGAGGTACAGGGTATACGGGATATTGTAACTGCCGTCGCTGTTCTTAACCGGCGTGCCGGCTTGCTTGGCAATACCGATGATAGCCTGCTGAGTCAGTTCGCCAAAAGTATAGCCTGTGCCACTGTTACCCGCCTTAAGGCTGATAGCGGAAATCTGGTCGTTACTGAGCGTGCCGCCCATGCTGCCGACCACATCCTTGCCGTCACTGTAGTTAGCGGGTTGCGTTTCGGTAATGGTGTAAGTGCCGGAGAGGAGCCCGCTAAAGCTGTAGGAACCATCCGCAGCGGTAGTGGTGGTCAGGTTGACCGGGTTGCCGTTAGCATCCGTACCGGTCAGAGCTATAGTTACTCCACCAATGCCGGTTTCACCCGACTGCTGGATGCCATCGTTATTGTTATCCTGGAAAACCACCCCGGAGAAAGAACCGGTCGTTTCGCCAAAATCCTGGTTGGATAGACCTGTGGCAGGTACCGTAACATTCAGGATATTGGGCGTACTGCTACCGTAGCCATTCGGCTGGGTTTCTTCAATGGTATAGTTGCCCGGAGGCGGGTTGAAAGAGTAGGAGCCATCCGCGGCGGTAGTGGTAGTGGCTACCACGTTGCCGTTGCTGTCTTTGAGGACAATAGTCACCCCCGCCAGACCAATCTCGCCACCATCGAGCGCGGCGTTGGCATTCCTATCCACGTAGACTACACCGGTCAGGCTGACATTCTGGATTTCACCAAAAGTATAGCCGGTTACACTGGTGCCAGCCCCTACGTTTATGGTGCTAATGGTGTCCGCCCCGTTGTTAGCAGAACCACCGGCGCTTCCGGCAGTATCCCGGGTGGTGGTGTAACCGCTCGGCTGGGTCTCGGTTACGGTATAGGTGCCGGAGAGGAGCCCGCTAAAGCTGTAGGAACCATCCGCGGCTGTAGTGGTGGTCTGATTGACCGGGTTGCCATTCGCGTCCGTGCCGCTCAGAGTCAGAGTAACTCCACCGATGCCGGTTTCACCGCTATCCTGGCTGCCGTTGCTATTAGGGTCACTGAAGACTACCCCGGACAAGCTAGAGGTGGTCTCGCCAAAGTTCTGGTTAGTCAGACCGCTGGCAGTCAGGGTAACATTAAGGCTATTGGGAGTGCTACTACCATAACCGTTTGGCTGGCTTTCTACCAGAGTATAGTTGCCAGAAGGTACGTTGGTGAAGCTATAAGAACCGTCAGCGGCGGTCTGGGTAGTTGCTACCACCTTGCCATTGCTGTCAAGAAGAGTGATTGTGACACCACCTAAACCGTTCTCAGTATTTTGAAGCGTACCATCAGCGTTAGCATCTACAAAAACATTACCTTTAATCGAAGGATTAAGTTCGCCAAAGGTGTAACCGGTCGCGTTGACAGCGGGGCCAAGCACAACGTTGCTGATAATATCGGTACCCGGTCCGCCTGCCGACCCACCAGCACTACCTGCCGCATCCTGGCCGTCAGCATAAGCCACCGGCTGAGTTTCGGTCAGAGTGTAGGTACCGGCCAGCAGCCCGCTAAAGCTGTAAGTACCGTCCGGTTTAGTCGTAGTAGTCAGGCTAACAGGCTGTCCATTGACATCAGTTCCTGTCAGAGTGACGCTCACACCGCTGATACCGGTTTCGCCGCCATCGAGGGTACCGTTGTTATTGACATCCAGGTAAACTGCGCCTGTCAACGAACCGGTCGTTTCACCAAAGTTTTGATTGGGTAAACCGCCGGCGGGTACGGTAACAGTGAGAGTATTAGGTGTGCTGCTGCCGTAGCCGGTAGGCTGGGTTTCGGTAATGGTGTAGTTTCCGGGTGGAACGGTGAAAGAGTAAGAACCATCCGGCGCAGTCTGAGTAGTTGCGACAACGTTACCGTTGCTGTCCAGCAGAGTGATGGTCACACCGCCGAGAGGAGGTTCGCCGCTATCCAGGGTAGCATTGTTATTGCTATCAACATAGACTTTGCCCGAAAGAGGCACGTTGCTGATTTCACCAAAGGTGTAGCCAGTGGCGCTGGTACCCGAATTTAAGGAAATACCGCTGATCGTGTCGGTTGGGTTGCTGGCGGTGCCACCCGCCGAACCGGCCTTATCCTGAGTAGTCGAATAACCACTCGGCTGAGTTTCAGTCACGGTGTAACTACCGGGACGGAGATTTCCGAAGCTATAGGAGCCGTCAGCCGCGGTGGCGGTGGTCAGACTTACCGGATTGCCCAGGTCGTCGGTTCCGGTAAGAGTAACGGTCACGTTCCCCAGGCCGTTTTCTCCCGCGTCTTTACTGCCATTGCCATTTGCATCATCGAAAACTTCGCCGGAGAGGGTAGCCGGTTGGAGTTCTCCAAAATTGTAGTTAATGCCACTATCGTTGGCAGCCAGCACAATATTAGAGAGTTGATCATTGCCCAGCGTGCCGTTCGAGGAACCATTTACCGTGCCTACGGCATCTTTGCCATCGAGATATCCAACCGGCTGACTTTCCACTAGGGTATAGCTACCGGCAGGCAGGCCCGCAAAGACATAAGAACCATCTGCCGCAGTTGTGGTAGTGGCGATAACGTTGCCTGTTGTAGCATCCTTTAAGGTTATCAAGACGCCGCCAATACCGCTGGTTTCAGCCGGGTCTTTTAGGCCGTTGTTATTGGCATCAACGTAAACGCTACCGGTGATCGTGCCGTTAGAAGCCAGCACAGTAACCGCATCGCTGGCGCTATCGTTGCGACTATCCGCCGGAGCTTCCCCGCCGCCTGAAACAGTCGCGGTATTAACTATCGTAGACAGAGCCGGGGCATTAGAGGCGATGCTAACCGTAACATCTATGACAGGATAGCTGCTGCTGCCGTTCAAAACATCCGAGCGGTCACAGGTTACGGTGGAACCGCTGATACTACAGGTCCAGCCTGTGCCGCTGGCAGCGGTGGGAGTCAGGAAAGCCGGTATAGTATCTACCACCTGGACAGGAGCGGTGGTCGGTACGGCATTACTGTTGCTGACTGTTATAGTGAAATGACCTGTTCCGCCCTGCACGAAAGTACCAACGTGGCTTTTGGCAATGGTCATATCAGGGGTGCTTGAAACAATGTTGGCGGAAGTAGAGGCCACGTTACTCGGGAAATAGGTCCAGACATCCAGGCCCTTGAGATCACCAAAAGAGCCGGTACAGGGAGCATTGGTGTTACCGCCGTTATCAGTGCCAAAAGCTCTGGTAGTACTGGCCGTATTGAAGCCGGTCACAGCATTGCTGTGATACGGGCTGGCCGGAGGATTAACACCACACAGGGGAGTATCGGTAGTCGAGGTCGGCGGAGTACCTACGGCGGTGCCGTTCAGCGTGGTATAACCACGATCATCAAAGAAACCGGTGCTGCAACTGGCCAGCGGGCATGCGCCGCCCGGCGGATTTAGCAGGGTAAAAGAAGGGCCGCCTTTAGTGCTATTTTCAGCATCCAGCAAGGGGAAGTGGTACTCCCCGGCGTGTACCGAAAAGTGTACCGGGTAAGGGCTACCTGCCGGGTTTACCGGGAAGAAATTACCGCTGTTATCTTTGCCGTCCCAGGTTACGTTGATAGTACCGGCCCCTCGTACACCGCGTAATACCCGGTTTTGAGCGTTACCGGGGTCAAAGTTTACTCCGTCCCGGCTGATGATGATTTCGTATACGCCACCGACATTACTGGTATAAGTAAAGATGCCGCCCTGCCCATAGAGCGAAGTATTACCGGTGAAGTTACCACTGAAGCCGGCATTGCTGACTACCGGGGCAATCGGGGTAGTTGGAATACCGAGGGCCTGTAAAGCCTGGTTATCAGGAGATGAAAAGAAAATCGGGTATTCGGGGGGAGCAAAGGTCACACCTCCGGCCAGGCTTTTCAACTGGCCGTTGCCGGTTGAAGTAGCATAGGCATCGTGATAAAGGGGAGTAGCGCCATCGCTGTCGTAATAACCAACCTGGTTTCCATAGTAGACAAAGCCGTTCGGATCAAGTCCGCGCGAATCGAGCTTATACTGGAAGCCATCGGTAGTCACCACATAACTGGTACTGTTGATAGGCCGCCCGTTACCGCCGGTAAAAGCGGCCATAGCCAGGGTAAACAGGCGCCCCTTCAGGTCGGTAGTCGAAGCATGGTCCGTGCGCACTGTAACATCCCAGGCAGCGATACTGGAGCCCTGGGTAGTGTCAAAATCTTTGGTATCAGTTAGATTGATATCGGCTACAGGAGCACCCTGAGAGTCCGGGTTGGGGTCGCCGGAAGGGCCGTAAACCGCTATATAATAAATGCCATCTACCGGCGCATCATAGTAGCAAGGGATATAGCCGGTAGGATTGCCGCCACCGGTAATCGCCTGCGGTCCGGCCAGTTCTTGAGCACGAGAGGTAATTTTACCCAGCCCGGTTATGCCGGGGTTACTGGCACGCTGGGCCGAACACTTAAAACCATCCACACCGCTGTTAACAGCGGGCAGCGGATACTGGTTATAGTTGGTAACTCTGCCTGGATTGAAAACAATGATATCGCCACTGCCCACACCCACAGCGCTGGAACCCATCTCGATTACTTCGCCTGCTTTAGCATAAACTTCAAGTAAAGTGCGGCGCAAAATATGGGTGGAACCGTCCGGTCCATATGAAGTATTAGATCTGAATTCGATATTGGCCCGGCAACTACCGTTTGAGGAGTTTGGCTGGCAGGTGCCATTGGTAGGATAGAGGTCGCGGCTACCTTCAGCGTAAGCAGGCGCCGCCACTATGACTAAGGCACAAAAGAGCAAGAGAAAAGCAGGAAGAAACAAGCCTCGCCTACCGGCAGGCAGGCGCATAGAAAGACTCAAGTTCGTCTTCATCAAAAACCTTTCTGGAACGTTAGATGTAACTAAACACAGAACTTACTTGCCCAAATATTCAATTCAATTTTTCGAGTTTAATACTTCTCAGTAAAAGCAAATACGAACATTTACTAAGCTCAGGTCAAGCAGTTATAGCAGGTGGGGTTGGAAATAATCCTTTTGCTCACAGCGCTTTTTAGCCCTACAACTATAACATTTTCACAATTACTGCATCTTTTTTAGCATTAGAATAACAGTTTACATTGTTTTATTGAAAGTAATATTACGGGAATGTTACATTTTAGCGCGGCAGGCGGTAAAATTGCTTTTCCCGGTACGCCGGGTAAAATTGAACTTTTCAGCCGCCGAACAGCGTCAGGCCGAAACGAGAAACCGCGCTAATGGATTTTGTGGGCCACAAGGTGATCATCAATATCGTGCCGGTGCGAGCGCATGTAGAGAACGCTTGCCAGGGAAATCACGCCGAGCAGGGCCGAATAAAACATCAGACCGCTAAAACCTGCCCAATCTACAAAAATACCCCCGATAAAGACCCCAAAGAGTTGCCCTATGCCGAGCAAGACCGAATAAAGGCCCATTACCGCGCCGCGCTTACCGGGAATAGTTTCGGAGATAGCCGCCAGGTGCGTAAGAGCGGCAGGCGTAAAACCGCTCATAATTAAGACGCCAATCAGCACCACCGGAATTAAAAACCAGATTTCAGTCTGGGCGCTCTTGCTGAGGGTTAGCGGGTTGTTACCGAGGCCGTTGATAATCTGAAGGCCGGCACAACTGATAGCCAACCCGCCTATGCCAATCATCATGACAGTAGTACGGCGCATGCGCGGGACAATAAACGTCCAGAGGGCCATGCCAACTATAAAGACCAGGCCGTAAGCGCCAACGATCATAGAAGCTTCAGTCGGGAGGAAGCCACCGTGCAAAAGCTGATTGGGAAAACGCGCATCGGCATCCCGGCTGGGGTCAATTGCGCAGAAATTCGCGGCCAGGGCTTTAACAGCCGGCCTAATGCTTTCGACCGCCTTATCGGGCTGAATGCGGCACTGCGCGGTAGGATAGGCCAGGATTATCAGGCTCAGGGTAAGCCAGGCGCCAATCAGAGCCATGACAGAAAGCCAGGCCGGGACAAAAGTGAAGATGCGCTTATTCGTCAGAATCTGGCGGTATTCTCTAAACGAGCCGTGCGACTGTTCGCTGTGCGTCCGGACCAGGCTCTCTTTCATCCAGATTGAAATTACGGCAAAACAGAGGGCGTAAATGGCGATGGCTACAAAGAAACCGCCCCGTCCAAAGAGGCCCCAGACCTGCCCGCCGAAGGGAATAGCCAGGGCAATCCCACTCACCGTCACCACTTCATAGGCGGTCATCACGCGCACGCGCAGTCGGTCATTTCCTACCGAAACATCGGTAAGATAGCCCAGGTTGGAAGGCGCGTTGAGAGCGGCGGCGGTCCCTTCCAGCAAACGCCCTACCAGCACCAGGAGTAACAGGGCAATCAGTTCAAAATTGAGGTTGAAGCTGCGCAGCGGAGGAGCAGGAAAAACAAAAGAGGCGATAGCCAGCACCAGGGCCGCCAGGCTGCCGGTTAGCGGTGCTAAAAGCATGTAGCGTTTGCGGCCATGCCGGTCGCTCAATACTCCGACCAGCGGGGCAAGCAGCAATTCACTGATATAGAAGGCCTCAATTACCAGGACGACCAGGGCTACCGATTCTGATTCTTTGCCGACATAGAAACTGAGAACTACGAAGCTGGTGCGAGAGGCAATTCGAATAAGTAAAGTTGAAATGATACTGGCGATGATAGAAACCAGACCAACCTGGGCAGCGGGAGAAACCGGGTCGGGGCTGTGCGGCAGGTTTGGTGTACTGGCCTGGTGCTTCATAGATTGCTTAGACTGCTCAGTTTTGGCTTTATCCAAACCGGCCTTGGTCCGGTCTCTGACATCCATAAAAATCCTTCCTCAAAAAGCGCAACGAGGCACTGCAATTGCTGGTGGTTGTGGAGAAATAGCTTAATAACCCGGTAGAGGGTTTTTTTAATTATGCCAACGTATTGTAACCTTCCGAATAAAGGTCGTACCCCCATTTTAGCCGCTTTCAACTTTTTTACAAGTGACCATCACCACTTAATATGGCTATTTTTATGCCAGTATTTTATTCTCAGTAAACTATTTAGAGTGGGAGTTTACTGGAACGTTTTACCTGCAAAAAAAGGCAATCTGATTTAGAATAGCAACCGCAGGCTTCGTTGTTAAGCGAAGTTTATGCCAGATGATAGAAAAACCAAGTAGCTCTACAGGGTAGACATAAAGAAAGGACTCAGCATGTTATCAACATTGCCGGAAACGAGCGATGAATTAAAAGGTTGGGAATGGGCCAATATCGAACCTTATTACCAGAAATTGGAAGCCAGGGAGCTTACCCGCGAGAATGTAAACGATTGGCTGGCCGACTGGACACGCCTGCATGACCTGGTAAATTTACATTTTTCAAGAGCGCATGTTGAAAATACCCGCTATACCGCCGATAAAGAAATCGAAAATTACTATCTGCATTTAGTGACGGAGGTTGGATCGTCCCTGAGGGCGGCGGAACAACGCCTTAATCAAAAACTGCTGGATAGCGGCCTGACCGCGCCGGGTATGGAAATCGCCCTGAAGGAGATGCGGGCAGAAACAGAAATCTTCCGCGCGGAAAACCTGCCGCTGCTGGCTGAAGAAACCAAACTGGCTAATGAATACAATAAAATCTCCGGAGCACAGGTCATCGAATGGGAAGGCGAAGAGCTAACCCTGGCTCGCCTGAAACCGCTTTTGCAAAACCCTGACCGGGCGCTGCGCGAAAAAGCCTGGCGGGCCACCATGCAGCGCGTTTTGCAGGACCGCGAAGCGTTGAACCAGTTATGGGTTAAACTTCTCAACTTGCGCCAGCAAATCGCCGAAAATGCCGGGTTCGATAATTACCGTGACTATCGCTGGAAAGTGCTGGGTCGCTTTGACTACACTCCCGAAGATTGCGAGACTTTTCACGCCGCTATCGAAAAAGCGGTAGTCCCTGCCGCGAAAAGAGTGCTGGAGCGGCGGCGTAAGAACCTGGGGGTTGCTTCGGTACGGCCCTGGGACCTGGACGTGGAACCGCTGGGCCGCCCGGCCTTACGCCCGTTTGAAAGCACCGCCGAACTGGAAGAAAAAGTGGGCGCTATCTTTAACAAAGTTGACCCGCAGTTGGGCGAGTTCTATGCCACCATGCGCCGCGAGAACATTCTCGACCTGGAAAACCGCAAGAATAAAGCTCCCGGCGCCTACTGCACCATGATTATGGCGGGCAATAACAAGCGCCCCTTCGTCTTTGGGAACTCGGTAGGCCTGGCCAGTGACGTAACTACCGCGCTGCACGAGTGCGGCCACGCTTTTCACGTCTTTGAAACTGCTAATATGCCTTTCTACCAGCAGCGGCAGCCCGGCAGCGAGTTCTGCGAAGTAGCTTCTATGAGCATGGAATTGCTGGGTAGCCCTTACCTGACCAAAAGCGAAGGCGGGTTTTATACGGAAGCCGAAGCCGCCCGCGCTCGCATAGAGCATTTAGAGCATAATATTCTTTTCTGGCCCTACATGGCCGTAGTAGACGCTTTCCAGCAGTGGGCTTACACTCATCCGGGTGAAGCCAGCGACCCGGCTAACTGCGACCGGCAGTGGGGCAGCCTGTGGGATCGTTTCATGCCGGGCGAGGATTGGAGCGGCCTGGAAGAGGAGAAGGTGACAGGCTGGCACAGGAAGTTGCACATCTACCGCTTCCCCTTCTACTACGTGGATTACGGGCTGGCCCAACTGGGCGCAGTACAGGTCTGGGGCCGTTCTTTACAAAACAAGCAGCAGGCGGTAGCGGATTACCGCAAAGCCTTGCAGCTTGGCTCCACCGTTTCCCTGCCGGAACTTTATGCGGCGGCTGGCGCGAAATTCGCTTTCGATGCTACCACTCTTAAAGAAGCGGTAGACCTGATGGAGCGCACCATCGAGCAGCTAAGCGAACAGCAGCAGTAAAGTTTAGAAAAACAATCTTTACCGGGCGCGAAAGCGCTCCTGAAAATTCACAGGATAGACAGGCCAGGCAGGATGAGCAGGGTTTTGTACCTGCTTTTCCTGTCTGTTTAGCCTGATGAGCCTGACCATCCTGTTTGATGAGTTTTTTTACAAGGAGAAGAATGAGTCTGAAAATTGAAGAAAGCCGGTTGGTCGTTCGCAAAGCCACCCCGGAAGACGCCTCAAAATTACTCAACCTGATTTGCGCTTTAGCCGACTTCGAGAAACTACCCAGGCCGGACGAAGCGGCCCAGCAGCGCCTGATAGACCACGGCTTCGGGCCTCAGCCTAAATTTGAAGTCTCACTGGCCGAAGTGGACGGGCAGGCGGTCGGTTATACGATCTCTTTTGAAACCTATTCCAGTTTCCTGGCGCTTCCCACTTTTTACCTGGAAGATCTTTTCGTGTTGCCTGAATACCGCAAGTTCGGTATAGGTCAGGCCCTTTTTAAGAACTGTGTCAAAGAAGCCCTGCGCCGGGGGTGCGGGCGGATGGAATGGTCAGTGCTGGACTGGAATGAGAACGCCATTAATTTCTACGAGCGGATGGGGGCAAAGCGGCTTTCGGAGTGGCTGTCGTACCGGCTTACCCAGGAAGATATGGTGCGGTTGACAGCCGAAGCCTGAAAGCTTACTTGAGTGCTTCGATGTCCTGGTCGGTGATCTGATTGAAGAAGTAGACCGGCTGGCATGTTTCCAGTTTTGGCTCATATTCTCCGTACCATTGCAGGCGGGTACAACTCCACTGGCAGACCCATTCCAGTACAACCGGTACGGATACACCGGTTCGTTTGTTGTAAAGTATACCGGACTCGCTTTCGAGTCCGGTAGAGGGACACAAATTTTTCTCGAAATCAGCCTCGTAGTACTCAAGCTCTTCGGGATTGAGGCCCATTTTCTGCAAGTCCTGGCATAGCTGGCGAGCCTGCTCGCGGCGGTAGACCAGTTGCAAGTCACGAATACCTTCAGGGGTCTGGCCTCTCAATTCCGGGTCGCCGGTCATAAGACTCTGCTCAAAGCTGTTCAGACCTTCCGGCAGCACCGGCAAAAAGCGTTTGTTGCCCATTTCTCCTGGCCTCCCTACCTGATTTAGCAAACACAAAAACCGCTCAATGGCGAGGGTTTACCAACAGGCTAAGCCATGAGCGGGTTCTGAGCAGTAGCTTTTGCTACCGGGCTATCGCGGGAAAAAGTTGGGGGAATCAGTCGTCGGGCGATACCAGGCCCATTTTGATGGCATAGCGCACCAACCCGGTAACATCGTGAATATCGAGTTGCTGCATCAACTGCATGCGATGAGTTTCAGCCGTTTTTACTCCGATGTTAAGTTCCTCGGCAATCTGCTTGGTAGTGCGGCCCTCGGCGATCAACTGTAAAATCTGGCGCTGGCGGGGCTTGAGTTGTTCAAAACTGCTCGGTTCTCCCACTCGCCAGAGGTAATCGTTCACCAGGTGTTTGGAGACGGGCGGGCTGAGATAAAGCTGACCCTGGACTACCGCTTTGAGCGCGAATTCCAGTTCTTCAATGTCGGCATCCTTGATTACATAGCCGGTAGCGCCCAGGCGCAAGGCCTGCCAGACATACTCCTTACTGGTATGCATGGAAAGAATTACTACTTTAATATTCGGATTTTGCTTGATAATCCGTAGAGCTTCCAGGCCATTAAGCCGGGGCATAGTAATATCCATTAAGACGATATCAGGCTGGTATTGCTGAACAAGTTCAACCGCTTCCTGCCCATCATCGGCCTCGGCTACCACTTTTACCCAGGTGATTTTTTCCAATAGCGAACGTATTCCGGCTCTGACTAAATTATGATCTTCGGCCAGCAATACCTGGATAGTATTCATCGTAAATGGCTCCTGATGTAGTGCAACTGTGCAATAGAAAGGCCTGCCCGGTCCGTTAAAAGGCAGGTGATAGAAGAATGCCGAATTTGTATTTGAAAAATAAACGAAATGTGTAGCGGCCTGACAGCCAGGATAAGTGCTACTACGCTTCTATCTATAAGTTTTAGCTTAATAGAAGTTTTATTTTCATTCTTGCAATCCATTTTAGATGAATTTTTGACATTGTCAAATATCCAAAACCTTTCTTACAACCTGATCTACATTTTTCAAAATTTGAAGATTAATAACATGAAGAGCTGGAATTTTTCCGGGTCAGCAAGTGAGTTTTGGCCTAACACATAAGTCCAATTGACATGCCCTGTTGGCTGGTTTATGATTCTCTATAGATAATATAGAAGCTGACCGCAGCGTACGGTTGAGCAAGAGTGTAAATTAATAGTCGGAGCCGGGGTAATCCTGAGCGACGTAGATCAGGTTACAAAACGAGGAACTCTTCTGAGCGCAAATACTCATTCATTTAACAAGACTGCGCCAAAAAGTCGAACTGCCGGGCGTGACTACTGTGTGGTAGTCCCCATCCTGAACCCAAACATGGCCGAGGGTCTGGTAAAACTGGCAGCGGCGCTGGCGGGCTCGCGACTGGAAGGCGAGCACCGCCATATTCGAATTGTAGTGCTGGGCATTGTGACGGTCCCTGAAGAAACCCCCCTGAGCCAGGGCGCTTCACTGGTACGAGCCTACCGCACAATGCTGCGTTATATTCCCCAGAATGGAGCCGCCGACGATAATATAGAGGTACAAACCGAAGTAAGGGTGGCCCGTGAAGTCTGGCAGGGCATTCTTGACCAGGTGGAGGAGGAAAAAGGCGACCTCCTGCTGCTTCACTGGAAGGGCAGCACTCAGACGCCGGGTAAGATTTACGGCGACACTATTGACGCTATCCTGGCTAATCCCCCCTGCGATGTGGTGCTGGCTCGCTTTAATACCGGCCTGGGAGAGATAAAGAATATTCTGCTGCCTGTACGCGGCGGCAGCTATAGCGGGTTGGCCCTGACCCTGGCTTCCAACCTGGCAGAAGAGTGGGAAGCCGGTATAACAGTGCTGCACAGTCTTTCCAGTTCGTTACCGCAGACCCGCCCGGCCGTTTATGGCAATAATTATGATCCCGGTTATCCCGATGGTGAAGATGAACCACTGGCAGCCCTGCAAAATTTACTGGTAGAACTGCCGTCCGGTGCGCGCCTGGTGACTTTACAGGGGTCGCCGGTCAGCGGTATTGTACGCGAGGCTCGCTTTCACGACCTAATTGTACTGGGGGCCAGCGAAATTAAAGACCAGCAGGCCCGTTCGGATGAACAGGTGGTGACAGAAAAAGTGGCGGAACGCATCGCAGCCGAAACCGACCGGCCCTTACTGGTGGTTAAAACGCGCAAACCTTTTCAACTGATTCGCCCGGCCTCCGAGATCAAAAGCGCCCCGGCGGTGCGCGAACCGGACCTGGAAGAACAGGTAGACCGCTGGTTCGCGGAAAATACTTTCCATTATCGCGAATTTCGCTCCATGAGCAGCCTGACCCTGCTTAAAGAGCGCAATAACCTTAGCATCAGCCTGGTGATACCGGTTTACGGCAAGATTCAACCCGTGGCGCTGGCCGAGCATGTGCGACGGGCCCGCTACGCCCTGATGCGCGATTGCGCCCTGGTAGACGAAATAATTGTGGCCGACCCCGCCGCCACCCTCGATAAAGCCGAGGTAGCCGCTTTTCTACGGGCCAGCAACAACGGGCATGAGCCGCCGGCTGAAATGGAAATCTTCCATTTGACCCCGGAGAGTGCAGGGATAGAGGCGCGGCATGTACCCGCCGATAACTATAGCCCGGCGGTCGCTATCTGGCTGGCGCTTCGCAAGACGCGCGGTGATTTGATCGTCTGGGCCGACCCGCATATGGACGGGTTTGAGGCCAGGCTGGTTTACGGCCTGGTAGGCCCGTTATTGAGTTACCCGGAATTCTCACTGGCCGCCGGGTTTTATTCCGAAACCGACGAAGGCAACGCTGAAAACTCGCGGCCCCTCTATGACAGCCTGGTGGAACTGGCACTCAGGCCCCTGCTGGGAGGCTTCTATCCGACCCTGGCCGGAGTGATTAATCCGCTATGTACTGTCGGCGCGGCCCGGCGCGATCACCTGGAACGTCTGCCTTTCTTTACAGGCCTGGCTTTTATGCCTGCCCTGTTGGCGGATACCTTAAGCCGGAGCGGCCTGATGAGTATTGCCCAGATCGACCTGGGAATGAAACCGCATGAAGGTATGGGAAAGGTCCACCAGCGGGCCACCGCCGAGGTGCTTAGCATGCTGGTACGCCGCACCGAGGAGCGCAGCCAGGGTCATATCCTGAACAACTTTAACCCGGCAGTTAAAACCGTTTTCAAGGATACCGGGGTCTATTCCTTGAAGGTAGAGCCGCCCACCAGCCCGCAAAAGGAACTGCCGCCGGTCGCGTTTACTCCCGGCTACACCCATCACTCTTTCCTGGACGATGCGGGCGAAGATTGACAGCCGGGCTATGATAGAAAGATAGAAACCAGCGCCGGGATTTCTCATGCCCGGCTTTTTTAATATTACGCTTTTATAATATAAATCGTTATTAGAGGGAAAAGCATGTCGTTAGAACCAACCAGAGATAGAATAAACCCGGTCGCAGGCCGCCGCCCCGCAGCAGTTTTAATGCTGATCAGACCGCTGGGGGAAGAGGCCGAGCCGCATTTAACCTTCATCCGGCGTTCCGAGAAGGTACGCACCCACAAAGGCCAGGTTAGCTTCCCCGGTGGCAGTTTTAGCCCCGAAGACGAAGTGCTGGAACAGACCGCCCTGCGCGAAACCCACGAAGAACTGGGGATAGAACCGGTCAGGCTGCAAGTGCTGGGGCCGCTGGCCCCGGTTGATACGGTAGTCAGCAATTTCATGATTTATCCGTTCGTGGCCGTGCCGAAAGAACCCTTCCAGGAACTGGTCTATGTGCCGGACGATTTTGAAGTAGCCGGAGTTTTAGAAATTCCTCTACGCCAGCTAATTCATCCCGGTTCGCTACAGGAAGAAGAATGGGTAATGCGCGGCAAACCGCGTAAAGTCTTTTTCTATAATTACCGGCAGACGGTTATCTGGGGCGCTACCGCTTTCATCCTGCGCAACTTTATTGCCGAAATTAATGCCGGTAAGTGGCAGATTTTATTTGATAACCCTTCGCAGTGGCCTCTGCCGGAAAACCCAGAATAAGCTATAATATGTAAGATAATTAACAAACTCAGCTTTATTTAAAAGGAGCGTTTTAGAAGTGGGACAGACCCTGGTAGAAAAGATTGTAGAGAGATTTACGGTGGGCCTGAAGGAAGGCCAGAAAGTCCACGCTAACGATTTTGTTTCGATGCGCCCTAAACATGTAATGACCCATGATAATACCGGGGCCGTCATTCCCAAGTTCTACAGCATGGGTGCTGAGAAGGTTTTTGATCCCTCGCAGCCGGTTTTCGCCCTCGACCACGATGTGCAGAACACCAGTCCGGAAAATCTGGCCAAGTATGCCAAAATCGAAGCTTTCGCCAAAAAGAACGGCATTGCTTTCTTTCCGGCCCGCACCGGGATTGCCCACCAGGTAATTTCAGAAGAGGGTTTTGTGCTGCCCGGTACCCTCGTGGTAGGCTCCGACTCTCATTCCAACCTTTATGGGGCGCTTGGCGCGGTAGGCACTTCGGTAGTAAGAACCGACGCGGCGGCAATCTGGGCCACCGGCGAAACATGGTGGCAGGTCCCGGAAATCGTCCGGGTACACCTGGAAAGGCGGTTACAGCCAGGCGTTTCAGGCAAGGATGTTATTCTGACCCTGATCGGGGTCTTCTCCAATGACGAAGTGCTCAACTACGCGCTGGAATTTAGCGGACCGGGCGTGGCCACTTTAAGCATGTCGCAGCGTATGACCATCGCCAACATGACCACCGAGTGGGGTGCGCTGGTCGGGCTCTTCCCCTATGATGCAGTTACTCGCCAGTACCTGCTGGACCGGGCGACCTATTTCAAAAAGCGTGGCGACCGGCAGCCGCGAATCACGCCAGAACTGGTCGAAAAACTGGAAGCTGATATGCCGTCAGCCGACCCGGACGCCTACTACGCCAAAGAAATTTATCTGGACCTCTCAAAGGTCAGGCCCTCGGTAGCCGGGCCTAACGAAGTAAAGACCATGCTCTCGCTGCCCGAGGTAGAGAGTCGCAATATCAAGATTGATAAAGCTTACCTGCTCAGTTGCGTCAACAGCCGCCTGGACGATATTCGGGACGCCGCTGAAGTCATCAAAGGCCGCAAGGTAGCGCCGGGAGTGAGTTTTTACCTGGCGGCGGCTTCCGCCAGCATCGAGGCGCAGGCCCGGGAATTGGGCTACTGGGACAGTCTGGTAGAAGCGGGCGCGATCACCCTGCCGCCCGGGTGCGGCCCGTGCATTGGCCTGGGTGAAGGTTTGCTGGAAGCCGGAGAAGTGGGTATTTCGGCTACCAATCGCAACTTCAAGGGCCGCATGGGTTCGCCGCAGGCCCAGGTCTATCTTTCCAGCCCGGCGGTAGTGGCCGCTTCCGCCGTAGCCGGTTACATCAGCGGGCCACAGGAAGCCTCCCAGGATGGCGAAAAGGTCCTGAAGCGGCTAGAAGTCAACGCCGTCCCGCAGCAAACCGCGGCACGGGTCGAAATTCTGGAAGGTTTTCCGCGCCTGTTAACCGGTGAGCTACTCTTTACGCCCAAAGATAACATGAATACCGATGCGATCTACGGCAAAGAATATACTTACAATGATAATGTACCGCCTGAAGAGATGGCGAGAGTAGCTATGCTGAACTATGACCCAAATTTCCAGAAAATAGCGGTTGAGGGTGATATTCTGGTGGGAGGCTGGAACTTCGGCAGCGGTTCATCCCGCGAGCAGGCCGCCACCGCTCTCAAATATCGCGGAATTCAACTGGTGCTGGCCGGGTCTTATTCCCAGATATTCAAGCGCAACGCTTTCAACAATGGCTATATCGTGCTGGAATGCCCGGCCCTGGTGGAACGGCTCAAGCGCGAGTTTGCCAGCGAGAGCGCCCCGACCATCCGCACCGGTATCCAGGCGGAGGTGGACTTTGAGAAATCAGAAATTCGGGCCGGAGGAGAAACTTATAGCTTCTCGCCGCTCGGCAAGGTGGCCCAACAACTGGTTATCCTGGGCGGCTTTGAAAATCTGATCCAGGAACAGATTAAAGCCGGTCAGGCCTAGATTTTTAGAGCGTTACAGCCCGGTCAGTTGCTCAAAGCCCATTTTTATCAGCTTATCCCAGGTTGAGGAAAATTCGCGGGCGACATGGCCGGGCTGGTGCGCATCCGAACTGAGACAGATGGGCAGACGGCGTTCCAGCATCATTTGCAACACTCGGTCGGAAGGATACAATTCCCCGATTTCTTTAAACAGCCCGGCAGTATTAATCTCCACAATTTTGCCGGCTGCTTTCAGCACATCGAGGGTAGCCTCTACCTGCGATAAATAGTCGTTGCCGTTCAAGTCAAAGTAGCGGCCCCCTGCGTTGTACTTTTTAATCAAATCCAGGTGGCCCACAATTGCATGGTCGTGAGCGCGAGCATAGTCGCGTACCAGTTCGTAGTAGCGCCTGTAAACCGCCTCTGGCCCGCCGTTTTCCTCCAGGCCTTCCTCGAAAATCCCCGGCGAATAATCGATCAGCCAGTTTTCGTGGTCCGAGCGAAAACGGTCTACGATATGGATAGAGCCAACCTTGTAATCGGGAGAATATTTCGCCAGGTTAGCGCGCATAACTTCATCGGCGGTGGGTAGGTAGTCCACCTCATAGCCAAGCAAAATCTTGAGGCGCGAGCCAAATTCTTCCTGGGCTTCGCGCACCTCGCGGATGTATTGTTCAATCTGCTCCCAGCGCATATTGGCCGTACCGGAAGGCTCAGTGAAACCTTCGGGCAGGGGAAAGTGTTCGCTGAAACCCAAAGCAGGCATGCCGCGCTCAACCGCAATAGCGGCCATCTCGCGGGGATGGCCCTTGCCGTGATTACTGTAAATGGTATGAGTGTGATAATCGCTAAACATCTGCTGTCCCGGTTTCTACCAGCCTGGAATGTTCCTGTAGAAAGTCGCGAGCGTCCCAGAGCGCCGGAAAGATCTTTTGATATTTGAGGGTGTTGCGCAGGTAAGGCAAGCTGTCAAAAGCCTCATCCTGGTCCTGCGAAAACTGGCTGTAAGTAGCCGCGCCTGTGCCGGTTTTGCGCCCGATCATGCGCGTAACCATCGCAATATGATGGTTGCGCCACAATTCGACATTCTGCTCGAAGCGCACCAGCGACTCTGCCAGGGCCATAATATCTACGTGCGGGTTACTCTCTCCGGTAGGGGTCGAAATAGCGGCAAGCTTGAGGGCTACTACTTCCGGGGCATCGCCTGCTTGAATAATATTGCGGTCCTCTAACAGCTCCATAAAAGCGTTATTGAGCGAGGGCGCATCCCAGAGTAGTGCCAGGTCAGGGGTCATGAGTTGCATGCGCTCGATAGTGCGGCGGTAGCGCGGATCGCGCAACCCGGCGGAAATCTCGATGGTTCGGAACTGATAGCTTTCCACCCCGCTCCCGGCCTTTAACTGGTCGCGGAACTCGATGTAATCAACGGCGGTCATGGTCTGGGGCACATGGATCATGCGGCCAAAGAGATAAAAGATATCTGCGATACGCCGGGCCAGGGCTTCCGCTTCCCAGGTGCGAGCGGGGCGTTCCCGCAAAAGGCGAGTCGCTTCCTGGATGCTGTTGATTACAGTGGGGAACCAGACCTCAAAGGCCTGGTGAGCGGTAATAAAAGTCAGCTCATCGTTGCTACCGTGCGGCTCGTTAAAGACCTGGGGATGATGCTTATGTAAGGTTGCCTCGCTGTAGGACAAAAGCTGCTCAGCCGGGACCACTTCTTTGAAACGCACCACGCGAGAAGCAGGTTGTTCGTGCATGGCCCAGAGCAAGGTGCTGAAGTCATGCCGAATGGTATTATGACTATCAACGTGAGTCAGGATCAAATCTTTCAGAGAATTGAGCAGGCGTTCCCCGGCGGGTTCATCCAGGGCAGGCGACAGCTTGAAATTATTGACGGATTGTTCTAGCTGGCGACTGAGCCGGGTGACGGCCTGAAAAATTTCTAATTGAGAGGGGTTGCCAGAAGAGAAGCGGAAGTTTACATTACCCTTACGCCGCAACAATTCGGAGCGCAGAATAACGCCCTGCGAAAGCATGATGCGGCCTGTCTCCACGCAGCGGTTGGCCCGTTTGATGGCCTGATAGCACTCTTCGGGAGAGAGAGGCTTTCCCGCCTGGGCCATTTCCAGCAGGTAGAGCAATTCGGCTTCCTGTAATTTCCACCAGATAGCGTACGAGTAGAGCCCGGAACAGAGCAATATTTCATCTACTGTTTTCGCGCCGGGGTAAAAGGTCTTCAATAAGCCCGGCACCTGGATATAGTTACAGTAATGAGCCTTATCCGGGTCGGCGAAAGCGTGCTGGCAACCCAGCGTAACGTGTAATTCCTCAGATTTACTCAAAGCTAATTTTCTCCCCCTTTTCTGTATGCGCTGCTATTATAACAGAGAGAATTTTCAAGCAGGAATTACAAAGTAATAAAAAGATCAGCCAGGAATTCTGGGTACAGGTATTTACAAAATGAGGCGATCTGTGGTCGTGGCATGATGCCAGAGAGCAGAAGTAAGCCACTCTTTATTTCCCGGTCAGTTTGCTGACTTTTTTGATCTTACCCTGATCATCCAACTCAACGACAATCTGGAGAGGAGCATCAACCTCTTTTAGCTGAGCACTTACTTTGCTCATAGTATCATAGAGAATATTATCAACTTGCCCATAAGCACTGGACGCGGTAGCCTTATTTTTCTGCGCAACGTCGTGAAACTGATCGCGCGTTTTCGAGTCGGCGAACAGACCATCCATCTGAGGGATACGCTTCTCGACAGCATCGTAGAAATTCTGCTGAATGGTCAGCCACGCTTTGGAGTCATCGCGTACCTCTTGCATTCTACTAAAAGCGGTCTGACGACTTTCCGGAAGGGCGCAAATTACCTGAGCAGATAAGCCTCTGACAGAGAGCGCGGTCAGATAAGAATTTGACTCGCTATTGAATTCGCTAATAAGGTTTTGGAGTTCCTTTATCTTGTCTTCGTCTCGGAAAAAGAAAAGTGTTTTATCGAGCTTTACCTGGTTAAACTTATCGGCAGTGCTGCTCATTCTGGCTTTATAGAAATCGAGACGCTGGAGAGTTTCGCGTTCAACCGTTTCCAGTTGGTTGCGGTAGCGCTCTATTTCGGCAGGATCGAGCCGCTGCTCATTCATAGCGGTACGTACCTCGTTAATGTAACGCATGTCTCCGGTAAGGGTACTGTATTCTTTCTCCTCCAGAAAATTTTTGACATCTTCAATATTTTTGTTGACAGTCTCGAACTGCTTGTTGATTTCTTCCATGAACTGCGCCGAGATAATAACGGTGGCAATACCAAAGGCTATCCCGGTTGGAGAAACCAGCGGACTGAACTTCTGGAGGGAGGGAAGTGCACTGATCAAGCCAGTTTTGGCATCAACAACTACGCCCCTGATACCGCCATCCAGGGAAGGCATGTATTTTAGTGAACCATTCTCCAGAGCTTTGGCTATTTCCGGCTTTACTGAAAGCTTGAAAAGGTTGTTGCTGGCGGCAGTACCTGCTCCAGCGAAAGCTGCCAGACTTGGTGCGGCTTCAAACCATTTGCTGAGATCAGAACTCAACTCGGGTTTTACAGGCACCTCTACCAGTTTATCATCCGGCCCCATTTCATAGCGCGCAATTTCTCCCCAGGGAGAGGCCTCGCTGCCCAGTTCTAAACGATTTGGCCTGAGCGGAACAGGGGTGGGTAGTGGCGTAATTTCAGCGATAATATTTGGAGTAGCGGTAGGCTGTGGCTGGGATTCTCCACAGGCAGCCAGTAAAAGTGGTAATAAAAGGCTTATCACAAGGAAATTAATTGTCAGATTGCTCTTTCTGCCCTTTCTGATAGTACTTTTCACTTTTCCTGGCATGGTTTTTACTCTCCCTTTATCCATTTGTTGTTTGAATTGAAAGATCAGGTATATAGCGTACAAGTTAAGCAAAGTCTGGATACAGCCGAATAAAGTAGCTATATCAGTATAACTCATTTACCTTACGGGCGATGTAACAAAGACATGAGAAAAAGCCGATCCCAAAAAACAATTCATTAATCAGTAGGTTTGGGGTAAGGAGTAATAAAAAAGGGCGAAGTATCATCGCCCTTTTAGTTTTTGCTATCTAATATTTTATCAACCCATTGCAGCCGTAGAAAGACAGGGGATTAAAATAACGGTTATAAATTCCATACATAAAGCTCCTGCCCCAGTGAAACTATAAACGCCTTGCTATCCGGGGTGAATCTCAACGAATTTATGAAGAAGTGATCGAACATCAAGATTTTTCTTTCCTCGAAGCTACCGGCGGGCGTAACTTCAAACAACTGCATGTTCTCCTTACTTTTGTAAACTACAAAGCGCGTTCCGTCCTGGTTCAGTTGCAAGTTCATATATTTGTAGTCATTGCCGGTCTTGCGCCTGATTGAGTCGTTGCGGGAGATTCGTTTCAAAGATGAAGTATCCCACAACTCCAGCACCCCGTTTTTATCCTGGGAGAGCAGGCGTTTACCATCGCCGCTAACTACAAAACTGGAAAAATAACTATCAGTCGGGAGAGTATCAAGCTTTTTGGCGGTTGCCGGGTCCCAAACGCTGATGTCAGGACCGCTTATGGGCCCACCCAGGGTGAATAGATGACTTTGATTATCAAAAGCTACCTGGCTTATCCGGCTTTCAAAGTCAGTCTTATTGATTTCCCGCTGAGAAGTGAGGTCCCAGAGCCGAAGAGAGGCATCAAAAGTGCCGGTTAGAGGCCTGGAAGAGTACCGGTAACTGCCGCTGCCGCTGGCCAGCCATTTGCCGTCCGGGCTATATGTCAGGCTGTTAACTTCGTCCTGGTGACCGGGCAGGTTGAAAAGCTTTTTCCGGCTGGCAACATCCCAGACTTGAATTTCCCCGTAAGTGCTGCCAATGGCAAAAGTACGGCCATCCGGACTTAGCGCCAGGCTAGAAACAGAGTCTTTATTTTCCTTAAACGCTACGGGCACTTTTTGAGCCTCTCGACTCTTTAAAATGCCGTTAGAAGTATCTAGAAAATAGAGGTCTTCATGGAAGGCACCGATTAGTTGCCTGCCGTCCGGTTGCCATACTGCGTAATCAAATTGATAATTGGTTTGCAGAGTAGTCGGGAAACCAGCTATTGCTAAATCCGTAACGAAAAAATAGCCGAAAATACCGGCGTTGAGAGCTATCAACAGCCCCATTGCTACGTCAGGAGAAGGCAGATGCCAGAGAGACTGCCGGGTCAACTCAGGGAGACGCGCCGGTTTGGCCGGGTATTCGCCGGATTGCAAGGATGGATCGAAGACCCAGGGAGCATAGCGGCGCACTAAGCTGCCTATTTCAGTCTCCTGCCAGTCCGGTTGAAACATTCCTACCGGAATAGCCCGATTAAAACTTTCATCAATAATAGACCTGAAACTATGGGTCAACAGCACGAAAATAGGTTGTAAGGCCAGGTAGACTTTTAAGAAGCCTCTTACTCTAGTCGGATTGGATATGGTGGGGTCAAGGATCAGGCCGGTCGTTATTGAAGAGCCGGTGCTGGCTGGCCCAACCGAAACAAGGTTAACCCAACCGGTCTTAATCGAAAAGCCGCTGCCGGAATACTCAATTCCATCCGGCCCAACTTTCAGGCGCTCTGCGCCGATACTCCAGTAACATAGAAAACTGGCAGCGCCACAACCTGAAGCAGCCAGTCCAAAAAAAGCCAGGGTGCCGACATTTACGAGGAAAGCGGGTTCATTAAGACAGGCTATCAAGACTATGCCGGGAACCAGTATGGCAGTCAAGATGGCAAAGAAAAGCATGATTCCTACGATATGACTTCTCAGGTAATAAGTTCTGGTAGGCCCGGTGGGTGCTGAAGAAGTCGAGGATACTGTCGCGGTGTTAGGGCGAATGGAATTCATTTTTTGGAGTTTCCTGTTTTACTATATGGCCGATAATTTTCCTGGCCATATAGTAAGCAGGTTGAGAATATTTTACAGTTAACTCAATCACACGATGACAAAAAGCAAATCCGTTTTCGCGAGCTTAACGGGCGGAGGTGATTAAGGCTGTACGGTTAACGGGGGTCTCGCTAGAAATCGGCGAGAGGTGAATGGTGCTGAAGCGGCAACCGCGCCGGGGTAACCCGTTTTCCAGTTCAATCCAGCCAAAGGAAGCCGTTGGCGGGTTAACCAGGCTCATTTCCCGGCGAGTCTGGCCGCGAAAGAGGGCAGCCAGCACACAACAGATATAGCCATGCGTGGAGAGTAAAATCTTCTCCTGGGGCGAGGATATCAGGCGCTGTACCAGTTTATCCACCCGCTCCCAGATCTTATCAGCCGGTTCGCGAATACCTTCAACCAGGGCCGGTTCGACCTGCATCTCCATATTGAGATGGTTCTGGACAATGCTGGCGGTCTGGATGGCGCGGGGTAAGGGAGAAGTGAGATAGAGATCGAAGGGGCCACGCCGGGCCAGCTCAAGCCCTAACATCTGGACCTGTTTGCGCCCGGTTTCGGTCAGCAAAGCTTCGTGCTCTTTATCTCCATAGGGAGCATTACGAGCAGAAAAATAGGTTTCGCCGTGCCGGTGATAATATATTATCTTTTTCAACAGTTCGCTCTCTTACTAGCCACAGGTATAATTAAAAGCATTTTAATTATGTAAAGTAGAATAATTAGCCACCTCTGCGCAGGCGGGTAGCCAGGGTGGCGTAGAAATATGATTTGGGTTGCAGACGGGCAAAATAGGCCACGTGGGGCGCATTACTGACGTTAAGCACGTCTTTGTCCAGGATTGAAAAATCGGGCTGGCCGTCTATAGTGACAGAAGCGCCTTTGCGCGTACCGACATACAACGTTACGACAGAACTCTCCGGCACAATCAGGTGGCTGAGATGGCTGAGGTGGGGAGCGATAGCGCTGATAGCGATCACCCGCATGGTAGGCGCGATGACCGGGCCGCCGGTAGCCAGCAAATAGGCGGTCGAACCGGTAGCAGTGCTGACGATCAGGCCATCTCCGATGTAAGTGGTAATGGCCGAACCGTCCACGTCCAGTTTCACATCGATCACGCCGGATAAGAAAGAGCGCCCGACCACGATATCGTTCAAGGCCAGGTATTCGCCGACCACATTATTGTGACGCACCAGTTGAGCTTTGAGCATAGCTCGTTCTTCCAGCCAGTGTTTACCATGTACAAAGTCTGGAACTTTATCGAGGGCAGTCCTGGGATCAAGTTCGGCCAGGAAACCAAAGCGGCCAAAATCGACGCCGGTAATCGGTACTCCGTGGTAGGCGGCAATTTTGGCCGCGTGCAGGATTGTACCATCACCGCCGAAAACAAAAACTAAATCCAGCTCTTTGACTTTTTTCTCGAATTCTCCGCTATCGGGGACGGTCCCGCGCCAGACGTTAACGCCATGCCCTTCCAGTTCGTGGGTAAAAGCCCGCGATAACTCGTCCGCTTCCTGGGGTGGGTTTGGGCGCAGAACAACACCCACATTTTTCAATACGCTTTCGCTCACTCTGTCTCCTGCTTGCCCGTATCTTCGACTTCCGCTTCAACCAGTTGATCAACCAGGGCCAGTAATTCAGCCTGGTTTATTGCCGGGGTATACGCTTCATTTTCAGGATGCGCCACCAGGTGCGCCAGGAATTCTCGATTACCTTCAGTACCCAGGATCGGAGAAGTGGTTAATCCCTGAATTTCGAAGCTATTTTGCTCGCACCATTTTACCAAATCTAGCAATACCCCGCGATGTACAGCGGGATCACGGATAATACCACCTTTACCCACCTGCTCGCGCCCGGCCTCAAACTGCGGTTTTACCAGAGCCAGTATGTGTACGTGCGGTTTGCTCAAGCGCCGGGCCGCCGGCAAGACCAGCTTGAGTGAGATGAAACTGACATCAATTACCACCAGTTCGGCTAAAGCCGGAGTTTCTCCCTCGCCTGCTACAACCGGCAGCTCTTCCAGGTAACGAATATTGGTCTTGTCCAGCACGATCACGCGCGGGTCGTTTCGCAAGCTCCAGGCCAACTGGTTATGCCCGACATCTACGTCTATCACGGCGCGCGCCCCGCGTTGCAAAACGCAGTCGGTAAAGCCGCCGGTACTGGCTCCAATATCCAGTACCAGCAACCCGGCCGGATTCACGCCGAAGAAATCAAGGGCTTTTTCCAGTTTCAGACCGCCCCGGCTGACATACTTGAGGGTCGCGCCCGCTTTCAAAGTCAGAGTGGTGGCGGTAGCTTCATCCATATTTTCGCCTGGTTTATCCACGCGGCGGGTTCCGGCCAGCACCTGCCCGGCCATAATCAAGGCCTTGGCTTTCTCGCGCGTTTCAGCCAGCCCGCGTTCGACCAGCCACTGGTCAACTCTCAGTTTAGAATTCTGCGCTTTAGTCCGGGGAGCCTGAAAAGCGTTAGCCGGGTTGGCCTTCGGAGAGGTTTTCTTTTTAGCCGCCATCAGTCGAACTCCTCCTGCTCCTGGGCGGCTTCCAGGCGCTCAAGGTAGCGGCGGCTGCGCAGATGGCAAATCGCAAGGGCCAGGGCATCGGCGGCATCATCGGGTTGAGGCGTAAAATCGAGGTTAAGCAGCAGGCGCACCATCTGTTGAATCTGATCTTTGGTGGCCCGGCCATAACCGGAAAGGGACTGCTTGACCTGCAAGGGCGTATATTCGCGCACAGGCAGGTTGCGACTGGCGGCAGCCAACAGGGCCACGCCACGGGCCTGTCCTACCGCTATAGCTGTAGTAGTGTTTTTGTTAAAGAAAAGCTCTTCCACTACCACTTCGGAGGGATGGAAACGCTCCAGCAGTTCGTTAAGCTGGCCGTAGAGGCTCAACAGGCGGCGCGGCAGAGGTGTATGGGCAGGGGTAGTCAAGGCGCCATACTCCACCAGTTCAAAATCGCCGGGGGAGTCCGGGCCGGAGGTGGCTCTAACAAGGCCGAACCCCATAATGGCGGTGCCGGGGTCTATTCCCAGCACCAGGTCGGGGTCCGGCCTTTCAGAAGGTAATACCGGTTTTTCGCCAGAAGCAGAGGACACAGTGTTAAATCCTAAAGGAACAGTAAGTTAGCAGTATAGCCGAAACTACTGCTCCATTGCCGCTACTTCTTCCGAGACATTCAGATTGGTGTAGACGTTCTGAACATCATCGAGGTCGTCCAGGCGATCAATTAACTTGAGGGCCTGTAAAGTTTTGGCCGGTTCAAGATCCATCGTAGTTACCGGAAGCATCACATCTTCGCTGCTGAGGGTCTGGTAACCGGCGTTTTCCATGGCTTCCTGGACCTTTTTCCAATCTTCGAAGGTAGTGTAAATCTCCAGCACCGGGTTATCGTCTTCATCGGTATCCTGGCGCACATCATCCGCCCCGGCGTCAATCGCAGCCAGTTCCATTTCTTCGGGGTCGTTCTTGCCAATCGCCAGGCGAATGACGCCGCGATGCTGGAACATCCAGGCCACCGAACCACTTTCACCGAAGTTGCCGCCGCCTTTGGTAAAGGCGCTGCGGATTTCGCTGGCAGTACGGTTGCGGTTATTGGTGTAGGTTTTCACCAGGATAGCGCAACCGCCCGGGCCATAGCCTTCATACATAATTTCTTCATCAGCGGCTTCACCCTCGGCGGTGCCCAGGCCGCGTTTGATCGCGCGGTCAATATTATCGGCGGGCATATTTTCCGCCTTGGCTTTCTGTAGCACCATGCGAAGCCTGAAGTTTGAGTCGGCGTCGCCGCTGCCGCCTTCACGCACCGCTACCGTAATTTCACGAGCGATTCTGGTAAAGACCGCGCCGCGCTTATTATCCAGAATGGCCTTACTGCGCCGAATCGAGTGCCATTTACTATGTCCTGACATAGTTTCCTCTGCTCTTCTTTCTACTGATCAGATTTGGGTTTACTTCCCGGATTTGGCGCCGAAGTAGTAGCGCCCGATTCTGCTGAACTGCTACCGGACTGACCGGTCAGGGACAGTTACCCTTGCTGAACAACCGGGTTCTTATTTTTTCCACGTGATAGCCTCATTATAACATTCACAGCCTGCCATTACAAACCCTTTCAGGCAGCAGCTTAGCGGAAAGTGAGCGATCCTTCCCGAAAAGCGGCAGGGAGGACCGGGACAAATTCGGTGAAACTGGAAAATTATAACTTGCTTTTCAGGCCTTCTCCAAGCATAATTTCATCTGAGAATAGATAAAGTATGCCGCTAAAGCAGGCTTTTGACGCTTTAAAGAATTGAACGGCAGCCCATAGAAGTAGATGAGGTGATGAGGTAAACTGGCTGTTATGAGCACTGAAAAAGTAGACCCCGCGTTAAAACCATGCCCGGAATGCGGCGGAGTACGTGTCTGGACGGATACCGCCGGAGATAACTCCATTTCGGTAAAACCGCGCGGTACATCCAGCTTTAACCCGGGCGAAGCGCTCAAACCGCTGGTATGTACGGGTTGTGGCCTGACTACCCTGTACCATCCTGACCCTGCCAGAGCGGTCAAAAAGTCACCCGATAAGAGCGGGAAGGGCCGCTGAAGAACTCCTCTGGCGGGACCTGGTTCCGGTTGATTTAAGCCTTTGAAAGTGTTATAATTTTCCGCGGCGTTTTTACTACGCCGTATCTATCGCTTTTAAAAAAGCACGCTGCCCGACTGCCTGGTTCGTGCCCCGGATTACCGGCGGCTCAAAGGCGGAATGACGGTGGCGGAAGTTTAACGAATTTTGGAAAGGAACCTATCAAAGAATGGTTGCAACCATTAATGATGCTCCCGGTGCTACTCCGGCCCCGGCGGCGCGTCCCCTGGCTACAATTGAGCCGGGCATGACCCCTGCTCAGATTATGAAGATGTTGCTGGAAGCAGGCGTACACTTTGGCCACCAGACCAAACGCTGGAATCCCAAGATGCGCCCTTACATCTTCACCGAGCGCAACGGCATCCACATCATTGACCTCGCCCAGACTGTTACCGGCCTGGATGCGGCGGCTGAATTTGTCGAAGAACTGGCTGCCCAGGGTGGCCGCTTGCTCTTCGTTGGTACCAAGAAGCAGGCCCAGGACGTCATCGCGGAAGAAGCTACTCGCTGCGGACAGTTCTATGTCAACAAACGCTGGCCGGGTGGTCTGCTGACCAACTTCTCGACCATTCGTACCCGCCTGCGCTACCTGGCCGACCTGGAAGCCCAGAAAGCCCGTGGCGAATTCGAGATGCGCACCAAGAAAGAAGCCAGCAAGCTGAATGAAGAAATTCGCAAGCTGACCGAAGTGCTGGGTGGTATCAAGAATATGCACGACCTGCCGAGCGCGATGTTCGTGATTGACCCGCACAAAGAGCGCATCGCTATGGCGGAAGCGCTTCGCCTGGAAATCCCGGTAATTGCCATCGGCGATACCAATGCCGACCCGGATGAAATTAACTATGTAGTACCCGGCAACGATGACGCTATCCGCTCGATCAAGATTATTACCGCTCGCCTGGCCGATGCCTACATCGAAGGCGCCAATCGCCGCGAGGCCATGCGCGCCGAGCAGATGATGAGCGAAGAAGAGAGCGGCGGCGGACGTGACCGCGGCGGGCGTGATCGGGATCGGGATCGCGACCGTGGTGATCGTGGCGGACGCGATCGCGACCGCAATCGTGGTGATCGCGGCGGACGCGACCGTGGCGACCGCAACCGTGACCGTGGCGAGCGCGGTGGCGCTCCGGCCCAGGCTCAGGCTCAGGCTGCTGCTCCCGCCGCCCCGACTGCGACGGCTGCTGCCCCTGCCAGCGAGACCGCTGAAAGCTAGAATAGCGTTTTAGAACTTTCTTATTTCAAGATGTAGCAGCACCATGGGCCGACAATTTATTTGCGTCGGCCTATGTTGTGCCGGTAAAAGTGGGCTCCTTGCAGCCTGTAAGATGGCTGCCGGCACCACTTTACCAGGACAGATACTAAGCAAATAAAGAGGAGAATTAAAGTGGAAATTTCGGCTCAGGCGGTGAAAGCTCTCCGCGAAGAGACTGGCGCAGGTATCCTGGAGTGCAGAAACGCCCTTTCTGAGAACAATGGCGATGTTAACAAGGCCAAGGCCTGGCTGGAAGCCCGTGGTCTGAAGAAGGCTGAAAAAGTGACCGGTCGCGAGGCCAAGCAGGGCCTGATCGAAACTTACGTACACCAGGGCCGCGTTGGCGCGATGATCGAATTGAGCTGCGAAACCGACTTCGTAGCCCGCACCGACGACTTCCAGAAGCTGGCCAAAGATATCGCTCTGCACGTAGCCGGTATCGGCCCGAGCTATGTCAGTGTTGAGGAAATTCCGGAAGAAGAGCATGAAGCCGCCAAGCGCGAGCACGGCGACAATATCAAGCGCTTCTACGAAGACAACGTCCTGTTGCACCAGCCCTTCGTGCGTGATAATAAAGTCACCATCAATGATATGCTGGTCCAGGCCCGTGCCAAACTGGGCGAGAACATTGTGCTTCGCCGCTTTGTCCGCTACGAACTGGGCAAGTAAAAGGCTTAATCAAAAAGGCCGCTGCCCAGCGGCCTTTTTGATTCCTGTAACCGAGAGGTATCAGGCGCTTATCACCATTTTTCGCAGATGAAAAGCCTCGGCATATTTAGCAGGCGCGTTAGACTCTAAACCCCGCAACCTCATCAAGGACAGGAAAGTATCCTCAGTGAACCAGGAACGCTCGCGCTGGGAGAGGAAATAGTCCATTAAGTAAGTGACTTTGGCTTCACAGGTAGCTTTAGCCAGCGGTACATAGCAATTTGGTTGGCCCAGGTCGCCATCATACTTTGGAATTTCATATTCAAGAATCAGGTGATTGCGAAAAGTATTCCAGGTCAATTCAGATACGACCCGGTGGTCTTGGTGGCGGTCTTGCAGATAGTGGGTGAAAATGAGATCGGGAGAAACTTCTCCTTTTAGCGCTTCAAAAGCTTCCTTGAGCTTTTCACCATTGAAAGGGAAAAAACCGTCCCGGAAATCTTTAATAAGAATATTTTTCAACGGGGCTTCCCGCAAGAAAGCTTCGGCGCTGGCCAGACCTTCGGCGGCGCGCAGTGAATTTGAACTGAAAACCACCCAGTAAAAAGTAGCCTGCGGGTTGGCCTTTGCCAGTTGCATGACAGTTCCACCGCAGCCGATTTCTATATCATCGCAGTGCGCTCCCAGGCATAATACTTTCTGAATTGAGCGCTCAGGGCTGGAAAAATTCAGATTAAACATTGACCAAACCTTCCAGAACCTGGCGTTCTTTGCTTAAACGCCAGACTTCCCACGGCGCATTTCCCTGAGAGTGTAAGTCTTCCAGTTGCTGCTTCTCCTTAAAAGTATCCATACAACCCCAGAAACCACTGTAACGGTAAGTAATTAATTCTTCCTGGCGGATAAGCCGCTCAAAAGGTTCCAGCACCAGTTCCTCACCGGGTCGAATATAGTCAAAGATTTCTCTTTTGAAAGCGAAGTAACCCCCATTAATCCAGACATCGGAACGAGTAACATCATGAATGGAAGTTACGAGACCATTTTCTTTCATTTTTACCAGGTGAAAAGACTGGCTGGGGCGCACCGATAGAAAGCTGGCAATTTTCTCACTTGCGGAAAAATGGTTGAGAAAATCGGGCAGGTAAAGGTCCGTAAGGCCATCCGAATAATTAGCCAGAAAAGTCTCTTCGCCGTCAAGGTAATTCTCGACTGCTTTCAAGCGCTGTGCAATATTGGAATGTATCCCGGTATCTACGAAAGTAATCTTCCAGTCTTCAATATCACTGTTGAGCAGATGCAGGTTCTTACCTCCCCTGGAGAGCACAAAGTCGTTGGAAAGAAACTCGTTATAGTTCAAGAAATAGTTTTTGATTAAATCCGCTTTGTAACCAAGGCAGAGAATAAAGTCTTTGTAGCCATAGTAGGCGTAATACTTCATTACGTGCCAGAGGATTGGCCTGTAACCGATATTAACCATAGGTTTTGGAATATTATCAGAGTAGTCCCGCATACGCGTACCGAAACCACCACAGAATAACACAACCTTCATGAATAGCCCTCCACGTAAAACTAGAGTGAGTTGAAGTGTCAGGTTAATAAGAAAGTAGCCCGCACTTTTGTAGAAAATGCGGGCGAGGGTTGGCGAGAAAGAATATAGTTTAGGGCAAAACCTGCACTTCGGGAATGGGTACCACAAACTGGCCTCCCCATTCCCGAATGCAAGACATTTGCTGCATTATTTCGTTTTTAAGATTCCAGGGAAGTATTAGCAGATAATCTGGTTTTGTTTCACGGATTTTATCCGGGTTATAAATCGGAATATGGGTTCCGGGTAAGAAACTGCCCTGCTTGTACGGGTTGCGGTCAACCGTATAGTCCAGGAAATCGGTGCGAATACCGCAGTAGTTCAGAAGGGTGTTACCCTTTCCCGGAGCGCCATAAGCGGCGACACTTTTGCCGCTCCTTTTAGCCTCGATCAGAAATTCAAGTAATTTACGCTTGGTTTCTTTGACCTGCTCGGCAAAGGCAATATAGGTTTCCAGTTCAGTGAAGCCGGCGCTTAACTCGCGTTCGCGCAGTTCATCCACCCGGTAAGTTACGCCACGCGAACTATCGCCGCTGTGACGGGCGTAAATCCGCAGAGAACCGCCGTGAGTCGGCAACTCCTCCACATCAAAGATAGTCAGACCGTGACCGGCGAAAATCTTTTCAACCGTAATGAAAGAAAGGTAGGAAAAATGCTCATGGTAAATGGTATCGAACTGATTACCTTCCATCAGGCGCATGAGGTGCGGAAATTCCATAGTAATGACGCCGCGCGGCTTCAGTAGCAACTTCATGCCGCCTACCAGGTCATTGATATCGGGCACGTGCGCCAGCACATTATTACCTACCAGCAGGTCGGCCTGCCGCCCGATAGCCAGTAACATCCGCGCGGTTTCGCGACCAAAGAACTTAATCAGGGTTGGAACACCTTTTCGCATAGCGGTTTCGGCTACATTGGCGGCCGGGTCTATTCCAATAACCGGCACGTTACGAGCGACAAAATACTGCAACAGATAGCCGTCGTTGCTGGCAATTTCAATAACCTGGCTTTGCTCATTCAACCCGAAACGTGCAATCATTTCTTCCGTGTAGCGCCGGGCGTGATCGAGCCAGCTATCTGAATAAGAGGAAAAGTAAGCGTACTCGGAGAAAATTTCAACCGGGCTGATATATTCATGTAACTGAACCAGGAAACATTCGTCGCAGATATAAACTCGAAGCGGGTAAAACCTCTCCATGTCGTTTAGTTGTTCGGGTTTTATGTAGCTTTCACAGAGGGGTGACATACCGAGATCCACGAAGGTGTATTGTAAGGGTTTGCCACAAAAACGACAGGGCGCTGAAGTGGCTGCCTGCGCAAGCTGCGGTTTAGGCATAAGTAAAGTCATAAATTTTTAACTCCCCCAGTCTATAACTGGACGGCGCTAATACGCCGGATGCTAAGACATTGCTTCAACAGTTGCGTGGACGTGTAGTGAATTGTTAAGAGAGAAAGAAGGCTAAGCCTGGTATAAGCTACCTACCTTTACCCAACCATCTTTAGTGCGATTTCCCCATTTAACAAGCGCTATATATGAAAATTAAGATTTTACTATCCAAATTTTATCAATTTAACATTACGAGAAACGTTACGGCATTAAAAAAAGAATCTGGGCAATAGAGAAAAAATCGAGTTATAAAGTCTATTTAATATTACGTCTGTGATCTCCGGCCTGGCGGTTGCGGGGCACTGAAGAGCCAACCAGCGCGTTATCTGAATCAGTAGAAAATGGATTGAGGGCAATAACCTTGCCTTTTGCCAGGCGCGTCGAGGTAGCGCCGAATTCGCCTAACCAGTACTGAAAGCGCTCCAGTGAAAAACTATGCGGGGCAGCAGACGCTTTCTCCAGGTTGCCCAGGGGTTTTTGGCTGGCGGGTAGTAGGCCGCGATAGTTGACTACCAGGATAGCGTCGCCTCGTTCCAGTTTAGCTTCGTAAGCCTGGACCACTTCGGGCGGCAAACCCATCCAACGTCGTCCCAGGGTAAAACCGAAGAAGCCGCCAATTAAACCGCCCAGGAAGCCCAAAAACAGGCCGACAAAAGCCTCTACTGAACTTAATTCCAGTTTGCTGCCCTCTTCGATTAATTCCACCGGGCTGACCCTGGCAAAATAGAAAAGCGCCAGGCCGGCCAGTTGCACCAGGCCAAACCCGGCAAAAACGCCCAGGACCGCACCGCGAATCCCGCCTTCGTGATTATCCAGGAACCGCTCTGCCTGGCAGATTTTTATACGCGGAAAGGCGGCTTTAATTCTTTCGACCTCGGAAATTGAAGCGCTATAAGCGGACAGGCGTGGATACCCTCGCCTGTCCAACAATCCTTCAAAGATTGAGCCGGGTAAGTAAGAGAGAGCTTCCACTACACCATCGGCATTATCAAAAGCAGCTAAAAGTGACCTCATCTTTCAGTACCGGTTTCTAGGAATGGACAGCCGTTTCAGTAGCGCTTTCAGGAGTTGCCTGAGTCTGGCCGGAAGGACGGCGAGAGCCGGGCCGTTTGAGATACATCCAGACCAACCAGGCCAGAAATATCGGGAAAAGCGAGAGCAGCAATACGCTTAGAAAGCGATCATCCGGCGGGGGTAAGGCGTTAATATCAAAGCCGGTCTGGAAATTCTTACCCTCGGCTGTAATATTGAGGGTAATACGGTAGCCGCCTTCATTCTGGAGCGAGTCCGATACTTCATACGTACCGGGTTCACTCTCCCCTGCTACCAGATTCTTGCGTTGCACATAGGAAGTGGAATTATCGGCGCCCGGTCCGCTTACATGGTAAATCTCCACCCCGACCGTGCCTCCACGTACAGGGGCTTCGTCATTAGCCCCGGTCGGTTTTCCCAGTCGAATAAACAGGGAGATCTTGCCAACCGTGGTGGGATTTGGCGTGGTCAAGACAGTAACATGATAGCCGTTAACATTGGGCTGATCATAGATTACGATGCCTTCAGAGGCATGGGCGCGCGGAACTAAAGCAAAAAAGAAGGTTAGGAGAAACGAAACCAGCAAGGCTACAATTAACTGGTACAGTTTCTTATGCCTGACACTGAGTACAACCATAGATTATACCTGCTGCACTTTTCATCGGTTTTTTAGAAATAAAGCGAGGGCATCCCGCACAGGTACCAAGTCAAGCCAGGACTAATAGAAAAGTTCCGGTAGTGGTGGGTTGAGTAGAACAGACCAGGGATTGACTTCTATTAAGTCTCTTTTACGTCTCTTTACTGCCTCTATTGTAATACCAGTGCCTCACTTTTGACAATAAGACAAAGTGAGATTTACCACCAGTTGAACAACAGAAACTCTTTCTTTTAGTACCCCGTTCTATAGTATCCCGGATTACTTCAAAAGAGCCAATACCTCTTTTACAGGAGAGGTATAAGGCGTTAAAAAAGTACAGACAATCTATGCTTATACTACTAAAGTTCAATTTACATGCGAACATTTGTAGGGTTTAATAGAAGTCCGGTGTTCTTTTCAGGTTGTGGAAAGTAACTTGGTCTTGAATATAGCATCTACAAAAATCGGAGTAAATGACCTGCCGGAGCGGAGGTTAAGGTTAATTTGACCGTAAAAGCCCTGAAAGAAGCTACGTTTTAGTCTCCCGCTTCGTAAGCTTAATAAATCCGCAGATGCGGAAAGGAGTTTCAACTCACTGTGAAAACTTCTACCAAATACGCAATTGCTCTGACTGCCTCCCTGGGCATGATCATGGGCATTCTTGATAATACCATTATCAACATTGCCCTCATACCCATCGCTAACGATTTAAAAGTAGAATTGAACCTGGTGCAGTGGCTGGTTACCGGGTACTTTCTATCCCAGGCGGCGGTAATTCCAGTGGCCGGATACCTGGGCAATCGCTTCGGTACACGCCGCCTGTTCATTCTATGCGTAATCCTTTTTACCGCCGGGTCGCTGCTTTGCGGGCTGGCCCAGGATGCCACGCTTTTGATAATATTCCGGGTTATCCAGGGTATCGGGGCAGGTGCGCTCTTCCCGGTAGCGCAAACCCTGGCCCTGGACCCTTTCGCCCCCAGCGAACGCGCCTCGGCCATGGCAGTGGTCGGTGTCCCAATCTTGCTGGGCCCGGTGTTCGGACCAATCCTGGGCGGCTGGCTGAATGACTCTTTTGGCTGGCACTATCTCTTCCTGATAAATGTACCTATCGGTATTCTGACCGTAATTCTAACCCTTCAGATTATCCCGCGGGATAAAACGGTTGAAAAGCGCGAAGAGAGCCGTTTTGACTACATCGGCCTGGTGCTCTCGATTCTGGGTGTGCTGGCGATTGTTTACGCCTTTACTATCGTAAACGAGATTGACCCGGCTACACGCACCGCGCTCAACCCGCAGGGCGTAGCCTATGGCTGGGGCTACTGGCTGGTCTGGGCGCTGGCAGGAGCAGGTGTGCTGCTGCTGGCGGTTTTCAGCCTGTACGAACTGCGCTACAGCCCTGACCCGGTGCTGGACCTGCGGCTTTTCAAGAAATACAACTTCACAATTGCCAGCCTTTTAAGCTGGGTGCTGAGCGCGACGGTCTTTGGCAGCCTGCTACTGCTGCCGATATTCTTGCAGCAGGTCCGCCTGCCGCACCTCACTGCGCTGGAAACCGGCCTGGCCCTGATGCCGCAGGGATTAGGCGCTACTATCGGGGTAGCCCTGAGCGGCCCGCTCTATAACCGCCTGGGCGTGCGCGTTTTAAGCCTGGTGGGGTCAATTCTCCTGATAATCTCGCTCTGGCAACTTAGCAGCCTGACCGTCACCACAGACGGCTGGACGCTGGCGCCCTGGCAGTTTATGCTGGGGTTAGGCCTGGGTCTAACTCTTATCCCGACCCAAACCCTGGCGTTACAGGCCTTACGCGGCCCGGCCCTGGCCAAGGCTAACTCGCTTTTTAACGTCACTCGGCAGATAGTCAGCAGCGTGGCTACAGCGGTTATCATTACACTCCTGGTGCAGAGTACCACTTCCCATATCAATACCCTGCAAGCTGAAGCCCTGCGTAATTTACCGCCCGGGACCAAAATTGATCCGACCAGCCCGCAAGCGCAGGCCGCCATCGGGCAAATGGTTGCTCAGGCCGGTACAGCGGCGAACAACGATGTCTTCTTAATCCTGGCAATTGCTACCAGTGTAGTACTGGTACTGGCGCTGGCCTTGCCCGGTCGCAAGAAGCAAGCGGAACAGGCGGCGCTGGAAGGTGAGGGTAACGCCGAACCGCTAATTTCTCTCGGTTAAAAAACTTTCAAAGCGAGGGTGAGGAGTTCCTCACCCTCTCCTTTTTGAGGCTGTTTATAGCTTTGCCGAGCCCGATTATGGTTGACCTTTTGGAACAAATATGTTATATTATATGCAGTAAAAGAGTTGCCGGAGGCGCTTTTGCTATTGTGGTTCATTCAAATTGTGCTGATTACCAGGCGTAAGTAAGAGTATCAGTATCGGGTTGTATCAGATTTTCGAAAACGTTTCTTTATACTCCCTCTGTAAATCCTCAAAACCGGTTGAGGTAACCTGATACCAGTCGAAGTTAAGTTGAGTAAACTTGTTTGAAGGGTTTTAAAATTCCAATTTGCTATAGTTTTTGAACCCAATTTGTGATAAATTAAATCAAGCTTTTAGCTCCGCTCTATTCAGACCGGGGCTATAGTGTTATAAATTATATTTTATTGTTAGATTTTTGAAAGGAGTGCTACTATTAGCAAGAACCTTCGTGTAAACGAGCGAATACGCGTTCCTGAAATTCGTTTGATTGACGAAAACGGCGAGCAGCGTGGTCTTATGAAAACGCGAGATGCGTTACAGTTAGCTCGTAACCTTAATCTGGATCTGGTCGAAGTGGCTCCCAATGCCCAACCGCCTGTTTGCAGATTACTGGATTATGGTAAATACCGTTACGAACAGGATAAGAAAGAGAAAGAAGCTCGCAAAAGCCAGAAAGTTATTGTGGTCAAGGAAGTACGCCTGAGACCCAAGATTGACGATCACGATCTTAAAACCAAGGGAAACCAGGCGCGCAGCTTCCTGGAAGAGGGTAATAAGGTCAAAATGACGGTGCTCTTCAGAGGCCGTGAAATGGCTCACCAGGACATCGGGCGTGAAGTTTTGAATCAGATTCTGGATATGTTAAAAGATGTTGCCCTGGTAGAACAGGCCCCCAGAGTGGAAGGCCGCAACATGACCATGTTGATCAGCAAAGCCACTCCTAAGGCCGAACCTAAAGCCCCTCGCCCGCCTCGCCCTGAACAACCTGCCGCCGACAGCGACGCGGAGTAATAAGTTTAGTAACAGTTGTAGTGCAAGAATAACATTACCGGCTTCCCGTTAGAAGCCGGTAATGTTATTCTCGGTTATGACCCCGAGGCCGCAAAAAAGTCGCAAAAAAGGGACGCCGGGTGTAGCGTCCCTTCAGTTGAAATTATCGGTTAAAACCCGGCGTTGTAATCCCGGGTTTCGAGCCACTTCTTGATGAATTGCAGGAAGCGCCCGGCAGTTGCGCCGTCCACTACCCGGTGATCGAAGGAGATGCACATGTTCATCATGGAGCGCACCACTACATTGTCATTGCCTTCGGCGTCGGTGAGGACTACCGGGCGCTTGACAATGGCCTCCATAGTGACAATGCCGGCCTGGGGCTGGTTGAGAATCGGCTGGCTCATTACCGAGCCAAAGGCGCCGGGATTATTGACTGTAAAAGTGCCGCCCTGCACATCAGCCATACTCAGCTTTTTGTTGCGAGCGCGCGTAATCAGATCGTTAAGGGCGCGTGCTAAACCGACCAGGCTCTTTTCGTCCGCCCGGTGCAGCACCGGTACGACCAGACCATCCGGTACGTCAATCGCCACGCCGATATTCAGGTCGCGCTTCATGATGACGCCGCTGCCGTCCGCCGCCCAACTGGCGTTCATCATGGGGAACTGGCGCAGCCCATCTATCACCGCCTTCATAATAAAGGGCAGGTAAGTCAGGTCAACCCCTTCCCGGCGTTTGAACTCCTCTTTCATTGCGGCGCGATGCCTGACCAGGCGAGTCATATCGACCTCGACCATAGTCCAGGCGTGCGGTGAAGTCTGGACACTGCGTACCATATGCTCGGCAATCGCCCGGCGCATCGGAGTGAGCGGCACCACTTCATCGCCGCCATTGGCGCTATAGCCGGCTACCACCGCTTCACTAAAGTTCGGCGCAGGTTGGGCCGGGGCAGCAGGGGCAGGCGCAGGAACCGGTCGGGCAGGCGGAGTTGGAGTAGCAGGCTGCGCCGGAACGGCCATTTGCGATTGATTCTGTTCGCGCATAGCGTTGGCTGCCATTTGCTCATGCATGGAAGGGACGGGCGGAGGCGGAGTATAAGCGGCCTCCTCGCGCGGCAGGGCCCGCGTCGGGACAGGCTGCTGGAGCAGGCGCTGCTGCTCAATGTACATCAGCACATCATCGCGAGTAATGCGCCCGCCGATACCGCTGCCACGCAGACCCAGGCGGTCCAGGTCTAGATGATGTTCCTCGGCCAGGCGGCGCACCGCCGGGGAGTAGCGGTTGGGTTTGCGGCCCTTACCATCGAGTGGCGCGGTCGGAGCCGAAACGCCGCCGAAAGTATCTTCTTCCTCGTCCTCGTACCACCCACCGGAAGCCCGGCCATTCGGGAAAGAAGCTTCCACTTCTTCCGCCGCAGCATCGACCGCTTTGTTCATTTCCGCCGCCTGGTTGGTTTTAGGTTGGGCAAAAGCCGCTTCCAGTTCGGGCTGGGCCGGTTGCTGGTGAGCCGATTCAGAAGTGATGACTGAACCGAGCGAGGAAGACTTTTCCGCGCCTACCGGAGTCATTTCACCCAGGACCGCGCCTACTTCAACCGTCTCGCCTTCTTTTACCAGGATGCTACTCAGAATGCCGGTCATGGGGGCCGGAACTTCCGCGTTTACTTTGTCGGTAATGACTTCTACAATCGGCTCGTATTCTTCAACATGGTCGCCCACTTTCTTGAGCCAGGTGCCAATCGTACCCTCGTGAGCGCCTTCGCCCAGCATAGGCATGGTTATCTTAGTTGCCATTCTCTTCTCCAGCATTAGTATTGAGCCAGTTTCCGCATCGCTTCGGCGATTTTGGTCGGATTCGGCATAAATTCTTCTTCCAGGGGGATGGCAAAAGGCATCGCCGGGACATCCAGGCCCGCCAGGCGGCGTACCGGGGCATCGAGGTATTCAAAGGCTTCCTCGGCAATAATCGCCGCTACCTCGCCGCCGAACCCGCCAAAGAGGTTTGCTTCATGGACAATCAGGGCGCGCCCGGTTTTTTTGACCGACTCCAGAATGGTCTCTTTATCCAGCGGGCGAAGGGTGCGCAGGTCTACCACTTCCACGCTAACGCCTTCCTGTTCCAGGGTACGCGCGGCGGCCAGCGACTGGTGCAGCATCATGCCGTAGGCGAAGACGCTCAATTTAGTGCCTTCTTTAACTACCCTGGCCTTGCCAATCGGCACCAGATAGTCGCCTTCCGGGATTTCCTGCTTGACGCTCGGCAGAGTGTAGGTCTTTTTATGCTCGAAGAAGACCACCGGGTCGGCATCGCGAATGGCAGACTTCAAAAGGCCCTTGTAGTCATAAGGGAAGGAGGGCGTTACCACTTTCAGGCCGGGCCACATCGCGAACATGGCCTCAACGCTCTGGCTGTGATACATACCGCCCTGCACCCCGCCGCCATAGGGAGCGCGGAAAACCACCGGGCAATTAAAAGTGTTATTCGAGCGGTAGCGCACGCGGGCCGCTTCGTCAATAATCTGTTCCACAGCAGGATGGATAAAATCGGCGAACTGGAACTCGGCCACCGGGCGCATGCCGTTCATGGCCGCGCCAATCGCGACTCCGGCAATCGCGCCTTCCGCCAGGGGCGTATCCAGCACGCGCAATTCGCCAAACTCTTTTTGCAAGCCATCGGTCACGCGAAAGACTCCACCGCGCTGGCCCACATCCTCACCCAGGACAAAGACGCTCTCGTCGCGGCGCATTTCTTCAAAGAGGGCGTCGCGGACGGCTTCCAGAACTGTTTTTACCGGCATTTCTACTTCTGACCCTCCTCGGCGTATACATAGCGCATAATCGTCTCCGGCGACGGCATCGGGGCTTCTTCGGCGTACTTCTGGGCCTCGTCTACGGCCTGTTTGGCCCGCGCCCGGATGGCCTGCTCATCTTCTTTATTCAGCATACCCTGCTCTTCAAGGTAGTGCTGGAAGCGCGTAATAGGGTCTTTGCGCCGCCACTCTTCCACCTCTTCTTTGGTGCGATAGGTGCGGTCATCGTCACTGGAGGAGTGCGGGCGGTAGCGATAGGTTTTAGCCTCAATCAGGGTCGGGCCCTCACCGCGCCGAGCGCGGTCCGCCGCTTCGCTGGCTACCCGGTAGACTTCCAGCAGGTCGTTGCCGTCCACCACCACACCGGGCATACCGTAAGCGGTAGCTCGGTCGGCAATATTTTGAATGTGCATTTGTTTCGAGATCGGTACCGAGATAGCGTAACCGTTATTCTCGACTACAAAGACTACCGGCAGATTGTGGATCGAAGCGAAGTTGAGCGCTTCGTGGAAGTCGCCTTTACTGGTACCGCCGTCACCTACAAAGGTATAGGTCACTTTGCCATCCTTGAGGACCTTTGAGGCGTAGGCCGAACCGGCGGCCTGGGTTAACTGCGTGGCTACCGGGCTGGAAACACTGACCAGGTTCAAACGAGCTAGCCCAAAGTGGCTGGGCATTTGCCGCCCACCGCTGCACGGGTCATCGGCTTTGGATAGCTGGTGCAACATTACCTCGCGGGGAGTCATACCAAGCGAAAGCACCAGGGCCAGGTTGCGGTAATATGGCCAGACCATATCAAACCCGCCTTTGATCGCTTTCGCCAGTCCAACCTGGGTGGCTTCCTGTCCGGCGCACGAAATTACGAAAGCGGTTTTACCCTGGCGATTGAGTAGCCAGATACGTTCGTCCAGGGTGCGAGCCAGCACCAGGTTATAGTACATTTCCAGTAAATCATTCTTGCTGAGGCCTAGCTCTTCCCATTTAGCTTTAGGGGCGGCGGCCACAGAACCATTCGATTGTGCCTTAACTTCCTTTGCCGTCGTCTCGTTTGTAGAGCGCATACTAACCTCCAAATTACGATTTTAGTCTCAGTCTGGCGGCAGTCCGGACAAGCTTGTCTGAGCTTGCGGACGAAAAAGCCAACCCGAACTAAAACCTGAAATCTATTTACTACCGGTGGATTTTTTCAAATTACTGTTAATGGCCGGATTAGAGTTAATCCAGGCAGTACCTTCAGGATATGCTCCCGGTGATAGGCCGGTTTTAGCGTCTCGTGGTGGATTTACCAGGTCTGGCGGTGCTTCTGGCTGGCAGCGCAAAAGACTACCGCTGGTAGACTGTGCAACTTTATGCAGCTCAAGTGGAATTTGGGTGAATAAATAAGTGGGTGAATAAGCGCCCTGGCACCTGCCGTTAGCAGTCACGCCTGAGCTATCAGTAAGAACGCAAGCGCCCGGAAGTACAGGATTTGCCAGAACCGGCATACTTAGCGGGCCTGCTATATAAAAACTTTGCCGCTCGACCGGAGCCAATTTCAGGCCGAGAAGACTCGCGCTTCCAGTGGCAACGCAGCCACCGCTTCTTTCGCCCATGACCACTCTGTCATTGACGCAAATACTATCCATTTTTGCCTTTCTCTGGTTTTTTCGTTCCAGAACCGTATACAGGTCAGGTCCTCACACCATATCGTGTGACCATATTATACCCGGCTTTGTCCCCGCTGCACGAATAAGTTATCAAATTCCCTTAACAACTTATCTCTATCAAATCACGGGCCAACCGGCACTAAATGATCCACACCTTTCGTTGCCACTCTATTCTACCAGAAAAGCAGGCAATTTCTCAAGTAGTAAGATTTTAAGCGGAAAATTTCTTAATATTATATGGAGGAACTACTGGTTGTGCCCTTGTAATGGCTAGAAGACCATCTGCGCAGGTAGTCGGCCTGTTCTTCCAGTTCGTCTACTTCGAGCGCTTCTACCAGATCTTTCTTCTGTTTTAGCTTGCCGGAACCCATGACCACCAGCATCAGAAAAAGGCCTGTTCCTACCAGGAATAGTATCCCCAAAATTACCAGCCCAACCATTGCGTTCCTTCCTTACGCTTTTATTTACTATAAACGGTTTTATTTAATGTTTCTTAGATCAATATACGCCAGACCTGTGACAAATTTGTGATCTAAAAGTAACAAGATTATTAGAATTGTGCCGTAAACCTGTTAACATTTCTGTGGTGAACCGGGTTACTTCTTATCATGCTTAACTCCCGGATTATCACAACTGTTACAAATGATAGATAGGTTTATTTTTCCTTAATTTTGAGGAGAACAAAAATATTGAATTATGTTAAGTAATAGTGGTGAGGTTGCAGGCCTGTTCCAGTCAAATTAGTAAGTAACTTAAATCATAGAGAATATAAAAGTCCCAGATAAGGAGGGATAAGGCAGTACTTTCAGGGTTAATCTGCCCTTAGCACGGGTTCAGTCATTATACAAAAGCTTAAGATAATTCCTCCGTTTTCCATATGAATATATCGTGCAGGTCTTCCGTTGTCCCTTGAGGATTAAGCTTTACAGATAAGTTTGGTGTATCTTCCTTAAAGGCCTCCTTGTTATCATAAGTTTGCAGATAAAGAGCAAAATCAGACAAAACACCTTTTATTGGATAACCACCGGCTACACCATCAAATATTGCTAAAACCTCAAAGACGGCGAAATCTACCGCTTCTTGCACGATTTCCTTTACATGGGACTGGCCTTGAGAGTCAAGTTTATTAAACCATTCTGACCACGCCACTTTCCTTTTCAGGTGGAATTCTACCTGCTGGGCCTTTTTCCAGTGTTTTAATCAAACCTGAAGTGGCATTCTTATGTACCACCTCAATTAGAAAATTCATAAAAATCTGAACGGCATTATCACGGTCCATCTCTGGGCTCCATTCTCACGATTTTAGAGAGCGTCATTTTCTCAAGTCAACTGGTACTTAAGAACCGATTTCAGCCATAGAGCGGCGGCGCTGGGTAAGGTAGCCTGGAAAGAGTAGCATCCAGCAGAAGAGACATATCAGTAGAACGGCAAAAGGGTTGCTGGCAGCTTTGGAACCATATTTGGTGCGGCGGGAACTGGCATCTATACAGGCCCAGATACTGCTTCCAAGAACTAGCACAACCGCAGCAATGGAAACCAGATTACCGCTTTTATAGCTGTAAGTACGAGAATAATAAGTGTAATATTCAGTGGGGGTAGCAAGGTAAGCCATATAGCAAACTAAACCGAACAGCGCAGCACAACCAATAAAGTAGAGCAAAAAGTAGCCGAATAAAGTAACACGAGAGAGTTTTCTACCGTTTGTCTGATAGTAGTATGGCTGCTGGCCATAAGGAATATAGGTCTGTTGAGGAACAGGATAGCTCACAGGAGTCTGATAAACGGGCTGAGCTTGAAAAGCCTGGGATTGAAAGTCCGGGGCGGGAAAGAACGGAGGTGGAGGAACCTGCACTGATCGTTTTGCCTTTTCCTGGTTGACCCAGAGACGCGCCGAGGCTACATTTTGATTACCGGGTGCTGCGGTTTCTGCCATAGAAATGTAAGATTCGGCTTCTTCCAGATTGGAAGTAGTAAAGGCAAGCCAGAGGAATAAATTAACTTCTTTTACCCCGCTCATCCGGTAGAGGTTGCTTAACTTTTGATAGGCTGCTTCTTTGTTTCCCTCCTGGGCTAATTTTACCGCTTCGTTAAACGCTGCCAGGTCGTTTGAGTTCATAGTAGAGTGTCCTGTTATAACTGTTAATTGGTTAAATTGGTTTTCAAAATGCTGCATTTGATTCTTATATTATCATATAATCGGGTGAAGTAAAGATTATTTAATAAACGGATTTTATTATTTTTGTGCCAGGAGAACTTAATTTTGTTCCCGATAAATGAAGGGATTAGTTGTTAATGACTGCCGGTCTTTGACCTTGTACCGGGTACAAGAGTATAATGTCGTCTGCTATTTTAGAAGCAAGGTTTTTTAGAAGTATGTTTGAATCCTAGTGAAGGAGAAATCAGCTTAGATGCGGAGTTTTTATAAGAGTGCTCTGCTGCTGGTAGTTCTGGCGCTCGCGCTCTTACTGGCCGCCTGTGGAGAAGAAAATACCCCGGCGACCAATCCGGCAACTGCAACTTCCGGCTCAAAGACCTCGGCGGTAACCACTGCCCCTCAGGCTACCTCAAAAACCACTGGCCCGGCGGTTACCGCTACACCGGTGGTAGTAGGGACAACGACCGTAGTAGCGAACGGCGGAAGCAAAACTGCCGCCAGCGCTACCGCCCCCGCTGAGACAGCGGCAGTAGTTACCGCTCCCGTAGTCGGTAGTGGCCCGATTGCTACCCCGCCACCCACTCCTACCTCGGCTGCGGCCCCCGGCACCGTCAAAACTCTTTCCGGCCATACCGGCTCGATCAACCAGGTGGCTTTTAGCCCGGACGGCAAGACCCTGGCCAGCGCAAGCTCTGATAAATCAGTGCGCCTGTGGGATGTAGCAACGGCAAAAGAACTCAAAACGCTTAGCGGGCATAGCGATGAAGTGGAAAGCGTGGCCTTTAGCCCGGACGGCAAAACCCTGGCCAGCGGCGGCTTTGATAAAACCGTCCGGCTGTGGGATGTGGCGACAGGCCAGCAGCTTCAGAGCATCGCAACGCCAGGTAAAGTGCTTACAGTCGCTTTTACGCCGGACGGCAAAGCAGTAGCTTCAGGCGGAGATGATAAAGTAGTACATTTCTGGGATGTTTCGAGCGGCAAGGAAACTAAAACTTTCAAAGGTCAGTTTGGAGTCATGCACAGCCTGGTTTTCAGCCCGGATGGGCAAATCCTGGCAACAGCAGGGCTTAACGCTACGGTAGGCCTGTGGGACCCGGTAACCGGAAAACAACTTAATAACCTGACGGGACACGGCAGCGAAATCTGGAGTCTCTCTTTCAGCCCGGACAGCAAATCTATCGCCAGCGCCAGCAGCGACGAACTGGTTAAAATCTGGGATGTTGCCAGCGGAAAAGAGAGTAAAAGCCTGGAGGGACATCAAGGTGCGGTTCTTGCAGTAGAATATAACAATGATGGTAAAATACTGGCCAGCGGCGGAACAGACCGGAGCGTGCGATTGTGGGATAGTGCCTCCGGCAAAACGATCAAAACCTTTCGAGATATTCCGGCGACGGTCAGAACATTAGCTTTTAGTCCCGATGGTAAAACTCTGGCCGGAGGTGGAAGCATTGAACAATCAGATGCAGACACCAAAAATCTACTTAAACTCTGGACACTCGGCTAGGCAAGCACTTGCCCGAGAAGTATTTTTGACAGGCTGGTGAATTAGAACGAAGCAAAGCGGCTTCCAATCTAGGATTGGAAGCCGCTGTTTAACGCCCGCCAGCCTGGCTGGCATCATTTTAACCTGTAGTTCGTATATCGAATCAAGGCTTGTTTTACTGGCATATTATGTATAATGGTTACTAACCAAGTACTTTTGAGATTGTTCGCATAAACCGTTTCTAATATAGAGGAGCAGCATAATGAGCGACCAGTCAGAGTCCCCTAAAATGCCCGAACGTTCGGAGCGAAACGGACAGGGTGAAACTCCGCAGGCGCAACCATCTCATGGGCCTCGACAAAGTTTTCGAGTTGGTGAAAGGAAAACCGGAGAGGCTACCACCAGAACTAACCCTACCCAATCTAATAAGGAGATACCAGGCGCACCCCCTTCCATTCCACACACTTTACCACAGGATGTACATGGAGTACCCCATGTACCACAGGCCCAGCCTCAAGATCATGGCCAACAGTTATACCAGGGGCAGGCTAAAGTTCTAAAAGGTACCCGCCCCGGTGACCGCTATGTCCGGGTAGTACGCGCCCAGCCTGGAGATGTACAGCGAATAGCGCCGCGTTATGTACAACTTACCGAAGAAAGCCTGAGCGGTAGCGGCACCTTCTGGCGGCGTTTCAAACGCTTTTTGATCGGCAGACCAATTGCCACCGCTCGCTCATCGCACGAACGGCTGAATAAAATCCGGGCCCTGGCCGTATTTGCTTCCGATGCTCTCTCCTCAGTCGCGTATTCTACCGAAGCCACCCTCTACATTCTATTCACGGCAATGCTGACTCAACATCCTATGGACTATATTGTCCCGATCAGTATTGCCATCTCGATCCTGGTTATGCTGGTGGTTAATTCTTATCGCCAGACTGTCCACGCCTATCCGGGCGGAGGTGGCTCTTACATTGTAACCAAGGATAACCTGGGGATTAACCCCGGCCTGATTGCGGCGGCAGCCATCCTGATTGATTATACCCTGACAGTGGCGGTAAGCGTCTCGGCAGGTGTGCTGGCGATCATCTCCGCTTTTCCCAGCCTCAATGGCTATCAGGTGGAAATAGGCGTAGGGGTGATCGTGCTTATCATGATAGCTAACTTGCGCGGCGTGCGAGAAAGCGGCACTATTTTCGCTGTGCCCACTTACCTGTTTATTGCCAGTTTTCTGGGTTTAATTGCCTGGGGTTTAATCAAGTATTTTACGGGCAATTATACCCCCTATACCCAGTTAGATCCTGCCACCCAGGAAATACCGGGCTTCAATACCCACCCTGAAATCGGAATTTTTCTGATACTGCAAGCCTTTGCTGCCGGTTGTTCGGCCCTAACCGGTGTGGAAGCGATCTCTGATGGTGTGCAGGTCTTTAAAAAACCAGAGTCAAAGAATGCCGCGACTACCCTGGTAGCGATGGGCGCGTTGCTAATGACTTTCGTACTGGGCAGCGCTTTCCTGGCAGAGAAGTTTAACGCCATGCCGGGCGAGGCTACTTCAAAAAGTTATGAAACGGTGATCTCTGAACTGGGCCGCGCCATTACCGGAGATAATTCCGTCTTCTACTACATCTTACAATTCTCGACTTCGCTCATCCTGGTACTGGCGGCCAATACCGCTTTCGCCGATTTCCCCCGGCTTTCGTTCTTCCTGGCCCGCGACAAGTTCTTACCAAACATCTTCGCCCATCGCGGCGACCGGCTTGCTTACTCCACCGGTATTATTGTACTGGCTGTTCTTGCCAGTATTCTGCTGGCGGTGTTCAACGGCCATACCGATGCCCTGATTCCGCTCTATGCCGTGGGCGTGTTTACCGCATTTACGCTCTCGCAGACCAGTATGGTAATCCACTGGCAGAAGGAGAAACGCAAAGGCGCTACGGGCGTCGCCAGGAGTCAGGTCTTTAACGCAATCGGGGCATTTGCGACCGGGGTAGTGCTGGTGGTCATCATCCTTACCAAGTTCATGGCGGGTGCCTGGTTGGTAGTTATTTTGATCCCGCTGCTCTTCATGATGTTCAAAGCGATTAACCGGCACTATACGCGGGTTCAAGACCAGTTACGCCTGCCTGGACATGTGAAGGCTCCCGCTTTTGTTAAAGAATTACCGGTCAATGGTAGCCGCTCGCATAATATTATTGTGCCGATCTCGCGTATAAACAAGGCCACCCTTTCGACCCTTGACTTTGCTCGTTCGCTGGGAGATAACGTAACGGCCCTCTTCATCAGTGACGAACCGGAAGCCATCGAGTCTATTACTATGGAATGGAAAGACTACGATCTGAATATTCCGCTGGTAGTGCTTGAAAACCCCTTCCGCTCCATCCTGCCGCCGCTGCTAAACTACATTGATACGGTAGATAGCAGCGACCCGGATGATATTTTGATGATTGTTTTACCGGAGTTTGTGGCGCAGCACTGGTGGGAACATCTGCTTCACAACCAGACCGCTCTGCGGATCAAAAGCGCCCTGCTTTTCCGGCCCGGCATTGTAGTGGTAGACGTACCCTATCACATGCAGCGCATGGCAGAAGCCAGGGGCGACGCGCACCATATCCACAAACAGTAAACAAAAATCCCCCGGTTTCGCCGGGGGATTTTATTTTGGCTAACTTATTGTTTATCGGGAGAGGAACCGTTCGATGTTCTGCTCTACCCAGGGGCGGGCGGCGAAGCCAACCTGAACTTCTTCCGGTTTAGTCGAACCGGGGCGGAAGAGTAGCATGGTGGGAGTGGAGAGGATGTTATACTTATCGGCCAGTTCCGGGTTAGCTCCGATATCAACCTTTACCATGCGATACCTGCCGGCATTATCTCTGGCCATCGCTTCCATATGAGGGCTCATCATTTTACAGGACTGGCACCAGGTCGCCCAGAAATAAACCACAACCGGCAGATCCGAATTAAATACTTCTGTTTCAAAATTAGTTGTTTCAGCGATAGTCATCACAAGCTCCTTCTTAATAGAAAGCCTCTTTTATATCTTAATCTTCTCTTATATAAGATGCTTTAACCTGTTCCATAAGCGGTTTTTTCAACGTTCTTATTCTAATATACTAATCCTTACTTGTCAAGATTGTATACTATTAAATATTAGATATATTTCGATAATGATTATTGATTAGTAAACCTTGTCGGGCTTACGGGAGAGAAGTAGCTGCTAAAACAGGCCGGTTCTACCGTGCAGGTTTTGAATTACCGTGTAAAATAGAGGAAGGACCGGAAATAGCGGACTGAGCTTGCTGTATTTGTTACTAATAAGGAGGAGCGATTATTATGGCGGTTAAAAAAATTGATCATCTCGGCATTGCGGTAAAAGATATTGAGGCAGTCCTGGGCTTTTACCAGGAAGCTCTGGGCCTGGATAATCTCGGTTTTGAAGTGGTTGAGGATCAAGGGGTGAGAGTGGCTTTCCTGCCGGTGGGTGAAAGCCGCTTTGAACTTTTAGAGCCGCTGAATGACGAGTCACCAATTGCCAAATTTATTGCCCGGCGCGGCGAGGGCATCCATCACATTTGCCTGGACGTTGATAATGTCAGCGAGTCACTGGCAGAAATGAAAGAGCGCGGTCTGCAACTGATCGATGCCGAACCGCGCCCGGGCGCGCATAACAAGATGATTGCCTTTGTTCATCCCAAAGCGAGCAATGGCGTCCTGATTGAACTCAGCCAGGACACCGAAAAGCACTGATTATTTGACGCCCAGTTTCACCAGAATATAACGGTTTGACTTGGGGTTCAAAAGGAGAATGGTGCTGGCGGCGGACCAGGTCAGGCCGCGCCACTGCGCCTGATAAAAAGGCGCTACAAATTCTCCGGGATAAACCAGCCGACTTTGCCCGCCAGGCCGGTCGAGAAGATATAGACCGGCCTGCGCCTGGCCTGTTTCCCCCGAAGGACGCACAAGATAAGCCAGGAAACCGGAGGGATTCCAGGTGAGCCATTGCGCGCCGTGCTGCGGATCCAGCGGCGTGATGGGCTGCTCATTTATGTTGAATAAAAGACTGTTGCTTTCTTTCCAGTTAGAAGAAGAGTTAGAGTAACCGGGCTGGTTCAGCAGGGCATAGTAAAGCCCGGAACGATCGAAAGCGGTATCAACCACAACAGGAATATTACTGGCAGTATCCGCAGGGTAACCGGATTTGTATATTTGCCGGGAGTGCTGGCCGTCCAGGTCTGCAAGCCAGAGACCGTTGATGGCTTCTCGGTGATCTGTAGTTGAGACATTATAGAGAAGCTGCTTGCCATCGTGCGAGGGAGTTATTACTGTAACCGCAAAGCGGCCCACACCAGAAGGCAATTCCCCTGTTTTAACCGGAGCGCCTCCATTAACGCTTATTGTATAAATATCAGGCCCAATCGCATCATTAGCGCCCGGATAGCGCAAAAATATAATCTGCTGCCCGTCATCGAACCAGTTAGGCGCTAAATCAAGATAGCTATTGGGATTAGGTTCGCCAATTGTGTAGCGGCCATTAAAGTGGTCGTCCGTCAGGTCGGTCAATTTGCCGGTAGCGGCTTCTAAAAGCCAGATATCAGGGTCATTGAAAGTTTGATAAAAGTTTTCGGTAAAAACCAGGTAGCGCCCGGTAGAAGCCCAGCGCACCGAATTAAAATCAATAAGGGAAGGGATAGAGGCGCAGGACTGTTTCTGGCCCTCAGGAGTATAAATGCAAATATCACGCTGTCTTACCCAGGCGATAGCGTTTCCCGCCGGTGAGAGATAGGAGTTAGAACTGGGAGCGGGTAAAGAAGTTAATTCCTGAGCTGAAAGCACGCTTAGAGCCCTAAGGGGAGTAACAGTCGCGGTAGGTGGAGGGGCAGGCGCGACCGTGACCGGCGTGACTGCTGTGGTAGCAGGCTGTCCAACTGGAACAGGAGTCGCCGTAAAATCGCCACAGGCCGAAAGAAACACGCTCAGACAAAGGGCAACCAGACCGGGCAAGAAGTACCGAGGGCGCGAAAGTAAAGATGGCAACGTTTAATCTCCTTTTAGCTAAAAAACTTCTTTTGGTTCAATTCTAAAAGGAGTTTCGACTGGAAAGTGTAAACTGTTTTACAGTTTCTCGTAAGGTTCAAATATCCTACTTTAGCTGAAACCGAAATTTTCATATTGTAAAGATAGGTTTTATAATTTCTTTTGCTATAATGGAAAGGAGACATCGAAGCAATAGATAAAATAATGCCTAAATTTTTAGTTACGAGATAACAATATGGATAAATTTTTCATAATAGGAACCCTGGGAATAGCCGTAAGCTTTTTATCGCTTATCATAAATCGAAAGGGACTTACCCCGCTAATAATTGCAGATATTATCAGCACTATTTTGGTTGCTGGCGGTGTCTTTCTTTATTCACTGACTAACTCGGTTTTATTCCTCGTGATACTGGCTGGAGGAGCACTTACCCTCGCTGTTAAAGGTTACATAGAGTCGAGAAATGCAAAGCAAAATCTGAAAAGATAAATTATCATTTAAATATCTAATTCATTTCAGGGATGAATGGAATAATAAGGAAAATCCATTCATCCCTTTTTCAATACTTTCTAACCCTGCTTGATCAACTGAATGACGCGCTGAGTGACCTGAGCGGTATTGGATGAACCGCCGAGGTCAGGCGTTAAAGTGCCTTCCGCGATGATGCTGATAACAGCCCGGTGCAACTTCTCTGCGGCCTCCGGTTCGCCGATATGTTGCAGCAGCATCACGGTGGTCAGGAAAGTTGCCAGGGGGTTGGCAATCCCTTTTCCGGCGATATCGGGCGCGCTGCCGTGGACCGGCTCGAAAATGGCGCCCTGCACTCCGATATTGCCGGAAGGGGCTACACCCAGACCGCCGACCAGTTCGCTGGCCTCATCCGAAAGAATATCGCCGAACAGGTTGGTGGTAACGATCACCTCAAAGTTTTCCGGGTCTTTAATCAGGCGCATGGCCATAGCGTCTACCAGCATCTCCTGGGCTTCGATACCATCTTGTTTGTATTCTTCGGCAACCGCCAGGGCCGTGCGCCGGAAAAGGCCATCGGTCAGGCGCAGCACATTGGCTTTATGCACGATGGTCACTTTGCGTTTGCCGGTGCGTCTGGCCAGTTCAAAGGCGTAGCGCACAATGCGTTCGCTGCCCTTTTTGGTAATAATACGCTTCGCGATAGCCGTATCGCCCTGCACTTCCTCCTGCCCGCTGTAAAGCCCTTCCGTATTCTCGCGCACCACGTACAAATCGAGGCCCTCACGATAGTGGCGGCCCTTTAACCCGAGCGAACGCACCGGGCGCAGATTGGCGTAAAGATCAAGCTGCTTGCGCAGCGTAACCACGGCGCTGCGGTAATTGGGGATATCAGGCGGAGTTGTCACCGCACCGAAGAGGGTCGCCTCGGCCCTGCGGGCTGCCTCGATAGTGGCCTGGGGGATAGGGTCGCCGCACTCCTGGTAACAGGCATAGCCTGCTTTGGCCTCCTCAAAGTGAAGATCAAGTTCAAGCTGCTGCAAGACTTCGACCGCCGCGCTAACCACTTCCGGCCCTATACCATCACCCTTAATAATCAACAGATTATGTGTCATAACGCTCTTATTCTTTCTCCAGTAATATTTGGGCTGCTTCGATTCCGGCTCTATTTTAGCATTTTTAACCGCTTCTCATGAGCGGAGCAAGCCGGGTACAGGCGCTGAATTGACTGGCCAAAGATGGCGGGACTATAATAATCTGACTAAATTGGAAACTTTAATTTAAGATTGTGAGGTGGAATGGTAAAAGCAAAACATCTGGTAATGGATATGGACGGGGTAATTGTGCGCGGCAACCAGCCTGTGCCGGGCGCAATTGAGTTTATCAACCGGTTGAGAGATAAGGAAGTTAAATTCCTGATCCTGACCAACAATTCGATTTATACACCTCGCGACCTTGCCAGCAGATTACGCTTCCTGGGATTCGATGTTCCCGATAACCGGATATACACTTCTGCCATCGCAACCGCCCGCTTTTTGCACAGTCAGCGCCCTAACGGCACGGCCTTTGCCATTGGCGAGGCCGGTCTAACCACCGCTCTGCACGAAATCGGGTATGTTTTAACCGAACATGACCCCGAGTATGTGGTGCTGGGTGAGACTTCTACTTATAGCTTCGAACGCATCACCAAAGCTATCCGGTTTGTGCTGAACGGGGCCCGCTTTATTGCCACAAATCCAGACCCGATTGGCCCGGCGGAAGGGGGACTGGCGCCCGCTACCGGGGCCGTAGCCGCCTTGATTGAAAAAGCCACCGGAGTAGCGCCTTACTTTGTGGGGAAACCCAATCCCCTGATGCTCAGAACGGCCCTGCGGGTACTGGATGTCCATTCGGAGGAAACCGCTATGGTGGGAGATCGCATGGACACCGACATCGTGATGGGTACGGAAAGCGGCCTGGAAACTATCCTGGTTTTAACCGGCGTGACCAGTCGCGAACAGGTGGACCGCTTCCCTTACCGGCCTACTCATGTGCTTGACTCGATTGCCGCGATTGAACTGGCGCAGTTTAATCCTTAGCCTAAAACTTCCAGCATAATTTTCGCAGCATTTTAAGCTTTAAAAGCAAAACAGGCTACCCGGAATAATCGGGTAGCCTGTTTAAAACTGTCTGTATTCGGATAAAGAGAATAATTGCTAAACGCGATATCAGGCAAGGCTTGGTTGCCCGGTTAGTTGGGTTGTGAGGGTTTTACCCTCAAACTCTGCCAGCAAGTTCAGCCGGCGATAATACTCAATCGTTGCAGCCCGCATACCATAGTTATAGCCATATTTCTGGCTCATATGCTGCTCTAACTGCTTAATCTCACCATGACGCTTTAGCAACTCTGCTTTATCACTGACCGGTAATCCGCTCAAACGCGCTACTATGCGCAGATACAGCCGTTCTTTAACCTTACGGCCTGGTCTCAATTCCACAAGGGCAGCGGCTGTAATCAACGGCAGGCTAAAACCTGCTTCAAGCAACTCACGCCACTGCGGGGCAATTATACAGGCGCCAACTTCCAGCCAACCACGGCTCGGTTCCGCTGTGCTCCGCATACGGAACGGGATATCCATTTCCTGTAAAGTCCACTCTTTCAAGAAATCGTGGCTATATCTTTCCATCCAATCCCTGGCACTCTCTTCCAGGCTAACTTCACGACCGGCATGCTCTGATAGCACCCACTTGTGGTCAATGAACTTCTGCCACATGACTCTTGCCAGGTGGTTGGGATAATAACGACCAACCAGATTAAACACACGACGACGATACAACTTCGGATCTTCTTCTTCATCGGCTACATAAGAAAAGCGGCGTACGTCCTCGAAACCCACCGCGCCGGAAGAGCCGAATTCTACATCCATAATACCCAAGCCAACCCGCGTTAAAAACTCTCTATCCTGGTACAGTTCAGTTGCGTTTATATCACCACGCATCTTTACCTGTTCCTTATCTTGTAAATGTACTTCGTTTACGCGCTCCCGGTTCTTTCCGAGGGAACCGAGAACTTTCAATTACTGACCTATTCTACCATTTAAACGAAAAAAGTATGTGAAGAGTTGCACATTTTTATAGGTCTTTAGACCAATTTTTACAAATAGCTAACATTTATTTACCTTATATTTATCTTTTGACTTGATTATCATTGAATGAGCCTGGTAAATAAAAACTTTTGCCCTTCCTGAAAGGGTTCCTTATTTTAGCAATAAATTTCCAAAGAAAAAGCTCTTCCGGTCCGAAAGCGGACCGGAAGAGCTTCGTTGCTCCTGTTGGGGCAGGATTAGTAGTCCATGCCGCCACCCGGCATCGCCGGGACAGCCGGCTTCTCTTCCGGCAGGTCGGTGATCAGGGCCTCGGTGGTCAGGATCATACCGGCAATCGAACCGGCATTCTCAACCGCGCTGCGGGTAACCTTTACCGGGTCAATGATACCGGCTTCGATGGTATCCACGAACTGGCCGCTGATTACGTCGTAGGCATAGTTATTCTTGCCTTCGGACTGGTAGCGGTTCACGTTCTGAATGATTACGCTACCATCCTGGCCGGCGTTAACGGCGATCTGGCGAATCGGCTCCTGGAGAGCGCGGCGCAGAATATTTACACCAGTAGCTACGTCACCTTCGGCTTTGACACTGTCGAGGGCCGGGATAACGTTCAGAAGAGCCACACCACCACCTGGCACGATACCTTCTTCAACGGCGGCGCGGGTCGCGCTCAGGGCGTCCTCAACGCGGTGCTTCTTCTCTTTCAGCTCGGTTTCGGTGCTAGCACCGACGCGAATGACGGCTACACCACCGGCCAACTTGGCCAGGCGCTCTTGCAGCTTCTCGCGGTCGAAATCGCTGGTGGTCTGGTCGATCTGAGCGCGGATCTGGTCTACACGAGCTTTGATGTCCTTCTCGTTGCCACCGCCGGAAATAATGGTGGTGTCGTCCTTGGTAGCCACAACGCGCTTGGCGCGACCCAGGTCGTTCAGGGTAGCGCTTTCCAGCTTGCGACCCAGTTCTTCGCTGATTACCTGGCCACCGGTCAGGATAGCGATGTCCCGCAGCATGTCCTTGCGGCGGTCGCCGAAGCCCGGAGCCTTAACGGCCAGCAGGTTGAAGGTACCGCGCAGCTTGTTAACTACCAGGGTAGCCAGAGCTTCGCCGTCCACATCTTCAGCGATAATCAGGAAGTTGCGGTTGCCGGCGCTCAGGGCCTTCTCCAGTACCGGCAGGATATCGGCAATGGCCGAAATCTTCTTGTCGGTGATCAGGATCATCGGGTCGTCCAGAATGGCTTCCATGCGCTCGGAGTTGGTGACGAAGTAAGGGCTGATGTAACCGCGGTCAATCTGCATACCCTCGGTGTACTCTTTTTCGTACTCGCGGCCACGGCTCTCCTCAACGGTGATAACACCGTCTTTGCCGACCTTCTCCATTACTTCGGCAATCAGTTCACCGATTTCGGGATCAGCGGCGGAAATGGTAGCAACCTGGGCTACCTGGGCGCGGTCCGAAATTTCTTTGGACTGATTCTTCAGAGCGTTAACGATAGCTTCGACGCCGAGGTCGATACCGCGCTTCAGCAGCATCGGGTTAGCGCCGGCGGCCACGTTGCGCAGACCTTCGTGTACGATGGCCTGGGCCAGCACGGTAGCAGTGGTAGTACCGTCACCGGCAATGTCGTTGGTCTTGGTGGCGGCTTCTTTCAGAAGCTGCGCGCCCATATTTTCAAACGGATCTTTCAGCTCGATTTCCTTGGCAACGGTCACACCGTCGTGAGTAACGGTAGGGGCGCCAAATTTCTTGTCGAGAGCCACGTTGCGGCCTTTAGGGCCGAGGGTAGTCTTTACAGCGTTCGCCAGGGTATCCACGCCACGTTTGAGCGACTGGCGGGCCTCATCGGCGTTCTGCAACTGTTTAGCCATTGTTTAAAATCTCCTCTGGTTTCCAGTTTATGATTTACTATAATCCGGGTCTGTCAGGTTCTGCTAGGTGGCAGGTTAACCCGAGAGACTAATTTTCAAAAAACTTCTACAGTCTTTTCCTAGCCTTCTACAACAGCCAGGATGTCTTTTTCGCTCAGGATGAGGTATTCTTCACCGTCAATCTTGAACTCAGTACCGGCGTACTTGGCGTAGAGAACCTTCATGCCTTCCTGGACTTCCAGCGGATTGCGTACGCCTTTCTCATCCAGTTTGCCAGCACCCACAGCCACAATAGTGCCTTCCTGGGGCTTTTCCTTGGCAGTGTCGGGAAGTACGATACCACTCTTAGTCACTTCTTCTTTCGGCGTGGGCTTGATCACGACACGATCACCCAACGGTTTCAGACTCGCCATTTTTGCCTTAACCTCCTTGGTTTTTGGTCTTCTTATTACGAGCAGACGATACTGTATGTACCATCCAGTTCCTATAACTTTAGCTGTCTGTGTTCATCACACATCCTGGCAAAACCATTTTACAATTCGTAAAGGCTTGCCATCTGTGGTATAGTTACTAGTATGCTGCTTTTGAATAATTTCGCTAATTTTTAGCACTCTCAACCCTTGAGTGCTAACCAAAGGTATGTTACTCTATGCCTTGCCCAATGTCAAGCCCCCTGTAGTAAACAAACAAAATTCTAATACAACGATAACATTTTCTATTACTAAAGTAAGAACCTTCCCTGAAATATGGAACCTGCCAGGCAACACCGGAGTTATTTACTTACCAGAAAGGAAACACCTGCTATGATTGGCCAGAGCTGGCGGAAAGTTGTTCAATTTAGCTGGTTGATTACTACTGTTTTCATCTTAAATTTACTGATACCTTTAGAGGCCTTTGCGGCACCGGCAAATGGACAGGGCGGTTCTTCCAATCAGGAGAGCAACCCTACCCTGCTGGTAGTAATAATACTGGTAGTGGTCATAGCAGGCGCCGGAGCAGGCTTGCTGCTGGCGCGGCGTAAGAAGTAAGGCGTAAGAAATAAAAAGAAGATGGCTGAGAAGAAAATATTACGTTTTAGCTGCCCGGTCTGCGAGACTCGTTTACGCCTGGCAAGTGATATTGAAAGGTTTGCCTGTCTCAACTGCGGCACAGAGCTAGAAGTGGCGAAAGAAGAGGGTGTAGCCCGCCTGGTGCCGAGCAAACTGACCACAGCCCAGATGACAAACGCTCAACAACAGTTAATAGAAGTCAATTCAGCCCTGAAAAGCGCCGATGATGCCTACGGTGTCGGCTGCGCGGTGGCTACTATGGGAATAGCCCTGGGTTCCTGCGCCTTCCTGGGTCTTTCGGTTTTCTTACAAAGCCAGGTACTTTTTTTTGTTACTATCCTGGTCGCGCTGGTGCTCCTGGGTGGAGTACTCTTCATGTTTATCACCGCCAGTAGCCGGAACGCCGACCCCTTGATACGCCAGCGCGACCGGTTGCAGCAGGAAGTGGAACAGGAAACTGAGAACAGCGACATAGCCGAAGATAATCTCCCCAATTCCCATAACGGAGATAGCCATGAAACTCGGCCCCAGGGCGCTTAATATCTTTATATCAGTTTCTTATACTTGTTTTAAAAGGCTTAAAACGAAGGGCTTATTTTTTACAGAAAGGCACGGAAAAGCTTGTAGTGAATGAAGAGAACAAAGTTCTGGAGAAGGGCTGCGAAGTATGCGGCCAGACTCCCCCGCCAGGTCACCGCATTTGCGATAACTGCTGGCCGGATGAAGCGATCAAGGCGGGTGCAGCAGCAATTTGTAGCGAATGCGGGCGACCGCGCATGGTAGAAAAGTTAGCCAGGGATGCCGAAAAACGGTTAGTCTGTAAAACTCATCTGGCATAGTGCCAGATTTAATTTTTCTATTTATGTTAATTCGATAGATGATCTTTGCATAAAGTTGTATTTGTTGACCTTTCCTGAGTTTTGAGTTAAATTAAAAATAGAGAGTGTTGGCAAAGAGGACTTCAGTAATCTCGGAGTTGAGATCATGGATGTAGATGTCTCTACTCTAAAACGGCTCGGCTATGGCGAGCTGGATTTAATGGTTGGGAACTGGCTTACCTGTAACGATGTAGCCGGTCATACTTTCCTGAGTCATCCTGAACAGGATAATAAACGCTGTGTGCGCGAGCTTCTGGCCATTCTTGGAAAACGCTTTCCCGGCACGCTTGCTCAACTTATGCTGGACCAGATAGAACAGTACCGCGACGATATTGCCGCGCTCTACGGTCCGGGTGAAGGGGCGGTAGGGCGCATCGAATTGGAACAGGCTGTGCGTAGCTGGTATGATTTGTACGGGAGCCGCGTTGAAAAAAACTGGTACCTGCAAGCCCCTCTTGAGCTGCATTTTTCAGGCAACGGGCGGGAAAGAGTTTATAGACGCTGGTTAACTTTTCTTCACCCCGATTTAATTTACTATATGCAGTCCGGTTTCGACACAGGTGATATATTTCTAGCGCTTCGCAGGATGCGGTCCGGCGGTCTAATTGAAGCGCTACGGGTTATGCGAAAAGGAGCCAGTCGCGAACAGGCTCTCTTCTGGGTAGAACTGGCGGCATGGCTACTCGGGTTCGATCTTCAGCCTGACCGTCTTGAAGCGGCCCTGGCCGAAGTTACTACCCACGCAGCGCGCCTCAGTCGAAAACAGGGCTACCCGGCAGGCCCGGCGCAGGCTGCCCTGGATTATTTTCGCCGCCTGGAAAAGGGTGGGCTTGGCCCGGAAGTGATTACCGGAGAGGCCTGAATCGCTTCTGTTTTCTCTATTAATATTTTCTTTATTTATCCCCATTTTAATATCTCTAAATTAGCTTATCCTCATAATTTATGTGCTAGATAACAATACTCTTTTTTGAAGAACAACAAACCCTTCAAACTTGAGCTTTTTAAGCTTCAGGGTAGCGGAAACCGCCGGATTTTATTTCTCTTTAATTCAAAAAACCCCTCAGATTAGCATAAACATTAATAAAGTAGTTTGTAACAACAGTGGTGTATTATTTTTATACATTATTTGCTTTTAGCTAATTAGTGGCATACTAAATGCATTAATAGAATTTAGTGGTTAGCAAACAATGGGCTGTGGTTTAACTATCCGACACTCCTGGCAGCCGGTCCAGAAACCACCAGAAATTAAAAAGAGTTTCTCAAGATTGGAAACAAGCAGTTCAGGGCATACAGGGTGCCTGTTTCGAGTTTAAGTCCTTACTTTTCTACCGCCGATGATTCGCATTATGTTAAGTGATTCAGGGCAGTAGTGATAAAACTCTTCCTGATTGTATTGCTCAATTAGAGTGTACTTAAGTAATGCATATGTGAGTGATGCATTAAGCAAAGTTATTAAATAGAGGTTGGGTCTCTAAAAAAGGATTAAAAGGCAGGCAAAACAGGGATAAGGGTTGACCCGGTTAAGTTAACCATCAACAGTAAGCAGACCTGATTTAGTAAAAACTTGAATAAGATAATCACATTTGATAGAGGAAATCCATGCAGGAGGGAACTTCTATCAAGGGTTTCTTTCCTTTTCCCTGCGTTTGGCCTTACCTGGCAGCCGGTGACCCGCACTGTTCGCATTCGAAAGGTGGTAACTATGGGCAAGGTAAGACGTAGAACAAAAATGTTGTTGGCGTTAATAACCTTTAGTTTCTCGATTCTTACATCATTGATTATTGTAACGGCGCCGCAAGTTTCAGCCGCTAGTTCAGCTCCTTCCAAAACAACGCTAACAAGCACAACCGCTACTGCTACTCCTGCCGCCGCAACCACAATTGCCGGCGCTACTACTCAGGCGGCTACAACCGCGGCAGGTACAAACTGTGATTACAGAAAAGATCTTTCAGGAAGCGCAAGCGGCTCGGGTGGAAAAATAACTAATAGCTCAAGTAGTTGTTCCTATCCCGTGGGCATTGCTTCTTATAAAAAGTACAATGAATACATTGACGATCAAACTCTTTATGACTCGTCCAGCACCAGAATCGGGCCTAACCAGACAATCAATATGTCGGTAGGTACGCCTGACTGTGCCGCTCAAGTGGATCTCTTTTACGGCGATGTACTGACCTCCTTAAATGGTCAGCGCTATGGTGACCGCTTGCTCGCTTCAACTCAGTTAGGTGGTACCAACTACTGTACACAGGCAACACCTACTACGGTTGCGCCCACCACTGCCGCTCCAACCACCGTCGTACCCACTACCACCGCTCCAACCACTGCTGTACCCACTACGGTTGCGCCTACTACGGTTGCGCCTACTACGGTTGCACCCACTACGGTTGCACCCACAACTGCCGCGCCGACGACTCCGCCCGTAACTACACCGAGTAGTACAACACCGGCTTCGACCACTGCCCCGGCTACTACAGTAGCACCAATAACAACTGCGCCGGCTACTACTATCGCCTCTACTACGGCCCCGGCGACCACCGTTGCTTCCGCCACCACTGCGCCGTCAACCACTACTCCAGGCACGCCTGCTCCGGCCACTACGACGGCTGCTCCGGCTACGACGGTTGTGGCCCCCGCCACCACTCCGGCAGTGCCGCCTACTGCTGTCGAGGGCGCTCAAATGGGACCCAAACAGATTGTTCAGGCTACCTGTTCTACCGTAACCATCCAGCAAGAGAACGCTGCTACCGGCCTTGAAGGAAGCAGTACAGCGGTAACTGTAACCGGCAATAATTTTGTACAGGTCTTCAGCATACCGTTCAGCCGTTACAATGGCACCACTGCTATCTGGAGCGGAACAATAACCGGTCTGGGCAAGGGACAGTATACCTTTAGCGGCCCTGACATCGCTACCCCTGTTACTGTCTCAATGGAATGCGTCCAAAGCTTCCCACCGGCTACTACTCAGGCGGCCAATAACGGCGCTCCTGCTACTTCGCCTGCCAGCGGTGCTCCCGTTAGCAGCGCTCCCGCTACCACTGCCGGTAACAGTGCGCCCGCTACAAGCGCCCCGGTGGGGAATGCTCCAACAGCCGTAGCAGGGGCTGAACAGGGACCGGCAGGGGAAAACAGCCCCACAACTGGCGCTAACAGTGCCGGCAACGCACCTGAAGCTGTGGCAGGAGCTGAAACCGGCCCGCAGGCTGTGGCAGGAGTAGAGTCAATGCCCAGCACGGGCGAAGGCGCTCAAACTCCTTCCAGCGGTGATATCTCGCTGGCCCTGATACTGGCAACCGGCATAGCGATTTTGAGTGGCTTCGCTTTTCTGGTACTGCTGGCCAAGAAAGAACAGGTCTAAAGCGCTGTAATCGCAACCCGTGCGATAAATTTTAGCAAGTAATAAACAGAGCTCTCTTGCCGTGATTTATTTACAAAAATAGGTCTGGCTGGAGAGCCTGTTATATCTGAAGTTGTTTGCGATTTTACATTTACAGTTTGAGGTAGCAAGTTAAGACTTTATTTGCCTGATCTTAACTAATTTTTGGCTGAATATTTACTTATGCAAAGTACAATTTTACTGAGAGACCTACTAAGGCTTTTGTGACAAGAGGCTGGGCCTCAATAACCAACAGGTAAAAACTGACAAACCAGGGATTTTTCTTAAAACGGCTTTCAAAAAACGGGTACCATTTCATAAAACTACTTTAACATCAAGCAGTTTCGATAAAAAAGATTCTCAGGAGGCGAATCGCTCAAGAGCGTTTTTCTTTTTCCCCGAGTTTTGCCATATTGCCCAGCTTCAAGCTTGCTTTACCTATTCTATTTGAAAGAAGGAGGTAACATAATGGGCAAGATTAATCGCGGGAAGATTTTTTTGGTAGCTTTAGTATTAGGGATAGCCTCACTGCTGACAGTTTTAATTGCTCTTACCACACCTCAAACTTCGGCTGCTACCGTAGGACAGGCTGCAAAAACCTCAACCATTACTAGCACTACGTCTCCCTCCGATACTCCTGTCGTTACTACCACCATTCCGGCAGACACTACCGCGCCGCCCGCAAAATGCGATTTCAAGAAAGACCTTTCGGGCAGCATCAGCGGTACCACCGGCACCGTTACCAATAGTTCAGCTAGCTGTTCTTATCCCGTCGGCATGGCTTCCTATAAAAAGTACAACAACGATGTTGGCGACCAGACGCTTTACAACGCCGCAACGGCTACAATTGGACCAAAGCAGACCATTCAGCTTTCTGTCTCCATTCCTGATTGCGCAGCTCAGGTAGACCTGTTCTATGGGGAAGTGCTATCTTCTTTAAGCGGGCAGCGCTACGGCGAACGGCTGTTGAGCGTGGTACATGTCAATGATCAAACCCTATGCACTGTTAATCCACCTACTACCGAGGTACCCACTACCGTCGCCCCTACTACCGAGGTGCCCACTACCATCGCCCCTACTACTTCAACCCCGACCACCCCTCCCGTCACTACACCTGGCACGACCACGCCTGTAGTTACTACGCCTGTTGTCACTACACCACCCGTCAACACACCTGCTACCACTACACCTGCCGTGACAACACCGCCCAACAGGGCCGAACCTGACACAACGACACCGCCCACTACAACGGTCCCGGTAAGCACTACAGAGCCTACTACCATCGCGCCTACCACACCTGCTAGCACAACTCCGGTCGAGGTCCTTCCTACTACGGTGGCGGGTGAAGAACAGGGGCCTTCTACCCAAACGCCTCCCGCTACCGTCGAAGCTATAGAGCAGGTTCCGCAAATGCCTTCAACCGGTGACGGCGCAACCGTCAACAGAGCGAACAGCTTCCCTCTGGCGTTGCTGACAGTACTTGCTATAACCACGCTTTGTGGGGCAAGTATTATGATACTGATTTCTCGGCGCAACCGCGCTTAGAGGTTATAAAAAAAGACCGGCCTCTGGTAGGGCCGGTCTTTTTTAAGTTGTTACGAAAATATATTTATATAATTGCTGTGGAAGCGCCTACCAGACGCACGCGCCGGACTAGTTCCTCCGGCAAAACACCTTTATCAAGCACCATAGCGCAGCCAACCTGTTGTGCCCGCTGATAAGTAGCATGGTCGGTATGGACGGTTAGAGCGATCACAGCGGAAGCGAGGCCTTCGCGTTTGATCACCCGGCAGGCGTCCAGGCCATCAAATTTTTTGCCGTCAGGAGTTGGCATCACCACGTCCATCAGGATCAGGGTAGGATTTAGCTTGCGAGCCTCTTCTACCGCCTGGGGACCGTTGCCGGCTTCTCCCACCACCTCAATGTCATCCTGTAGAGAAAGCAAAGTACCAATGCTTTCCCGAACCTCTTCCCGGTCGTCTACTACCATTACGCGGACAGTTTTGTTTGACACTTTATGCGCCTGTTTGCCACTCATCTTAACTCTTCCTACTGTTCCAAACTTAGATCATCTAACGAAACTTTATTTCATTGTCTCTTGTGATTAAGTATACAAATTATTAAACCCGTTAGCATTGCGCTTTGGTCTACAGTCTGGGGTGTAATCGGGCTAAAGCCTGCTTATGGCTCCCGGCTAACCCGGAATAGGTCTAAAGACTAACGTTATGGTTAGCGCAAAGGCCCACAGGGGAATATGAGTAATAAAAAAGAGGAACACCTTGCGGCGCTCCTCTTTTTCAAGTTCTAGAAAGTGTTAGGCGTCTTCACCCTCGTCGAGATCATCAGCCTCATCGAGATCAGCGTCATTACCGCCACTGGCGATAGCGCGCATGAGAGCTTCGATGCCACCGTCACGGTGGTCGTCATCTTCCTCTTCCAGTTCGGCGGAAGAGCCGTCGAGAACGACATTACCATTGGTAGTAACACCCTGCGGCAGGTGCATCATAATCTCAGGAATCTGCTCGGGCGTCTCCTCGATTTCCTCTTCGAGTTCTTCGAGGTGCCGTAACTGATCCTCGCGGTCCGGATCGATGTCCAACAGCTCCGACAACGGCACGCGGCTCTTTTTCTTGGAGCGATGCGCGATACCGCTACCGGCCGGGATTAACTTACCGATAATCACGTTCTCTTTGAGACCGTGCAGGCGGTCAATCGAACCCTGGATCGCAGCTTCGGTCAGTACGCGAGTAGTTTCCTGGAAGCTGGCTGCCGACAGGAAGCTATCAACCTTCAGAGCGGCCTTGGTAACACCCAGCAACACTGTTTGCGCGGTCGCCGGTTCACCACCTTCGGCCAGAACCCTGGCGTTGATCTCTTCGTAAGCGAAGCGGTCAACCAGTTCGCCTGACAGGAGGTCGGTATCGCCCTGAGTTTCGATCTGCACCTTGCGAAGCATCTGGCGAACGGTAATCTCCATATGCTTCTCGTTGGTGTTCACACCCTGAGAGCGGTATACCCGCTGCACTTCGTCAATCAGGTAGCGCTGCACAGCTTCGGTGCCCAGGATGTGCAGGATTTCTTGCGGATTGCTCGCACCGAGGGTGAGAGCTTCACCGGCGCGGACCTGCTGGCCCGGAGTGACCCGGATTTCGGAAGCATGCGGGATCTCGTATTCACGTTCCTCACGCTCCTCATGCCGGATTACCAGTTGATTGCCCTGGATCGAAACGCGACCATTCAGGCGAGCCGAGACAATCTCGTCGCTGTTCGCGATGTTCGAACGGGCAAGCACGGTATTTTCCTGAACATCATCGCCTTCCCGCACGGTCAACTCGTAGTTATCGGGAATATCGTACTGGTCGGTGTAGTACTCCAGCGAAACGACTTTAATCTTGCGAATATCGCCGTCCTGGTAGACTTCAACAGTACCGTCGATTTCGCTCAAGATAGCCTGAGCCTTCGGCACGCGGGCCTCAAACAGTTCTTCCACGCGGGGCAGACCGCTGGTGATGTCGCTACCGGCCACACCACCGGTGTGGAAGGTACGCATGGTCAACTGAGTACCGGGTTCACCGATAGACTGAGCGGCGATAATACCGACAGCTTCACCGATGTCCACCAGGCGCCCGTTGGCCAGGTTACGACCATAGCAATAGCGGCAAACGCCGTACTGCGACTGGCAGGAGAGCGGCGAACGTACATAGACCTGCTTGATACCGGCTTTGACAATCTGCTTCGACCGGATTTCGTCCAATTCCTCGTTGCGTTCGCAAATCACCTCACCCGTATGCGGGTCGGTGATCGGCGCAGCAGCCATACGGCCCAGGATACGGCGCTCGAAAGCTTCCGTTACGCGACCACCTTCGCTGGCATCACTCTCTGAAAGAACAATACCCTGCTCGGTGCCGCAGTCCTCATCCTGGACAATAACATCTTGCGCTACGTCCACCAGACGGCGGGTTAGATAACCCGAGTCTGCGGTACGTAGAGCGGTATCGGCCAGACCTTTGCGCGCGCCGTGTGTAGAAATAAAGTATTCCTGCACGGTCAGACCTTCGCGGAAGTTCGAACGAATAGGCAGTTCAATTACACGACCAGACGGGTCGGCCATCAAACCACGCATACCACTCATCTGGCTGATCTGCTTGATATTACCTTTAGCGCCGGAAGTAGTCATCATCGCCAGCGAACCGAACGGGTTAAGGCTATTCTTCACCTCATCCGATACGCGGGCGCGAGTCTCTTCCCAGGTCTCAATAGTCTGGCGGTAGCGTTCCGCTTCGGTCAACAGACCGCGCTTGTACTGGCGCTCGATCTGAACGACTTTCTTGTCAGCTTCTTCCAGCAACTCGGTCTTGGTTTCCGGAATTTCTACGTCCGTCACACCAATGCTGATACCGCCACGGGTTGAATACTTGAAGCCCAGCCGCTTCATGCGGTCGGCCACTACCGCGGTAGCGGCGGAACCGTAGAGACGGTGACACTCAGCCATAATCTCACCCAGACGACCGGAACCTACCCAGCTATTCTGCTCTCGGATGTAGTAAGAAGCTAACTGCTTCGGCAACTGCTCGATGAATAGAATACGACCTACCGTGGTGTCAAAGACCCGCGGGTTAATGGTTGCATAAGGCTGAGGCAGACTCTTCTTGGCGGCAGCCTCATTGTCCCGACGCTGGCGCTCGGCCACAGCCTCCCACAGGTATTCCGGCACAAGCACCCGGATGGGAGCCTGAAGGTGCAGGGTTCGCTCGGCGCTGGTCGGGGACATAATCTGGCTAGTTTCGTAAGCCAGCAGGGCTTCCTGGAAGGACGAGAACATCTTACCTTCGCCGGCTGCTCCGGGCTTCTCGATGGTCAGGTAGTAGCAGCCCAGAATAATATCCTGGGTCGGCGTAATTACCGGCTCACCGTTGGAGGGGCGCAGCAGGTTGTAAACCGAGAGCATACGCTCGCGGGCTTCTTCCTGGGCCTTGCGGGACAGCGGCACGTGAACCGCCATCTGGTCGCCGTCGAAGTCGGCGTTGTAAGCCTTACAGACCAGCGGGTGCAACTGAATGGCGCTACCTTCGATCAGTACGGCTTCAAAAGCCTGAATACCCAGGCGGTGCAGGGTAGGAGCGCGGTTCAACAGCACCAGGTAATCTTTAATAACCTCTTCCAGTACATCCCAGACTTCGGGACGGACGCGCTCGACAATGCGCTTGGCACTCTTGATATTGTGGGCGTAGCCCTTTTCAACCAGTCGGCGCATTACGAACGGCTTGAAGAGTTCAAGAGCCATCTTCTTGGGCAGACCGCACTGGTGCAGGCGTAGTTCCGGTCCGACCACGATTACCGAACGACCGGAGTAGTCAACGCGCTTCCCCAGCAGGTTCTGGCGGAAACGGCCCTGCTTACCTTTGAGCATATCGCTCAAGCTCTTCAGTTTGTGTTTGCCGCTACCGGATACCACGCGGCCACGCCGACCATTGTCAATCAGGGCATCTACGGCTTCCTGGAGCATGCGCTTCTCGTTGCGGATAATGATTTCCGGCGCACCCAGTTCCTTCAAACGCTGCAAACGGTTGTTGCGGTTGATTACGCGGCGGTAGAGGTCGTTCAGGTCGCTGGTAGCGAACCGGCCACCGTCAAGCTGTACCATAGGCCGCAGGTCGGGTGGAATTACCGGCAGAATGGTGAAGATCATCCATTCGGGGCGGTTGCCGCTCTTGCGGAAGGCTTCCACCACGCGCAGGCGCTTGGTAGCTTTCTTGCGGCGCTGGCCACTCAGGGTCTGGATTTCGAGGCGCAGTTCGCTGGCCATCTTGTCCATGTCCATGTCTTTAACCAGGCTGTAAACCGCTTCCGCGCCCATACCGGCCTTAAAGACCCCGCCATAGTTCTCGCGCAATTCACGATACTTATTTTCGGTCAGAAGCTGGTATTCCTTGCGCTGGTGCTTGACCAGCAGGTCTTCCAGTTCCTCAATCTTATTTTCGATCTCAGCGCGGATGGCGGCGATATCAGCGTTCATCTTACCGAGGATTTGTTCCATCTCCTGCTGGTAGACGTAGTTACGCTGATCGGCCTCGCCTTCGGCCAGCATTTTGGTGTCACTCTGAGAGCGGCGAATTTCCTGCTCAATCCGTTCGCGCTCGGCGTTAATTACATTGTCCAGCTCGAACAGGCGGTCAGTGTTAATCATCTGGTCCGGGCGAGCTACAATGTGAGTGCGGAAAGCAATTTCTTCGGGAGCCGAAGTATTCAGCAGAGCCTTTACCCGGCCACGCACATCGGCCGCTTCCGCTTCCAGGGTAGCCAGGCGTTCTTGCAATTCGCTCTCAAGCTGGTCGTTGCGGCTGGCAGCGCTGCTGCTGAGGTTGTTGCTTTCAGAAGCCTGGTCAGCCCGCTTGGTGCCAAGCTGGCCGTTAGCGCTTTCCTCGATTTGTTTAATGCGCTCTTCACCATCCTGGCGAATAGCTTCCATCTGGCTCTTGACGGCCTCTTCACTCACTTCGGTTACAATATAGTTAGCGAAGTAGAGCACGCGCTCCAGGTTACGAGGCGAAACATCCAGCAGCAGGCCCAGGCGGCTCGGAGTTCCCTTTACATACCAGATATGGCTGACGGGCGCGGCAAGCTGGATATGCCCCATGCGTTCGCGACGAACTTTGGAACGAGCTACTTCCACGCCACATTTATCACAGATAACGCCTTTATAGCGCACCCGCTTGTATTTACCGCAATAGCATTCCCAGTCTTTGGTAGGACCAAAGATGCGCTCGCAGAAAAGACCATCCCGCTCCGGTTTCAGGGTGCGGTAGTTGATCGTTTCCGGCTTGGTCACCTCACCGTGCGACCAGGAGCGAATCTGTTCAGGCGAAGCCAGGCTGATTCGTATTGCGTTAAAATTATTTACCTCAAGCATCTATCATCCCCCGTTTGACTAATTATTGAGGGTGGCCGCTAATTTCCGACGGCTTTGTCGCCTTTCAGTGGCCGCTTCTTTAGATAACAAAGAATTATATAAGTTCTTCAGAATGCCCTGTTGGGCAATGTCCACATTTATTATAAGATCTTACAGGGGCAAGACCAGGCCGACGAGGCGGGCTTTGCCCCTGTAAGATCAGAAACTTTAGGATTCCTCGCCCTGGTTTTCAAAACCGGAGAGATTGATGCCGTCCAGTTCGCTGAGATAGTCGCCACCGGTGTCTTCACCGAATTCGATTGGCGCTTCTTCCTCATTGAGCACTTCGACGTTCAAGCCCAGGCTTTGCAGTTCTTTCACCAGCACCTTGAAGGATTCCGGCACACCGGCTTCGTTGATGTTCTCGCCTTTGACAATCGCTTCGTAAGTCTTGACACGGCCGATTACATCGTCTGATTTAACCGTAATCATTTCCTGGAGAATGTGCGCCGCGCCATAGGCTTCGAGCGCCCATACTTCCATCTCACCAAAGCGCTGCCCGCCGAACTGCGCCTTACCACCCAGCGGTTGCTGCGTTACCAGCGAGTACGGCCCGGTCGAACGTGCGTGAATCTTATCCTCCACAAGGTGGGCCAGCTTCAAGAAGTAGATCACTCCGACCATTACCGGCGAGTCGAACTGCTCCCCGGTTCGCCCGTCGAACAACTGGATTTTGCCGTCCGCCGGTAACCCGGCCTGTTCGAGCATGTCGTGGATCTCTTGTTCGTGGGCGCCGTCAAAGACCGGGGTAGCCACCTTAATACCGAGGCGCAGCGCTGCCCATCCCAGGTGGGTTTCGAGCAACTGCCCCAGGTTCATACGAGAAGGTACACCAATCGGGTTCAGCACGATCTGGATCGGGCGGCCATCCGGCAGGAAGGGCATATCCTCAAGCGGCAATACCCGGCTGATTACACCCTTGTTGCCGTGGCGGCCGGCCATCTTGTCACCGGCGCTGATCTTGCGTTTCTGCGCCAGCGATACCCGCACCATCTGGTTCACCCCGGCCGGTAGTTCGTCGTTATTCTCGCGGCTGAAGATTTTGACGTTGATAACTTTGCCACGCACACCGTTCGGTACGCGCAGGCTGGTATCCTTCACTTCGCGAGCCTTCTCACCGAAGATGGCCCGCAAGAGGCGTTCTTCGGCAGTCAGTTCGGTTTCACCTTTAGGGGTGATCTTGCCGACCAGGATATCGTTCGGCTGGACTTCAGCCCCGACATAGATGATGCCGCGCTCGTCCAGGTCGCGCAGACTTTCCTCACCGACGTTCGGAATGTCGCGGGTGATTTCTTCCGGACCGAGCTTGGTATCGCGGGCTTCGGTCTCATACTTTTCGATATGGATACTGGTAAAGATATCCTCGCGCACCAGTTCTTCGCTTACCAGGATAGCATCCTCGAAGTTACCGCCTTCCCAGGGCATAAAAGCCACCAGGATATTCTGGCCGAGCGCCAGTTCGCCTTCTTCGGTCGAGCTATTGTCCGCGATTACCTGGCCTGCCGCAATGCGATCTCCCTTGCTGATGGAAGGCCGCTGGTTGATACAGGTATCCTGGTTGGAGCGGATAAATTTTTGCAGCTCGTGAATGTGCGGTACGCCGTTTTCATCGGTAATGGTGATGCGGGTACCGGTTACTTCACTCGCTACGCCATCCACCCGGGAGAGCAGTACTCGCCCGCTGTCACGGGCCGCCTGCCACTCAATACCGGTTCCCACCACCGGGGATTGCGGCTTGAGCAAAGGCACAGCCTGGCGCTGCATGTTCGCGCCCATCAAAGCGCGGTTCGCGTCGTCGTGTTCCAGGAAGGGGATCAGCGCGGTCGCTACCGACACGACCTGCTTGGGCGAAACGTCCACATAGTCGATCATATCCGGCGTTTCGGCTACGAACTTGTCCTTGTAGCGAGAAGCCACGCGCTCGTCCACAAAGTGGCCCTGTTCATCGAGCCTTACGTTCGCTTCGGCGATACGATATTCCTCTTCGCGATCAGCGCTCAGGTAGTCAATCTGGTCGGAAACCACCGGGCGAATGCGGACAGTCTTGAGCGGCAAAGCGGCAATTCTGGCCGCCAACTCGGCGTCAATCTGGACTCCTTCATCCGCAATCACCTCACCGCTGGCCGGGTCAGTGATGGTCTCGCGCAAAATCTTGCCGGTTAACTGCTCGGCATTGTTCTCGGCGCGGTGCAGCACCTTGCGGTAGGGCGTTTCGATGAAACCGTACTGGTTGATCCGAGCGTAAGTGGCCAGGTTACCGATCAGACCGATGTTCGGACCTTCCGGCGTTTCAATAGGGCAGATACGGCCATAGTGCGAGTGGTGAACGTCACGCACGTCGAACCCGGCGCGGTCGCGGTTCAAACCGCCAGGACCGAGAGCCGATAGACGGCGCTTGTGCGTCAGTTCCGCCAGCGGGTTGTTCTGATCCATAAACTGCGACAACTGGCTACCACCAAAGAACTCGCGCATTGCGGCTACTACCGGGCGAATGTTGATCAAGGCATTCGGAGTAGCAGTATTCGGGTCGGTGATGCTCATGCGCTCTTTGATAACGCGCTCCATGCGCAGCAAACCGATGCGCAACTGGTTCTGGATCAGTTCGCCCACGGCGCGGATACGCCGGTTGCCCAGGTGGTCAATGTCATCGGCATGACCTTCGCCGTTGTTGAGGCGAACCAGGGTTTCGACAATAGCCATAATGTCATCCTGGGTCAGATGACGCACGGTCGGTGCCGGGTCGAGTTTCAGGCGTTTGTTTAGTTTGTAGCGGCCCACCCGAGCCAGGTCATAGCGGCGCGGGTTGAAGAGCAGGGACATCAACAGGGAACGAGCATTTTCAAGGGTCGGCGGGTCACCCGGTCTTAATCTCTTGTAGAGTTCGATCAGGGCCTCTTCCCCGTTCTTGGTCGGGTCTTTGTCTATGGTCTGCTGAATAGTCAGGTTATTTGACGGGCGGTCGCCGGAAGCGCTGGGCGTATAAGCGCTCTGATTGGCTTCGGCGAAGAGCTCGACAACCTCTTCATCCAGACCTACCTGAGAAGCTTTAAGGGTAGGATCATCCTGCATTTTTAAGACGGCCAGCACAGCGCGCAGCAAAACTGTTACCGGGATCTTGCGCTTGCGGTCCACCTTAACACTCATAACGTTTTTATTAGAAGTTTCAAACTCCAGCCAGGCGCCGCGGTTTGGAATCAATTTCGCGCCAAAGTAGACGCGACCGCTGACCGGGTCAACTTCTTCAATAAAGTAAATACCAGGGCTACGAACCAACTGCGAAACCACCACGCGTTCGGCACCATTAATTACAAAGGTACCGTTTTCGCTCATGATGGGGAAATCGCCCATGAAAATTTCGCTCTCATTGACCTCGCCCGTTTCTTTGATAACCAGACGTACCTGCACGCGAAGCGGAGCGGAGTAAGTAGCATCGCGGTCGCGGCACTCAGCGTCAGTCCAACGGGGTTTATCAAAGTGGTATTGAAGATTATTCTCGCTAGTCGGGAAGTGCAATTCCATGCTCTTGCCCGTAAAGTCAGTGATAGGCGAGATTTCTTCAAAAAGCTCGCGCAGGCCTTCCCTTTTGAACCAGTCAAAACTGTCGATTTGAGTCTGGATCAATTTAGGCATTTCCAGAACGGTGGGAATGCGGGAAAACCAGTGGCGGGGCGGTCTTTTTAGCTTTCTATCTTCATCTTCACCGGCTCGGGGGGCAGAGGAGAATTCCGTCTCGTTGAGAGCAGTAATAGACATTTGTTAATTACTCCTTGGGTTATCACATTGGACCCTGCAGGTCAGTCACAATGCAATAAGCACATACCTAGCCCTCCTATCGAAAAGGGTTTTGAAACTTATTCAGGCCGGGAAATCTCAGCAGTGAGAATTAGTTTCTTAAAAACCTCTTCAGGGATGGGGTTCAGCAGTGCTTTCCTTCTTTAAAAAGAATATTCAAATTTGATAGGCTGCTATTATAACGAGTTGAGTCAGCCAAGTCAAGGGTTCCGGCTTGCTAAACCGCTTCTTCTAAAGCGCTTTAATTTAACTCTAATCTATCCGACTCTAACAGGCTAAACTGGGCCTTAGCTTACCCGCGAAAACTTGAAATGGCCTGACAGGTATGCTACTCTCTGCGCAGTAGAATAAGGTAATTACAAAAAGAACCGAGGTTTTCAAATCTAATGGCGCTTATAGCAAATAAACTAAATATAAATGCGAGCCTTTCGCCTGACTTGCAGGCCAAAACCGAGCGGATTGTGGATCTTTTGTGCAACCTGGATAGCCTGATGGTGGCTTACAGCGGAGGCGTGGACAGCGCCCTGGTGCTAAAAGTAGCTACCGAAGTACTTGGCCCGGAGCGAGCGGTAGGCTGCCTGGCAATTTCACCCAGTGTCCCGCCGCGGGAAGTGGAACTGGCTAAAAAACATGCGCAAGAAATGGGCGCTCGCCTGATTACCACCAGTACTAATGAAATGGAAAAAGAAGGCTATGTCCAGAATAGCCCGGATCGCTGCTACTTCTGCAAAAGCACTCTCTACACCACTTTACTCGAAATCGGAGAGCGCGAAGGCTTTCATCACATCGCCAACGGCTTCAACGTTGATGACAAAGGAGATCACCGCCCGGGCCAGCGAGCAGGCAAAGAACTGAATGTGCTAAGCCCGCTTTTTGAAGCCGGTTTTACCAAACAGGATATCCGGGAACTATCTAAAGCCCTGGGATTACCTACCTGGAACAAACCTGCCGCCGCCTGCCTTTCCTCGCGTATTCCCTATGGTACCCACGTGACGGTAGAAGCGCTGGAAAAAATTGGCCGGGCGGAAGAAATTTTACAGGATCTCGGCTTTAGCGGGGCGAGAGTACGTCACCACGGAGATGTAGCCCGTATAGAAGTGCCTGTCGATCAAATCGGGCGCTTCCTGGATGATGCTACCCGTAAAGAAATTTCTCGCGGGCTACATGCTGTCGGTTACGCCTATGTCACCCTTGACCTGGATGGCTACCGCACGGGCAGTCTTAACGAGCTGATTTTCAAACGGCGAAAAGACCAGTAACTGATGTTTTACGTTACCCGCGCTGCTTTAGAACAGATCGAAAATCTGGCCAGGCAGGGTTTTCCTTACGAGATTTGCGGTTTCCTGGGCGGGAGTGCTACCGGTGTAGGCCAGGAAGTGCGAGTCGCCCGGAATATCGCTCTTTCCAGGGAAGTTGAGTATAATATCAATCCAGAAGAGACTCTGGCTACCTTGCTTGACTTTGAGCGGCGCGGGTTTAAAATTACGGCTGTCTATCACTCTCACCCGCGCTATCCGGCCCGACCATCCGGCGTAGATTTGAAACTGGCTGACTTGCCTGATGCGTGTTATCTGATTACCTCCGTAAACGAGGCTCCCGAAGGTGGGCTTTCCTGCCTGACCCGTGCCTGGAATATCAAGCGAGGTAAAGCCAGTCCGGTCGAACTGATCGTCAAGGAATAGTTAGCCAGCAACCTATTATCCTACAACCTTTTCAATTCTCAAAACAGGGAGCCTGATATGGCCTCTAAATCTACCCAATTACCGGAAACCAGCGAAAGACCGCAAACGGCTGCCAAACGCCGGAACGCCTGGCAAGCCCGTGATTATGAGACTATGTTTGTCACGCTGGTCTTCCTGCTCTCCCTCTTAGCAACGCTCTGGATGGTACTGGTTTCAGTTACCGGGCCTGACCCGGATACTCGCCTGCGAATTGTTCCCGCTTCCGCAGTGATGGTAATGGTAGAGGCATGGTTGATTTTCAGCCTGCCCGTTTACAGCAAACTGGCTTTCTGGGGCTCCTTGATTTCGCTGGCCACTTTTCTGTTCTTTGCGGTACCCTTCATATTCCTGGGCCTCTTGCCTGATAGCCTTGATTTTGCCGCTATCTTTTTTTCCCTGATCGCGCTGGTGTGTGGTTTGCTGCTCTTCCGGCAGCGCGAACGTTTTTTACCCCCACCTACGCCTGTCCAGCGTTCCAGGCAAAATCGTCCAAAATCAAGAGATTAACCCTCCGGTGCTTCATTTGCGCCGGCTTATGGACTTTTAAAGCCGGTTAAAGTTCTAGCGATAACCTAAATTCCTAAGTTAAGTATTTACTTTACTTTAGCCCGATTTTTATTATAATTGTGTGAGTACTGATTTGTTTAAGTCTTTGTAATCAGAATGTTCCGCTATGAGTCTGATAACCGAAAGGAGCTTTCTCCATGTCACAGCAGTATGGACCACCGACCGGTTCTGATCCGCAAGGACAACCGCCGCAGTATGGTCAACAACCGCCATCCTACAATCCGCCCCCTCCGCAGTACGGGCAACAACCGCAGTATGGACAGCAACCGCCCCAGTACGGGCAAGGCCAAACGCCGCCAGGTTATCAGCCTGCGCCGCAGCAGTATGGACAGCAACCGCCGCCGGGCTATCAGCAACAGCAGTATGCGCCGGGACCAAACGCTTTTCAGCAGATTAGCGCGGCTGCCCCTCAGGTAGCTGCGGACGGCTTTGAACGCTCGATGAGCCTGATGCTTTATCTCTGGCTGGCTTTATTCGGCTTCAGCGGTACTTTATTGGGTCTGCGAGGGGTTGACCTGGGTGGCAGAACAGATGTCTCTTTCTCCCTGAACCTGGCAGAGTTGACCCAGTTAGTATTACCTATCATTGTCTTAATGGCGGTAAAGCAAGGAGAACTGGTGCGTTTCCATGCCAAGCAGGCGCTCTACCTGGGTATCGCTTTCCTGGTCATACGCTTCCTGTTCGAGCTGTTTTACCTGATCCCGGCACGAGGTTTTCAAGACATTTTTGTAACGGGAGCTTTATTAGGCCTCTTGCGCGTAGTCTTTGTATTGTTAGCCCTTTTTGCGGGTGTTCGCGCATTCTTAAACCGCGAGCTTTACCGCATCCCTCTGATCGGTTCTATGGTAAAATAAGCTAAAGCGCCGGGCGTTAAGGCCCGGCGCGGCTTTTTATTTTTACAAAGAACCGAAGGTAAACTTTTTCTAAATGACTCTTCAAACCCTATCCCTCTCGCTTAACCTGAAAACACGCCTGAGCCAGGGACATCCCTGGGTCTACCGCAACCAGCTTGGGGATGCGGCAAATTTGCGTTTACCCGGTGGTAGCTGGATACAGGTCCGCTGCGGCAACTTCAAATCTTATGGTCTGTGGGATGCCAGTGGCCCTATAGCAGTCCGCCTTTTTTCAACCCGGCAAGTCCCGGACTACGCCTGGGTGTTGGAACGAGTAGCCCTGGCCTGGCAAAACCGGAGTCCCTTACGTGAGCAGCAAACAGGACCGGACCGGACGGAAGCCTATCGCCTGATCTTCGGGGAAGGCGACGGACTGCCGGGCATTACGGTTGATTTGTACGGGCAATATGCCGTAGTAGCCACTTACTCTGATAGCGTGGAAGTGCTCAAGGGATGGGTGGTAGAAGCTTTGCAGGCGACAGTGCCGCTCAAAGGCATCTTGCAGCGCACCCACCGCAAAGCCGCTAACACTGAGCTTGAAGAAGCCCCGGTAGGCCGGGCGGCAGCGGAAACCCCCGGCAAGATTCAAACTTTATGGGGAAGATTGCCGCCGCGCCAGCTTGTAGTAGAAGAACATGGCCTGAAATTCCAGGCAAATCTTTTTGAAGGCCAGAAAACCGGTCTCTTTCTCGATCACCGCGAGAACCGGCATTACCTGGAAAAATGGAGCGCAAACCTGGAGGTTTTGAATTGCTTCGCCTACACTGGAGCTTTTTCCGTGTATGCCGCCAGGGGCGGTGCGAAGCAGGTGGTTAGCGTAGACGTAGCGCCCGCCGCGATGGAAACGGCCGCCGAAAACTTCAGGATAAACGGGCTTGACCCTGCCCAGCATGAATTCCTGGCCGAAGATTGCTTTGAACTGCTGGCGCGCTACGGCAAAGAAGGGCGGAAGTTTGACCTGGTAATTCTCGACCCGCCTTCCTTCGCCCACTCCAAAAAACAGGTTTTCAGCGCCTTACGCGGCTACACCCGCCTCAACCAGCTTGCCCTTAGTCTGTTAGAACCGGGCGGGCTGCTGGCTTCGGCCAGTTGCACCAGTTACGTCTCGCCCGATATGTTCCGAGATATGCTGGCAACCGCGGCCAGCAACGCCGGAAAGCGCCTCCAGACTATCCATGAAGCTGGCCAACCGCTCGACCACCCGGTCCCGGCGCACTTTATGGAAGGCCGCTACCTGAAGTTCACTCTCAACCGGGTACAGGCCGTTCCATAAAGTCTGGAAGCTATGGGGTAAAAATTATTTTGCCGAATTGCTTTCGGCTGTCCAGGTACTCCTGGGCAGCCTGTATTTCATCCAGCGGATAGGTACGGTCAATAATCGCTTTCAGGCGGCCATCGGCGGTCAGGCGCAGCACTTCAGCCAGGTCCTCGCGAGTACCGCCGTAAGAACCGATAACCATAATCTGGCGACTGAAAAGAGTGGAAAGCTGTAAGGAAGCACCGCTTCCGGTGGTAGAGCCACACACTACGACCCGGCCATTCCGAGCCACCGAAGCCATGCTTTTATCCCAGGTTTCACTACCGACATGCTCAACCACCACATCAACGCCAAGCCGGTCGGTCATAGCACGCGCCTCTTTAGAAAAGTCGCGCTCGGCATAATTGATTACTTCGTCCGCCCCCAGCTCAAGCGCTTTTTGCAGATTTTCATCCCGGCTGGAAGTGGCAATCACCCGCGCACCCCATAACTTGGCAATCTGAATAGCCGCCACGCCTACGCCGCTACCCGCCGCCAGCACCAGCACCGTTTCACCCGGATGGATACCGGCTTTTGTAACAAGCATATGCCAGGCCGTAATTGTGGTGAAGGTTTGAGCCGCGGCGTCCTCAAAAGAGAGTTCTTCCGGCATGGCTACAAGACTATTGCCCGGTACTACCACGAACTCGGCATGACCTCCATCAGTCCTCAAACCCAGGATTTCGCCATTAAGACAGGTTGTTTCCTCCCCTCGCAAGCAGTAGACGCAAGTTCCGTCATGGAGATATGGGGCAATCGCAACATGCTGTCCTGGAGTAAAGTCCTTGATGTTTTCGCCTACTTTTACCAGTTCTCCCGCCACTTCCGAACCGGAAATATGAGGAAGGATCGGTTTAACCGGAGTGTGTCCCGCACGCATCATCAAATCCAGGCGATTAAGCCCGGCGGCGCGTACTCTTACCAGCGCCTCATCCGGCCCAATCTCGGGCACAGGCACATCCTCTATTCGAAGTACTTCAGGACCACCAAATTCGTGAAAAATGGCCGCTTTCATTTATTAGTTTCCTTCAAATGACTTAATTTCCAGGAAGCCATGCTTTTCTACAGGCTCCATCCTACAGGTGTGAAAATTATAGCACTAAGACCGAAACAAAACACCCCACTCTGACTGGCAGAATGGGGTGTTTCTTTAACTATATTTTCTCAGTAATCACTATGCCTTAACCAGGCTTTCGGCTTTGGATGCTGTAGTCTTTTCTTCCGGTTCAGCCATCTTTACCCGGTGCAAAGTCGCGGCATCCACTACCTTGTCGGTGAAGAGGATACCGTCAAGATGGTCAATTTCGTGCTGAAGGCAGCGCGCAGGCAGGCCCGCTGCTTTGATTTTAATGGGCTTACCGTTGATATCCTGGCCGCGCACCATTACAGTTTCGTAGCGCTTTACCTCGCCATACCAACCGGGAATACTCAAACAGCCCTCTTCGCCGATCTGCTCACCGCTGCATTTGATTATTTCAGGGTTCACCACTACCGCATGAAAATGCTCGCTGCCGTCATATTCCAGGTCTTCCGGAATATCAATCACGATCAGGCGCTGTAAAAGGCCCACCTGGGGAGCAGCCAGGCCAATACCATTAGCGGCTTCCATGGTTTCGAGCATGTTTTTGGAAAGCTCGCGTAAGTTTTTATCAAATTTGGTAACCTTCTGCGATTTCAAACGCAGCCGGGGATTGTCATCCGTTAATATGGGTAAAAGTGCCATCTTTACTGTAAACCTCTTTACTATACCTGCCAGTCACTCTTAGTTAATAATGACTATCAATTCAAATTGACAACGAATAAATTTTTATATCTACTACTTATTTTACTATAGAACGCTTTGCGGGTCAACATCTACCGACCAACCATGCAGGTGCGGGCGCAAATCGCCGATAATACCGCGAATGACCCTTTCAACCGCCGGGTCGCTATCGTCCAGTCCTGCAATTCCATTACCATATATACGTATTAAGAACTGATAACGATACATGCCGCGCAACTTATGCTGGAAAGCGGGGGCCGGACCGATAAAGCTATACTGCCCCTCCTCAGGATCTAAACCGGCCTCCTGGAACTGAAACTGCAACTCGTTAGCCAGCTTATCCGCTTCTACCCGCGCTCGTTGCTCGTCTTTATGGCTGTAGACGAACTTTATCAGGCGGGAGAAGGGAGGGTAATTGTGTTCCAACCGGAAAGCCAGTTCCTGCTGGTAGAAAGAGGCATAATCGTGATGGGAGGCTGACTGGATCACATAATGGTCGGGAGTATAGCTTTGCATAATGGCGCGGCCCGGTTCATGCCGCCGCCCGGCCCGGCCTATGACCTGGGTCAATAATTGGAAAGTCCGCTCGGTGGCTCTGAAGTCGGGCAGATATAACCCGGTATCGGCGGTAACCACCCCGACGAGGGCCACCATCGGCAAATCCAGCCCCTTGGCGATCATCTGAGTGCCTACCAGCAGGTCGGCTTCATGGTTGGCCATCTTATCATAGAGTACCTGGTAAGTATCACGCCCGCCTTCCGCAATCGTGTCCTGGTCCCAGCGTATAATCCGGGCTGCCGGGAAAAGCCGCTGTAATTCTTCTTCAACCCGCTTGGTGCCAACCCCAAAATGGCGAATACGTTCGCTCCGGCATTCTTCATTCGGACAAACCTGTGGAGCAGGCATCCGGCGGCCACAGCGATGGCAGATCAGGCGGTCCAGGTCGGCATGATAGACCATTGGTGTATCGCACTGGTCACACATTACTACCGTGCCGCAATCACGGCACATGACAATGGTAGCTGTGCCGCGCCGGTTGAGGAAAAGAATGGCCTGGCGTTTGGCGGCCAGGATTTCGCGCAACTGGTGCTGTAAATCCCGGCTGAAAATGCTGTTATTCCGGGCCTTTAGCTCCTGGCGCAAATCCACCACCTGCACAGGGGGGAGCGGCAAGGGAGCAACTGCCGTTTCGGGCTGGTGCGAGTGACCGGAAGGGCGGCGGGCTGTTACTCTATCAGGTAAGGATAACAATCTGTAGTCGCCCTGCTCGGCTCGGAAAAAGGATTCTACGGCAGGTGTAGCGCTACCCAGGATTAGCTTTGCCCCGGTCAGGCGAGCCATCTGGAGGGCCACACTGCGGGTATGATAAAGCGGGCTACCGGGTATAGAGTCGTCCTGCTTGTAGCTCCATTCGTGTTCTTCGTCGATGATAATCAGGCCCAGGCGAGGGAGGGGTGAAAAGAGAGCGCTGCGCGCTCCAATCACGATGTCCGCACCGCCATCCCTCGCTCGCCGCCATTCGTCAAAAGCTTCGCCGGAGGAGAGTTTGCTATGGCGCACCGCCACCCGACCCGGAAAACGTGCTATGAAGCGGTCCACCATCTGGGCGGTCAGGGCGATTTCAGGCACCAGTACCACAGCCTGCTTGCCCTCCTTGAGCACTTTAGCGATAGAACGCAGGTAAAGCTCGGTCTTACCGCTACCGGTAACACCGTGCAGTAAGTAGGTGAGCGGCCCGGAGGTTTGAAAACCATCCAGCAAGGCTCGCCAGACCAGCGACTGGCGGTAGGTCAAAAGAGGCGGTTCTTCCGCTTTTTCGCGCTGGGGACGGTTAGCCAGGGGGTCGCGCCGGACCTCGCGGTCCTCTATCTCAAGCAGACCTTTAGCCGCCAGGGCTTTTAGAGTCTTTAAATCGGTATCCGCCGCCAGGCATACCTCGTCGGCAGGCATCAGGTAGCCCGGTTCAAGTTCATTGCGCAGCAGTTCGAAGACCTCGCGCTGGCGTTGCGAACGCTGTAACTTCTTAAGAATAGAGGGGTCATCGGGCGGTAGCTCTAACAAAAAGGGAGCAAGCCGCACAAAGGGCTTAACCTGTGGCTTTACGCCGGGACGCGGTAAGAAGAAGCCGCGCCGGGCCAGGCCGCGTTCTTCCAGGACTTTTACGGTTTTTTCAAAGGTAGTTTTACCCTGGCGCTCTACGTAGATCTTGCGCAGGTCGGAAAGTAAAGGCTCAGGCTTATCATCCCCGGCAGAGTTTGAGCTGGCTTCCTCGCGTTCACGTAAGAGATTGAGTAAGAACAACTCGTTGGAGCCAAGCCCGGGCGGCAGAAGAAAAGCGCGACCGCTATCGGTCAGGGAAAGGGTCGGGCGGGCTACCCGGCTGAAACCGGGCGGCAGCATGAGACTAACCGCTTCATAGAGGCCACTGAAATAGTATTGCGATAGCCAGCGGGCCAGTTCAAGCTGGTAAGGCATCAGGACAGGCTGAGAATCGACAATATCACTCAAAGAGCGCAGTTTGTAACTGAGCGCAGCCGAGGGTACCTGCTGGCTGATACTCAAAACCACACCCTGCGCCCGGCCTTTCTTCAGCGGCGCCCAGACCAACTGGCCGGGCCGGATACTACCCCGCAAATCCGGCGGCACCACGTAAGTCAGGCTGCTGGTCAGGCCGGGCGAATCCATGGCAACTTCGGCATAGCTAACGGCAGCATCTACGCTTTCGAAAGGCAAAATTTCTTCCAGCGGCAAACCCGTATTCAGGCTGTCAAGTTCTATTTCAGTTCTCATGTTCGTATTATACCGCATCTTACATGCAGTAGAACATTTATCCACATGAGATTTATGTTAACAACCAAAACAGCTATCCATATAATGAGTTGTGGTTATATAATAGCCTTAAACTGCAATCGAACAAGTGCGGTAACAGATCAGAAACATCCGAAATCTGGTGGTTAGTAGAAAAAGGAAACATAATGCTGGAGATACAGTATCTTCAAGGTGACGCAACCAGGCCAATTGGAGAGGGTCCCCGCCTGATTGTCCACTGCTGTAACGACACGGGAGGATGAGGGAAAGGTTTTGTACTGGCTCTGTCACGCCGGTGGAAAGCGCCCGAAGAAGCCTACCGGAAGTGGTATCGCTTAAAGCGCCTGGATGATCTTAAATTTGAACTTGGCCAGGTCCAATTTGTAGCGGTCGAAGATAAGCTATGGGTAGCCAACCTGATCGGGCAGCATGGCGTTGCCAGGCCCGGCGCTAAAATGCCTCTGGTGCGATATGGGACTATCCGGCAAGGGCTGGAAGAGGTGAGGAACTTCGCCAAAACTAACGGCGCAAGCGTCCATATGCCAAAGATCGGAAGCGGTTTGGCAGGCGGCGATTGGAAAGTTATTGCCGGAATCATTCAGGAAGAATTGCTAGAATATGACGTACCTGTGACCGTGTACAGTTTACAGTAAAAGTTAGACTGTGGAGGAATACCCACCAAGGGGGACTTTCAGCCAATCACCGCGCTAGTTCATCAAACCCCCATGAATGGAGCTTATAGCTATTTAAGCTTTCCAACGGGAAGAATTGCCTTCAAGCGGGTTTAGCCGCTTTCGTTGAGATAGCTCGGTCCATTCATGGCCGGGCACTCTTGCCTTACTCCGATTTTATATATAACGCCCGATTGTACGCCTGTCATTCTGAGAGCCGACTGTTAGCAATCAATGATGGGCAGGCCGGATGCAAGGCCAGAAGAATCTCTTTGCCTCGTTCTCTAAGGCCTGGAATCGAGATTCTTCGGGCCTTATTACGAGGTAAAGTCAAAAGCGGGGCAACGACGGCCCTCAGAATGACAGGTCGGCCGGCGGGATGTGATAGGTAAGAGCGCGGCAGTGACACTAGTAATGCTCAGGATATCGTACGCAGGGCGCTATCGAACCAGCTAAGGGCCGGGGCAGGCCAGAGACCCAGGGCGATTACCAGCAACACCAGCAGCAGAATAAGGGCGATAGCGGCAGGCGGTTCCGGCAGGGTTTTGAGACCGGGCACATCGTTGCCCATAAAGAGGCGGTGGAAGTAGCGCAGGTAAGCCGCCACAAAGAGAAAGAGTGCAAAACCGGCCGCCAGCACCCAGCTTAACCCTTCCTGGGCGGCGGATTGCAGAATCAGGTATTTCCCGGCAAAGCCCGAAAGGAAGGGAATACCGACCATGCCCATAAAGCCGACCAGCAGGCCGATGGCCGCTACCGGGGTACGCCGACCGAGGCCGGTTAAACCACCCGGCGCTATCCCGCCCGTACAGTAGTAGACCACGCTCAGGCAGGTAAAGATAAGCAACTGCATAAGAGCCAGGTTAGCCGCTTCATAAAGCGCGCCATTCAGGCCGGTGCGGTGCGGCGAAGCCAGCCCAAATAGTATCAGTCCGAAATCACCACTGACGGTATAAGCCAGCATCTTACCGAAGCCGTTCTGTCCCAGAGCCATCAGGCCTGAAAAGACCGCCCCGGCCAATCCGAGCACCATAACCGGTTGGGCCACCGCGTAATTATCAAAAAGCAGAGTAGGGTTCTTCTGTAAGAAGTCCACCAGGAAAGCTACTGCGGCCACGTTAATCAGGCCCAGCACCACAAAGTTAGTCAGGCCGGGTGCTTCTTCTACAACTTCTGGCAACCAGAGATTAAAAGGGAAAATCGCCAGGCGCATGGCAAAGCCAACCACTGCCAGGGCCACCACCACTTTAATCAGCCCGGTTAACTGAGGGTCAAGGCGCAGGCGCTCCAGGAAGATCAGGGCAATAAAGAGGGCCAGACCAAACAAAACGGTGGCAACCAGGTAGCGAACGCCTGCTTTAACCGCCCTTACGAAACGTTCCTCATTTTCACGGTCTACGTCTACTACCGCCACGATACTGAAGAATCCGGCCAGTACAAAGAAGAGCGTCACCAGGAAAGTGTTCGTAATGTAAAGAGCGGCGATAAGTGTGCCGCAAACAGCCAGGGTAGCCGGGCTAAAGCGACCGCTCTGTAAAAAGCCGGTCGCATAGGCTGCCATCAAAGCCACCCCGGTAAAGACAAACAGAATAGTCAGGAAGATGCGAGCCAGCGGTGAAAAGACAAAAGCGCCATCCTCGCTGTTTGCTGCCGGTTGCCAGATTAAAACAGCCTCTACCGTCAGGGTCAGTACCGGGAAGATTACCGCCAGGAACCGGCTGAAACGTACTTTTGTCAGCAGCCCGGAAGCCTGCAAAAGAACTGCTACCACCGCGATTATGAAAGGCAGGGCTAAAATAGTAAATTGCATAAGACTAAGACACCTGCTTTCGCTTGCGCTGGAAGCCTTCGCTGATTATGAGAGTCTTCATCTTATTATGGTAGAGAATTGCCAGGAAGGAGATGAGCAAAGCCAGCAGAATAGTAACGGAAGCGCTGATGCCGAGCACCAGGGGACTATCGCCGTTGCGCAGCAAGGAGTAGAGCAAATCCACGCCGTTAAGCGCTACCAGCAGGCCCGCCCCTAACTTCAGAATGTCACGGCCTACTACCATAATGGCAATCCCGACCGAGCCGAGCCAGTAGAAAGCGAAATCGCCCAAAAAGTTGCCCGAGAATGGCAGTAGAGTAGTCAGGGCATAGGTAGCCCCGGCGGCAATGATAACCGCGCCCAGCGGGAGCAAGTAATCGACATAGCGAAAGCGGTTGAGGCGGGCGGCTTCTTCTCGATAGAAAAAGCGGCGTAACCCTCCCAGGCCCGCTTCTTCTTCGGCGGCCTGTTCCTTACGGAAGCCCCGCGCTTCAACCACGATGGCAAACCCGGTCAGGAAGAGGATCAAGCCTGCCACGATCCCGGACACGCCCTGTAAAAAGACCGCCAGGGGAACCGGCCCGAGCAACACTCTGGAAGCGGTGTTATTCAGATCATTGGCAATTACGGCCAGCGCCAGGAATTGAATTACCAGGGCCGGAGTCAGCAGCAGCCAGTCCTTATAGACCGCGATTACCACTGCCGAAAGCAGCAGGGCAGCTACATAAAAGCCATAATTGTTAGCGTCTAAAGTTAAAAAATCCATCTATCTCGTTAATAGAATAATAAAGATCAGCAGAATAAAAGCGGCCAGCGCCGGGTAGAACCGCTCAACCGACCATTCGAACACCCGGCGTACCCGGTTCAGGAACCGCAGCAGAAGGCTATTCCAGAAGCCGCCGATGTAACCGGTATCAAACAATTTGTAAGCTTCGCTCAGCCGCTCGTTCAAAGGCCCAAAATAATCTTCGGCAGCCAGTCGCGGGTCAGGTAAAGGGCGGGTTTGTGCTTTCTTAGGAGCCGCTTTTTTAAACGCTCCAGTGAAAAATTCGTCCTCAAAACCTTCCGGCAGTTCTTCTTCCTTCTCAACCACTTTGAGGGCCATTTTGCTGCGGCCGGTGCGGGCAAATTGCGGTTTATCTTCAGTTTGCGGCCCGTAGAGCAACCCGCCATTATAAGGCGTAGTAACCAGATTCTGGCGATTAAACCAGTATATCCCCAACCCAACTGCCATCAGGGCCACTACTATAAGGCCTAACCAGCCAAGAGCGGGATTAGCAGGCATTATAGTAGCGCCCCCGGTAGCGACTCGACTTACTGTATTAGAGACCCAGTTATTGGCCAGGCCAGGATAGAAACCGAGTGCCACCGAGAGCACCGCCAGTAAAAGCGGGCCTGCCAGGGTCCAGAGAGTCTCCTGCCCGCGAGCATCTTCAGTGCGGCGCGGCCCGTTCATAAAGAGAAGCAAACCCTGAATTAACCCCGGCAGCGCCAGAATTAATCCGGCCAGGGCCAGGCCAAAATAAAAGCGATTGCCGTTCGAAAGCAATGTACTGAGAGTCTGCCAGCGCGCATCATAGGCCGGCGAAAGCGGTAGCCCGGCAAAGTTAAGGATGCCAACGGCGTAACTTCCGGCCAGTAGTGAACGGAAAAGGGCCGGACGACCCAGCGGTTTAGGGTTTGTGCGGTTCTCAGGGTTGGGTGGTAGAGCGTTTTCGATCTGTAGCTGGTCGGCACAGAGGAAGAGTAGCGGCGCTCCCACCAGCAGGCTGATTAATTGCTGGAAAGCGGCAGGTAAATTTCCGGCCCCTAAAGCCAGCAGCACGAACCCAAACTGCCCGGCAGCCAGCAGGGCAATTTTAGACTGTAGACGCTCGGGAGCGCTCTGGCGGATAGCCATGACCGCCGTGAAGAAGATAGTCAGACTACCCAACGGCAACAACAGCCAGGAAACGGCTGAAAAAAAATCCTGGCTATCACCGACAATCGCTTGCAGGCGTACCGGCAGGTAAACCGCAAACGGAAAGACAAAGCCTGCGGTTAGCAGGGCATAGATAGCGCCGGGTAGATTTTCAAAACTGGAAATCCAGGCCTGGAAGGGAAACTGGGCGGCTTTAAGCAAACAGCCTGCTACCAGCAATGTAAAAAGAGTGGTATCGAGCACCGCCGGTATCAACTCGGTATAGTCGGAGTGACCGCCGTTGCGCGAAACCATTACCAGTATAGGCGCAAAAACAAGCATCCCGGCAAAGAAATTGGCCCCTAAAGCTCGGTAACTGCCCGGTCGAGCAGATGCTCCGCGTAAGCCCGGACCGCTAAGTAAATAAAGGGCCAATCCCACTGCTTCCAGCCAGAAGTAGGTAAACACCAGGTCGGCCGAATAAAAAGCGGCCAATCCTGCCCCTTCGGCTAAAAAGAGCAAGCCGTAAAGGCGCCCGGGCAAAATATCATCCTGAGTTTCAGCGTAAGGACGCCGCACCAGCAAATACAAAACACAGAGCAGGGCCAGCACGGTCAGAGGCAGGGCAAAAAGATAAGAAAGCAGGTCGGCCCGGAAAGAAAGTGAGATGCTAAAACCGGCGTCTCCCACCGGAGACCAGGTGTAGAGATGGGCGGTGGGAGTGCGCACTCCTTCGGCGCGGGCAAATCCCACTCCCAGGGAAAGCTGAGATAGAAATGCCGCCAGGGCTGTCACCAGCACCACCGTATGGAAGGGGCGCAAATCCCGGGCGTTTCCCAGCACCCAGCCGAAGATAAACAAAATTGCGCCCATTACTACCAGCGCCAGGGGTGTTGCCGCTAGAACAATATCAACAATACTCATGATTACAGTCTGGACCTCGGCTCAAAAGCGCAAGCCGAAATCTAATATATTTCCCTACTTCTAGTTGTTCAGGCTTGAGCTAAAAACAACCACTCTATCTACCGTTCCGCACATGAGAAGCAAAAATCCAGGGAAGCAATAATGGCCGCAGCGTCATCGGTTTCCTGTCCGGGCAGGGTAAGCGCAATCGCCGGGAAATTAGCCACCGTCGGAGGACGCAATTTCAGGCGAGTCAAGCAGCCCTTTTCGTCCGAAGCGACATAGCACAGTAACTGGCCGCGCGGAGTTTCAACCAGCGAAGTGGCCTCATGCTCAGGCAAGTAAAGCGGTGGTAGCTGTTCATCATGCAAACCGCCTTCGGGCAGGTTTCGCAAAGCTCCATTAACGAAGTTCAGGCTCTCCAGGGCTTCCAGGGCTCGAACCGCCAGGCGAGCGAAAAGATCGCCACGTCTCTGGGTGACTACTCGCACATCAATATCCAGGTAAGCGCCATAGGGATCGCTGCGGCGGGTATCAAGCGCCAGTTCGGATGCCCGGGCTACCGGTCCGGTCAGACCCCATTCCAGGGCATCTGCCGGGTCTATAGCGCCTATACCTACAGTGCGGCGTTCCAGTTGCCGGTTATCCAGCAACTGAGTGGCCGACTCATAGATATTCTTACGTAACTTTTCGGCAGCGGAAAGAAACTCGGGTGAAACTTGAGGAGCGCGCATGGCGCCACCCAGCACACTGAAAGTATCGTAGATACGATTCCCGGTAGCAGCCAGCAGTTGGCGGACACCCTCGGCTTCTTCTTCCAGCCGAGCGGCAGTGACATTGATGCCTAACAGGCGCAAAGTGCGGGCTATCGAAGTGAGGTGACTGGCGGCCCGTTCCATTTCAGCAGCAATCGCTCGAAAGTAAACTGCTCTGGGGGAAGCTTCCACACCCATCAACTTTTCGAGAGCCATTGCCACACCCAGGGTGTTAGCGAAAGAACATTTACCGCATAATTGCGCTACAGGGGCCAGAACCTGGTGCGGTAAGAGGCAGGGTAAAGATTTCTCAATTCCCCGGTGGTTAAAGCCTAACTCTAGCTGTACATTTTCAATCTTACTGCCCGTTACTTCCAGCTTGTACACCACCGGTTCGTCCAACGCGGGATGCCAGGGTCCAACGGGTAATAGATAAGCCATCTAAAAAACTCGTCCGGTACTACTAGGATTATTCAAGCTGCCCGGCATAAGAATCTTGCATTCTTTCCTTGCTTGCTCTCTTTCTTTTATCGAAAGAAGCGTCCTTCCAGAAAAGGAAAAGGCAGCGGCGTTTATCATGACAATTTTAATAATATCCTGAATTTATCTCAGGAAGACCCAACTTTCCAAGCCACTCAATTTTTAGCTTTGTAAGCTTTATAATATGAAAGGGTCGCGGCTTCTCGGCTATACTAACAGCTACTACCCCGGGCGTCAAGTTATTAACCCCTACCTTTCTCCCAAAGCAAGCCCTTTAGGCCTCTAAAGGGTTGACAGAGCGCTTCAAATTGAGATATATTTATGACAAGTTGATTATCGCATCGCTATCATCTTTACATATACTTGATTTTGTAACGGAGTTACACTTTGGCAAAGAAAAAAGCAGTTCTTGCCATTACCCTGGCCAGTGCAAACGACAAGCCCCCCGTGCGTATTTCTCTCAATCGCTGGGTGCTTGCTCTCTGTGTGCTGGTTACGGTAGCGGTAGTGGGCCTCGCCAGTGTTACGGTCTATAATTTATTAGACGGTACCAATGGCGGCAGCCGGGGAGATAACCTCTCATTTCGTAATAGTGCCAGCACCCGCGAACAGGAGCAGGAAAAACTGATCCAACTGGGTGAACAACGCTTGCAAGAACTTCAGCAAGAGAACTCCGCACGTAAAAAGGATGTGGATGACCTGGAACAGCGTGTAAACGAGCTTTCTTCCAGTATAAAGTCCCTCCAGCAACTGGCTAAAGAAATCGAACAGCGCTTACCCGGCGGTTTTACTGCGCCAAATGGCCAGCCTACTCCCAGCGGCAGCGGGCAATCCAACCAGAGCGGAGTAGGCGGCGGTATACCTACAGATATGGGCTTCGACCCTAACCAGGGTCGTAGCTATGCCACTCAGTATGAAAAAGTGGTCAATGAACTGGACAACGTCAATCGCAGTATTAAAAACGGCATTCTCAATATTTCTACCCTTGATATCCAGGTGCAAAGTTACCGCGAAGCTTTAATTGCCCAGAAAAACACCCTGGACACCCAAAGTAACAACCTTGCTCTGGCCGGAGTTGCCGGTGGAAATGCTCCCAATTCGTTACCGGTTAACTGTATAGTGACCAGTCCTTTTGGTATGCGCTGGAGTCCTTTTGTGGCAGGTGTAAGGCAGATGCATTATGGCCTGGATTTAGGCTGTTACGAGGGTACGCCCGTAGCCGTTACTAAAGATGGAGTTGTAACCTATGTCGGTTACGATTCCGGCTATGGCAACCGGGTAGAAGTAACCCATGCAGGAGGCTGGCTAACCCTTTACGGGCATAACAATAGGGTCATTGTCAAAGTTGGGCAGACCGTAAAGAAAGGTGATATAATAGCGCTGTCCGGTAACACAGGCGCAAGTACAGGGCCTCATGTCCATTATGAAGTTCACCAGAATGGGGTTCCGGTAGACCCGGCTAAACTCCTGGCAGTTCCACCTGTGTACCAGTAGTGGCAAGTAGTGAAATTGGATCTACTCGCTGACGGTAAGTCTTCTGGTTTGCCGGCGGTAGTGTAGGTAGGGAAGGGAATAGACGAATGTTTGGCGGTAACTCCAAAAAACCGCAGGGCAACGACCTGGCAATCCCCCAGGGCAGCAATGTCCGGGCGGATGAAATTATCGAAACAAGCATCGGTAGTTCGGTTAGCATGCAAGGTGTTCTTAAAGCCGAAGGTAACATCAGAATTGATGGGCTATTCGAAGGTGAAATCGAAACTGCCGGTAATGTGATTGTCGGTCGTACCGGCAAGGTCGCAGCTAATATCATCGCTCGCAACGTCCTGGTAGCGGGTGGAGTGAAGGGCAACATTGTCGCACACGAGCGGCTTGAAATCATCTCAAGCGGCAGAGTGCTGGGTGATATTCAGATGTCTACCCTCTATATTGAAGAGGGTGGCAAACATCATGGCCAGACCAAAATGGTCGGCGAGGACGAATCCGAGCAGTTCTTGCTGGAAGGACCTCGCTAAAACTACAACCCTTAAATTATTTATTTAATAAAAGGAGCTTGCCACAAAATAAAAGGGTAAGCTCCTTTTGCTTGTTAGCTCGCCGCTTACCAGATAACCACCTATCTTTCAAACCGCCCCACAAAATATATAGAAATGGTTTACCTGATTTTAAGTAATCTTTACTACGATTTTCATGCTCCTTGCCTAAAATGACTACTGAAAAGATTAGTTCAATAATGTGTGGCCGTTGCAAATCGGTAGCAGCGGATTGAAAGGCAGGAGTTATGCTTGTAAATAGTATTGAATTTCAGGTGGAACTGGGTGATACGGACGCAGAAGGTATTGTTTTCTATCCTAAATTTTTCCGCTGGTTTGACCGCTCCACCCATGCTCTGCTCAATAAATTGGGCCTGCAACACCGCCAGTTACTGGGACATTACCACTGTGCCCAACCGGTAATAGACTGTGGTTGCCACTTCGTGAAGGCAGTTCGCAACGAAGATCATATTAAAATCGAGTCCCAGATAACCGAAATTGAGAGCCGGACCTTCAGGATAGAACACCGGGTTTTCTGTGACAGGGAACTGGTAGCCAGCGGATTCGAGTTGCGCTGCTGGGTCAAAACCGACGAAGAAGGCGAAAACGGCAAATTAAAAGTAGTACCCATCCCGCAAGAAATAGCGGCTAAACTCGGCTCGTAACTAAACTGACTTAAATGCAAGGGCGTACTCTTTACGCCCTTGCCCGTGAAGAGAACATCCTGAGCTTCAGGAGGGGTTAGCTCCTATTTTTTCTAATACCCCCTTTAGGGCGTTTACCGCTTCATGAAAAAGTTGAGGCCCACTGAAACCGCCATAACGACCGGCAGCGCTGAGATGCGGTTCCAGTGAGACAAAACCGGCATAACCTTTTTGATTGAGCGCAGCTAAGACTTGCTCTACTTCTCCCTCTCCTTCTCCTGCTACTACCACTCTACCATCGGCAAAGAAAGCATCTTTGACATGCAGGTAAGTAACATGATTTTCCAGTAGAGGATAGGCTTCACTAAAAGGCTTTACACCGCACTGCACGAAATTAGCCGGGTCAAAAACAGCGCGCAGGTTGGAGGAACCAACGCTATCCAATATGTTGGCGCAGCGCTCGGCAGTATCGCCATAAATGCCTTTTTCATTTTCGTGTAGCAATATAAGGCCGTAGGGCTGCGCCAGTTCGGCGAAACGCTCCAGGCGGCGGATAACCTCGCCGCGATAGCGCGCATAGGCCCCTTCACCTTCTTCTTCAGGCATAAAAAATGAAAAAAGCCGGATGTATGAACTGCCTAACCAGTCGGCTATTTCCAAAATGCGTTCAAACCGCTGCAATTCAGGTTCAAAAGGAGCCGTGATCGGAACTTTGCCAATGGGAGAACCAATCGCGGAAACACCAATGCTATGCGTAGCCAGCAGCATTTCGATTTGTTTCAGATCTTCATCGCTAAAATCCGCCACGTTCTTACCCCAGGCGCTCCGCAATTCTATAAACCGAATTCCTTCTTCTTCCAGAACCTTTAGTTGTTCATCAAGATCAGAGGCAATTTCATCACCGAAGGCGCTTAAAATAAATTCAGCCGGTTTACGAGAGGCGGCTAATAACTCTTCAAGACTATCTGACATTATCGATTCTCCCTTTGTGTAAAGTTATTGTCTAAAAACCACCGGCGCCAAACACAGTATACTCATTATTTTATCCCAGGCAAAGCGCTAAAAGCTAGGTATTAAACTACAACTTTTATCTATAACTTACAGGATCAACCTGATTCAGGTCGGTGGTATGCTAATTGCACTCGGCTGTAGTAAACAGCTTTTTAAGCGTGCCGGTGAAAAACCGGCCAGGAAAGGAAGGCAAAGGAGACCAAGTATGATCAGTAAACTTAATCTGGGAGCTAAGGTGCTTGGTGAGGATAATACCGACATGGGAACTCTCAAGTTTCTGGTTGCCAACCCGAACAACGACCAGATAACACACCTGGTGGTTGAGAATGGTTTTATGGATACTCGCCGGGTAGTAGTAGATGTTAATAGCGTGGTAGATTTAGCTGATGACGGTAAAACCGTCTATGTAGAGCTGACCAAAGAGCAGTTCGAAAAGCTGCCTGATTTTATTGAACGCGAATACACGGTCGACCGGTCGCAGTACCTCGAACGAGCCAACGATTACGGTGATAATCCTGTACCTGCGAGTGCGGAGGTCAGCGGATTACTCTATCCCACGCCGGGCCTTGGAATACCGACCGGTGGATATGGAGGAATCGACTCTCCCAGAACAGCCATTACGCCCAACGCTATCCCGGACGCCATTATGGGAGAAGCGGTTGGTCCGGTGGGCGCAACCTCGTATACCGAGCACATGAATGTGCCTGAAAATTCGATGCTCATTCAGCAGGGCGCGGATGTAATGGCTACCGATGGCAAAGTAGGTAAGGTTAAATCGGTTAACCTGGACCCCAATTCGGCCAGAATAATCAGCTTTACAGTCGAGAAGGGTTTCTTTTTTACCGAGGATTTTGTTGTGCCGGTAGAACTGGTACGAGAAGCCACCGAAGAAGTGGTTAACCTTAATATGGATAAAGAAGGCGTCCGCAACTTGCCTTATAACAGCCCCGATGACGCTAACAAAGGCTACGACCGCAGCTCAATGTAAAGAGGGTAATCTAAAGTAGGTTGAAGCCTTTTAAAATTGGCGGGATAAAATTCCCGCCAATTTCTTTGAAAATAACGACCGATTAAGACCGGTTAAGAAGCAGATAATTATTGTTAAAGGCTTTACCTTTATGGTATATTTGTTCCATGTCCCTGCTAGACGAGACTATGAAGCTCAAGGGATACGATAAAGGTGTAGACTGCTAAATTTAAGATGTTAAGAGGGATGCAGGCTTATGGCAATGACCGAAAATCAGGTGTTAGCCAGAGGAGAAAAAAGTCGGATACGCCATTTCACCCGGGAGGATGTAGACCGCTGGATGGAGTGGCCTGCTCACCCGGACCCGCTTTATTCTTCCAGTTATCCTCGCCCAATGACACGCTATGAACGAGACGCCTGGTACTACGAGCGTTTGAACCGCTCCGACTATATGATGTTTGCGGTTGACGACATGCAAGGCTGGTTGGTAGGCCTGCTAACCCTGCGTAATATTGACCGGCAGCGCACTCACGCCGTTCTCGGTATCACCCTGCGTCCGGAAGCTCTCAACCTGGGCCTGGGTACGGATTGTCTCTGGACCTTCCTGAGCTACTACTTCGACCAGTTGCACTTCGATGCCATGATCCTGGATGTAGCGGCTTATAACCGGAGGGCCCAGCGCGTTTACGAAAAATGCGGCTTTGTTTACACCGGCGAACACTGGGGTCATTTTGATGATTACAGTGTCTTTACTAACGACTATTATCAGAATATTCGCCAGTATTTCCGCCGGCATGGTGCATGGGTGGAAACTCTGTTTTATGATATGGTGCTACGGCGCAATGATTACTACAGGCGCCGCCAGCAAGGATTGGGACCAATTATTAAGAAATGAGCAACGAATCACACAACGGTAATAAACCAACCGGCGGGCAAGAGCCTGAGCTGAGTACTACCAGGGCCGCTATCGAACGCGGCCTTGTTTTTATCGAATTAAAGGAAGAAGTACGCGAGCGCCTGGAACTACCCGCTCTCATACCAATCTTCAAGGAAGATCTTGAAAACGAACTGAATAAAGGCCAGTTGCCTCCCTCCTCGATAGCGGCAGGCATCGAAGCTTTGAAACTATTACGGCCTAATGTAACCGAGTATGACCGCTTTCTGGCCCGTTACTACTTACTGGAAGGCCAGCGCTTCCTGCAAGAAGAGCCTCGGGACGAGTACCAGGCGCAGCGCTACTTTCAAAAAGCCCTCGACCTTGATGTTGACGAGCTTTCGGCGGAAGGCGCTTTTTACCTGGCTGCTTTAGTAACCGCGGATGACCCGGACAAAGCCGTGAGTCTTTATCGCCTCTCTATCGAGCTGAATCCTCAGGCTGCCACTCCCCATTTTGAGCTTGGCCGCCTTTTGCGTAAGAGACGTGATTTACCGGGCGCGCTTGAAGAATTTGAAGCGGCCTATCGCCTTGATCCTGGCAGCGCTAACTTGTTGAACGAAGTGGGCGATACCCACCTGATGGCGAACGATATGCCCAAGGCCCAGGCCGCCTACCGCCGCGCCGCGGAACTTGAGCCTGAATTCTGGGAACTTCCGGTCAAACTGGGGATTATAGATTATAATCTGGATGATTTTCCCGCCGCCATTCGCGACCTGCGGAACGGCCTGGATATGGCCCCGGACGAACTGGAGGAAGGTTTCACTCAAACCCTCTATGTAGAAGGGCTTTATTACCTGGCGTTGGCCTACCTGCGAAGCGGGCGGCCCGACCAGGCCCGCAAACTTTTCCGGGCAGTTTTGCAAATCGATCCCGGCCACCAGGGAGCCCTGGAAGGACTTTCTTAAAATAAATAAAAATACCGCTTGCACCTGGCAGCGGTATTTTTATTTTATATTGGCCTGCTAGCTGAGGCGCTCCAGAGCCAGGGCCACGGTAGCAGCCCAGGAGAGCGCTTTGAACTCACCGGCCCTTAAGGCCGCCCGTAATTCCTCTCTGGTTAGCTTCACCGGTTCCATCTCTTCAAGATCATCACTCTCTGCGTGACCAACGAATGTAGCGTTTCGAGCCAGGTAAAGATAGCCGTTACCGGAACCGCGATTAGCATCCACTACGTACTTTCCCAGAAAAATCCAGTCGGAGGCCTGGTAACCCAGTTCCTCTTGCAACTCGCGCTGCGCGGCCACTAAAGGATCTTCGCCTGCTTCTACATAGCCGCCGACAGGAGCATACGCCTGACCTTCAATAGCATACTTGGTCTGGCGAAAACAGAGAAATTGATCTTCCTCTGTCACCGCCAGGACGTTAATATAATCGGGTGTGATTATCCAGGGCCAGTCGGGAATGACCCGGCCGTCCGGTAATTCAACCGAGTGGTCTTCTACTGTCAGCCATCTGTCACGTTTCAGTACCACTTTACGGCCGGTAGTTTTCCAGTTCTGCATAGTTTCTCCAGTCTCTTCGGCTAATCCCTGACAATACCATCAGAACTGGCAGTATAGATCTGGCGGTACATGTAGTAGTTGGCGTAGATGATTTGAACGTAAGTGCGCGTTTCCGGGTAATCTATATTAAAGACCCAGTTATCGAAGTTCTTTTCAGGATCGTTTGCTTTACTCCAGCGGTAAACATTACCCGCCCCGCCGTTATAACCGGCCAAGGCTTCGTAAGGATTGCCATCAAAATCCTTCAACCGGGCCGACAGATAAAAAGTGCCAAACTCAATCGCCGTGTAAGGCCGGAAAAGATCTTCCGGCGAAAACTCTGGCTTATCGAGATTAACGGCAATCGCTTTGCCGGTTTCAGGCATGACCTGGGAAAGACCTAGAGCGCCTGCCCCGCTTCCCGCATCAGGGTCAAAGGAACTCTCTTGCTTCAGCATGGACACGATCAGGAGCGGGTCCATATCGAAGCGGCGGCTCTGTTCAAGGACCATCGGCTGAAATGGCAGCGGATAAATCAGCTTTTGCAGCAAAAGAGGAGCCTGGCGCACCCCGGCGGAGGGATTCTTCTGCTGGTAAAGCGCCAGTAGCTGTTTGGCAGCCGTAACTGAATAATAATATTCGCCCTGTTCGCTCAGGCTAAGGGCGGCAAAATAAAGTTCAAGTGGTTTGGCACTATTACGATCTACCAGTTCCCTGGCCTCGCGACTGGCCTGATCCTTACTGCCGACTGCCAGCAATTCTACCATTCGTTTGAAACCAGGATCATTAACAATACTCTGGCGGGCCGCATCCAGTGCAGACTGCCCGGTGACCGGAGTAGTGCTGGCAGGAGTTGGTTTTGCAGCGCTTTGCGCCGAAGCCCAGGTCAGTAACCAGCTATCCATAGCTTTGCGGTCGCGTGCGGCATCGCCAGCAAAGACCTGGGGACTATAAACGGCAGGATGAGTAGCCGGGTTGGAGCGCGGTGGTTTGTTGGGGTCGTAAGCATCTGCCAGCCGTTCGCCCGCCCTGACCGAGTAGAAATCTACCACCGCCGAATCAGCCGCCTTTTGCAGATTCGCCCGGGCTGCCGCTACATTGCCTTTAACCTGGTAAGCCCGGCCCAGGGTGTAAAGCAGTTGGCCGCGTTTGTTACTTCCGAGGAATTTGGCGGCGAAATTATCAACGTAGGGTTGGGCCGCTTCCGGTCCTTTTGCCAGGGCCAGTTGCGCCTGGTCGTACATGGCGTCTTCCAGGCTAGCATCGTTGGGATACTTTTGAGCCAGTTCGCTATAAAGTCCGATGGCCGTGTCGGGCTGGCTCTGGTTTTCCGCTATTTGAGCCAGTTTTAACAGAGCCTGCGGAGCGCTCGGGCTGAGCGGAAACTGATTTATCAAACCGCGATATTCAGCCGTAGCGCGAGCTAAATCAGCTTTAGCCTCATAGGCTCCGGCCAGGTAGAACCAGCCACTTGCCAGGCGATTTTGAGCGTCTTTAGGCATACCGGAAGGGGTAGCAGGCTGAGGCGCTTTATCGTCGGCGCGACCAAGAAAGGCGTCCAGTTCCTTGATAGCGTTGTCCGGGTCACCTGCCTTTAGAAGGTAGTAGCCCTTAAAGTAGTTATCCAGAACAGGTGAATTTGCGTTAAAAAGCGTCTTCAGGGTAGCAAAGCCGGTAGAGGTAGCGAGATATTCATCAAGCAGCTTTCGATTTAAACCGGCCGCTTTATCCGGCTGATTCAGGGCAATGTAAACCTGCACTTGCTTGCTGATAATGCCTGCCCGGTAATCCGGTACTTGCGCCACTTCCAGAACGCGATTGTACCAGTTCAACGCTTCCGTATAATTCTTCTGGCTCCTGAAATAGTCGCCGAGGTCTTCCATTGAATTGGCCCGCACAAGATTAGATACCTGGCTTTCTGCCGCCTTTTGATAGTATTCCACAGCCTTTTGCGGCTGTTGCAACTTATTATAAGCGGCGGCAATTTCAAAGGAAGCATAGCCGTCCAGAAGCATTTTACCGGGTTGCAAAGCCTGGTACTTCTGGAAATTGTTTATCGCCTCCGACCAGTTACCCAGTTCTCGATTGGCTATTCCCAGGTAGTAATAACACAGGCGATTCTGAGAGTCATCGGGATAAGCGGAGAGATACTTCTTAAAGGCTTCGCTTGCCTCAGCCCAGTGACTTTGTTCGGCATTACTACGCGCCAGTCCGAACAGAGCCGCTTTAGCTTCAGGACTTTTACCGTACTTATCCAGAATTAACTGGTATTGCGCGGAGGCTTCCACCGGGCGACCCTGGATTAGAAAGTCATCGGCAAGCGCTTTGAGGCGCGTGGGTTCGCTAACCGTAGCCGGAGTGGTGGGTTTAGGATCAGGATTGGATTGAAAGCCAAAGCTATCCTGAGCAGGCGGTGGATTAATATCGTTATCAGGCCCCACCGAGGCAGGCACTTTCTCGGCAACAAGATTACTATTATCAAAATAAAGAAAAATTCCCAGTACTACCAGTGAAATACTTGCCAGGAAAGCGATAACTGCCAGGATAAGATTAGCGCGTTTACGGGGACGTTTAGGTTTGGGTTCAGGCTGAGCAGATTTAGTTTCTTCGGTTGAATTGGCTTCTTTTAAGAATTCAGTCATAGGCCTTTCAGGTCATGAATTAGGCTTCCGGCGTTCAGAAACTACTACCCTTCTGAATTACCGGTCGCATAATTCATAACTGTTTAGGTTCGCCTTCTCGGAGCAGACTTGATGCGCTCAAGATATTTTTCAGCTTCATCGAGGTCTAGCTCATAAGTAGGCTTATTATAGATTTCCCGACTTCGATCATCAACGCGATTCTCATCATAGCTGAACAGGCGTCTCGCTTCATAGTAAATTTGCTTGATCGTAACGCGAAGCTGTTCATCACGGACATTCTTGATTCGTTCATCTACGGCCGGGTTTGAAAGATTTGATGGCGCGGCGGCAATCGGTACAGGCGCGGGCGGCTCGGAAGTAGCAGGGCGTGGGGCGGGGCGATTAGCTGCCGGGGGCCGCTTCTCCATTATGGAGCGCACCTCACCGCGACCAGTAGGAATAGGTACAACCGGGGCAGGGCGCCTGGAAAGACTGCTTTCAGGAAGATCTTCCTCATCTTCTTCCGGTTCCGGTTCCTCGGGGGCCGGTTTTTCCGTAACAGCGCTTTCGACCGGGCGGAGAGGCTCTTCAGCAGGAATAGTAAAAGGAACTTCTATGCCTTTTTCTTCTTCCTCTATACCATAGATGGGCTGCTCGGGCAGCACAATAGGCTGATTTTCTGCGGGAGGATCGTAGTCAAGTGCATATTCGGTACCGTAACCCAGAGCCGAAAGGGCGCGGCCTAAAGCCTGGTTCTCCGCCGCCACGATATAATCGAAATGTTCTTCATGGTCGACTTCAGCCCTGGTCGCCCGGCCCTTTACACCCCACCCGGTTGCCAGACCGCCCTCCGGCAACTCTACTTCAGCCGAAAAAATAGCTACCCCATTTTCGTGGCTGACCAGGCGAGTGCTAACTTTAGCCCGGGGATGCTCGGTGCGCAGCCAGGTTAATCGCCACTTCAGCGGCAGGTAAGGCAAGCCGTCTCGGTACTCAAGGTACTGGCGCGGCTCGAAAGCGGCGTTACCGCTCTGGCTGCTAGAGGCGGAAGAAACTTCTTTTTCGGTTTTAGCTCCCCGCCGGGCAGGAGTGTTACTACTTGAATCGGTCATATCCTGACGCCATTCATCCTTCTTGATAAAATAATGCTTTTTCAAAGCCTGATTTCGAGAGACTATTTTAACACAAAAGCCTAAATTGATGAAAGCCGGACTTTTTAACCGGTTAGTGGCAAGTTTAAGTGTTAAAAGTGGGGAGATAGGCTTGCCCGCCACCTCAGCGTGAAATATCCAGGCTTAGCCTGGCAACTTCAGCTACTCTTTTACATCATCAATTTTCTATTACTACAAAGCTTTTCAGAAGGCTTCCGGGTAAGGGCAAATGCGGAAAGATGTAGATAAATTTTGTTCATGCTACAATAAGCCGGTAATAATCACTTTTACATGAGTTAGGTTAAAAATAAATGGTGTTAACTGCGCTCAGCCCTTTACTATTATAGGTTATGAATAAACGGAGAAGAAAGTTTAATGCTGGCTATGACCAACTATATCAGTCGCACCTCTTTACCGGGTCTGCTCAAAGTCGAACGACCTGTACGGCAGGATCAGAGAGGCTTTTTTCATGAAGTGGTGCGACCCGAAGAACTCAATAAGGTTTCCGGCGATAATTTCCAGGTACGTCAGGTTAACCATTCTTTTTCAAAAGAAGGTGTTCTGCGAGGCTTGCATGCGGAGCGGTGGGATAAAGTAGTGTGGATAGCGCGAGGTAAGGCTCTTAGCGCTATTGTAGATATTCGCCCGGACTCTCCTACTTTTGGACGCCACGAGATGTTTGAGCTAACTGCTGAAAATGGTACTGCTCTTTATATCCCGCAGGGTTTTGCAAACTCTGTATACGCCATAACGGACATAGATTACATTTACCTGGTGAGCAAGGTTTATGACGGCAGCGATACTTTCGCCGTTACCTGGGATGACACGGATATCGCCATTCCCTGGCCTAACCGCAATCCGGTGCTAAGCGAACGTGATCTTAAAAATCCGCGTTTACGGGAAATCTATCCAGAAAAATTTAACTAGCTTTTGAATCAGAGGGTCATCGTCAGGATGGCCCTTTTGGTTTGATCGAAAAACTACAAAGCCGGTAGCGTGGACTCCGGCACGTTGAGATTTAGTATTTTGAGCAGGGCCTGAGCCGCCGGTGAGAAACGGCGATCAGAGCGGTAAACTAACCACAGCACTCGGTTCAAAGTAAAATCGTCCAGAGGAAGCTGCACCAGCCTGCCCATTTGCTTCTCCAGTTCAATAGCGCGATATGAGACAAAAGAAATCCCCAGGCCCACGCCTACCACTCGTTTGATAGCTTCAGTGCTGCCCAGTTCCATGGCCGGTTTCCAGTTGATTGCTCGCTCCCTCAGCGCTTTTTCCAATACATCTCGGGTACCCGAACCAGCTTCACGTAGAATCAAAGGATAGGCTAAAGCTTCATCCAGGGTTAAGGAGGAGTGGTTTTCCTGATAGCGGCGGTGTAAGGGATGATCGGGCGCGGTAATCAAAACCAGTTCATCAGGCTGCCATTCGAGGGCTGCCAGTTCATCTTCTTCTACAAAGCCCTCCACAATACCGAGTTCAAGCTGGCTGTTAACTACTTTATGCTGAATCTGCTCGTTATTTTCAATATCAAGAAAAACTTCGATCTGCGGGTAAGCTTCCTTATACTGGCCGAGGTAGGGAGGCAGAAAATAAGTACCGATAGTGGTGCTGGCACCTATGGCAAGACGGCCTTGCCTCAGGCCCTTGATATCGTCCACTGCGCGTTCAATATCTTCCACCAGGGCAAAGATACGCGAAGCATAGTTGAATAATATCTGGCCGCTAGAAGTCAATTGTACTCTGCGGCGAGTATTTGACTCGAATAAAAGTAAACCCAGGGTGCGCTCAAGTTCCTTGACCTGTTTGGAAACTGCCGGTTGGCTTATAAAAAGTTCTTCGGCGGCGCGAGTGAAGTGTTCTTCTTTTGCTACGCGGTAGAAAAGGTAAAGGTGATTCAGGTTAATCATAGCGCCCTCCATTCAATAAGGGCTTTCGGAAAAAAAGGGCTTTCGAAACAGTAAGAACTGCCGGTAACTATCAAGTAGTATAACAGATAAGGGCATAACCTATCGGGAAAAGAGGTTATAGTACTAGTACTCTTGAACTGGTGTTCCAGCCAGCTTTTTGACTGCTTTTTCAATGTCTCATAGCTGTAACAGAACTTTAGATGTTATTTAAATCTTATTCATGGCTTCATAAGGCTCTTTTTAAAAAATATTTGAAAGATTTCCTTTCAGCTATTATAATCTTGAACAACAATAAAATTAACCGGCTGGCAAAGTACTAGTACTAAAATTAGTCATTTTGGTACTAAGGTACTAGGAAGTAAGTTGCATTAAATACTTTTTATGTAGTATTATATAAATGTTAGTTTTAGTAAGATCATCATTAAGTTTCCTAGCGTTTTGCCAAGCCTAACAGGAAGCACCCGAGTTTTCTTATAATTTGTTCGCCGGACTTTCAAGAAAAGTCAGGTTGGTTAGATATGCTCTAAAACTGCTTAAGAAAGGTGTGAATTAATTGCGTATCGCCATATTCTCGGACATCCATGCTAACTTAAACGGCCTTAACGCTGTGCTTGATGATATTAGCCGCCGGGGAGGGGCAGACGTGCTGGTCGCGGCAGGAGACCTGGTGACCGACGGCCCGCGTCCTGTAGAAACCTTTGAAAGACTGTTAGAAGCCAACTGTCGATTAATTCGAGGAAACCACGACGAGTACTTACTGGGGCGAGGCCTGGATATGATCAGGCCTGAAAAACGCGAGGCGGTCTGGAAGCAAACCCTCTGGGCGGCTCATAAGTTAGGCCCGGAAAGACTTTCGATACTCGAACAACATCCCTTCGAGCTAACCTTCTCGCCCAGTGATGGTACCACCGGCCATGATTTAATGGTAGTCCACGCTAACCTGAAAAACGTCCATGGATATACCGGTCATCTTGAACAGGATGAAAAGGTGCTCGAAGAGCTTTATGGAGAAGCACCTCCGAATGTGAGAGTGATCGCTTTCGGGCACTGGCATATGTCCTCTATTCGCCACTGGCGCGGATTGAAACTGGTTAACGTAGCCAGTGTAGCTTATCCTAAAGATAAAGCTCACCTGGCCGGTTACACCATTTTTGACTGGGACAGGCGTTCCAGGCACTGGCAAATAGAGCAACACCGGGTATCATTTAACTGGCATGAAGAAGTTGAGTGCTTATATAGCTGCGGTATGCCCGGTGATACTGCGCACCTGGCCAGTTTCTACGGCGTCCAGGAGCAAGAAACAGCCGTAATGCTGGCTTCTTAAGCACTTAGTTTTGTTTACACAGTTTTAACTCATGTTTCTTTAGCTTACCTCTCTTCTGGCATAGGCTGTGCTTAATTACTAACTGAGGTTTACTCGGGGAAGTAAAAATAACTGAAAGGTTATGAATAAACAGCCAAGAAAGAGAGGTTTGACCAATGGAAGAACAGAAACGTGTAGCCGGTTTTCCAAATACGGGACAGACTCAGGACGACGAACACAGCACCACCGGTGATGGGCATCCGGGCAGACGCGGTAGCACTACCGGTGATGGCAAAGGTTCCCGCCGTGGCAGCACTACCGGCGATGGACATCCCCCGCGCAAATAAGTAATAAGAGTCTTTGACACGCCAGAATCTTTTCTTTCTGGCGTTTTTTATTCCATTATATATTTATGTAAAGTAGCTTGGATGAAAATGACATCAGCGACAGGTTCAATTAAAATTCAAAATCCGCAGGCAGGCGACAGAATTGGAGAACTTACTTTTGCCAGCCGGATACGCGAGGGTATGGCCAGCGACATCTGGCTGGTCTGGCATCACCGTTACTGGGCTCCCATGATTTGCAAAATTATGCGGGCTGAAGAAAGCGATGATGATTACTGGCTGGAATTGATGGAGCGTGAAAGTAAAGTTTTGCAGACTGTGGAGCATCCCAATATACCGCGTTTCTACGAATTGAACCTGGATACGCTCCTGCCCTATTTGCTGATGGAATATTTACCGGGCGAGACGGTGCGGAGGGTATTGCGACGCAAAGGGCACTTTTCCCTCCAGGATGCCTTGCGCCTGACTATGCACCTGGGTGGAATACTTTCTTACGTTCATTCGCGTGGCTTCCTGCATCGCGATATCAAACCCAGCAATATCATGTTGCATTGTGGCCGGATTAAATTATTTGATTTTGGAGTAGCCTGGCCTATAAGCGAAGAAACACCGCTGGACAAAAGCGGAACGCCTATGTATCTCGCTCCCGAACAGTGCCGGCAGGAGAAACTGACACCCGCTACCGATGTCTGGGCGCTCGGTCTTTTTCTTTTTGAAACGCTAACCGGTGAATTACCTTTTAAAGGCGAGGATTACTATAATTACGAGGTGGAACTGGAAGTACGCTATCCGCAGTTGGTACAGAAGCCACTTACTTTAAAAGAGTTACATCGCCGGGTTCCGGCAGGTATCCAGGAAATAATTACGCGCTGCCTGGCGCCCGACCCTGCCGCTCGTTACAGCACAATCGAGGAGTTCCTGGTAGCCCTTGACCCGTACTGTCAAACCAAAATCTGGCCAGTTGAAGCAGCCAGTACTCAAAATATCCCTGACCTGACCGCCTTTATTCGGGGTTAAAGTTTAACAAACCCGGTAGGCGTGGGTATAGACGTTCATTTTCTGGTTACGCAGAAATCCAATCAGGGTAATGCCGCTCTCCTCGGCCAGTTCGAGGGCCAGGCTGCTGGGCGCAGAAACGGCCGCTATTACCGGTATGCGTGCCGCCAGGGCTTTTTGCACGATTTCAAAAGAAGTTCGCCCGCTTACCAGCAGTAACTTCTCGTTCAGGGGAAACTGGTCTTCCAGGGCCATACGCCCCACCAGTTTATCTACAGCGTTATGCCTTCCCACATCTTCCCTTAGTAATAAAAGTTCCCCGTTTTTATCGAAAAGTCCGGCGGCATGCAGTCCTCCGGTACATTCAAATATATCCTGGGCGGCGCGCAAAGTAGAAGGCAGGCTATAAATTGCTCCGGCTGAAATTTTTAAAAGGTCGTGTTTCAGGGCTGGCAGGCGGCGGCAGACTTCGACCAGCGAATTTTTGCCACAGATGCCGCAACTGGAAGCCACCGTAAAGCGGCGCTCGAAACGCCCATCATTGGCAGCCGTGGCAGAATCGCCGAATAGATTGGCGGGAGGATTAGCCAGGCGTACATCCACCACATTTTCGAGGGGTAAGCTATCGTCATCTACTGCCCGCACAATAGCTTTGACATTCGAGAGATCGGTAACAATGCCCTCGGTCAAAAGGAAACCCATGGCCAGTTCGCGGTCACTTTCCAGGCCAGAACCAGGGGTACGCATGATAGCAGCCAGACTGCGCCCGTTAATGCGGATTTCAAACGGTTCTTCGATTACCACCGGGTCGCTGATTTCCGTCATATCGGACTCTTGCCACTGTTGTACCTGCCACTGCTTTACGGGCAGCATTTCAGTAGCACGCCAGCGCCGGGAAGGTTTTTCAGCGCTTTTAGTGGCAAAATAAGAGTTGTTAGTCTGACCTGAGATCGTTTCCACGCTTTATATTCTTTCCTGTTAAGAGCTTTGCAGTCCGGTACTAAACCAGCAGTGTATTTACCCTGGAATCTAGCATAACCGGGCAGTAATTAACAAAAGTAAGTCGTAGTTTGTAGAATATCAATTGTTATGCCAGAAAGATGTTTACAGCTTATATTAGAATATAGGTAGGTAATCAGCGAAATTAGGTTTTTGAGTCTGTGTATTTAGGATAAAAAAATCCAAAAAGAATCAGCAAGATCTTAGCATATTAAGAGAGGAAGCTCTTATATGGCCTTATATGATCCCGCTCTGGTAGACGAAGCATTAAAAGCTTATTTTCTGGATGAACTGAAAAAGTATCATTCTGGTTTATCTACTAACGTTTTACCTTGGGTTGCTGTCGAAATAGTATTAAAAAGCTCTCCTGAAGAGGTTCAAGCTTATCCTTCCAAATTTGACGAAATTTCTCGTTGGAAAACTGACGCCAGAAATATGCACAGTACTTTTTACTACCTCCTTGAGGAAGAAGCTGAGCTAGACACAATTCGTCCACGCCTTCCGAATGGTCTTTCCCGTGATGTAGATGAAGCTATTAGAAACTTTAGCGAAAAATTGTTTGAAATTCCTTATCCAAACAGGGTAAATACATGGTGGAGTGTTAGCGAAGAGTGGCTGCATATTTGTAATGCGGAGTGGTTCCTCAAATGCGGGTATGGAATACCTTTAGAAAAGGTAACAGCCAGGCACATTGTGCGATACAAGATTTATGATATAGATAACTAATTCCTTAGTTTTTCCTCTTTTTTAACCCCCTTTTATTCTGTTAATAAATTTAGAATCTTTGTCTTTATGCTATAATCACTGATGAAAGGTCTACGGCAATTCACTATAAGCGAAGGGGAATTAAAGAGATGGCGACAAAGCTCACGGGTAAAACACTGGGCCTGAGCAACCAGAAAGGCGGCGCGGCTAAAACTACTACTTCCGCTGCCCTGGCGGCAATTTATGGCGGAGATGGTTTGCGCATACTGGGCATTGATAGCGACCCGCAGGCCCATCTAAGCCTGCAACTGGGCGTGGATTTGCTCCGGGAAGAAAATATCCAGGGAACAGTTTCGGACCTCTATCTTGGTAAGGCCAGCGCGCTTGAACTGGCTATTCCCACCCGCTTTGCCGGAGTAGACCTTGTACCCGCCTCGGTGGACCTTGCCGCCGTCGAAATCAACCTCCCGGCCATGACCGGGGCCGACCTGCGCCTGCGCCGCGCCCTTGAGTCCGCCCGGGGCCAGTATGACCTGATTATACTGGATAGCCCGCCAAACCTGGGCAAATTCGCCGTGAATGTGCTGAACGCCTCCGATTTTTTCCTGGTGCCGGTAGACGGACCCTGGGCGCTTCGCTCGGTAGATACCCTTCTGACCCTGGCCGCAGATAATGCCGCGATTTATAACCTGCCCACTCAGTTTCTGGGCGTCTTTATCACTATGTCAGACCGCACCCGCATTATGCAGGGAGTGCGAGAAGAGGCCGAAAGACGTTTTGGCGAGCAGGTTTTGAAAACCGAAATTCGCCGCTCGACCCTGGCGCGTGAAGCCGCCGCGCTCGAAACTCCGGTACCGCTCTACGCCGCGGATAGCGCCCTGGCGATGGATTATCGCTCGCTGGCTGCCGAAGTCTTGCAGCGCATGAACCTGAATGTCTAAATCCTAACCTTCGGAAGAAAGAAATTCGATGCCTTCTAAAGATTTCAAAGGAGCGCTCAACCGCCAGCGCACTACCGGTAACGAAACAACAGGCCGGGGCAGACTGGGTGTAGTCGGCGAAGTACCGAATCCCATCCGGGAAGAACTGGAAAGAGCCACCGAACAACTACCAGTCCAGGAAGTCGAGCTTGAAAAGCTCCATGATAACCCCTTCCAGCATCTGGCCCGTCCCGTGATGAACGAAGAAACCCTCAACGAGTTAGCAGATTCTATCCGCTCCAACGGTTTCTACGGCGCCTTACTGGCCCGCAGGCGCAAGGGTAAGCGGGACGAATACGAGTTAGCCTACGGGCATCGCCGTCGTGAGGCCGCCCGGCGGGCTGGCTTGAAAACCGTACCGGTAAAGGTAGTTGAGTTATCGGACTCGCAGATGGCCCGTATCATGGCCAGCGAAAATTTTTCGCGTGAAGATCTAACTCCCCTGGGCGAGGCGCAGGTAGTGGGCTACCTTTATAACGATCAGAATATGACCGTCAATGAAGTAGCCGAGGTTATCGGCAAGAAGCGAGGCTGGATCGAACAACGCCTGACGCTTTATGGCGCTCCCCAGGATGTCAAGGAGATGGTCGAGCAAAAGCGTGAAACCATGAGCCATGCTCGCTTGCTGGTATCGGTTAACGACTCTACGCAACGCTCCGAACTCATTCAAAATATCCTGGAACATAACCTCACTTTTGAACAGGTCCGAAATCACCTGGAAACATTGAAGCAAGCGGCTAATACTAAAACAAAAGTTGATAACAATTTCACAATCTCCAGCACTGATGGAAATTGTGAAGAGTTTCACAATGCTTCACGTGAAAGCACCACAATCAATGAGAGAGCTAGCCGGGAAGAATTAAGAACGCACGAACAAGCTCAGCGAGCAGACGCGCTAAGGCGGTTAGTGAAAGCCGCTGATAAATTTGATAACCTGATCGAACGCAACGATTACCGGTTGACCGACGATGAAAAGCTGTGGGTGGGGAAGATAGTCGAGAGTTTAAGCGCCTTACTGGATCATAATGAGCATAACCGAAACCGAACTAAGAGCCATAATCGCGCGCGATGAAGCCTTAACAGTTGAATTCAAGCTTGAAAGCGAAAAGCAACAACAACTGGCCGAAGTACTGGCCGCTATGGCAAACGCCAGTGGTGGCTGGCTGGTTGTCGGTGTCAGCGACTCTGGTAAAATAGTCGGCATAAGCCGTCCAAAGACTGTAATAGACCGCTTGCATGCTGCGGCGAGTATGGTAGAGCCTTCGCTTATCAGCCGGGTAAGCGTGGAGAGCATCGAAACGAGCGAAGGCAGGACAGTGGTAGTAGCCCAGGTACCGGGCGGCTTGCTCTCCATCCATTCCGTGGCTGGCGTTTACCGTATGCGGGTTGGTTCCTATAACAAACTGCTGACCTTCGACCAGGCCCAGGCGCTGGCCTACCGGCGTGGCATTCTACACTACGAACAGACAGCCCTACCCCAGTTACAACTGGAAGATTTAAGCCCTACAGCTATCGAAAACTACCTGCAACGCCGCCTCAATAATTATTCGCCAGCCCTGTTTAAGAGCTTGAGCCGCTTTCAGGTGCTAAATAACCTGGGCTGCGCTGTGGAGGAAGAAGGCAAGCAACTTCCCACGGTAGCAGGAGCGCTTTTCTTTAGTTCAGCGCCCGATTTTTATGTACCGGGTAGCCAGGTTATCGCCGCCCGGTTTGGTGGAATTACCAGCGAAAGAGTGCTGGACCGGGCTACTATTCGCGGCACTTTACCTGAAATAATCGAAGCGGCGGCTCGCTTTATCGAGAAGAATATCCGCCATCACCTGCAACTACCTTCCAGCGCCGGCGCAAGCATGAGCGCCCTGGAAGTGTCAGAGTATCCAGTAGCCGCCTACCGCGAAATGATTGTAAATCTGGTGGGCCACCGCGATTACTACAATATTGTGCCGGCGCATATTATGATTTTTGATGACCGGATAGTGGCAGAGAATCCGGGAGGTCTGCTCCCCGGGCTTTCCGTACAAAACCTGGAAAACCGCCACCGTCCGCGCAATCCCCGCCTGATCGAAATGCTGCATACTCTTGGCTATGTCGAACGCTTTGGCAGCGGTATTAGCCGGATGCGCCATGCCATGCAAGAAGCAGGGCTGCCTTCACCAATATTCGAGGCAGATGAAAGCTATTTTAGAGTGACTCTGCGAAATGCTGCTTTACCGGAAAAACCTGTACCAGAGCAAGAGCCAGTGCAAATAACCAGTGAGTTAACTCATGCAAGTCCTGTATCAAAAAGCGCCGCATTATCCCCTTTGCGCGAAACTGCTATTCTGCAAAAGCTACCACTACTGCGCCTTAAACCTCGCCAGGTAGAAGGCTTACGCCATCTAATCAGGAATGGCCGCCTGACCAATACCAGTTATCGCCAGGCAACCGGGTTGGCCGAGGATGCGAGCCTGGCCGATTTACGCGAACTGCTACAACTGGACATTATTCAGAAGGTCGGTACCAGCGGGCGTTCTGTCTACTATATTCTCAACCCGGAAATAGAAAAAGGTTTGTAAAAAAACTTACCCTGTACCTTCAGAGCAATTAGTAACTGAAATAGCTGGAAATATTACATCTTAAATGCTTTCTCTTAGTTCCAGGTAAAAATATTCAACAGTTGAATAAAAAGTGAAAAAACGTAAAATTCTATAGGAAATTTTCCACTTCTGCTATAAAAATGGCTAAAAAAGCCTTGACGCCATGAATTATAATCATGGTAGCAGTAGACTATTGTTGCTCATTAGCATGCCGTGGAGAAAGTCAAAGCTTAAATGGCCGCTACTACCAGCAAAATTTCCCAACCATCCTCCATCACGCCTCTCCGAATAGCGCGTGACGATCTGGATAAATTAGGTCAGGAATATTATGTCAACTTTTATGGCCTCTTTGAGCCGCCTTTTCAAGTAACCGGCACAGATCCGCGCTTTGTCTACCTTAGTGAGCCTTATAAAAAAGTAATCTCCCTTTGCTTGCAGGTAGTGCGAGACCGGATGGGTCTGGCAATGGTACTGGGCGCGGTGGGAACCGGCAAAAGCTCGATTTGCAGTATTATTCGCAGCCGCCTGGCAGCTCGCACCGATTATAGGGTAGCTTACCTGGATGATCTCTCAGCCACACCTTCCCAGCTAATGATCAATATACTGCATGAATTTGGACAGGAACCTTCCTCCCGGCAGGTCGAAGCGCTCAAGCGCCAGTTTAAGGGCCTCTTAATTGAAGAGACACAGAAGGCCGGAAACTCGCTGGTCATTCTGGTAGACGAAGCGCAGACGGCTACCAAGTATAACCTGGAATTGTTGCGCCAGTTGCTGAACTTTGAAACCGGCAACGAAAAGCTGGTACAGATCATTCTCTTTGGACAGGAAGAGTTAGCCCGTAAAGTAGCCGCCCGGCCCAACTTCTTAAGCCGGGTAGTCTCGCAGGTGCGGCTGGAAAATCTTAACCGCGAAGAGACCATAAAACTCATCAAGTATCGCCTGAACGTGGCCGGGGCAGAATACGATATGTTCACCCAGGAAGCGCTTGAAGCCCTGGCGGACTATGGTAGAGGCATTCCTCGCGAAGTATGCAAGCTCGGATATCATGCTTTAGCGCTGGGTTCCAGCCGGATTGAACGCTATATTTCTGCCACGACGATAGCGGAAGCAGCCCAGTTAGCCCAGGGACATTCTCTGATAGCGCCCAAAAAGTCTCCTAAAAGGAACGAGGCGTAGATGGCTACCCGGCGTGATCTTTTTGAGATAGAGGCGCAGGTTCCGCGCGGAACGCTGGTCTACCTGGCCCCGGAAAGGATTGAGCCTAACCCGCGCCAACCACGCCAGCAGTTAAGTCGTGCCGGGTTAGAAGAGTTAAAAGCCAGTATCTCCACGCGCGGAATTTTACAGGCGCTTCTGGGTGTGCGGGGCGAGAGTGGCCGGGTTACCCTGATAGCGGGACATCGGCGCTGGCAGGCTGCGCGTGAGTTAGGCCTGGCCCGTGTACCCATTATTCTGGTCGATAACCGGCAGGATGGGGCTGACCCGTTACTGGATGCCATCATTGAAAATGTACAGCGCGAGAACCTGGCTCCCTGGGAAGAGGGAGAAAGCTACCGCCAACTGGCTAATGAATTTGGCTGGGATCACAAGCAGATTGCGGCCAGTATCGGTAAGTCCCGGCCCTATGTAACCCAGCGGATAAGAGCGGCGGAAAATCTTTCGCCGGCGGTAAAAGAGTTTTTCCTGACCGGAGATGTAGCTGTTCTTTTCCAGAGTCAAAACGGGGTCACAGCAGCTAGTGATAGCTATAATGTTACAACTGTAACCCCAAGTGATAAAAATCACAAATGGGAATTAAACCAGGAAGACAAAGCAACCTTAGCGGCTTTCCTTAATAATGTAGAACTGGTGCGGAGACTGACCGCTTTAGAACCGGAAATGCAACTGGAGGCGGTCAGGCAGAGCGTAGAAGAAGCTCTACAAACTGGCCGCTCTTTGAACCTGAACGATCTGGCCCTGCGGTTAAAAAGCTACCGTGATCAGAAGCCCAGTTCCAAAGCGCATTTGAAATCCGGCGGCAGTAGAACGAACAATAACGGTATGGAACAACTGGTAATGGATCTGGACCTGGCAGAACTGGAAGTTATTCGCTGGACTGCAAGGGAATTACCAGAAACCGTAACCCGGGAACCGTCCCGTCAGTGGGATTCAACAGAAATAGACCGGCTGATTACACGCTACGAAAGCGACCTGGCAAAACTACGGCGCTGGCGTGAGAGGCAAAATACGGCTGGCTAAGTTGTGAGTTGGTGAGAAACAGATAATAAAAAAAGAACAACTCAGGTTTGGCAGCCAGGGAGTTGTTCCTCAAGGGTTATATTCTGAAGTCGCGGTTGTAAAGCCGCAGACCAGTTTTTGATTACCTTTATTATAGCAACCTTACGGTCTACGTCAAGACCCAATCTGAACACATGAGCGTAACCGGGGTTGAGTAATTATTATAAGTTTACATAACAAAAATAAAAAGGCGTGTAAACGTGCCAGGTGATAACGCCAGGGGAAAAGATAAAGATGCCTAGAAAAAAGGAGAGTAACACCGGCATTCTGCCTGGATTTAATATCTTCGACCAGCCGCTACCGGAGAATGACCGGGGAGTGCTGGTTAAGACTCCATACCGGCGCAAGCAACTGGCCGGATTTGTGCCGCTCTGGAATGAATTCTTCCGCTGCTACCACTACGCCGGAGTAAGCCCCAACGCGGTCTATCTCTGGGCCTACCTGCGCCAGTACGAACACGAACGCCGCGAGTGGAATGCTATCTCAGATATCTCCTGGCCCGGACGGCGTGACCTGGCGGATAGCCTGGGTGTCAGTATCGCGCACCTGCCCTATCTTTTAGAAGAACTGCGTAAAGCCGGGCTGGTCAGTTTCCAACCGGTGTTACCCGGTTTCGCCGAACTGGCCGGCTCTCTGGATTTGACTATAGAAGTAGTCCGTGACCGCGCAGCCGAGTATGGCGTCAATCCAAAGGTAGATGGCACGCTCTACCGGACCGCCGACCCATTTACCAAAACCGAATTTGCCAGCGCTACCCGCCTCAAGTTCTGCAAGGGTTGTAAGATTTATCGCTACTGCGAAGGAGCGCGGGAAGCCCAGAACCGGCAGGAAGCTGAAAACGAAAAACCGTCTGCTCTAGCAGCTAAAGCCAAAAAAGCGGTGTTACCCGAAAAAACACCGTTAAGCCTGTCCGCTCCTGAATATTCCCGCCAGCTAAATCCCGTGAAAAATACGGGATTTAATCCCGAAATGCCGGTTTTAACCCCGGTTGAATCAGACCGTACTCAAGAAGAAACGGTAGCTGTTTCTAAGAAAGAACGACCTGTGACTCTAAATAGAATCGGTGGGCGAATCAAAGCAGAGTCGGAGAGCGTTTCTAAGAAAGAACAGCCGGTGACTCTAAGTAGAATCAAAACCAACAAAGATAAACCAGTTCATAGTAACCAACCTGAAATAAACACCACCATGCAGCCAATAGATCAGACAACTAAACCTAAAACCAACCCTGTGCTGGTGGTGGAAAATAAACTGGATAAATCAAACCTTGTTGGATTGGATGATATTGCTGGCGCTAAACCTTCAGCAAACCAGGAGCTATTAGTGCAATTCGGTTTTGATACCCAGACTGCCCGAAAACTTTGTCAATACCTCGAAGCTTATAACAAACCTGAAGATTACCTGCCGCGCATTTTGCGCTATGCCCGCGAGAACGCTCGCCAGAATCCGCAGGGCATGGTGCGGCGCCTGATCGAACGAGGTGAAGACCGCTTATCCAGGGCAGATCGCTGGCAACAGCAAAGCCTTTTTGAGCAGACTGTTACGATAGAGGAAGAGATAGGTGAGGTAGGGGTGAGTGGAGAATCTACGGAAGTGGCAGTGATTGAAGATATTACATATCCCCTACAGCAGCCTCAGGCTGTTAATAGAACGGTTGAAATCAATACGCTCTGGCAGCAGGTAGCCAGAGTTTACGCCCTGACCCAACAGGATTTTGCGTGGTGGGAAGCAGTCCTGGGCCAACTCGAAAAGAGTGGTTATAGTGGCGCGGCCAGCTTATTCCGGCATGGCATGGGTGTGCGTGAGAAGCAGGGTCGCTTACTGGTAATCTTGCGCAATTTATTCGACCAGCGCAGGGCAGCCGTTTACAACGACCAACTGGAAAGAGCCGTGGCGGCTACCACCGGGCAGTTACCGGCGATAGATTACATTAGCTTCAGCTAGCCAGAGTAGTGAAGAAAAATTAGAATGTAATATGCAGGCCGCGTCGCAGCAGATCCAGGGCGGTAACGAAAAGCACCAGCAGCACCAACCGGTTAAAAAAGACCTGGCTTACCCGCGAACGGGCCCACATGCCCAGGTAAAGCCCGGCCAGCGAAACCGGAATGAGGCTCAGGCCGGTCAGGATACGCTCCCAGGTGAAAAAACCGAGCAGACCGAAACTGATAAACTGAAAAGTGCCCAGGAACAAAAAGAGCAGATTCAGGTAATAGACGAACTGGTGTTTATCCAGGCGTAGGGTGTAGAGATAAGGGGCCAGGGTAGGGCCACTCACTCCGGCCAATCCGTTCAGGATACCGGTAGCCAGTCCAACTGCCACTGCCAGGCGAGTAGCGTGGCGGGGGTGGGGCCGCCAGTTTTTGCGAACTTTATCGGTCGCGATAAAGATCAGCAGCAGAATACCCAGGCAAATCAGGATAATAGAAGGATCGAGCGCTGCCAGCAGGGTAGCTCCTACTAGCGTCCCTATACCGCTGGTGATGAGCAGTGGCAGTACCCGGTTGAATTCGAGGGCAACCTTACTCTCGCTTCGCCCGATACGCCAGACCAGTAAAAGGCAATTCAGGAAACTGGGCAGACTGACTACCGTGACGGCTGTCCGGGCATTTGTAAGGATAGTAACCGCAGGCACTCCGATCACGTTAAAGCCAAAACCAACCACGCTTTGCAGGAATGCGCCACAAAAGAAGACAATCGAAATAATAATGTAAGTGGTTAAATCTGGCATATTGAATAAAATTGCTCCTGCTGAAATATTACTTTTGTAACCTATTTTAGCTTAGATCCTGATATTTAGGCTATAAGAAGGGGGTTTATAGAGTTTTCAAAAGAAAAATGACAGGGTTTCCCCTGCCATTTTTAGTCCAGTCTTGCCCGGGCCGCTTTAACGCTGCGAATTACGACCCAGCACCGGTTTGCGCGGCGTTGGCTCTTCGAGCTTGTCCTCCTGGATCATGCGGCGCAACTCTACTACCTGGTCGCGCAGCATAGCCGCTTTCTCGAATTCCAGCATTTTAGCTGATTGCCGCATCTGGCTTTCGAGGTCTTTAATCAGGCGCGCAATTTCTTCTTTAGGAAGCGCACCGGGCAAAGCCGGTTGGGCATCCGCCGGATTGTCCTCAGCGTTGACAATGTACTCGCCACGCGATTCGGCCACTGCCCGTACCCGGTCGGTAATGTCCTTGATTTCTTTGACAATGCTGGCCGGTTGGATGTTATGCGCTTCGTTGAACTCGATTTGAATCTTACGGCGGCGGTAAGTTTCGTCAATCGCTTTTTGCATAGAAGCCGTGATGTTGTCAGCGTACATGACGACTTTACCTTCGACATGGCGGGCGGCTCGTCCAATAATCTGGATGAGCGAACTGGTTGAACGAAGGTAGCCTTCTTTGTCAGCGTCCAGGATTGCAACCATCGAAACCTCGGGCAAATCGAGACCCTCTCGCAAAAGGTTAATTCCGACCACCACATCATAGATACCCAGGCGCAGGTCACGCAAGATTTCCACCCGTTCCAGGGTAACAATTTCGCTATGTAGATAATGCGTCTTGATACCCGCTTCGATCAGGTAGTCGGCCAGTTCTTCCGCCATGCGCTTGGTCAGGGTGGTAACCAGTACGCGCTGGCGTTTACGCACACGCTCCTGAATTTCGCCCAGCAAATCATCAATCTGCCCCTTGGTGGGACGCACGATGATTTCAGGGTCAATCAGACCGGTCGGACGGATAATCTGCTCCGCGATACCGTCTTGAGGCGTGTTCTCCAGTTCATACGGACCGGGTGTAGCCGAGACATAGACGGCCTGGTGAACGTGATTTTCAAACTCCTCAAAAGTGAGCGGCCGGTTATCGGCTGCCGAGGGGAGGCGAAAACCATAGTCGATCAGGGTCATTTTGCGGGAGCGGTCTCCACCATACATACCACGCACCTGCGGCAATGAGATATGCGACTCGTCAATAAACATGACATAATCATCCGGGAAGTAATCGAGCAAGGTCCAGGGTTGTTCGCCAACCGCTCTCCGGGAAAGATGCCGCGAATAGTTCTCGACCCCGCTACAATAGCCTGCTTCTTCCAGCATTTCCAGATCGTACATGGTACGTTGTTTCAGGCGAGCCGCTTCCAGCACTTTGCCTTCTTCTTCCAGTTCTTTCAAGCGCTCATCCAGTTCTTCCCGGATATCGCGAAGGGCTGCTTGCAGCTTTTCAGCGGTAGTTACAAAGTGTTTGGCCGGGTAGATATCAACCTTAGTGCGCTCTACCAGCACCTCTCCGGTGAGGGGATCAATTTCAACGATCCGGTCAACTTCGTCGCCGAACAATTCTATCCGCAGGGCAATTTCTTCATAAGCCGGGTAGACTTCGAGAGTATCGCCACGCACCCGGAAGGTACCGCGGGTCAGGCTCATATCGTTGCGGTTATACTGTATATCAACCAGGTGGCGCAGGATACGGTCGCGCCGTACGACATCACCTTTTTTGAGACTGACTACCACTTTGCCGTATTCTTCGGGGGAGCCTAAGCCGTAGATACAGGAGACCGAAGCCACGATAATTACATCGCGCCGTTCCAGCAGAGCGCGTGTCGCGGCGTGGCGCAGTTTATCAATTTCTTCGTTGATATCGGCAGTTTTTTCAACGTAAACATCGTTGCGCGGGATGTAGGCTTCTGGCTGGTAGTAATCGTAATAACTTACAAAGTACTCGACTGCGTTGTTAGGGAAGAATTCTTTAAATTCCTGGTAAAGCTGAGCCGCCAGTGTTTTATTATGGGCCAGGATAAGGGCGGGACGCTGCACCTTTTCAATTACTTTCGCCATTGAAAAGGTTTTACCGCTACCCGTTACACCCAGCAGAATCTGGTGTCTTTTTCCTTCTTCCACGCCCTCTGCCAGCTTTTCGATGGCCTGGGGTTGGTCACCCGTGGGCTGGAAATCAGATACTACTTTAAACTCGGGCATATTACCGTGCCTTCCCTGTACTTCTTACATAATTGTTATGCACTACTTCTGCACTATAGCCACTTGTCAAAGGTTTAGAGTTTGCAATAATATATCTGCAAACCGGACAAAAAGTGCAACCTATATTATATCACTACAGTGAGCCTTGTGCCCGGTTGAAAGTCTTGACAGAAGATTATAAAGATGTTAGAATCAGTGTGCTTTTTACACTAATATATTTGCTGGCAATTACAATAGTCGGAACACTCCACGAGGAAAAGTAAAATGGCTGATTCGACCAATTCAAACTCAACTGGCGTGGTGAAGTCACAGGAACTACAGCGAGCGGCGCGGCTTAACCGGGCCCTGGGGGCAGTAGTGGGCCTGGCAGTGGCTGATGCTCTGGGCAGCACGGTTGAATTTACCACTCCCGAACAAATCAAGGCCCGCTATGGTTCAAATGGCCACACCGAAATGCGTGGAGGAGGTTCTTTCAACTGGGAGATAGGGGAGTACACCGACGACGGTCAGATGATGATGTGTCTGCTGGAAAGCCTGGTGGCCACTAACCGGGATAGTCAGGACGGCTTTAGCCCCAAAGGGCTTAATATTGAAGACCTGGGACGCCGGTTTGTGGCCTGGCTCGATTCTGACCCGAAAGATATCGGTATTACCACCAGCAGCGCTCTGAGGCGCTTAAAGAGCGGTATCCCCGCTCATCTTTCTGGCGACTACAGGCCAGATAGCCAGGCCAACGGGGCTATTATGCGTTGTTCTCCCCTGGCGGTCCTCTGGCATCATCCGCAGTACCGCAGCGAGTTGCTGCGCGACTCACTTTTGAGCGCCTATCCTACGCACCGCTCGCCTATCGCCGCGGGAGCAGTGCCGGTAATGACCACCCTGATTGCAGAATTTATCAATGGTAGCGATTACGAGGCCGCCCTGACCGCTGCCCTGCGTATCGCCGAAGGGGACTGGCATGCTATCCTGGTGAAATGGGACAATGAAGGTCGCCCTCATCGCGGCAATAGCGGTTGGGCCGTTTCCACGCTGCTAACGGCGCTGCATTGCCTGCATACTACCGAAAGTTTCGAGGCGGCAGTTATCAAGGCGGTAAACGGTGGAAATGATGCTGATACGGTGGGAGCGGTAACAGGCGCGCTGGCTGGAAGTTTTTATGGCCTGGATACTATTCCGGATCGCTGGCTAAAAGTCTTGAAAGACCGCCAGCAAATGATAGAATTAGCCACAATTTTATTTGAAATTGGAGAAAAGTAGTTAACTCGGAGAACTTTACATAGAAGTTATTGGAGAAGCAGTTTATGGCGGATGAAATTCAGGTTGGAAACACTACAATCAAGTTATGGGAAGGAGATATCGTAAAGGCAGGCACGGAGGCAATCGTTAATGCCGCCAATGAGCATCTTTCACCGGGCGGTGGAGTCTGCGGGGCAATTTACCGGGCGGCGGGTTACGAAGTTTTGGATCGCCTGACCGCACCATTCGGCGGTTGCCCTACCGGCAGCGCAGTTATAACCGGAGCGGGACGCCTTCCCGCGCCCACCAGATATATCATTCACGCGGTTGGCCCGGTTTATGGCTCTTATAAGGAGAAAGAGGCAAACCGTCTTCTAGCCGATGCTTACCGTAAGAGCATGGAACTGGCCGAACTGCAAAATATCAAAAGCGTGGCTTTCCCATCCATCAGTACCGGTATTTATGGTTTTCCGATTCAAAAGGCCGCCCCGATTGCCATCCATACTGTCAAGCAATTTTTGAAAGAGGAAAAACCGGCTATAGAACTGGTGCAGTTTGTCCTGTTCTCGCCGGAAGATTATGCTGTTTACCAGCAGTTGCTTGAAAAAGCATAGTCCGTTTCAAGGCTGGTTTAACTTAACAAATGTTAGATTTTGAACAAAATCCCCTGGTAGAGACTGACTGGCTGGCCTCTCACCTGAATGACCCGGATTTGCGGATAGTAGATGCGCGTTGGCGCGGCGACGGCACTTCCAGTCGAGAATTATACAAAGCAGGACATATACCTGAGGCGATTCATCTGGATTGGGAGTTAGACCTCAGCTACGTAGACCAGAAGGGGCTGCGTTACATGCTTCTTCCTCCACAGCGTTTCGAGGAGGTCATGAGTGCAGCAGGCATCGGGAATGATAGCCGGGTAGTGGCTTATGCCGATTATGATTATTCGGGAGCAACCCGGCTCTGGTGGGCCTTACGCTATTACGGGCACAGGCAGGTAACGGTTTTGAATGGTGGCTGGAATAAGTGGGTCTGCGAAAAGCGGCCTGTTACTAAAGCCATTCCCCAGCCCTCTCCCGCCAGCTTTAGCTGTATACCACGTGCTAACTGGCTGGCAACCCACCAGGAAATTATCGAGGCTTTACAAAAGCAAGATACTGGAGTTCGGTTGGTAGATACCAGGCCACCAGAACAATTCGCCGGGAAAGCCGTCTGGACACCGCCGGGTAGCCACTATTTGCCGCCAGATGCTGAGAGCGTAGATATTGGAGCACGCGTACCCATGCGTGCAGGACATATCCCCTCCGCTATCAACCTGACCTCTTCTTATAACCTGAATCTGGAGGATTGGACCTATTTACCGGCTGATGTTATTCGAGTAAGAGCGGAAGCCGCCGGTTTGAAACCTGACCAACGAGTTATTACCTATTGTGGAGTTGGCATTTCCGCTTCGCTAGGCTTGTTTTCTTTGCATCTGGCCGGGTATAAAGACCTGGCGCTCTACGATGCCTCCTGGGAAGAATGGGGTACTGAACTACATTTGCCCGTTGAATAAACCAAACTAAAAACGCCTCTCACAACGAGAGGCGTTTTTAGTTTAACTACCTATTTAAACCACGGGGCAGCTTCTTTAGCGTGATAAGTAATAATCATATCAGCTCCGGCGCGTTTGATCGAGGTGAGAGTCTCGCGGATGACCCGTTCCTCATCCAGCCAGCCCATGCGTGCCGCTGCCTTGAGCATGGCATATTCGCCACTGACGTTATAAGCGGCCAGGGGAAGCTCGAAACGGTCGCGCACTTTGGCGATAACATCCAGGTAAGGTAGGGCCGGTTTGACCATGATCATATCTGCCCCTTCGGCTACATCCAGTTCTACTTCGCGCAGGGCTTCCCGGATATTGGGCGGGTCCATCTGGTAGCTGCGGCGATCTCCAAAGGCGGGAGCGCTATCAGCCGCCTCGCGGAAGGGGCCATAGAAACCGCTGGCATACTTGGCCGAGTAAGCCATAATCGGGATGTTTTCAAAATCATTTTCATCGAGCGCTGCCCGGATAGCGCCTACCCGCCCGTCCATCATGTCGGAAGGGGCAATAATATCGGCTCCGGCTTCAGCATGTGATAGGGCCATCTTCGCCAGCAGGTCGAGGGTCGGGTCGTTCTGAACGTAGCCGCTGCTATCCAGCACCCCGCAATGCCCGTGATCGGTGTACTCGCACAGGCAGACATCGGTTATCACTACCAGTTCCGGCACAGCTTTTTTGATTTCACGAATAGCGGCCTGCACCACGCCGTTCGGGTTAGAAGCTTCGGTACCTACATTATCTTTAAAATCGGGGATACCGAAGAGGAGTACGGCCGGAATACCCAGTTTGGCAATGCTCTCGGCTTCGCGAGCTATTCGCTCTACCGGCCAGCGGTACTGGCCCGGCATTGAGCCAATTTCAACTTCTTCTTTAATACTTTCGGCGATAAAAAGCGGGTAAATAAAATTATCCACCGATACGTGGGTTTCGCGCACCATGCGGCGTAAAGTATCGGTGCGGCGAGTACGGCGCGGGCGATTTACTAAACCGGCTTTACGTCCTGCCGGGGCTTCTTTTTCAGTTAACATTGTTTAATACTCCTTAGGTTTTTATTTAGCAACCGCAGACAGGCTGTCGCCGCTCGGCTGTTGCCCCGTCCCGTAGGAAAATAGCAGGGAAAGACGGGATAATTTATTTCATTTAGGGCGATGCTATAATATCGGCTTTCCAGGCCTGTTTCACCGCTCTCAAGTCTTGCCAGGTAATCGCCCAGCTTTAAAGTTTGCCCGGTGATGGCGCGAAAGACCAGCAGACCAAAAGCCACGATATAGCGCGGCTGTACAAGTTCAATTTCTCGTTGTAGCACTGACAGGCCATAATTTATTTCGGCTGCGCCAGGGTCAGCCGCCCTGGCAGAAACACATTTTACCAGGTTGGTTACATATAACTTTTCCTGATTCAAAGTAGCGATTACCCGCCGGGTTCGTTCCTCGTTCCAGTCCCGATCTGCAAAATCTTCCAGCAAGCTTTGCGGAAGCAAATCAGCTTCCACCAGCACCTTCCAGAAAGCTTTGATACCGGCAAAGGGCAGGCGCGTTCCCTGGTAGTCAGGATGCGCAGTACGATTACGGGCGGTCGGGTTCATCAATACCAGCATTATATCAGGCCGGGTGTAACAACCCTCACCCCAGATATGCCTGTACTTGATTTCCTCTGAATTACCGCCAGCGCACAAAAGGCAATCGTCAATATCCTGACGGAGTTGACATAACGTATCAGGGATTAGAGATGTCAGTTCTAAAAGACTCAATTTAACAATAATTTGCAGGGATAGACAGCATAAAAGTAACTGCCTATCCCTGCGAATAATTAAACCTTAGCAGTTTCAGCCAGGGCCGCGAAACTGGCCCGGGCCGCTTCGATAGTAGTATCAATCAGTTCCGGAGTATGCGCATTCGACATAAACCCGGCTTCAAACTGGCTCGGGGCCAGGTAAATGCCCTGCTCGATCATGTTCCAGAAGTAGCGGGCAAAGGCTTTGGTATCGGATGTTTTAGCGGAAGCGTAGTCCACCACTTCTTGAGCGGTGAAGAACAGGCCGAATTTGCTACCGATGCGTTTGAAGTTAACCGGCACCGGGCTTTCCTGGCAAGCTGCCACCATGCCTTTTTCCAGGCGCTGCATCTTCTCTTCCAGAGCTTCGTAGAAGCCGGGAGCCAGCACTTTTTTCATAGTAGCAATACCGGCAGCCATCGCCAGGGGATTACCACTGAGCGTTCCGGCCTGGTAGACCGGCCCGCTGGGGGCAACCATCTTCATAATCTCACGCTTGCCGCCATAAGCACCTACCGGCAGACCGCCCCCAATCACTTTACCCAGGGTAGTCAGGTCCGGTTTAATCTTGAAAAGACCCTGGACACCGCCCGCCCCACCAATGCGGAAGCCCGACATTACTTCGTCAAAAATCAGTACAGCCCCTTCTCGTTCGGTAATGCTGCGCAGCCCTTCCAAAAAGCCCGGTTTTGGCAGCACCAGGCCCATATTTCCTGCTACCGGCTCGACAATAATGGCTGCAATCTGGTCTTTATTGGCGGCAAAGAGTTCTTCCACGGCTTCGAGATTATTATAAGGCGCAGTCAGGGTGTCGGTAGCGTTGGCTGCCGTTACGCCCGGGCTATCGGGCAGGCCGAGGGTAGCGACACCGCTCCCGGCGTGGACCAGCAGGAAATCTGCATGGCCATGATAGCAGCCCTCAAACTTCAAAATCTTGCTGCGTTTGGTATAGGCTCGCGCCAGTCGCAAGGCGCTCATGGTCGCCTCGGTGCCGCTGCTGACAAACCTTATCATTTCAATATTGGGCATCGCCCCGGTAATCAGTTCAGCCAGTTCGTTTTCTACGGCGGTTGGAGCGCCATAGCTCGTGCCAAGTTGGGCCTGCCGTGTAATCGCTTCCACTACCGAGGGCTCGGCGTGACCCAGAATCATGGGACCCCAGCTTAAGACGTAATCAATAAAGCGGTTGCCGTCGGCATCGTAAATAAAGGGGCCCTGGGCTTTTTCAATAAAGAGCGGATTCCCGCCAACTCCCCGGAAGGCACGTACCGGGCTGTTCACGCCGCCCGGCATCAATTCGGAAGCGCGTTCGAAAAGCGCTTTTGATTTTTCAAAATTCACGATTTTACTTCTCCCACTATTTTAATTTCATTCAGAGCAGTTTAGCTTTTTTCTACTTTTTCCAGGCTGGCAGCCACCTGCCGGGCTGTTTCCCGGCCCTGCCGCACACAATCGGGAATACCCACTCCGCCATAAGCCGCGCCGGTCAATTTTAACCAGTCAGGGCAAAGCTGCTGGAAATTAGCCACGCGCTCCATGTGGCCGACCTCGTACTGGGTATTGGCATCAATCCAGCGGAAGATGCGGGTGATGACCGGTTCCGCCTCAATACCCATCACTTTAGCCAGTTCGCTGCGAGCCAGGGCGATCAGTTCTTCATCTGCCATTTTAGCATCTTGCTCGTGACGATGCCCGCCCAGGAAGACTCTTATCAGGGCGTAACCTTCAGGAGCGCGCCCTGCCAGCTTGGTGCTGCTCCAGGTTGAGGCCAGTAGATGGGTGGGCTCGCTGGAGGCGACTACGAAGCCGAAGCCATCCAGCGGGTGGGGCAAATCGGCCTCTCTAAAACCGAAACTGACCGTAGCCGAGCTAACCGTATGAATCTGTTTCAACTCTTCGGCCAGTTTCGGTGCCGCTTCCACCAGCAACTTTTGAGCGGTATGCGCCGGAACTGTCAGGATTATCTTATCAGCCTTAATCACTGCCCCGGAAGAGGTATGCAGCGTGCCATCAGGCTCCACGCGGGTAACTTTCTCCCCAAGACGGATATCTCCGGTCAACTTCGCGCTGAGGCCCTCGATCATTTCGTACATACCATTGCGGAAAGAAACAAAGACCGTTTTAGGAGCATCGGCGAGGGCCGGACCGGGTGGTACAGCTTTTCGGGTACCTTCAATCAGGCTGCCGTGGGTTCGCTCCATAGCCAGATAATTCGGGTAAGTAGCCTGCATACTGAGAGTTTCCGGGTTGCCAACGTGAATACCGGCCAGCAGTGGTTCGCCAAAAACGTCGAGAGCTTCCTCGCCAAAGCGTCTCCGTACAAAAGAGGCCAGGCTTTCGTCGCCACTTTCGGAACGCGCCGGGATTTCTGGCTCGGCTAACATCCGGCGCTTACCCTCCTCGGAAAGCAGTTCCGATTCCAGCAAGCCATCCGGGTCTGTCGGTACCAGCAAGCGCATGCCACGCGGCATCATCTGTAGTCTGCCGTCCTTCAGTATGTAGACGTTGCGGTTGTGGTCGTTCGTACCGACCATGCGGTCGCTCAGACCGGCTTCACGGCAAAGTTGCCAGGCCCAGGGCTTCTGGGCGCCCAGGAAGGAGTCCGCCGCACCTTCAATAATAAAGCCCTCCGAGCGATCCGTTTTGATCTTGCCGCCCAATCGCTCCGAACCTTCCAGCAGAATATAGTCGATGCCCTGCTGTTGTAATTCCCAGGCTGCCGCCAGCCCGGTAATGCCACCGCCAATAATTACAACCCGAGTCATAATGCCTGCGCTCCTGCGGTTTGAGGTTGCCAGCGAGCAGCCCGTTCGCGTACCAGATCGACCAGCGTTTCAATGTAAAGCGGATCATCGTTAAGCGCGGGTGGGCGTTCCAGCCTGACTCCTTTTTCCTTCGCTACGCCCTGGGCCTTAATGTCAATATCAAAAAGAATCTCAACATGGTCCGAGACAAAGCCAATCGGCACACTGACGATATTCTTGATGCCTTTTTCGGCCAGTTCCGCTACATGCACTTCTACCTGGGGGCCAAGCCAGGGTTCGGGAGTGCGCCCGGCGCTCTGGTAACTCCAACTCCACTGGTCATCGCGCAGCCCGGCCTTCTGGGCAATTAACCTGGCTGACTCCAGTAACTGGTCCTGGTAGGGGTCGCCCATGCGGATAATTCTTACCGGCAGACTGTGGGCACTCAGGATCACATGGACACTCTCGCGCTCGTCTTCGGGCCACCGTTCGATTCCGGCTCTCACCCTATCGGCCATAGCCTGAATATACTTGGGAGCGGTGTTGTAGCTGTCCACGTATTCGAAGTCGATATTGCCAGCGTACATTTCCAGCCCGGCCTGCACTTTTTCATGGTACTTGGAGACGCTCATGCTGCTGTAATGCGGCGCAAGCACAATCGCTACGGCTCGCTCAATCCCATCGTTAAGCATGTCGCGGATGGTGTCTTCAATCCAGGGCGACCAGTGGCGCATGCCGATATAAACCTTATAAGCCTGCCTGCCATCTGCGTTTAGCAGTTTTTCGACAGCGGCGGCTTGCTTGCGGCTGATTTCCAGCAGCGGGGATTTACCGCCGATCAGTTCGTAATTACGGGTCATCTCGGCCAGGATTGCCTTTGTGGTCGGCCGACCACTCCGAATATCAGCCAGGTAACCGGGCAGTTCGTCCAGGCTGGCCGGTCCGCCGTAGGCCATTAGCAATACCCCTATGGGCGCCTCAGTATTTGCAAGGGTCATAAAGCCACCTGCTCTACTCTAGCTGTTTTTGTATGGATATATTCGGCCAATCTCCGCACGGTGTCTACCGGAGTGCCGGGCAAGATGCCGTGTCCCAGGTTGAAAATGTGACCGGGCCGCCCGGCAGCCTGCGTTAAGATCTCGTCGGTGTTAGCCTGCACTTCCCGCCAGGGCGCAAAAAGCAGTACCGGGTCGAGATTACCCTGGATAGCCTTATCATAGCCGATAGTTTGCCAGGCCGTATCCAACCGCACGCGCCAGTCTACGCTCACCACATCACAATCGTAACTAGCGATCTGATCCAGTACACCGCCTGTGCCTGTACTGAAATAGATTACCGGCACCCCTGTTTTTTTGGCGTTCTCAATCAACTGGTGAGTGTACGGAGCGGCATAGCGGGCGTAATCGCGCGGGCTGAGCGCTCCTACCCAGGAGTCGAAAATCTGGAGGGCGGATGCTCCGGCCTTGACCTGCTGGGCCATAAAATCGCTTAGCACTGTTAGCAGTTTGGTCATCAGGCGTTTCCAGGCGGCCGGTTCCGAGTACATCATGCCTTTAGTATGCTCGTAATTGCGCGAGCCGCCTCCTTCGATAGCGTAGCTCGCCAGGGTAAAGGGTGCGCCGCAGAAGCCAATCAGCGGGATATTGCGCGGCGTCAGTTCAGCCGCCGTCATACGGATAGCTTCCAGGGCAAAAGGCATGGTATCTTCGGCAGCGGGTACAGCCAGCATATCCACGTCCCGGGTAGTCCGCAAAGGATTATCTATTTGAGGCCCTTCGCCTTTCACAAAATCGAGGTTAATGCCCATGCCGATAAGCGGGGTCAGAATATCGGCGAAGATAATTGCGGCATCCAGTTCAAAGGCGTTGATCGGCTGCATGGTAATTTCAAAAGCGAGTTCCGGGGAGCGGATGGCCTCCAACATCGAAACACGCGAGCGCACCGCCCGGTATTCAGGCATGTAACGTCCGGCCTGGCGCATAAACCAGAGCGGCGTGGCGTCAACCGGTTCGCGCCGGCAGGCTTTCAGGAAACGAGATTCGCTTAACATCTGGGTTTATAACCTTTCTTTCCGCAGCGGTGCTATAAATTCACCACAAAGATACTCCGGCATTTAACTTTCCCCTTTCAGGGGAAACAGGCGTCAAGAGTATCTTTGTGGTGAGAAATTCCTAAAGGCCCAGGTTTTTGATAATCTGCTCGACCGTAGTTGAGACGCAGGTAAAGATCGGCACGTCTCGCACGGTGTAGAGGCTACTTTCGGTTTCTCGCAACTCCTGCACCAGATCAAGGAAGTCCGAGGGGTAATCAGACTCGAAGGCCACCACGAAATCCTGGTCATCCAGGCCAAAGGAATAGCTGGTATTCAGCTTGACCGTAGGATACTGGCTACCTACCCGGATATGCTCGTTCATAATGCGCTGGCGCTCAGGCAATGACAGCAGATACCACTGGCGAGTTTTCACGAAGGGGTAAACGAAGAGATACTTACTGCCCCACGGTTCTACCCGCAGGCGGTCGTTTTCGCTGCCCTCGTGATGGTGATTATCGGTATAAATCGAGCGCTTGGTCATGGCTACATAGTGGAAAGGTACGGTCAGGTACGCACCCATGCCGGTGCCCAGGATAGTAGCGTTGACTTCCTGGAAGCGTTCCAGGCCGCTGGGCGACTCGCCATCCTTATTGACCGGTACGACGTGCCAGAGCATGAAATCTACATCGCCGCGCACACCCGTCAGGCTGTAAGGGCGGAGCAGTTCGCCACGCGGGTAGAGATCATCCATAATCGCCAGAAATTCCTGCACCCCTTTGTCGCGCTCGGCTTTTGGCAGGCGGCGGAAAGCCGGGTCCAGCTTGTAAAAGCCATACTTCACAAATTGCTGGGTGGTAGTGTTGTGCTTGTACTCCAGTTTCATGTGAGGGTCTTCCGGCATGGCGCGTCCGCCACGGATGCCCAGTTTTTCTTTCATCTGGAGTTCGCCTTCGGTGACTGCTTCGGAAGGATTAGAATACACGACCGAACTATTACCGTTTGTCTTTCCGTTATCCATTGAGTCTTACCTCCTCTTTCGCTCCCCTACCTCTCCAGCAATAAAAGGTTAGTAGGTTCCGGCTATTTGTAGCTATTTGTAGTGCTCTTTACAAAGCAAATATGTTAAACCCGGCTGGTAGCACGGGTAAAATGTTCCACCAGGCTTTTAATCAACCCGTCTATGGTAAATTCGGGCGCTTCCAATCCTATCGTCAGGCCCAATTCACGGGCCGTTCCGGCTGTAATGGGGCCAATACAGGCTACAGTGGTCTTTTCCAGCAGCACGGGTAAAGCAATATCTGTAGCGGTCGCCAGGCGTCTGGCGAAATTGCGAACGGTGCTGGAAGAAGTGAAAGTCACAGCGTCTATTTCGCCGTTATTTAACAGTTTGACCAGTTCCGCCGGATTAATACTGCCCGGACCTTCCTCGCCACCTGCCACTGTGCTGTAGGCTATTACATTTTCTACGATAGCGCCTTTGGCTTGCAAGCCTTCTACCAGGGCTTCCCGTGCTATATCGGCGCGCGGTAGCAAGAATTTTTGGCCCGGTTCTACTTTCAGTTCTTCCAGGATACCTTCCGCCACATACCGCTGTGGAATCAGGTCCGGAACAAGGCTGCGTTCTTCCAGGGCGGCGGCAGTCGCCGGTCCAATCGCACAAATTTTAGCTTTCGCAAAGGCTCGCGCATCTTTCCCGGCCATCTTAAGCCGCTTCCAGAAGCAATCCACTCCGTTTACGCTGGTGAATACCACCCAGTCGAAATCGGCCAGCCGGGCAACAGCCCGGTCCATGGGCACGAAAGTGGGTGGGTCCACAATTTTAATCACCGGGAATTCGATTGCGTCCGCTCCCAGGGCTGTTAATTGCGCTACCACGCTACTGGCCTGTTCTCTGGCCCGCGTGACTACTACGCGGTGCCCCAGCAAAGGACGCACCTGCGCCAGATCGAACCAGCGTAAAGTTTCCCGCAGACCGGCTACCTCACCGGCTACCATTACAGCCGGTAACCTGATGGCTGCGGTCCGGGCCAGCGAAGCAATTTCTGACAGGTGGCCGCTGACGGTTTGCTGGGCCCAGGTGCTGGCCCCGCTGATTAGTGCTACAGGAGTATGCGGTTCTTTTCCGGCTGCAAGCAAGAGCGTGGCCAGTTGGGCCGGGTCGTCTACATTTAAGAAAACCAGTGTCCCGCCGGTAGCGGCAAGCGCCCGGTAATTTTCAGCGCTGAGACTGGAAGGCTGGCTGGTAAGGCTGAAGCTATTTGCAAAATCACGGTGCGTTACCGGGATACCGGCATAAGCGGCGGCGGCTATACCGCTGCTAATTCCCGGCACAACCTCGCAGCCCACCCCGGCCTGTTTTAGAAGGCTGAATTCAAGGCCGCCCGCCTCATCGCTGTAGGGATCGCCCTGGAATAACCTGACAATCGTCTCTCCGCCTTCTGCCAGTTGCACCAGCAAGGTGCTTACCTTTTCAGGGCTATAGCCGGGGATATAATAAGGCCGGGCGCCGGAAGCCGCTTTGAGCAGAGCCGGACTGGCCGGATAATCGTAAACTACCGCCGTAGCCTGCTGTAAAAGCTCTTGTCCGCGCACACTGATAAGAGCAGGGTCGCCAGGACCCGCTCCAATCAGGAAAATCTGGCCTTTATTTAACTGTGATGATGGCGCGGCAGGCATGAGTCTCCCCTACTTACGCTCGGTGACGTAACCTGCGGCGCGGGCGTCATCCAGAATCTCGCGCGCGCCCTGGGTGATAGTCTCTTCGGCCAGGCGCTTGCCCAGGTCTTCGGCCTGCTTCATGCTGCCTTCCCAGTCTTCCTGCAACTCTACCCGGATCACCCGCGAGCCATCGGGGCTACCCACATAACCACGGGCAATAAAGCGGTGGAAAAGCACTTCGGCATAACAGCCTACCGGCGTCTGGCAACCGCCGCCCAGGGCCGCCATAAAAGCTTTCTCGCAGGCTACGGCGGTTTGAGCATCGCGCTCATTAATCATGGCAAGATAACCCAGGACCGTTTTATCGTTGGCGCGGCATTCAGGGGCTAAGGCGCCCTGCCCGGGAGCGGGAAGCATTACTTTATAAGATATTTTCTCGGTAATTTCCTTGCCTCGACTGAGCCGTTCCAGCCCGGCAGTCGCCAGGATAATAGCGTCATACTGCTCGCCCGCCTCGTTGACCGGCAGACCTTCTTGCAGTTTACGCATGCGCGTATCCACGTTGCCGCGCAAGGGCAGCATACGAAAATCGGGGCGGTAGGCCAGCAATTGAGAAGCCCGGCGTGTGCTGCTGGTTCCGATTAAAGCGCCCTGCGGCAAAGCTTCCAGTTTCAGGTCGTTGCGGCTGATCAGGGCATCCCGGGCATCCTCACGAGCAGGAGTGGCAGGTACTACCAGACCTTCCGGCTGCTGGTGGGGGAGATCTTTCAGACTGTGTATGGCCAGGTCTATTTCGCCGCGCAGCAAGGCTTCTTCCAGCTCTCGCACAAAGAAGCCGTCTTCGCCTACGCTCTGCAAGGGTCTATCCTGGATGCGGTCGCCCTGGGTAGTAAAAATTTTGATCTCTACTTTCAGATCGGGTTTTTTCTGGCGCATCCGGTCGATCAACCAGTTGGTCTGCCAGAGGGCTAGTTTGCTACCGCGTGTGCCGACAATGATGGTTTTGTTAATAAAGTTCAAGTTAGGGACTTTCTTTTCATTACTGGCCGGTTCCAGAGTTGAGCCGTTCTTAGTTTGTTCCATTATTTACCCCCTGAAGTGAGAAAAGGTGTCGTACTACCTCGGCATAACGGCCTGCGTCGCTGCTGCTGGCTACTTCTTTCAAACGCAGGGTAGGTTCGTGGAGCAGTTTGTTTACAATCCGGTTAGTTAAATCTTCCAGTAAACGGGCTTCGCGATCCGAGACATTTCCCATCGCCTGGATAGTCCGGTTTAGTTCAGCTTTGCGGATGGCGTCGGCGTGCTGCCTGAGCGTGGTAATGGTTGGTACCACCGCCAGGGCCCCCATCCAGGCCTGGAAATCGGCCAGTTCTTCCTGCACGATGGCCCGTACTCGTCCAACTTCGTTATAGCGCCTGGCCATGTTGGCTTCGGCCTGAATCTTTATGTCGTCAATATCCCAGACGTGGACGCCCGATACCTGGGTGCTGTCAGGTTCTATATCACGCGGCACTGCTATATCTACCATATAGATCGGGCGAGTAGTGGCCCGGTCAACCATGGCTTCCTCAAGATGGGCGCGGCGAACTAAAGCATGGGGGGCGGAGGTGCATCCTACCACCAGGTCGGCTGCCGCCAGCGCCTCAGTGGTTTCGGCAAAGCTGCGCACCCTGGCGTTTTCAAAGCCTAATTGCTGGATGGTATCGTGAGCCCGGTTCATGTCGCGATTGATGAATGTGATCGCACCGATCTTGCGATCTACCAGGATTTGAGCGGTCAGGCGGCCAGTTTTACCCGCCCCGATGATAAGGGCATGTTTACCTTCCAGTGAGCCTGATTTTTCTTCCAGCATTTCAACGGCGGTAAAACTGACTGATATGCCGTTTTCGCTGATAGCGGTTTCGGTCCGAGCGCGTTTGCCGGTGGAAATAGCGGCCCGGAAGAGGGCATCTAAGACCCGGCCCGCCGCTCCATACTTGCGCGCGTAATCTATAGCTTCGCGAACCTGACCCTGTATCTGAGGCTCTCCCAGCACCATGGATTTCAAGCCGCAAGCTACTTCAAAAAGATGCTGGACGGCGGGTTTGCCATTGAGGTAAAAGAGATAAGGTGCAAAATCTGTTTCGGGAACGCCGTGAAATTCGCTCAGGAAATTACGCAACTCGGCATAAACGTCCGCGTAACTCTTGTGTTCACATACCACATAAATCTCGACCCGGTTGCAGGTGGAGAGAATAGCCGCCTCACCAACAAAAGGCTTTGAATTGAGAGCATTGTACGCCTCAGCCAGATTATGATGCGGAAAAGAAATCCGCTCTCGCACTTCAACCGGTGCGCGTTTGCAGTCCAGTCCAACAGTTACGATTTCCATGAAGTTGCCAAAGCTCCTCTATATATGCCATCAAAGGGTTGCGCGCTTCCGCTTTTGCCGCCAGTTAGCGCTGTCGCGCTCAAGCCTATCTTTTGCCCGGTTCCTTCCAGGATGTACGGCAAGGGGCAGGGAGAGGTGATTCCTGATTTGAGCTATCGTTCCGTTTGTTAGTAAGACGTTTTTAAAGTCCAGTCTCCAGGTAAATAGACTTTTACCTGATAATAGTTTACCTATCCTATTGTAACAATTTCAAGCCTTGCCCGGCATGGGGTGAAGACCCTATTTTTTCCTGGGTACTTTTAAGCCCTCAGCCTCTGCTGCCTGCTTTTCGAATTAACGCAGACCTGCGATATTTAGCGGTAATCCGAAGACAAAAGGCAATCCCGGCTTGTAAACATGCTAATAGATAAAGGTAAAAATTTGGTTAAAAACGCCTCTTTTTGAACGTAAAAAGAGTTGCTCACCGGCACACTAATCAAATTCTAACCCTGGTAATTATCGGATATTAGCTTTGCATACGCAGTAGTGAAAGTAACAATAGTTAGATCTGATTGGCTGAGGAATAGAAGGAGAATTATGGCTGAAAAAATATTGCTGGAAAAAGGGCAAAAAAATGGAGCGGAAGACGAGACTCGAACTCGCGACCTTCTCCTTGGCAAGGAGATGCTCTACCAACTGAGCCACTTCCGCTCTTTAAGCGTACAACTTATTGGATTTTTAAGAGAGATGGAGCGGAAGACGAGACTCGAACTCGCGACCTTCTCCTTGGCAAGGAGATGCTCTACCAACTGAGCCACTTCCGCGTTTTGCATAAGCTTTTCATTTTGGATCGGCTTTGCGTGTGCAATTATATATTTCCACAGGTCTTTTGTCAAGGGGTACAAACCGCTATTAGTCTTTTTCTTTTAAGTAAGATTCCGGCTGTTTAAGCTCCGGGTTGTGGTTTTTACAATTGCCAAAATCTGGCTGGCTTGTTAAGATGGGTAAGTTGATTGGGCAAATTAGATCTGCTGAGAGAAGAAACCACCATGTTAAAAGAAACCAGAATAGATAATAGCGCTCTTAACGAGTTTATAGCGGCAAACCCTACGTCTTTGCAATTGCATGAAGAGGCCGAGCAGGTGCTGTGGGATGGCGTTACCCATGCTTCGCGCTATTCCAATCCGCCAGGGGTATATATCGACCGGGCCGAAGGCGCTTATAAATATGATGTGGATGGTCACCGTTACATTGATTACTGGATGGGTCATGGCTCGCTGCTCTTCGGTCATGCCCACCCGGTTATATTGCAGGCTGCTACCGCCCAGTTGGCGCGCGGTACGCATTACGGTGCAAATCACGCCGGGGAGGTACACTGGGCTGAACTGATCTGTCGCCTGATACCTTCCGCCGAAAAGGTGCGTTTCTTCAGCAGCGGCACCGAGGCTACCATGATGGCAATGCGCCTGGCCAGGGCTGCTACCGGGCGGCAGAAGATTTTGAAATTTGGCATGCGCTTTCACGGCTGGCACGATTACAACGCCGTGAGCGAAACGGGAGTCGCTCCGGTTGGCGTGCCGCAGGCTATCGCTGATAATGTGCTGGTGCTGCCTACCCGGATCGAAGCGGTCGAGCAGGCTCTGAGCGGACAGCATGATGTAGCCGCGGTGATTCTGGAGGCGGACGGAGCAGGCTGGGGGGCCATTCCTAACCCGGCAGGTTTCCTGGCCGCTCTGCGCGAACTTACTCGCGAGCGCGGCGTTATCCTGATTTTTGATGAGATTGTGAGCGGTTTCCGCTACGGGCCGGGCGGCATTCAGGCGCTCGAAGGAGTAACACCGGACCTGACCTGCCTGGCCAAGATTGTAGCCGGCGGCTTGCCCGGTGGTGTAATTGCCGGGCGCTCCGACCTGTTGCAGCCTTTCAGCGTTACGGCCGGTAAAAACCAGATTGCCCATCATGGAACCTTCAATGGCAACCCGCTTTCAGCCGCGGCGGGTTGCGCCGCCCTCGGCATGATTGCCGCCCCGGACGCTTCCGAAAAAATATATAGCCCGATAGCTCAACTGGCCCAGAAACTGCGCGACGGTCTGAATCAAGTTTTTGCTGAAGCCGGCTTGAGCGGAAAAGCTTTTGCTTACGGGCGTGGTTCGGTCTTCCATGTTTGCCTGGATACTCAAACCCCGGCCACTGAATGGCCTGCCGACGGTAATATCTATGCCCCTGAATTTAAGGAAACCCTGGAACAACCCCAGGTGCAGGCTCGCTTGAAAGCGGGCATTCCGCAACCCTTGAAAACTAATCTACGGCTCGAATTGGATAATCATGGTGTGCAACTGATGAGCGGTATCGGCGGCTTTGTTTCAACCGCGCATACGGCAGAAGATATTGAGGCTACTGTTAAAGCCTTTGCCGGAGCAGTTGCCGGGTTAAAGAAAGCCTCGCTCATCTAAATACAGGAGAATTGCGTATTTAACATGTCAGAAGAACAATCAAAGGCCGGAACCAACCCGGCAAAGGGAGTCCCGGGCAAACAGCCCGGGACAGGTAGTTCGGTTGACCTTTCCGGTGAGTTTCCAGATATGGGCCTGGAAAGCAAAGCTAGTTTCCAGGACAACATTGTAGCGGAAAGCAGCCCGAAAACCAGTTATCTGGTATGGGGGGCAGGTCTGGTAGTTGCTGTTATCCTGACAGTCGTGGTTGCGTTTACCCTCGCTACCACCGATACCAGCGAAACGCCCGCCCCGGAAACATTAAGCGCGGACGCCAGAGAAGGCAAGAATCTTTTTGAGAAGTATGGCTGTTCCAGTTGTCACCTGGCCGATGGCCGGGTGGCCGGAACAGGCCCGCGCCTTAGCACATCTAAAGCAAGTGATGATCAAATTCGCAATTACGTGCGGCGCGGCAAAGGGGCGATGCCTTCTTTTGGCAATCTTGCGGATGCTGAATTGAATAACATTATTTCGTACATTCACGAAATCAGGACAGCCGCTACTAAAACGCCTGCAAAGTGACCCCGGACAGGCTGCCCTGAAAAGATGGGTTAAAAAGGAGAGGCTAGATTGGCTTTTACAAAATCGCGCTGGCTGCTTATAGCGGCTCTGGTAATAGGAATAACACTTCTACTGGTAGCCTGTGGCGATAGCGCCACGAATACTCCCGTACCAACCTCTACTCCGACTTTTACCACCGCCAGCGCGACTACCGCCAGCGTCACCACTGCCCCCGCTGGCAAGGGTGTGAATCCAATTGTTGCTACCATCACGGCGGCGTCCGGCCCCTCTCAGGGCGGTGGGGCCTCCGCGCCTGTTATCGCAGCTACCCCTACCCCTCAAACTACCCCGATTTCAAACGCCAGCCCTGCCGCCAGCGCCGGTACACTTCCGGTCTACTCCGGCTTCAAACCGGTCAACCTGGGCGACATTGGCAAACAGATTTCCGGTACACTGAGTCAGGCTACCAGCTCGGCCCACAGCGATTTTTACTATACCAGCGCTCCTTTTAGTTCTGTTACGGGCTATTACAATACCGAACTGGGGAAACAGGGCTACAAAAACGTGACTCAGCAACAACTTCCGGCTTCGGGTGGATTGGGAGGTAGCGTGGTAGTTTATGCTAAAGGCTCTGGTAGCAGCGCCGAAGCTATCGCTATTACCGCGCTGGGCCCGCTGGACAGTAATACTATCAGCACCCTGGCTTTATCCGCCCCGGATGTCTCTTCTCTTAAAAGCGGGGATAGCCTGATAATTGTCTTGAGCGGCCTGAATGCCACCAGCCTGAACGAGTTGCAGCAAAGCCTGGGCGATAACTCTACCGTTGCTCCCTCGGGTACTGTAGGGCCGGCAGGCACTCCTGGCCCTACCCGCTAAAAATAAGCCGCAAAAATTAGAGGTAGCTTATGAGTACCGAAGCTCTAAAAATTTGTCCGGAATGCGGCGCAACCTGGCAGGAAGGCAAAACCTGCCAGGACGATTTTCATCAGATGCTTTACTGGGAGAACGAATACCCCGGACTGGGGAAAGTCCACAATTACCTGGTACTGTGCTACTACATACAGCATCCCAGTTTGTATTCGCCAGAAGGCTTGCGTAATGCCATGCAACTGATGGTAGACTTCCATCAAAATGGGCTTAGCACCGAGGAAGTGCGGCAGCGCAACCGCTCTAAAGTAAGCTCGACCAATCGCAACTGGAAAATAAAAGCGACCCCTACTTCTCATGGAGCATACCAGTATCCGGTGCAGTGGCCTATGCGGGCGGCTGATGTTATCGCCGGTGGACCGGAGAATTATTGTGAGAATGTCAGGAAATGGGCTGCTTCCATGTACGAGGCTCTCACCACTTCGGGGAATTACAACTACTAAACTTCTCTGGAAGCTTTTGAGTGGTTTCTAAAAATTAATAAACTTACTTGTTAGCGAGCCCGACGCTGCTCCAGTTTTCGATGCCGGTCGGGTGGGCTACATAACCAACCACGTTGGGCCGAATCGCTACCACCCCTTTAACATAAGCCAGTGGCAGTACCGGAAGCTGGTCGTAAATGATATCCTGGGCTTGCCGGTAATAGTCCCGGCGATTGCGCAAGTCGGAATCTTTTAGGCCGTCTTGAATGAGACCGGTCAGGACCGGGTTTTCGTAGCCGCCCTCTCCGCTGGGCTTGCCGAAGAATTCACCCAGAAACTCATCCGGGTCGCCGTTTTGTCCCTGCCAGCCGAACATGTAAAAATCCATAGTACCGGCCTGCCGGGCTTTGTAAAAATCCGGCCAGGCGTAACTATCGCGCACGGTTACCTGGACGCCCACCTTTTGTAAATAAGAGGCAATGGCATCGGCAATCTTTTTAGGATCCGGATAATAAGCACGTGGCACCGGCAGCACCCATAAATCAAGTTTAAGCGGGTTGGAAAGGTTATAACCGGCGGTATCCAGCAATCGCCTCGCCTGGTCCGGGTCATATTCATAAGGATCATGAGTGTCAATTTGGGCCAGGGAAGTAGGCGGCAATAACACCGAAGCCGGTTCTCCCAGTCCGAAATAGTAGTCCCGTACCAGGGCATTCGTATCAATGGCGGCTGCGAAAGCCTGGCGCACCAGCAAATTGTTAAAGGGTGGGCGGGTCTGGTTCATGCCCAGGAAAGCAATACTGAGCGGATTACGGTCAAGCAGCTTGAAGGCTGGGTCTTTAGTGGCGTTTGGAACTTCTTCCGGTTTGATTTTGTCTGTGGCTGAGATAGCTCCTTTACGCAGCTCATCCAGGCCATCCTGGTTTTGTTTTAGCACCAGCGCCACGATAGTGTTCGACTTAACAGTAGGTTTATTGGGGTCAGCCGGGTCATATCGCTGGAAGTAGTACATTTGATTCTCGCGCAGCACAACATACTTATTATCGCTACGTACCACTTTTTCAATCAAGTAGCGCCCGCTGCCGGTAGAGTGTTCCATTTCTCCAGAATTAGTATTGAAGGCGCTCGGCGCGACAATTCCAAACTGGGGCATGGATAATACCTGGAAGAAATTACCCATGGGCTGTTTCAGCTTGATGGTGACAAGGTTATTATCCTGGTCGGCTGTTACAGAGCTGAGTTTGCCCGGAAAGCCGCCGAAGTAGTAACTCCAGGTCGAAAAATCGCCCTTATGGAAGCGGTTGCCGGGGTCGGACCAGCGGTCAAAATTGAATTTGATAGCGGCGGCATCCAGCGGAGTGTTGTCTGAAAAGCGCAGTCCTTTGCCCAGCCTGAGAGTATAGGTAAGACCATCCTCGCTTACTTTGGGTTCATACTTCAACAGGCTTGAATACTGGTACTGCATGCTATCGGGCTTAAATTCAAAGAGGGTTTCGTAAACCTGTCTGGTAATTTGCAAGGAGGAACGGTCTACAAGGTTGGCCGGGTCAAAAACAAAATTATTTTGTAAGAGACCTACCGGTTCCTGGGCCAGACCAAAGCAGAAAATCTTACTGCAATCGTAGGGCAGGCCCGTAATATTCGCCGCTCCTGCCGGATTAGGATTGGCCGGGGGAGCCTGGTTGCCGCTCTGGACGGCCGCAGGTGGTTGAGCCACGGTTGGTTGCGATAAACCACCGGCATCAGAGCAGGCGGAAAGACTTAGCGCCAGCAGCATTAAGAGAACCAGCAGCAGGCTTAATTTAGAGCGTGGTGTTTGTTTGATGATAAGGCCAGATTTAGTAAACATAAAAATTAGCAACGAGCGCAAGATTATTCGGAATAGAAAACCCTGCGCTTAAATTTTAGTACCGGGCTATTTAATCCAGCCTTGCGCGACCAGCAATTCGGCATTCAGGATACTGGCTCCTGCCGCACCCCGAATAGTATTATGACCGGCCAGCACGAATTTGTAATCCAGAATCGGGCAGCGCCGCAGGCGGCCCACCGTAGTAGCCATAGCGCCATCGCCTTCGCGGTCGTAGAAAGGCTGCGGGCGGTCGGGTTCAGAACGTACCAACACCGGGCGGTAAGGAGCGCTTGGAAGTTGCAGGCGCTGTGGCTCGGCTTCCCAGTTCTGCAAGGCTGCCGCGACTTCTTCCAGGCTGGCGCTGCGTCCCAGTTCAACCGACACACTCTCGGTATGGGCCTCGCGCACCGCTACGCGGGTACAGGTGGCACTCACCACAAAATCCGCATCGACAAAGCGATTGTTTTCGAGCTGGCCCATAATCTTTAACGGTTCAGTCTCGACTTTGTCTTCTTCGCCTCCGATATAAGGGATAACATTATCAATTATATCGAGGGCTGAAACACCGGGATAGCCTGCTCCACTTAACGACTGCAAGCTTGTCACCATTACTTTTTTAAGGCCAAAAGCATCCTGGAGAGGCTTGAGGGCCAGCACCAGGTGAATGGTGGTGCAGTTAGGGTTGGTGACAATAAACCCGCCTTTTTCCTGCCAACCGCGCTGCTTCTGCTGGAGTTCCAGGATGGCGGAATGATCCGGGTTAATTTCAGGTACCATAAGTGGAACGTCCGGGTCGGTGCGATGGTTGCGCGAATTGGAAAAAACCTTGTATCCGGCGGCGGCAAATTCTTCTTCCACTTCTCCGGCTATTTCGGCCGGCAGGGAAGTAAAGACTACATCACAATCCCAATCGGCACCGGGTTTGCCTTCTACCAGGGTAATATCGCGGGCATAGGCCGGGACATTGGGCGAGAGGCGCCACTGGGCCGCCTGTCCATACTTCTTGCCGATGGAGCGGTCGCTGCCGCCCAGGGCAGTCACCTGAAACCAGGGATGGCCTTCCAGCAGTTGCACAAAGCGCTGCCCGACCGCACCGGTAGCTCCAAGCACACCGACTTTGATAGGACGCGCCGGAACAAACCGGTTACCGGCATTGGACTGAGGTTGAGGAGACGCTGAAGGTTCCATTCTTTACTGACTCCTTATTCTCCAGCCGCACAGAGCTGGGCAGAAATGATGGTCATACAAAATCGCCTTTTCATGCTAAGCTTAACCGCTTCCTTGCGGTCTGTTTCAGCAGGCGATAACTCTGTAAAGCTGGCTTGAGCATACCCCGTTGTCTTCTCAATTCCATTGGATGCCGGCTTGAACTTCTGGTAATTTTTGATAACAGATTATAGCATTGATTCAAGCGGAACATGAAATCCGGCAATTATTTCTGTTGCTGCAAAACCGCGCAAAGCCTGCCTTTTATGATAATCTAATTGCCTATTCCAACTACTAAAGGTATGATAGCGCGGTTAGCTGTTCCGGTTATTTAACAATATTGTAGACAACCTGTAAAGTAATGACTGAAGAAGCCAGAAAAAATTCTAATAAAGAAATAATCAAAATCCTGGTGACAGGTGGCGGTACGGGCGGGCATGTCAGCCCGGCCCTTGCGACCGTGGGGGCAATCAGGGAACTGGCCGCCGAACAGGGCGACTGGCAGCCCCTCTTTCGTTATATCGGCAGCCAGCACGGCGTGGAAAAGAAGCTGGCCGAAGGGGCGGGCCTTGATTTCGTAGGAGTCCAGACCGGCAAACTGCGCCGGGCCGATAGTCTGCTGGGTTTATTCACCCTTAAAAACATAGTGGATGTTTTTCGTATTCCGCTGGGGGTGTTGCAATCCCTCTGGCAGGTGGCTCGTTTCCGGCCTGCCGTTATCTTCAGCACGGGCGGTTTTGTCTGCGTACCTCCGGTGGTAGCCGGGTGGTTGCTGCGCGTGCCTGTCCTGACACACGAGCAAACCGTCCAGGTAGGCCTGGCTAACCGCATCGCGGCTCGGTTTGCCCGTCGTATCGCCCTGACCTTTGAAGGAGCCGCCTCGGAGTTACCGGCTCGTCTGCAAACACGCACTTTTGTTACCGGCAATCCCGTCAGGCCGCTTATTTTTAATGGCGATAAAGAACGGGCTGTCAGCAGATTTAACTTTGACCCGGCTGATAATCACTTGCCTGCTCTTTATGTGACCGGCGGGGCGCAGGGGGCGCGAATCATTAATCGGGCTGTTGAGGCTGTCCTGCCTGAACTGCTGGAAGTCTGCCGGATTATTCATCAGTGCGGTCAGCAACCGGAAGGCGAAGAGCAGGATTATGACCGTTTGCAGCAAGCGGCTAACTCTCTATCGCCAGAACTTCGCCGCCGCTATTACCTGACCCGTTTTGTAGGCGACGAAGTGGGCGATGTCTTTGCCCTGGCCGATTTAGTAGTAAGCCGGGCAGGCGCTGGCACGGTTACGGAGGTATCGGCCCTGGGTAAACCGGCTCTCTTCGTACCACTGGTTCCTACCGGTGGCGATGAGCAAACGCGCAACGCTCTCCGCTCGGTCGAAGCGGGGGCAGCCGTAATTATTAAACAGTCGGAGTTGAATGGGCCTCGCTTGCTGGAAGAAATTAGAAAACTGATCGAGGATCGTACTAAACTGGCCGGCATGGGCCGTAGAGCCTTAAGCCTTGCGCGGCCTGAAGCAGCCCGCGACCTGGCCAGGGCGGTTATAAACCTGGCTCGTTCAAAATAAAAGATAACTATAAGAGATTCCCGCTTTAATACAGAAAGAGTTACCGAAAATGACCTCTACCGGCAGTGCCTCGGAAGGCTTAGCCGTGAATAGCGTTGGGGCGCAGCCTGGCAATAGCTTGCAGCGTGGTGTCCTGTTTTCTTTCCTGGCAACCCTGGCCTGGTCCACCACCGGCATTTTTATTGACCAGCTTGTTACAGTCTATCACCTCACTCCTCTAGAGATCAGCGCCTGGCGAGCCCTTTTGGGGGGAGCGGTTATGGGCGGTTTTCTACGCTGGCGCGACCCAGCCTCTTTACAGCTTTCCCGGCGAGAAGTACCCTTTCTGGCCCTGTATGGCGTGATTGGCATCGCGCTTTTTAACGTGGTCTGGAGTACTTCTGTAGAGGTTAATAAAGCCGCAGTCGCAACCGCTTTGATATTCAGCGCCCCGGTTTTTGTGGCAATCGGGGCCCGCTTGATTTTTAAGGAAATTATTCGCGGTATACAGGTTGCGGCGATTGTTGTTAACCTCCTGGGTTGCGCTCTTGTCTCAGGAGTGTATGACCCGGCGGCGCTGCTGCAAAATCCGGCCGGAATGCTGCTAGGCCTGGCCAGCGGATTGTTCTTTGGCTCTTCTACTCTCTTTGGCAAAGGGGCCGTCCGCCTGAGTTATCACAGTTCCGCCGCAATTACCTTTTTTATATTTTCCTTTGGCGCGATTGCTCTTCTACTGGTCGGGTTTGTCCTGGAAGGCTTGAATATACTTTTCCTGCCGCTCGACCTATGGGGGTGGTTGCTGCTAATAGGCCTCTCGGTAGGCCCTACCCTGCTGGGTTATCTCTTTTTTAATGTCAGCTTGCAGTACTTGCCTGCCGCCCTGGTCAGCCTTTTGACTACTATGGAGCCGCCCATTACGGCCATTCTGGCCCTGATTTTCCTGGGTCGCAGTATGAATGGGCTGCAATGGCTTGGAACCGGCCTGATAGTAGGCGGAGTTGTAATAATGCAACTGGTGACAGCTAATTTCAAGAGAAGTCTCAAAAAGCCGGAATTAAGTAACTGATTAATAGGTTTGACTTTTTCAACTTGTTTTTGTTACTATCGAGATAACCTACCTTTAAGGTTGATGTAAAAATTATTGACTCTGAAGAGGAGCGGGTGGTGGCATCGTTTTTAACCCGTTTTAGGATGAAAAATACTGTATCCCCCGCTGATAATTTAACTAATGACTCTGAAACACAGACCTCCTCTGAACAAAAAAGTGGAGGTAATTTTAAGTTTAATTCCGAAAAACCTTCTAAATCTAAAAAAGAGTCAAAAGCAACCCTTCCTCGCAAACCCCTGGCCGGAATCCTTAAGCAGCACACTTTTCTGATCTTACTGCTGTTTATCCCGCTCTTTGGTATCGAAATTTACACGGCCATTAACCAGTATCAGGTGCAGCGTCATACTGTAATAGAATCTCATGCTGAAACAGCCCGTTCTATCGCCCAGACAGTTCTCGCCTTCATTAATGACCAGAATAACAGCAGCCGAGCCCTGGGAATTAGCTTTACCAGTGGCAACCGGCTAACTACGGCTCAGGGTAATGCAATTCTGGCTCAGTTTCGTAATTCTGACCCTTTAATTAACTCGTATCGTTATCTAGATTTGAATGGCAAAGCTATCTTTGCCGACCCTGCCAGCCTGGTCGGTAAAGATTTATCGAACGAACCGCGTGTCCAGAACATTTTGAAGGGGGCCGATTTTGAAGTTACCGGGTTGCGCCCAAGCGACCTGGATAATAAAACACCTGTTTTCCTGGTACTTACCCCGGTCAGAGCTACAAACGGCGCTTTACAGGGAATCCTGGCAGTCTCCATTGATACTACTCAACTGGGGCGGGTAGTTAGAGTAAAAATTGGAGATCGAGGCAATTTCAGTATTCATGATAGCATGGGCCGCTCGGTTTTCATCAGTACCAAACCGAACGAAACATTTGAAGAACGCCTGCAAAGATCTACGCCAGTACCATCTTTTATCCAATCAGCCCTGAAAGGTAACGAATTCCTGGTTGAGTCCACAGTAAGCCGGGTAGATAACCTGGATAGATTGGGCGCTTCCGTCCCTATACCACCGATTGGCTGGGTAGCCAGTGTTTCAGAACCGGTAAATGATGCTTTGACTCCGGTGGTAAATCTTATTCTCCAACGTCTGGTACTCTTTTGCCTGGTAGCCCTGTTAGCGTTAGGAGCGGCTTTTTTCTACTCGCGCTTCCTGGTACGACCTTTACTGGAATTGAAAAAAGCAGCAGAAGCTCTCGGTAAAGGTAATCTCGATAGCAGAGCCCCTCTTACCAGCCGTACCGCAGAACTTCAGCAGGTAGCTCGCAGTTTTAACCAGATGGCTGACCAGATAGCGCAAGAAACTCGTTCTAAAGATGCTTTTCTGGCCCAGGTTTCGCACGAGCTTAAAACTCCCCTGACGGCAATTAAAGGCTTTACTCAGATTATCAAACGCAGACAAGAACAAGAACTACCGTACCTGGAAAACCTGCCGCCAGAAATCGCCGCTTATTTGCTTGCTCAGCGCCAGGTTCAACTAAAAGCTCTTAACAGCAGCGAGCATCAGCTTGACCGAATGACCGAGTTGATTAACCGGATTCTTGATTTAGGGCGGATTCAGAGCGGCAATATGGTGCTAAAGAAAGAGCCATTTAACCTGTTTGAACTGGTAGAGCGCTGTATCGAGGCCGCCGCGCAACTGACCTCACCGGAGCGCCATCCGATCAGCTTGATCAAAGTTGAGCCTTCCGCCGGTACAAAGGGCCAGGTAGTAGGTGATATGATCAGAACCGAACAGATAGTGCTGAACTTGCTGGAAAATGCGATTAAGTACAGCCCGCAAGGGGGTCCGATTAATTTAAAAGTGCAATATCATGCAGCGGGCGAACTGATGGCGGCTCCTGCCCTTGAACTTGCAGTTGAGGATAGCGGATTGGGCTTGCAGCCCGATGAGCTGGCGCATCTTTTTGACCGTTATTACCGGGTAGACACTTCTGACTATAAAATCAGCGGCCTGGGATTAGGACTTTATATCAGCCACCAGATCAGCCTTCAGCAGAATGGCCGTCTGTGGGCCTCCAGTGATGGACCGGGGAAAGGCAGCGTTTTTCACCTGGCGCTACCGGCTGCTCTTCCTTCCCGGCTCTGATTTTAGTGCTGTAAAACGCTACTTTTGAGTCCGTTATTACGGTTCTGCGCGTAAAGTTTATTATAAATTGCACAATATAAAAAGAAAATGAGCCGTAAATGACTTCTGTTACAGTAAAAGATATTGCTACAAATCCTGAAAATGAAACCGAATTGAGGGTTCGCCTCGCCATCCGCCCGGCCATAGACTTCAAACAACAGTTGAGTAGCCTGCGAGACAGCGGCGCCAGCGATCTGCTGGATGAGTTTGGCGATAAGGCTGAGTCTGCCTGGCTCGAACGCCCGGTATGGTTGGAGGACCGTCCTTTTTTAATCCGTCTCACCGAGGCCGGTACAACTGATACCGGCAGCTATATTGAATTAAGTTTGCTCGGTGACGATACGCGGGACGAACCGGCAGATGAAAAGGTTGTAAAGGCCGCCATTACCCATGCCTCGCGCCGCTTCTGCTGGGATCTTGACATGGAGGAGGCCCGCAAGGCGCTCAGCGTGAACGAGTACGGCGAAGATTTAGTAGCACGCTACTGGCCTTACCGACCCGCCAATCTCCCTTCACCCTGGGAAGGTCTGTTGAAAACAGTAGTCTCTGTTCAGATCTACCCGGGCCTGGCTACCCGGCTACAGCAGGCTTTGTTAGAGTTTTATAGCGATAGAACGGCCCGCTTTAGAGGGAGGCAGTACCGCTTTTTCCCTACTGTAGAGCGCCTGGCGGAAATAATGCCTGATGACCTGCTGGGCCTGCGCTTCAGTCGTCAGAAAGCGCGCTACCTGCCTGGACTGGCTCAGATGATCCTTGAACAGCCCGCAAAATTCGACTGGGAACGGCTGCGCCAGGTTTCGGGCGCGGAAGCCGTTGCCACCCTGGATGAGTTGCCGGGAGTAGGCCCCTGGATTGCGCACTATGTGGCGATGCGTGGTTTGCCACACCAGGATGTTTTTGTGGATGAAGGTGGTTTGCGCAAGACCCTGGCAGTCGCCTTTGATCGCCGGGCGGAAGTTTCTTCAGAGGAAGCCGCCAAACTGACAGCAGTTTACGCTCCCTACCGTTCGCTGGCCTGCTACTACAGCTATATGCGGATGTATAATGTTTAGCCCGGTAAGGCTTGATAACCCTTTGTAGCGTTGACAAATACTTTTTGTCTAACATACAATTCTACCCTGTAGTATCCCCGGCTAGAGGGAGGTTTTGAGAAGTTAATGGCTGGTAACACTAATAAAATGCGGGATAGCGACGATTTCGAGGATTTTCAGGAGCAGGCTGCCGAATTCGAGCTTGCTGATGTGATCGAAATCGAAGATGACGACGAGTACGAAGAAGAGGAGGAGGAAGAAACTTCTACCTTCTCTTTTGTGCAAGCCGATTTCAGTCCCGAAGCCAGCAAGGCCTGGCGTTTTGAGCTAAGCGAGCCGGAGATTAGAGCTATCCTGGAACGCGGCCAGTTTGGAGGTTTAAAGCTGGTGCCCTGGGGTAGCAACTATACCTTTATCGCGCCGCTGTGTGACGAAGAAACCGGCCAGGAATATGCGGCAATTTATAAACCCATGCGAGGGGAAGCTCCTCTCTGGGACTTTCCGAACGGTACGCTTTATAAAAGAGAATATGGAGCTTATCTGGTCAGCAAAGCATTAGGCTGGCACTTCATTCCACCTGTGATAGTCCGGGATGGTCCGCACGGTATAGGCACGGTTCAGCTTTTTGTGGATGTGAATGAGCGGCAGCAGTATTATGATTTCCGCGAGAACCACGCTCATGAACTTAAACGTATCGCTCTATTCGATTACATCACCAATAATGCCGACCGCAAAGCCGGTCACTGTTTGCTGGGGGGAGACGGTTACATCTGGGGTATTGACCATGGTCTTTGCTTCAACCACGTTCCTAAGATGCGTACTATAATCTGGGATTTCGCGGGAGAGCCGATACCGGAGGACATTTGCATAGACCTGGCTGAACTGGCTACCGATAGCGCTCGCCTGGCCGATTTACGCGCGCAACTGCGTGAATTGCTGGAGCGGCGCGAAATAGACCTTTTCCAGCAGCGCCTGGAAAACGTTTTGAATGAACCACGCTTCCCCAGTCTGACTTCCAGACGGCAGATCCCCTGGGGTTTCTTCTAGAGAAGCTTGCCAGGGCTTTATAGCCGGCCATTTGGGCTTTATTTACATTGCTAATTTTTGAAGCTATAATGCCCGGAAAACCACAGTAGTAAGTCTGTAGTTTTTTCCTGATAATATGGAGAAAAAACATGTCCGAAAAGATAGACCGAAACTTATCCCTGGAACTGATCCGGGCCACTGAAGCGGCAGCCCTTTCCTCCGCTTTAGTTATGGGCCGGGGTGAAAACGGTGGTTCATTAGGTCAGATCGCAGGCCAGGCAATGCATAAAGCCTTGCGGGCAGTTTACATGGACGGCACAGTTGTAATCGGGGAAGGCCAGCAAGGTGAGGTAGAACATCTTTATGTTGGCCAGAAAGTGGGTAATGGCGATGGTCCGGCTATGGACGTGGCGCTTCGACCCATTGATGGTACGCGCCTGCTGGCCCTGGGCCTGCCTCACGCCATTTCGATTGTAGCCATCTCTGATCAGAATAGCCTGTACAGTAATCCGGCAGGCATGAAGTACATGTACAAAATCGCGGTCGGGCCGGAAGCCAAAGGGGTGATAGACCTTGACCAATCCGCCGAGTGGAATTTGCGCCGCGTAGCAGATGCCAAGCACATCAATGTACACGAAGTGACCGTAGTGGTGCTGGATCGCCCGCGTAATCAACAGTTGGTCCGTGAAGTTCGCCAGGCCGGAGCTCGCCTGCACCTTATCAGCGATGGCGATATTACCGGCGCCCTGATGGCGGCCCTGCCTGATACCGGGGTAGATATGCTGATGGGGATTGGTGGCGCGGACGAAGCGGTCCTGACCGCCTGCCTGTTAAAGTGCCTGGGCGGAGAGATGGTCTGTCGCCTCTATCCGCATACTATTGCGGTACGCCAGCAAGGACTGGCCCAGGGGTTAACTCTGGATGAGGTCTACCGGGTAGACGACCTGGTGAAAGGTGACAATGTTTTTGTCTCCGTCACAGGCATTACCGACGGCGAACGCCTGGAAGGGGTGCGGTACTCGGAACTGAGCGTGCATACTCACTCCATTATCATGCGGTCGAAATCGGGTACGATGCGCGATATTCGGGCTCGCCACCGTCTTGATAAGTTGATGCGCTACAGCGAGATAGATTTTCTCGGCATGGGCCAGGCAGAAAACCTGCAACCTTCCGCTAACCTGGCTTAAAAGGGAAGTTTGCTGTTAATCAGGTATTTACTTATTGAATCAAAAGCGGGTTCACCATACACGGAACCCGCTTTTACTTTTCTGAGATTTAAGACTGACTTTTAGGCGAAAACGGTGAAAATAAGCACCACCAGCGCCGCAATTAATAAGCGATAGTAAGTAAAGGCGGCCAGGCTGAAGGTTGCCAGGAATCGAATCAGGAAGCGTAGCGCCACGTAACCGGAAATAGCCGCGACCGTAATTCCTACTATAAATAGTGCCGCCTGGCTGGTGGTCAATCCTTCTCCGAAGAAATACAGGGACTGCTTGGCGGCTGCCCCGGCAATTACGGGCATAGCCAGCAAGAACGAGAAGCGAGCCGCTTCATCCCGGCGCAGTCCCAGGAAGAGGGCCATTGTAATAGTGATACCGGAGCGGGAGACTCCCGGCACCAGGGCTACCGCCTGCGCTACTCCGATCAGAATAGCTTCTACCCATCCAAGCTCCTGCACCGTACGTTCTTTGCGGCCAATGCGATCTGCCACCAGCATCACAATTCCGAATACGGCCAGCATAGCAGCCACCACCAGCGGTTCGCGGACGTTCTGTTCAATAAAATCGCCAAACCCCACGGCAACAATTACTGCCGGAATGGAGGCAACCACTAGCTGCCCAAGCAGGCGCGGTGTAAAAAGATCTGACTGAAGGGGAGAAGGCCCGGTTAGAACATTACCTGGCTGCCCTGCCGCCACTATGGCAGGCCCGCTAACTGTGCGCATTAAACTGCGCGGGATAGCCAGTAATTCGCGCCGGAAATAGAAAAGCAGAGCCAGCAAAGTACCGAGATGTAAGGCTACGTCAAAAGTCAATCCAAAGGTCTGGTCGTTCAGGTTTAGCAGGCGCTGGGTTAGCAGCAAATGCCCGCTACTGCTGACCGGTAGAAACTCGCTGGCGCCCTGAATGATGCCAAGAAGAATGGCCTGTAAATAATCCAAAGGGAATTTTACTCCTTACTCCTATCATATAAAGAAATCTTTATTTATTGCCGATAGCTCGATTTTATCATCAGATATTTGAATGAGCAAGCTATTAAAAGCCGGAAGCGGTGAGAAATAAAAAGAGTCATTCTGAAACGTAATGACTCTTTTCTTGATTGATTTGAGGGTTAAGTTAAATCAGGCGGCGGCTATGCACCGTATTCAAAAATTCCTGGCGTACCAGTGGATCATCTTTGAAAGCGCCCAGCAGACAACTGGCCATTGTACTGGAATTTTGTTTTTGGACGCCTCGCATCATCATGCATAGGTGATAGGCCTCAGTCACTACCGCCACACCTTTTGGCTGCAACAGGTCGTTCAAAGCTTCGGCAATCTGGGTAGTCAGGCGCTCCTGTACTTGGAGGCGGCGGCTGAAAACATCCACAATCCGCGGTAGCTTGGAAAGTCCGACGATCTTACCATCCGGGATATACGCAATGTGGCACTTGCCGAAAAAAGGCAACATATGATGTTCGCACATGCTGTACATCTCGATATCCCGTACCAGCACCATTTCATCATAGCTTTCCTCGAAAATGGCGCTACCCAGCACCTCCTGGACATCCTGAGTGTAGCCTTCGGTCAGGAAAGCCAGGCTCCGCCGTACCCTGGCGGGGGTATCGAGCAATCCTTCTCTTTGAGGGTCTTCACCAACTTCCTGGATCATTTGCCGGATGGTTTGTTCCAGTCGCAGATTGGCCTGCTGGCTTTGAAGAACATCAGTGGTTTTCTCTTCAGTAATCCTACGGTTGAGAAGTTTATTATCAGAAAATTTACTCTCAGTTGGTTCCTTTTTAATATACTTTGCTTCATTTGAGGCATCTTTTATAAAATCCTGTAACAGGGAATTTGCACTTGTATACACTAGATTAAACTCACTTTCCAAATAAATAATATGCTCTGCTTTTTACCGGTAAAGCTTCGTTGTGTGATTCTACAGCAATTCTATGGCCTTGCCGTTAACCTTTAGTTCCGATTACTGAGCCTTTGGATTAAGGTTTTACCCTTCGCTAACTCTTATCTTTTTCCTGTTAAATCCGCTGTAAGGCTATGCTATAATTCAGCGCACTGTAGTAACTGAATTATTCAATCATATCTTTGATACTGAGGAACCGAAAGGAGTTAAGGCCTTATGGCTGTCAAAGCCTTTGATTTTAGCCATTACTTCAAATACGATGAGCTGGTAAGCTTCCTGCACGAAATGGCCGAGGCCTATCCACAATTGATCAGACTGGAGACAATCGGGCAGAGTTACGAGGGGCGTAAGCTGTGGGTAGCAACCCTGACTAACCGGCAGACCGGTCCAGCCCTGGAAAAGCCGGGTTACTGGATAGACGCCAATACCCACGCGGGCGAGGTAGTAGGCTCGGTAGTGGCGCTTTACTCGATTCACCACCTGCTCACTAAATACGGTGAGGATGCCCAGGTGACCCGCCTGCTCGATAATTACACCGTTTATATCCTGCCACGCATTACGGTAGATGGCACCGAAAAATACCTCACAACGCCCTACCGCTTGCGTTCCAGTGTGCGCCACTATCCCTTCGAAGAAGCGAGAGATGGACTCTACGAAGAGGATGTAAACGGAGATGGCTTGGTACTCCAGATGCGCATCAAGGATGAAAACGGAGCCTGGAAAGTTTCTGAAAAAGACCCGCGTATCATGCTGCGCCGCGAACCGGAAGAGTTTGGCGGCGAGTACTATTCGCTGCTGCCGGAAGGGTTAATCCGCAATTACAACGGCTACGATATAAAAGCGGTTACCGTTCAGGAAGGCATGGACTTCAATCGCAACTACCCCTTTGAATGGGCCCCTGAAGGCACTCAGCGCGGCTCCGGCGAGTTTCCTTACTCCGAGCCGGAAACCAGGGCCGAAGCCGAATACTGGCGTACTCACCGCAATATAAACGGCTTCCTGACTTACCATACTCATGCCGGGGTAATCTTGCGGCCCTACAGTACCCATCCTGACGATTATTTTCCGGTAGAAGACCTTGATATTTACAAATTGATTGGCGATAAAGGCACCGAAATAACGGGCTACCGCTGCGTTTCCACCTACCACGATTTCCGCTACCACCCCAAAGAATTGACTTACGGAGCGATGGATGACCACTCCTATGACCATTTCGGCTGGTTTGGTTTTACCACCGAACTGTGGGATGTGCCATCTGCCGCCGGGGTGGATAAGAAAGATTTTATCAAGTGGTACGCCTGGCACCCGGAAGAAGATGATCTCAAAATCATGGCCTGGAACGATGAAAAGCTGGACGGCCAGGGTTTTAAGAGCTGGCAGCCTTTCGAGCATCCGCAGTTAGGCCCGGTGGAAATCGGGGGCTGGGATTTCAAATTTATCTGGCAGAATGCCCCGGTAGAATTTTTACCGGAACTGGCCGAAAAGCATTGCCGCTTCACTATCGCCCACGCTCTGATGTCACCGCGCCTGGCGCTTGCTCGCACCGAGGTAAAGGCGCAGGGTGGCGACAACTACCGGGTGGTAGTGCAATTACAGAATCAGGGTTTCCTGCCTACCTATACCAGCAAAAAAGCCCTGGAACGGGGAGTAGTGCGGCCTGTAGCGGTCAAGTTAAACTTGCCGGAAGGGGTCGAACTGGTCAGTGGTGAGAAAGAACAGGAAATCGGACAACTGGAAGGCAGGTCCAGCAAAGCTTTCTTTGGCGAGCCTAGCCTGACAGATGACCGTCGCAAGCTTGAATGGGTAATAAAAGGCCCGGCGGGCAGCGAGGTTCAATTAGAAGCTCGCTCCGAGCGCGCCGGGACAATTCGCACTTCTATTACGCTGGCGTAGTTACATTCTCTGCCGGCAAAAAGGTATCCAGGAGCGTGGCAGCCGCTTTTGTCACGCTCCTTGCCGGATTCTCAGGATTTAGCGGCCCGTACATTCGGGCCGCCACAAAAGCCCCATCCATTAGCAGTAACAACTGCGCGGCCAGCGTCTCGGGTTCTTTGGCGCCCGCCTCTGCTGCCATCTTTCTTAAACGCTCCCTGACCGACTGTTTATGTGCCAGCGCCACGGCGTGACCGGGATGCTGCCTGTCCGGAAACTCTGCTGCCGTACCTTGAAAGGTGCAGCCCAGGCATGTCGGGTTAGTCACCAGTTTTTCCAGGGCCTCGAATAAGGCGTAAAGCTGGCGGCGTGGTTCGGCATAAATGGCTACCGCACTATCAAACCAGCGCCAGAATCCCTCATTAGATTGTTCCAGGTAGGCTACAATCAGATCATCTTTGGAAGCAAAATGACGGTATAAGGTCATTTTGGCTACACCGGATTGCTCGATGATCGTATCAATTCCTACCGCTCGAAAGCCTTCCTGGTAAAAAAGTTTAGAAGCCACATCCAGAATCTGCTGGCGGGCTGAGCCTGCCACTCTTGCCATAAATTCCCCAACTTTCCCTCTTGACATGATACAGACCTGTCTATATAATAATTATTGAGATAGACAAGTCTGTATCATAATAACATCTATTTTTATTAACAGCAACTCAATTTGCGGAGGTTAGCATGAAGGTAGGCATCATTGGTACTGGCGTGGTAGGACAGACTCTTGGCACTGGCCTGGTAAATCTTGGTCATACGGTAAAGATAGGTTCGCGGGATGCCAGCAACCCCAAGTTACAGGAATGGGTGAGCGCGAACGGAGAAAGAGCCTCAGGCGGCACTTTTGCCGAGGCGGCGGAGTTCGGGGAAGTACTGATTGTGGCTACGCATTACGAAGGGACTGAAAATGCCCTGAAACTGGCCGGGCCGGATAACTTTGCAGGCAAAGTAGTGATAGATGCTACTAACCCGCTTTCTTTTGGTGCCGATGGCCCTTCACTGGCAGTTGGTTTTAGCGACTCGGCGGCTGAACAGATTCAGCGGTTGCTACCAGGAGCGCGGGTAGTTAAAGCTTTTAACATTGTGCCTGCCGCTCTGATGATTCAGCCTGACCTGCTGGGCGAACTGCCTGATATGTTTATTTGCGGCAATGACCAGGAGGCCAAGCAAGTAGTTACGGATATTCTGACCGCTTTTGGCTGGCCCCCGGCAATCGACCTGGGTGGACTCCAGGAAGCACGCCTGGTCGAACCGCTCGGTATGGTCTGGATTAAATATTACTTCAATACGAAAAACTGGCAGCACGCTTTTAAGCTTATCCGCAAATAATTAATTCGAATAAAAACAGCCCTGACCGGTCAGGGCTGTTTTTATTCGAGCGCTACTACTGGCATAGGGCGTACTACGCCTTTATTTCCGAATCGCGGGTGGGTAACCCGCTTGCTCAAATTTATATATCGAAAGTTGCTATTACGGGGGTATGATCGGAAGGGCGTTCCCAGGTACGCGGCTCTTTATCAATTACCACCTGACGGCAGCGCTCAAAGAGACTTCCTGTCGTCCAGATATGGTCTATTCTGAGGCCCAGGTTGCGCCGGAAGGCAGCCTGCCGGTAGTCCCACCAGGAGTACTCGGCAACAGCAGGATAAAGCTCGCGGAAGGAGTCGTGCAGGCCCCAATCCTTGACGGTTTGCATAGCGGCTCTTTCCGGCAGGCTGAACAAGACTTTTCCTTCCCATAGAGCCGGATCATGCACATCAACAGGGTCCGGGGCGACATTGAAATCGCCACAGAGCGCCAGGGGTTGGGCCGGGTCGAAACTGCTGTCCAGGAACTTGCGCAGGCGGTCTAACCATTCCAGTTTAAAAGCGTACTTCTCGCTACCGACAGCCTGCCCGTTCGGAATATAAACATCAATTACCGTTGTTCCAGCGATACGCGCCGCCAGCAAACGGCGCTGGGCGTCCGGTGGATCGTCCGGCAGGCCTTTCTGAATTAGCTCAACCTGCCCTGCTAGCATGGATTTATAAAGAATAGCGACCCCGTTATAGGTCGGCTGGCCGAATATCAGGCTTTCGTAACCGGCAGCGGCAAAATCGGCTGCCGGAAATTTTTCATCAACGCACTTGATTTCTTGCAGGCAAACCACATCGGGATGAGCCAGGTTTAACCATTGCAGGGCCAGCGGTAGCCGCGCTGCAATCGAGTTTACGTTCCAGCTTGCGATGGTTAGAGTCATTATTTTCTTTCCAATTTATCAAAGGCTATTTATATACCGAAATCGTCTACAGTTAATCACTTAGCCTGAGCTTCATTTCCAATAGATTAACTTCAAAACCAAAACGACGATACAGGCGGATGGCTGCTTCGTTGGAAGGATGAACTTTAAGATTTAAGACAAGCCCGGAATTCCGACGGCTAAAATCAAGCGCGTATTGCAGCAGGCCTGAGCCTACGCCCTGGTGCTGAAAGGCAGGTGCAACCGCAATCGAGAGGGTGTATTGCTGTGCCCCTGGTTCGCCACCTGCGTGCAGCCAGACCGCCCCGGCCCGTTCGTTGCCTTTCCAGGCAATAAAAGCAAAGTCTCGGCTGGCCTGCCAGTTGAGCATTTCCAGGCGGGCCATGCTTTCTAGTTCCGCCGCACTTTTAACTGCTAAGTGCGGCAGGCTTCGCATAGTAAGGCCAATCATTTTTGCCAGGAAAGGCCAATCTAGCTGACCGGCCGGTTTTATCTCTACTGGCGCTTCAGCCATAACTTTACATAATACCAGCAAGCTTTAGATTTCGCTCGATCCGTTCCTCGGGTTTGAGCGAAAAATCAACCTCAAAAGTCTGGCCGGTGATTTTCTCATAAGAAGCCTGGTAACGCTGGCTGAGGCGAACCACTATATCATCGTTCAGCGCGGGTGGTTCGCCCTCTCCCTTGAAGCCCTGCTCGCGCATCCACAGGCGCAGCAACTCCTTGTCGAAGTTCTCTGGCTCCTGGCCTTGCTCGAAACGCTGTTCGTAGCTATCGGCCAGCCAGAAGCGACTGCTGTCCGGGGTATGCACCTCATCTACCAGGGATACCTGTCCGTCTATCAGGCCGAACTCATACTTGGTATCTACCAGGATTAAACCGGCCTGGCGGCAGATTTCCTGCCCGCGGGCAAAGACTGCCAGGGCGGCCTTTTCAATCTTTTCCCAGGTCTGGCGCTCGACCAGACCTTCACTGATAATATTATCTCTGGAGAGCGGCCGGTCGTGCCCACCCAGTTCGGCATGGGTCGTGGGAGTGATAATGGGTGCTGGTAAAGGCTGGTTTTTGCGCATACCTTCCGGGAAGCGCAAACCGTACATCTCCCGCTCACCCTGCTGGTACATAACCCAGATACTGGTGTCGGTTACGCCCGTCATGTAACCCCGTACAATCACCTCTACCGGGAACATTTCGGCTTTGCGCCCGATCATTACATTAGGGTCGGGTACTGACAGCATATGGTTATTGACAATATCGGCGGTCTGCTCAAACCAGAACTGTGAAAGCTGGTTTAGCACCTGCCCTTTGAAGGGAATAAGACCCAGCACCCGGTCAAAGGCGGACTGGCGGTCGGTAGTGACCAGTAAGCGGCGATTACCGGGTAGCTCATAGAAATCGCGCACTTTCCCTCGGCCAATCTCACCCAACCCGCTCAAATTCACTCCACCCAGGGCCCAATCGCGCCTGCTTAAAATCTGTTCGGCATCCAGCATAGTTTCTATCCTCTCAGATTTTCATTACCACCGGCATGACTACCGGGCGGCGTTTTACTTGAGCGTAGCATAAATCCCCTACAAAATCTTTGACCCGGCGGATAGTGTAGGCTTTATCGTTCAGCAGGTCTTCGTTGCCGAACTGTTCTTCCACACGTTTTTTAACGAAGTCCATCAGCTCGCCTGCTTCGCGCATATAAACAAAGCCCCGGCTTACCACATCAACTGGACCGGCCAGAATGCCGCTTTCTTCGTCGGCTACCAGCACCACCATTAGAATACCATCACGGGCCAGGATACCACGATCCTTGATGACCACGTCGCCAATATCGCCTACGGTTGAGCCGTCTACATAGATCGGTCCTGCCGCCACGCTGCCTGTAATGCCGCCGAAGGTTGAGTTAAATTCAGCTACCCGGCCATTTTCCATAATCAGAATATTTTCCGGGTCCATGTTAAGCTCTTCGGCCAGTTTGCTATAAAGGTAAAGATGGCGCGGTTCGCCGTGGATAGGCATGGCATATTTCGGCCTCACAAAATTCAGCATCAGTTTCAATTCTTCCTGGCTGGCGTGGCCGGAGACGTGTACTCGCTGGATGGCGCTGTAAATCACGTTAGCGCCTTGCCGCACCAGGCTGTTAATGATGCGCCCTACGGCGGTTTCATTACCGGGGATTGGTGTAGCCGAAATAATCACGGTGTCGTCTCGTTGAATACTGAGCGACTTGTGTTCCTGGTTGGCAATTCGACTTAGAACCGCCATCGGTTCGCCTTGGGCTCCGGTTACAACGTAGGCCAGTTGTAAGGCATCGTACTTGCTGGCCTCTCCGGCTTTAATCAGGGTGTTTTCCGGCACATCGAGGTAGCCCAGGTCGCGGGCCATTGCCAGGTTATTTTCCAGGCTGCGGCCTAAAGGCACTACTTTTCTTCCGTATTTATAAGCCGTATCTAATACCTGCTGAATACGTGAAATGAGCGAGGCAAAAGTGGCTACGATAATTCGTCCATCCGCCTCGCGGAAAATTTGGTCAAAAGCATTGGTAACTACAGCTTCGCTGGGAGTCATACCGGGGGACTCAACGTGTACGCAGTCGCTCATTAGTAGCGTGACGCCACGCCGCCCGATTTCGGCCAGCTTTCCAAACTCTGTAACCTTGCCGTCTACCGGCGTCTGATCGAATTTAAAGTCGCCGGTATGGACGATCAGGCCCGCCGGAGTAGTAATAGCCAGCCCGACACCGTCCGGGATGGAGTGGGATACCCGGAAAAATTCGACTTTGAAAGCGCCAACTTCTACTACATCGTCTGGCCCGATAACAATCAGGCGAGCGCCTTCTACAAGCTTGCGTTCGCGCAACTTCACCTGCACGAGGCCAGCAGTCAGGCGAGTGCAATAGATCGGGATGCCAACGCCCAGTTGCGGTAATAAATAAGGTAGAGAACCAATATGATCTTCGTGCCCATGGGTGAGGAAAATAGCGCGGATGCGGTCCGTTTTATCCAGGAGATAGGTAATATCGGGAATAACCAGGTCAACGCCGTGCATTTCTTCGGTGGGGAAGCCTAACCCGACATCAACTAGGATAATATCTTCGCCGTACTCAAATACGGTCATGTTTTTTCCAACCTCGCCTAACCCGCCGAGGGGAATTACTCTGACCCGCTGTTCATTTTCTACAATTTCCAAAAAATCCTCCGTCTATAAGAACGCAGGGAGGCTGCTGCTGTAAACACTATTTCCGGCCAGATTTATGCAGGAAAATATACTCTGGAGTAATCTATAAGCTCCAGAAATAAAATTCTCTACAACTATTGCATTTTAGATCATATAGCTCTGGAACCGGACACAGTTTGCCTGATGCCGGCGCAGCAGTTCCCCAGATATTTGTGAATTTGCCACAATAATAAGGCTTCATTCTCAAAGCCTTAAAATTCCAAAATCAGACACTGCGGTTTATTGAAGACCGGACCCGCTTTTTCGGGAATTGTCTCCTGGTAGAACCTGAAGCGCTGTTAAACCCTGGCCAGATGTTTCTCAATTTCGGTAATTAGCTCAACGCGTTCATCCAGTGAAGGGTAGAGTAGAATACGGTCAGGGTGTCGGGCCTGTGGGTATAACAGGCGCATCCAGACCGGCAAGGCGCGCCCATCGGGACGAGTTGCGCGCGCTCTAACCTGCGCTAATTGTTGGCGGCGCACTTGCTGCTGCTGTTGCCTTACTTTTCTGTCTTCGCGCAGGTCTGCTTCACTCAAGTAAGCCGCGATTTCGTCTTTCTCCGCAGATGGTTTGGTAGTAACCGGAGCATTTTCTCCTGCCTCGTTAGTAGCCTGGCCGGTATTTACTTCTACGCTAAGGCAAGCTGCGGCATCTTCTTCCGGCCCGTTCAGCACATCTACCCCTGTAACTTCATTCCAGCGATAAAAAAGACGGTAGCCCGGCGCGTGTAATAAGATGCCGCTTTCATCAACGCGTACTTTGCTTAACAACTCCATGACAACATACCAGGCTACTCCTGCGCATCCCAGGGCTACCAGTGTCAGTAAGATAGCCGGAATAGTAGTGTTCAAGTTCAGGTTGAACAGGTAAGGGTCTGAAGGTTTAGCGACAGCGGTCCACAGGCCCAGAGCTTTACGAGCGCTATACAGGAAGATTAAAGCCAGCGTAACCAGGACTGCCGCGGCGCGTACACGTCCTGCCGTCGAAACATGATATGTTTTCATCTATTTGCGTTACTAAAACATTCTTAACTGCTCGGCTTCGACAGGCGCACGTTTTTTGCGAGGACGCGCCGGAGGGGGAGTTGGTTCTACCTCAACACTCCCGGTTTCCACTACAGGCTCTTGCTCGCTTTTCTCCGCTTTGCTTTTGCGTATACGCCCGGTCTTTTGACTTTTACTGCCGGTTGCTTCAACTTTAGTTACTTCCGGGCCGGCTGTTTCGGCTTTAGCCTTTTCAGCTTCCGAATTGGTGTTGATCACCTCAGCCGTTGCAGTTTCCAGAGGGGCAACTGTCTCCTGGGTAATCGTTTCTGTTTCCGCTTTAGTTACCTGATGGCCGTTCTTTTCAGGAACGGTGGGCGCAGGTGCCGGAGCGGTAGCGGCTAAGGTTGGTTGGGTGCTGCTGTCTTCGTTTGTTTCAGCCGTCCAACCCCATATTTCTTCACGCGCTATCTCTTCCGCCTTTTCAAGCAAAGAAGGGATAGTTAAGCCATCTTCTTTAAACATTGCCAGGGTGCGACCAGGATCACGCAGGGCCGCTGCCGGGTGGAACATCGGCATATGCAGGCGGCCGTTCTCTTTCTTGATCTGCCCGTGAATCTGGCTGATGCGTTGTCCGGGCCAGTAACGAGCCATCGAAAAGCGACCAAGTGTGACGATCAGGCGAGGGTTAATGGCAGCAATTTGCCGGTCAAGGAAAGGTTTGCACGCGGCGATTTGTTCCGGTGTAGGGTCCATGTTGTTGGGAGGGCGGCACTTCACCACATTAGCAATAAAGACATCCTGACGCGGAATTTTAATTGCGTTGAGCAGTTTATTAAGTAACTGGCCGGATTGTCCTACAAAGGGTCTGCCCTGCTGGTCTTCGTGGAAACCAGGCGCTTCACCGATGAATAACAAACGGGCCGAAGCACTTCCTTCGCCCGGTACCGTATGTGTGCGCGTTTTGCACAGGGAACATTTCGTGCAAACCGCTATTTCTTTGGCTATTTGTTCTAATGCTGCTTCTGACATTGCCTTCTTCTAGCTGCTCCGCTGGCAATTTACCTTTAGAGATAGGAAATTTTATTATCAGAGACGGAGCAAATACACTCGACCTGAAGTACGCTAATTATACTATTTTTCAAGCTTTCCCGGCAAGCTAGCTGCTCTGCTGTAATAGCTAATCCAGCCTCAAATTTTCTTTTTTAAGGGATTTAATAAGTTTACTTCAACTTAATGAGAGGGAGAAAGTATAGAGGGAAAAGGAGGAGAGAATAAAAAAAGCAGTATAAAAAGAAAAAAGCCGCAGCGGCCTATCTTCACAAGCCCAAAAGGCTCACTATTGTCAGCGCTGTGACGTTTCACTGCCAGGTTCGGGATGGAACTGGGTGGGTCCGCCACGCTCTTGCCACGACTTCT